>JARKNW010000145.1 GCA_029976075.1 Pleomorphomonas sp.
GTGCAGGACATCGATGGCCGGGAAGGGAATACTGTCGGGTCGATAGGTCCAGAGACGGGCGGCGGTCGTCTCGTCGTAGAAGGCGTAATGCGGCTCGTTGTTGACGAAGCGGACGAAGGCGAGGGTCGTCTCGTCGTCGGAGTGGCGGACATAGCGCAGCGACACGCCGGAGGCGGTCAGATGGTCGGCGATCATCTTACCGAACATGTCGTTGGAGATGCCGCCGACGAAGCCGGTGAGCGCGCCGAGCCTCGACATGGCGACGGCGATGTTGAGGCAGGAGCCCCCGACCGCCGGCACGTAGGCGTCCCGGCCATCGGCCGACTTCACAGGCACGAAATCGATCAGCGCATCGCCACAGGCCAGTAACATGTGATTCCCCCGGGTTGCTGGGCACTCCTTTTCAAGTGCTAGCCAATCGCCGAGGCGGCTTCAATCTCGCCGATTGGCATGGGGGTATCACTGACTTGGGGTAGGCGCGCGTTCAGTAGCGGTCGATAGACAGATCTTTCGTCTCGATGTCAGGCTTTCGACCGGAAATCAGGTCGGAAAGCGCCCTTGCCGAACCGCAGGACATCGTCCAGCCGAGTGTGCCGTGGCCGGTATTGAGCGACAGGTTCGCATAGCGCGTCGCGCCGATGATGGGCGTTCCATCGGGAGTCATCGGCCGCAAGCCCGACCAGTAGTCGGCTGCCTTGAGGTCGCCGCAAGGAAACAGGCTGCTGGCCACGTACTCGAGCGTGTCGCGGCGTGCCGGCGGCAGATCGGTGCTGTAGCCGCCGATTTCGGCCATACCGCCGACGCGAAGGCGGCTACCGAGCCGGGTGAGGGCCACCTTGTAGGTTTCGTCGAGCACGGTGGAGACCGGCGCACGCGCTTCATCGGAGATATTGGCGGTCAGCGAGTATCCCTTCACGGGATAGACCGGCAGCTTGAGACCAATGGCCCGGCCGATGATCGGTGACCAGGAACCGAGTGCCAGAACATAGTGGTCGGCGCTGATGTCGCCCTCGGACGTGGCGACAGACTTCACGACACCGCCGCTCGCCTCGATCCTTGAAATGGAAACGCCGTAGCGGAAACGCACACCCAGCCCTTCGGCAATCTTCGCCAATGCGTTGGTGAAGAGATAGCAGTCGCCCGTCTCGTCGAGCGGCAGGCGCAAGGCACCGACGAAGCTGTCCTTGACCGCCGCCAATGCCGGCTCTGCGCGGGCGACGCCTTCGCGGTCGAGCAGTTCGAACGGAACGCCGTCGGCGGCGAGAACCTCGGTGTCGAGGCCGGCGTGGTCGAGTTGCTTCTGGGTGCGAAAGAGTTGCACGGTCCCCTGGGTACGGTGGTCATAGGCGATGCCGGTTTCTTCCCGCAGGGCAATCAGGCATTCGCGCGAGTAACCGGCGATCCTCAGCATGCGCCCCTTGTTGCGGGCGTAGGCCGTGGACGTGCAGTTCATCAGCAGCGACATCATCCACGGCAGCATGCGGGTGTCGAGCGTCGGCCGGAGAATGAGGGGAGCGTGCTGCATGAACAGCCATTTGATGGCTTTGATTGGAATGCCCGGTGCTGCCCAAGGAGTTGAATAGCCTGGCGAAATCTCACCGGCGTTGGCGTAGCTGGTTTCGAGGGCCGGGCCGGGTTGGCGATCGTAGACGGTAACCTCGTGCCCGGCTTTTGCGAGGTAGTAGGCGGTGGTGGTGCCGATGACCCCGGCCCCAAGAACAGCAATTCTCATTTGTGAATAGTCCCTGCTTCACAAGTCTCGTGTGATGGATGACCAGCGAAACCACCGTCTTCTGCGGTATTTCTGGTTTCGCAAGAGGTCGGCTGCCACACACAGGCAAACTCTAGGAAGGCTCACCGACCGGGTCCACATGAAAAAGGCCGCGGCTGGCGCTTGGGAGGGTTGCAGGATCAGTGGTTCCGGCCTGCATACTGCCCGACGCCTTTCCCGTCGCTTCATTCGAGGCGGCGCCTGTGCTATCGAAAGGCATGAATCGCATTCGCAACCTTCTGCGCCTGTCCGGCGTGCTGATGTCGGCAGCCCTTGCAGGCTGTTCCATCCTCGGCTCCGACTCGGATTTCGCGCCACCGCCACCGTCGCGTGCCGCTACGTTCCGCATTACGGCCGCCGGCGTGCCGGGGCTGCCGCCGAACACCGCCTTCTCGAAGAAGGCGATAGAGGCATTGGAGCCTGGTTACGTTGTCTCGTCCGTGACGATGGCGACCGAGCAGAGCGAGAGCGTCGCCGCTCTGGCGCTGTTCCGCGAGGGTTTGCAGGTGCTGCAGGTCTTGCCCGGCCAGGGAGGGCGGATCGGCGCCGTTCACGGCGTATCGGAAAGTCTCGTCGGCCCCAATGGCGAACGTATCGGCATGACCTTCCGCGAGACGCACATGGACCGTGCGTCCTGTCGCGAAGGGCAGGGCAACTGGCTTGCCATGCCGATCTGCACCGCGCGCGGCGCTCCCAACATCACCTTTGTCTTCGCCATTCCCGGCTACATCTCGGCCGGCGGTCTGCCGGACGATGCGACGCTGGCCGGTGCGACGCTGCAGCGTATTATCTGGGTGCCGCCAGTCGGGTAAGGCGGCCTTCGCCCCTGAAGGGCTCCCCCCGAGAAAGCTGGAATGAGAAAAAGAGTGAGGCCGGGAAATCCCGGCCTCGTCTTGTTTCTTGTGGTGAGCGTCGCAGATCAGCAGAACTGATTGACGATCGCTTCCAACTGCTCCTGCTTGCCGCTTTTCGGCTCGGGATTGATGTTGTTCTTGGCAACGTAATCCGCGAGGTCTTCGAGCGAGCGCTTGCCGGCCAGGATGGCCTGACCCTCGGCGCCTTTCCAGCCCGCATAGCGCGTCTCGAGGTTCTTGGCGAGACGGCCATCCTCGATGATCGCAGCGGCGTTGAGCAGCGCCTTGGCGGCGGCGTCCATCGACGCGGCGTGCGCGATCACCAGATCTTCCGGATCGAGCGACTGGCGGCGAACCTTGGCGTCGAAGTTGAGGCCGCCGGTGGTGAAGCCGCCCGCCTTGATGATCTCCAGCATGGCCAGCGTCAGCTCGGGCACGTTCATGCCGAACTGGTCCGTATCCCAGCCGAGACGGTCATCGCCACGGTTGAGGTCGACCGAACCGAAGATGCCAAGGGCATTGGCCAGCGCCAGTTCGTGCTCGAAGCTATGGCCAGCGAGGATGGCATGGTTCTGCTCGATGTTGACCTTGACTTCCTTCTCCAGGCCATAGGCCTTGAGGAAGGAGTACACCGTGGCGACATCGAAGTCGTACTGGTGCTTGGTCGGCTCCTTCGGCTTCGGCTCGATCAGGATGGCACCCTTGAAGCCGATCTTGTGCTTGTAGTCGACGACCATGGTCAGGAAGCGACCGAGCTGGTCCTGTTCCTGCTTGAGGTCGGTGTTGAGCAGGGTCTCGTAGCCTTCGCGGCCGCCCCACAGCACGTAGTTCTGGCCACCGAGCTCCTTGGTGACGTCGAAGACGTTCTTCACCTGAGCTGCCGAGTAGGCGAACACGTCCGGGTCGGGGTTGGACGCGGCGCCGGCCATGAAGCGGCGGTGGGAGAACAGGTTGGCCGTGCCCCAGAGGAGCTTGATCCCCGTCTCTTCCTGCTTCTTGGCGAAAATGTCGGCGATGGCGCGAACGTTCTTGTTGGACTCCGCGAGCGTCTTGCCTTCCGGCGCCACGTCGCGGTCGTGGAAGCAGTAGAAGGGCACGCCGAGCAACTGGAACAGGTCGAAGGCGACGTCGGCCTTCACCTTGGCGAGTTCAAGCTCGTCGGACCCGGTGAACCACGGACGCAGGAAAGTGCCGTTGCCGAACGGATCGCCACCGCCCCAGGCAAAGGAATGCCAGTAAGCGATGGCGAAGCGCAGATGATCCTCCATGCGCTTGCCGAGAACGACCTGGTCCTTGTTGTAGTAGCGGAAGGCGAGCAGGTTACGACTTTCGGGGCCCTCGTACTTGACGGGCTTGAGGTTGCCCCAGAACGGATGCGTCATGTCTTTCCTCTCTTTTGAATTCTGCTTTGCATGGAAGGATCAGGCGAGCGCGTCGCGAACGGCCGGGTAGAGCGCGCGATACTTGGCGTAGCGATCGGCATAGGCGGCAACGAGCGACTTGTCCGGCTCGACGGTGCGGGCCACCGGCGGCGGCGTCAGCGTTTCGAAGGGGTCGTCGCCAGTCGCCGCGATGCGACCCATGCGAGCGGCACCGAAGCCTCCGCCGTAGTCGCCCTCAGCCGTGATGTCGAGCGGCCGATCGAGGACCGCCGCCATGATCTGCAACCAGGCTTCAGACCGCGAACCGCCGCCGACGGCGAAGGCGCGATCAATATCCGTGCCCGCATCATTGAGCACGCGCAGACAGTCGCGGAAGGCGAAGGCGACGCCTTCCAGCACGGCCTGGGTGAGCTCGGCTCTGCCGGAAGTGTGGCTGAGCCCAACGAAGACACCGCGCGCGGCGGCATCATTGTGCGGCGTACGCTCGCCGGAAAGATAGGGCAGGAAGGTGACCGGCGACGGCTTGGCCGGCTTCGGGTCCAGGCCCTTGGTCAGTTCCGGTGCCGGGGTTTCCAGGAGATGCGACAGCCACTGCAGGCTGTCGGTGGCCGACAGGATGACGCCCATCTGATGCCACGTTCCGGGAACCGCGTGGCAGAAGGCGTGCACCGCGCCTTCCGTGTTCGGCGAGAAGGAGGCGTTGGAAACGAACAGCACACCCGACGTACCGAGCGAAGCAAAGGCAGCGCCCGGCTTGACAGCGCCCATGCCCACGGCGCTGGCTGCATTGTCTCCGCCACCACCGGCCACGACCGGCGCCTTGGCGATGCCCCAACGGGAAACCAGTTCGGCACGAAGGGCGCCAGACGACTCCGTGCCCTCAACGAGGCGCGGCATGTGGTCGAGCGAGAGGTCGGTCGCCGCCAGCAGGTCCTTGGACCAGGCGCGCTTGCCGACATCGAGCCACAGCGTACCGGCGGCATCCGACATGTCGGACACGTAGTCACCGGTCAGCCAGAGCCGGACGTAGTCTTTCGGCAGCAATACCTTGGCCGTCTTGGCGAAAATCTCGGGCTCGTGCTTCTTCACCCAGGCAAGTTTCGGCGCCGTAAAGCCGGGCATGGCGATGTTGCCGGCGATGGCGCGCAGTTCCGGGCAACGCGCCTCAAGCTCTCCGCACTCGACGGCCGAGCGGACGTCGTTCCACAGGATTGCCGGACGAAGCGGTTTGTCGGCCTTGTCGAGAAGCGTCGCACCGTGCATCTGGCCTGAGAGACCGATACCGGCGACCGCCGCGAGTTCCTTGGGATGGCTGACCTTCAGTTGATCGATGGCGCTTTGCGTCGCGGCGATCCAGCTGTCACCATCCTGCTCGGACCATCCGGCATGCGGGCGTGACACTTCGAGCGATGCAGAGGCGGTGGCGATGATCTTCTCGCCGTCGCCAACGAGAACAGCCTTCACCGACGACGTGCCGATGTCGAGGCCGAGATACGTGGTCATGGTCTCCTCCCAGTAATAATCAAGGTCTGGTTTGTTCCTGGTCCCGCGCTACAGGAGATTGTCGCGCAGGAAGATGTCGATGCGGATGCGTTCCTGATCGTCGATGATCTGCCAGTCCGAGGTCAGTGACAGCAGCACGCGGGCTGCCGAACGGACTTCATGGCCGGGATCCTGATTGATCACCGCGTCGATGGTCCCTCTCACCAGCGCCTCGCGGTTTTCCTCGATGAGCTCGTGGGCGATGTAGACGATCTCGCGTGCGCGGCCGCTTGCCTCGAGCGCGGAGATGACGCCGGCGTTTCCCGCACCGGCGTTGTAGATGCCTGCGAGATCGGTGTGCTGGTTCAGAAGGTCCTCGACCAGCTTGTGCACGCGGGCCGGGTCATCACGCCCTTCACGCAGGGCGATGACCTGCACGGCGGGAAAGTCCTGGGCAATCACCTGCTCGAAGCCAAAGCGACGTTCGGCATGGTCCCTCAATGCGAGAGAGCCGGCGACCAGGGCAACCTTTCCCTTCTGGTTGGGCAGGAAGCGCCCCAGCAGAGAGCCGGCCGTACGACCGGCGGCGGTATTGTCGATGCCGATGAAGCGATCGCGACGCGAACTCGGGACGTCCGACACCAGCGTCACGACTGCGACGCCATCAGACTTCAATGCGTTGATTGCCTCGCGCACGGCTGGATGGTCGAGGGCTGCCACAGCAACGCCCGCGTAGGATTCTTGCCGAATTTCCCTCAAGGCATCGGCAAGCACCTCGCCGTCAAATACATCAACATGACGGATGTCGAAACTCGCCCCTTTGTAGGGGAGCCAGTCGCCGAGGCGCTGGATTGCCGATTCCAGGGCCTCGAAGAAAGGATTATGCCCGCGAGGCAGGACGAAGGCGATGCGGCTGGTTCCGGGTTGGACGCGACCGGCGAGGCTCGAAGGCGCATATCCGAGCTGACGGATGGCGTTTTCCACCTTTTCAATGGTCACCGAACGCACGCCATCGCGTCTGTTCAGCACGCGGTCGACTGTTGCGACGCTGACGCCAGCCGCTTCTGCAACCGTCCGCAAAGTGATCTTCATTGAGGGGTCCAGCCTTCGAATTGATTTTTTTCACTCAATAAGGCTATGCAATTCCCTCGTCAATGCGCAATGGACTGGTTCAAACACTCATCTGGTGAAAACAAAGGGTTGCCGGCCGCACAGGCAGTTGGGCGGCGCCGGCGTGATGTCGTCGGCGCCGCTCTCAAATGGTTCTGTTGGCCAGCGCATCCAGGACGCGGACCCAGGAGCGGATCCCGCCGTGGTAGCTTGAGACTTCATACTTCTCGTTGGGCGAATGGATCCGATCATCGTCCAAGCCAAAGCCGATCATCAGGCTGTCCATGCCAAGGATCGACTTGAAGTGCCCGACCACCGGAATGGAACCGCCGGAGCCGACCAATGCAGGCTCCTTGCCCCACTCGTCCTTGAGCGCGGCGCGGGCTTTTCCCATGGCCTTGCCATCGATGGCAAGATGAACGGCCGGGCTGCCTCCATGCTCGCGAAACTCGATCTTGGCGTCGGGCGGCAAACGGTCGGTTACATACTGGCGGAAGGCCGTGCGAACTTTCTGCGGGTCCTGCCCGGCCACGAGACGGAACGATACCTTGGCCTCGGCGGCGGCCGGCAGCACCGTCTTGAACCCTGGGCCTGCATAGCCGCCGGCAAGGCCGTTGATCTCGCAGGTCGGCCGCGACCAGATTTTCTCAAGCACCGTTCGGTCGACTTCGCCCGCCGGGGTCGCCAGTCCGGCACCGGCGAGGAAGGCTGCGGCATCAAAGCCCAGGCTATCCCAGTTGGCTCGAAGTTCCGGCGAGATATCCGTGACGCCATCGTAGAAGCCGGGAACGGTGACGCGTCCCTGATCATCATGCAGCCCGCCGAGAATCTTCGTCAGAACGTGCAACGGATTGAGCGCTGCGCCGCCGAACGAGCCGGAGTGCAGGTCGTGGCTGGCACAACGCAGAGAAATCTCTTCGCCGACCAGGCCGCGCAGCATGGTGGTGACGGCTGGTGTCTTCCGGTCCCACATCTCGGTATCGCAGACGAGGGCCAGATCCACGGACAGTTCTTCGCGATTTGCCTCGAGGAAGGGGATCATCGATGGCGATCCCGATTCCTCCTCGCCTTCGGAGAAGAAGGTGACATTGACCGGCAGCTTGCCTGTCTCGGAGATCAGCGCACGACAAGCCTCCAGGAAAGTCATGAGTTGCCCTTTGTCGTCCTGTGCCCCGCGGGCAAGGATGCGCTCGCTGCCATCGGGCTGCTTCTTGATCACCGGTTCGAAGGGGGGCGAGTCCCAGAGATCCAGGGGGTCGACCGGCTGGACGTCGTAATGGGCGTAAAACAACACGTGCGGCTTGTCCGGGCCGGCCTTTGTATAATGGCCGACAACCATGGGATGCTTCGGAGTCGGACGAACCGAGGCGTCAAAACCCAATGCGGTCAGCTCTCCCACAAGCCAGGTCGCAGCGCGGGCGCAGTCATCCTTGTGAGCCGGGTCGGCGGAAATCGAAGGGATGCGCAGGAAATCGAACAGGCGATCGAGGCTCTTGGAAAAGTCGGCATCGACTCGGGCAAGAACGGCTTGAACGGACATTGGCGTCTCCAGATGGGGTGGCCCTTTGGATTCACTCCGAGGGGTGATGAGCCGAAATGGGCGGACGCGTGGCGGAAAGACCGCTCGACGCGGCGCCGGAACTCGAGAAACACTGTTGTTATCCGCTCGAAGCTGGCAGCAAAACCCCGAACGAGCAATTTTGAACACTACGTCATATGACCATTGGCAAAATTTTCCGCTTGGCAGGCTTTACGCGTCGCCCTATGCGGTGAAATTCAGAGTGGTAGAATGCCGAAACGTAATCAGAGGGAGTGGTTGTCCCTTGTTAAGATGGAGGGAGGCCAGTCAGGTAATTGAAACCGCCCCGCCGAGAAATTTATAGCGACGTTTCATAACTAAATACATATTGTTTTTTTCATATTATCTACTGATAAATTTCAATAACAAAGTTGATACTGGAGAAAAATTCGGATTAACTTATAAGAGTCGATGGTTTCGTATTTTTGGCAAAGTTTTTGTGGAGTGATTAATAGGACAAATGCGAGTTGAACGTCTGTATCTGACGCAAGGGGCATATCAATTCGTGTGATATTGTGCGCTTTCGCTTTCAAAGCCTTTATCTGGCTCCGAATGTGATCTAGAAGGAACCTGTTCGGTCAGTTATGCGTTTTTATGCGAAAAGAAGCTGAAGCATGAGAACACATGCCGCGAACTAACGACCTTTCGGCGGCTGGAGGTAGGGTCGAAATCATGAATACGCCGGACGACATCCTGGCTGACGCAGTCGGCCTCCGCACATATTCCAGTGCGAACAAGATCTTTGAGGTTATCGAGCGCCGGCTTCTCGGGCATGGCGCGAGTCACGTGCTGATTTCTGGCCTGCCGATGCCGGGTCGACCGGTGGAGCCGTTGGTTCTTCATATTCGTTGGCCGGATATTCGCTCCGAACGGGGACAGCTCATCACGATAAGCAAGGGCGATCCGGTGCTGGAGCGCTGCCGTGTCGCGCATCGTCCCTGCCTGATCGATGGCGTCAGCATATCGGGGCACTCCGATCTGGTGGCGGCAGCCGGTCCCGAGGCGTCGGCACGCATCGTGGCGGTGCCGATCACGTCGATCCCGCCCTACCAGGCGGCGGTTATCGGCCTCGGCGAAGCTCTGTCGCTGACCGAGCTCGATCTCGTCGCTTTCGATTTTCTGTGTAACCAGGCGTTCCGGCGCCTGCGGGCTCTCGGCTACCTTGTCGATTCCCGTCCCGGCGACCTGTCGGCGCGCGAACGGCGCGTTCTCGAGTTGACCGCCCTTGGGATGACGGCACAGGACATTGCCGAGAACCTCAACATCTCCCAGCGAACCGTGCACGCTCATCTGCAAAATGCCGGCGAGAAGCTCGATGCCACCAACAAGACCCAGGCGGTCGTGGAGGCGCTGCGCTATGGGCAAATCTCGCTTGCGAGCTGAGGACGTTCTGTAGAGTTCCGACATGAAAGCCCGCTGGTTCGCCCGCGGGCTTTCTTCTTGCGTGCCTTTGTGGACGCCAGTCCTGCTTCCATCGGCGGCATTGAGCGGTCATCATCACTCGGGCTAGAACAGCTCTTGGTTTGCCAAGCCGACTGGGAAGGATTTGCACATGCTGGAAGAGAGCAAGGTTTACATCGGATCGAGCACGAAGCCGGAATACCTGACGCTCAAGCTGGCCAATCGGCATGGTCTGATCACCGGAGCGACCGGCACAGGGAAGACCGTCACGCTTCAGGTATTGGCCGAGGGCCTGTCTGATGCCGGCGTGCCGGTGTTCTGCGCCGATGTGAAAGGCGATCTTTCCGGCATTGGCGCTCCCGGCGAAGCCAAGGACTTCCTGGAAGAGCGGGCGCACGCCATCGGCTTTTCCGACGAGTATCGGCTCAAGGCAGCCCCGGCCGTCTTCTGGGACTTGTTCGGCGAGAAGGGACACCCAGTCAGGACCACCGTGTCGGAGATGGGGCCTCTTCTGCTTTCGCGCCTTCTCGAGCTCAACGATACCCAGGAAGGCGTGCTCAACATCGTCTTCAAGGTCGCCGACGACGAGGGGCTTCTGCTGCTCGATCTCAAGGACCTGCGTGCGCTCCTGACCTACGTTTCCGAGAATGTGGATGCGGTGACGGCAAGTTACGGCAATGTTGCCAAGGCGACGGTGGGTGCCATCCAGCGGCAGCTTCTGGTCCTGGAACAGCAAGGCGGCGCGCATTTCTTCGGCGAGCCCGGCTTGCAGATTTCCGACCTGATGAAGGTGACCGGCGATGGGCGGGGCGCCGTCAACGTTCTGGCCGCCGACAAGCTGATGCAGACGCCGCGTCTCTACGCCACCTTCCTGTTGTGGCTGCTGTCGGAGCTGTTCGAAGAGCTGCCGGAGGTGGGTGATCTCGACAAGCCCAAGCTCGTCTTCTTTTTCGATGAGGCTCATCTCTTGTTCGACGAGGCACCCAAGGCGCTGATCGACAAGGTGGAGCAGGTCGTGAAGCTGATCCGCTCCAAGGGTGTCGGCATCTATTTCGTGACCCAGAATCCGCTGGATGTTCCGGAAAGCGTGCTCGCTCAGCTCGGCAATCGCGTGCAGCACGCGTTGCGCGCCTATACGCCACGCGAACAGAAGGCGGTGAAGATCGCAGCGGAGACCTTCCGCCCGAATCCCGACTTCGACACCTTTACGGCAATCACCGAACTCGGGCAGGGCGAAGCGCTGGTCTCGATGCTGGAAGGCAAGGCAGTGCCATCGATCGTTCAGCGAACGCTGATCCGCCCGCCATCATCACGGCTCGGGCCGCTGCAAGATGCCGAACGCGCCGCGCTGATGGCCGCCAGCCCGCTTGCCGGCGTTTATGACGAGGCGATCGATCGGGAGTCCGCGTTTGAGGTTCTGAAGGCGCGTGCCAACGGCGCCCGGTCAGCGCGAGAGCCGGTCGAGGCGCCTCGACAGACGCGCGAGAGTCCCGGCTTCAGCGTACCGGACTTTGGCTGGAGTCGCAGCCGGCCGACCGCGCCGGCCCAGGAGGGAGGCCGTTATGATGAGCCGGTTTCCCGGCCGCGCCTCGACGAATACGAGACCTCGGCCGAGCGGCGCCGCCGCGAAGAGCGCGACGAGCGTGTGACCCGTCGCGATAGCTATGGCTACGGTGGTCGGCAGACCGTTGCCGAAGCGGCGATCAAGTCGGTCGTGCGCTCGGTGTCGAGCCAGGTCGGCTCACAGATCGGGCGGGCGCTGGTGCGAGGCGTGCTCGGCAGCCTCCTGAAGTAGAGACTGGCCTGAATGCATATCCATAAGCTGATGCCGATGTGACGGGCATCAGCTTATGGGGACATGGTGTAGACCTTGGAAATCATGCCGGATTGGCGCCGATAGGTCCGAAATCCCATGGCATCGTAGTAGGAAAGGCCAAGGGCATTGTTTTCGTCGATTGTCGCGTCGATGCTCGCCAATGCCGCTTCTCGGGCTGCTCGTCGTGTGGCCGCGAACAAGGCCGTTCCTATTCCCTGATGGCCTGCTCCAAGGCTCACATATGTCCCGATGACGCCCCAGCCCGGCGACACATTCCAGCCATTGCTCTCTTTGGCAAGTTTCAGGGACTGAAATCCCAGGATGGCGCCATTACCAGAGACCGCCAATGAACACTCGATACGATCAGGGTGTTCGACGTAGAACGAGCGAACATGCCCGGCCGAGCAAGGCCGGTCGCTTTTCCAAAGAGAGACGATTTCCTGAAGGATGACGCTCATGCCTTCGGAATCCGCCGGCTCGGCGGGTCTGACCTCCATGCCGCGCCTCCTTTTCCCTTCACCACCCGGCGGGCGGTTCTTTTCGTGCTGCCGCCAGGGCGTCGATGCGCTGCGACGTATCCGGATCGGCGAGCAAATCCTCAAGTGGCGCGGTCATGCGGCGGCGCCAGTTGGGGTGCTCGGTGATGGTTCCAGGCAGGTTGGGCTGCTCTTCCAGCGCCAGGATGTCTTCAAGCGGGGCGATGGCGAGGCGCGAACGCGACCGACCTATGTGGCGGAGGGCAGCTTCAACGGCCGGGGCAGACTCATTGGGTTCGGGGCGCGGCTCGCTGCCGCCGAACGTCGCCCATAGGAGGCCGCGATCCCAGGCCCTCCGTTCATCTTCCCGTTCGCGGTTGGAATCGAGGGGCAGGCGGCCGAGCTTTTCTGCCCAGTCGAGATCATGTCCCGTCCACCAGCCTGCGACGGTGCTCGTATCATGGGTGCCGGTCATCGCGACGCTGTCCGGCGGATAGTCCTGCGGCCCGATGAAACCGTGATCGAGCGCGCGCTCGAACCACAAGACGCGCATGCCGAACATACCCTCGGCATCGATTGCTTCGGCAAAGCCGCCCGGCTTGGTGCCGAGGTCTTCGGCCACGATCAAAGCCTTTGCCCGATGCGATTCGAGGGCGGCGAGGCGAGTGAGGTCGTGGAACGGATAGGCGAGGTAGGCTCCATCGCTTGACGAGCGTCCCTCGGGCATCACCCACAGGCGCGACATGCCGAAGGCGTGGTCGATCCTGAGGCCGCCGGCGCGGCTCAGCGCCGACCGAAGGGTTGCAATCCAGGGGGCATAGCCGCTTTCCGCAAGACCGCGCGGAGAGAAGGTGGTGAGCATCCAGTTCTGCCCAAGCGGCCCCAGCGGATCCGGTGGAGCGCCGATCGTCAGGCCATCGAGCAGATGATCGCGCAGGCTCCAGCTATCGCTGCCGCCGGTGTGAACGCCGACGGCGAGATCGGCCAGCAGGCCGACAGCCATGCCGGCCGCCTTCGCATGGCTTTGAACGGCCACGAGGCTCTGATGGGCAAGCCACTGGACAAAGAGATGGAAGGTGATTTCATCGGGGTTCTCGGCCGCAAACTGCCGCACCGCTGCGCCGTCTGGCTCATGGAATGGGGCGGGCCAGGTTCGCCATCCGTCGAGACCGCGCGCCCGAAACCGCACGTCGAGTGCGTCGAAGGTCGCGTGGCGACGCAACGTGTCGCCACCGTCGAGGCTTTCCTTGACGACACGGGACCGGAACTCGGGCGTCAGGGCATTGAAGACGGACCTAAGCTGGGCGAGGCGCTTTGGAAGCGCTCCCTCCCAATCGATGAGCGCATCACTTTCCTCGCCCGGAGGTAGGGGCGGCAGTCCGACGAGGGCAGGGTCGCCCATGGCCCCGTTGAGGAACAGTCGGCTCGATGGCGAATAGGGGCTGAAGCCTATGCCATGGCCGGGAAACAGGGCGTGAACGGGGTTGATCATCACCACGTCGGCGCCTCGGGTGGCGAAGCGCGCCACGGCGTCATCGAGATGGCCGAAGTTGCCAAATGGCTGCGCTACCGCGCCGCGAAGCGAGGGAATCTGGATCGACGGCCCCCAAACGCGGCGGTCGCCTTCGAGCGCTTCAAGTCCATGACAGCGTGGTGGAGCGACGGCCAGCGTCAGGTCATGCGAACCGATCGAAAGGCGATAATAGCCGGGTTCTGCAATGGCCGGCAGATGGCCCCCTTCGATCGGCAGGGCGCGGCTGGTCCCGTCCTCTCCGACGAGCTCGGCGCGGGCAATGCTCGCCGGGAGCGGCGTTGGCCGACCGGCGTCAGTGACGATAAGGGTCGGCGGGCGCTGGCGTTCGTCCTCGATCTGCCCGAGGCTACGGGCGATGGCGGCCGCGCTGTCGGCCGGATAGCCGAGCGCCGTGGCGATGGCGCCGAGCGCTTCGTCCGTTACGTCCTGCTGCCGACCTGCGACGTCCCACCAAACCCGCACAAGGCCGATTGCCGCGGCAAGCGCGTGAAGTTCGGTCATGTCTGCCTCCACTGAGATCGCGGCGGGGGCAAGTCGCCCGACGTTGCCAAAAGCCCTGCCGAAACCGGCAACTAGCACATTAGTGAGGGGAGGTTACGTTTTCCGAAACGAAGGAACAACTGCCCACGTCAGAGCTTCGTCAGGCCTGTGAGGTCGGACAGTTCGGCCGCGGGGCGCATGTCGGGGTATTCGTCGATTGCGCCGGTACGGTTGATCCACACGGTTCGAAAACCGAACTTCGAAGCGCCGGCCACATCCCAGCGATTGGACGACTGGAAGGAGATGGCACTCGGAAAAACGCGAAAGTGTGTGGCCGCCATCTCGTAGACGCGTGGGTCGGGCTTGTAGCAGCCGATCGTATCCACCGAGAGTACGTCATCGATGATGTCGCCAAGGCCGGCGGCTCGAATCGCTCGGTTGAGCATCAGCGGACTGCCGTTCGAGAGAATGGCAATGCGCGTGCCTGCGATCTTGAGATCACGCAGAACCGATGGAACCTCGGGGAAACAGTCGCAGCGGCGATAGGCTTCGAGCAGTGTTTCGCGCAGGCCCGGGTCGACCTGCGGATAAACGGCGAAGGCCGCATCGAGCGCGTCTTTGGTCAGCGCCCAGAAATCCTTGTAGGCACCGGTTGCCGATCGGATCCAGGAATATTCGAGCTGCTTGGTCCGCCAGAGTTCGGAAAGGCGTTGCGCATCCGGCCCGAGTTCGGCCGCGTGCTGGCGAACGGCGGAGTGGACGTCGAACAGCGTGCCGTAGGCATCGAACAGGAAAATCGGATGGTACATGCCGCTGTCTCCGCTTGCTGCCGCCGATTCGTGAACTCGGCGGCTTTCGCAACTTGGGTATCGGATATATTCGGTTATCTGGAAACCGGCAAAACAGACATGCGGAAAAGACTGCACGGGAACGGCTTTCATCGGGCTGTTGCCGTACCGCTGCGTTCGGTGGTGTTATGTGACCGGTCACAACGATAAACGGAAGGACACTATCGTGGCTTGGTCTCAGACCTGGACGTGGTTGGACGGGAAGTGGCACGAAGGCAACGTGCAGATCATGGGGGTGCGCACGCACTCCTCATGGCTCAGTTCGTCGGTGTTTGATGGCGCTCGCTATTTCGAGGGTGTGGCGCCAGACCTCGATCTTCACTGCCAGCGCGTCAACCGCAGCGCAGCCGCCATGGGACTTGATGCTCTGCACTCTGCCGAAGAGATCGCCGCCCTGGCCCGTGAAGGTTTTTCCCGCTTCTCCGGCGACACGGCGCTCTACATCCGTCCGATGTACTGGGCCGAGGACGGTGGCTTCATGGGCGTGCCGCCCGAAGCCGCATCGACCCGTTTCTGTCTCAGCCTTTACGAGGCCCCCATTCCCTCGATCGATGAGGGCTATGCGGTGACCACGACGCGTTATCGCCGGCCGCTGCCTGAAACGGCGCTGGTCAACGCCAAGGCAGGATGCCTCTATCCCAACAACGGGCGCGCCATGCTGGAAGCCAAGGCGAAGGGCTTCGACAATGCCGTGCTGCTCGACGTTCTCGGCAATGTCTGCGAACTCGGTACGGCTAACCTGTTCATTGCCAAGGACGGTGTGGTCATGACACCGGCGGCAACCGGTGTGTTCCTTGCCGGCATAACTCGCTCCCGTCTTCTCCAGCTTCTGCGCGACGACGGGTTCGACGTCCGCGAAAGCGTGCTGAAGACCGAGGATCTGGCTTCGGCCGACGAGATTTTTGCCGCCGGTAACTATGGAAAGGTTACGCCGATCCTGCGCTTCGAGACACGCGAATTCCAGATCGGTCCGGTCACCCGGCGTGCTCGCGAGCTCTACTGGAGCTACGCGCACGCTTGAGCGAAAGCTTTGTTTGCTCAGTCCGTCCTCTTGAAATTGCCGTTTTGCAGACGGACATCAGGAGGACGCGACTCGGCAGCAAAAGGTTGCCGTACGGATCGGCTGCGAGGAGGCGGACATGCGAGTGGCACCGATTTTGGGACTGACGATGGCGCTTTCGCTCGGCGCTGCTTTTCCTGCCATGGCGGGGGCATCCTTTATCGCCAGGCCGACCGAACCCCTGGCATGCCCAAGCGGGGCGACGGGCGGAGATCTCTGGCAGGGTTATTTCCATGGTCGCAAGGAAGTCGACCGTGGCTTCATGAAATATGAGGACATCGGCGAACGCTATTGCTTCAAGACGGAGAAGCTTTGCCGGAACTGGCTCTACAACATGCAGAGCGAGTATAGCGAAAGGACCTGGGCGGCTGTGTGCACGCGTGCCGGTGGGTAAGGGTCAACGGTCTCGTTGCGTCTGTCCCGGCGCACGAGGACGCCGCGAACGCTTGACGACCACCGGAATGTTCGAGGCTCCGCGATCCCCGACGAGATCGCCGTAGACCGTCTCGTTCGCCTTCTGGCGAAAGCCGATATGGGTGATGGAGAATCCGGGATTCTCGGGTAGCGGCGGCGCATCCTGCGAAGCCCCGGACATCAGGCCGCGACTGCGTAGCGAGGCTGCCTCGCGCAGGGCCAGCAGACGCTCTTCCGATACGATCTCCGCCGGCTGTCCGGATCGGCGTTCAGGGCCGCGATAGGTGGGGTCGTTGCGCCGTCGGCGATCGGGACCGAAGTAACCCGAGCCGGTCTTCACATAGACGCGAGGTCGGCCGAACACCGTCAGCAGCCTCTCGGCGAGATAGTTCGACGACATCGGTTTAACGGCAATCTCATCGATACCTGCCATCACCGCCTTCTGTACATTCTGCCGGCTGGCGTGACCTGTCATCAGCAGGATCGGCACCATGCGGTTGATGATGGCTCCCCCGTGGCGGATCCGATCGGCAAAAGCGAACCCATCCATGGGTTCCATGCCGAGATCCGACATGACCAGATCAACGTGATGATTTGTCAGGAAAAGGCTTGTTCGGTGCCGGAGAATTCATGAATGTCGCGAAAGCCGAACTCGTTGAGCATGCCCGCGACGAAGCGGCGAAAACGGGGACTGTCGTCGACGATGATGATCGTCCGAGCGATGAAATCCGTCAGCTTAGGCATGGCGCCCCGTCAACCGTTGCACAACGAGAATCAATAACCCGAGGCGCGAAGCACCCCGGTACCCACCACGATATTGATAGTGGCTGGCGCTGCGCCGGACAACATGTATTGGTGAATAAAGAAAGGGCCCCGAACGTGTCGGAGCCCTGAAGAGAAACGCACCGCCAGTGTGGCGGGCTGATGCTGGATGGCTCAGCTGGCCTTGGCATAGAGCTCGGCAACGAACTCCCAGTTGACCAGATTGTCGAAGAAGGCCTCGAGGTACTTCTGACGCAGGTTGCGGTAGTCGATGTAGTAGGAGTGCTCCCAGACATCGACGCCAAGCAGCGGCGCTGCACCGGCGACCAGCGGGTTTTCGCCATTGGGCGTCTTCGAAATGACGAGCTTGCCGTCCTTCAGCGACAGCCAGGCCCAGCCGGCGCCGAACTGGGTCAGACCAGCCTGGATGAAGTCGGCACGGAACTTGTCGAGGCCGCCCAGATCTTCATTGATCTTCTTGAGAAGCTCGCCAGGGATGGCACCGCCGCCATTGGGCTTCATCCACTGCCAGAAATAGAAGTGGTTGTAGTGCTGGGCGACGTTGTTGAAGACAGCGGGGTTCTTGCCGAAGGAGCCCTTCACGACCTCTTCGACGCTCTTGCCTTCCCACTCGGTCCCCTTGATCAGGTTGTTGCCGTTGTTGACGTAGGCGAGGTGATGCTTGTCATGATGATACTCAAGCGTCTCGCGCGACATGTAAGGGCCAAGCGCATCGTAGGCGTAGGGAAGGTCGTTGAGCTCGAAAGCCATGGTCGTCTCCTCAAAAAGCGCGTTCTAAATCGGAGCATCTCCGCCTGGCGGTGGTGCATGCCGAATAGATAGTCACTTTTCCTGATATCGGCAATGAGTCACGAGTCGATTCATGGCTCCCATGCGCCATTCGGTGAGCAAATCGAATTAGTTAGCTCTGCCCATCACCTTTAATGCGAACGCATATTCGAGAGCGGTTTCCTTCAGCTCGTCGAAACGACCGGACGCTCCGCCATGACCCGCATCCATGTTGACGTGCATCACCTGCGCGTTGTCGTCGGTCTTGAGCGCCCTGAGGCGAGCCAGCCATTTCGCGGGCTCCCAATAGGTGACGCGTGGATCGGCGAGCCCGGCGAGTACGAACATCGGCGGGTAGTCCTGCGTCATCACGTTCTCATACGGGCTGTAGGAGGCGATCAGCTGGAAGTCGTCGATGTTTTCGAGCGGATTGCCCCATTCGGGCCACTCGGGCGGGGTGAGCGGCAATGTCGCATCAAGCATGGTGTTGAGCACATCGACGAAGGGCACGGCGGCCATCACCGCGCCCCAGAGCGAGGGCGCCATGTTGGCAACCGCTCCCATCAGCATGCCGCCCGCCGAACCACCGTGCGCGACGATGCGACCCTCTGCGGTGAACCCCTTCTCGCAAAGATACCGAGCGGCGGCGATGAAGTCCTTGAAGGTGTTCGGCTTGTTTTGTCGCTTACCGGCAAGGTACCAGCGATGCCCCTTTTCATTGCCGCCGCGGATGTGAGCGATGGCGTAGACGAAGCCGCGATCCACGAGGGACAGGATACGCGTCGAGAACGAGGCGGGTATGGCGATGCCGTAGGCACCATATCCGTAAAGCAGGCATGGCGCCGAACCATCGAGCGGCGTGTCGGCACGGTAGAGCAGGGTGACCGGCACGCTCTCGCCATCGGCCGCCGGTGCCATGACGCGACGCGTCACGTAGTCGGACGGCTCGTGACCGGATGGCACTTCCTGAGTCTTCCTCAGGAAGCGCTCGCCGGTCGCCATGTCATAGTCGTAGACCTGCGCCGGGGTCGTCGGCGAGGAATACGTGAAGCGAACGATGTTGGTATCGAACTCGTAGGAGCCCGACAGTCCGAGCGAATAGGCCTCTTCCGGGAAGGCAATGGCGTGCTCGTGGCCGCTCGATAGCTCGCGAATGACGATGCGCGGCAGACCGCCTACCCGTTCAAGCCGCACCATCCTGCCTTGAAAGACCGACATCGACAGAATGAGACGGCCCGGCTCGTGCGCGACCACATCGATCCAGTTGTCGCGGCCAGGGCTCTTGAGCGGCGCGTTGACGATCTTGAAGTCCTCGGCGCCGTCGGCGTTCGTGAGGATGTAGACGCGGTCGTCGCCATCATCCTCGATCGTGTACTCGACTTCGGTCTCCCGTGCCGTGACGAGGCGCGGCTGGCTGTCCGGCGCTTCGGCGTCGATCAGGCGAACCTCCGATGTCTGGTGGTCGTGCGAGTCGATGACGATGAAGCGGCCGGACTGCGTCTTGTCGACGCCACAGAAGAAGCCGGGATCCTCCTCCACATAGACGACGGTGTCTTCGGAAGCGGGAGTTCCGATGACATGGCGGAGGACCTTCTCCGTACGGTGGTTGTCATTGATGAAGGTGTAGAAGAAAGAGTGGGAGTCTGCGGCCCAGGCGACGCCGCCGGACGTGTTGGGAATCTCGTCCGGCAGATCGGTATCGGCATCGAGGTCACGGACGCGGATGACGTGGAATTCCGAACCGGTGTCGTCGACGCTATAGGCGAGCAACTTGTGATCCGGACTGTGGCTGGCTCCGCCCAGGCTGAAATAGGGCTTGTCGCGGGCAAGTTCGTCGGCATCGAGCAGCAGCTCTTCCGGCCCCCCGTCGCGCAGTGTGCGAACGAGGCGGGGATGCTGGGCGCCGGTGAGATAGCGGCTCGCATAGGCGTAGGGCCCGTCGGGCAGCGGAACCGAAGAGTCGTCCTCGAGAATGCGGCCACGCATCTCCGCAACAAGCGTTTCCTGCAGGCTGACGGTGTCGGCCATGAAGGCATCGCAGTAAGCGTTCTCGGCCTCGAGGTGGGCCCGGATGGTCGGATCCAGCAGGTCGGGTTCGCGCAGTACATCCTGCCAGTTGTCGGCGCGAAGCCAAGCATAGTCATCGACGATGTCGACCCCGTGAATGGTCGTCACAACGGGCCGCTTCTCGGCGCAAGGGGGCTTCATCTCGGTCATGGATGCTCCGAAAACTGCAAAACGGCTGGAGGGATATCCCCAAAGACGGCAGCGGGGCAACAGCCAAACACTCCGCAGGGCGGTCAGGTTCCTATAATATCGAGATCCGACGTGCCTTGCCGGTCTTCCGTCTCGACGATCCAGCAGTCGCTGTCGAACCGCCTCTCGGACTGCAGGCGCGCATCGACGTCCTGTTCTTGTGCGCCGATCAGCAGGGCTTCGAAGACGCGTCCACCCGCAATCGACGCATCGATGTCGTCGAGGTAGATCTGGGGGGCAGGTCCATAGAGATCGGCGGTTCCGTCAAGGCGCGACACCTTGATGAAAATGGCCCCGGCCTCCGTCGCGCCCTTGCGAACCACCGCCGTGAAGAAACCGGCGTCATTGCGCCGGCGAACGTAGGCGGAGACGAAGAAATCTGACGTAATGCGGGCCATGGCCATGCTCTGTTGGAACCCGCCGTTCAAATCATGGGTTGCCGCCGTGAGCAAGTGCGGAAGGCTGATGAGCGTTTGGCATTTGTTCGCGCTTGGCGCGATTTCATTTCAAGCGCCTAACAGACCTCACTGGAGGCCGCCCACCTTGACGAGCTGTGCAACGAACGCTTGGTCGATCGCGCCGCTCTGGGGAAGGTTGTAGTAGGCCTGAAAACGCTTGATGGCTTCGCGCGTGTCGGCAGACATGATGCCATCGCTGGCCACCGGACCGAAGCCCTGCTGCGCAAGAGAGCGCTGGATGCGCGCCAGATTGGTGTCGGCCGCCGATGCTGTCGGCGCTGCGGTCGCCGCCTTCAAGGCCGGCGCCGCAGGTGCGGCCGGCGCCGTGCGGGCATTGGGTGCCGTCGATGCGATGAGGTCGCCTATTCCGTCGCCCGAAGCTTTCGTGGCTTGTGCCACGGCGGCTGCGGGCTGCCCGGCGGCGACACCCGGTTTCGGCGGAGGAACTGGCGCCGAAGATGCGGCCGGAAGCGAGGCCACGGTCAGGGGATCGGCGGCAACGGGGGGATCACCGTTGAGGCTGGTCTTGGGGCGGACCGAGCGAATGGCCAGAAGGACATTGTTCGACGGCGAGCCGGTCGGAGTGAGGCGGAACGCCCTCTCGAAGGCAAGAATGGCTTGGGATGTCTGCGGGCCGTCAAGACCGTCGACCTCGCCCTTGTAATAGCCGAAGTCCTTGAGGCCTTGCTGGATGTCGGCGATCAGGCTGTGGTCGGTCGCACCAACCGTCGAGCCATCGGACGACCGAAGCGCGGGTGGTTGCGCGACGATCGGGTCGGTGGGCGCAACCGGACGCGTGCCGACGAACAGTGGTGCCGGGTGGACACGCGGCTGCAACATCAGCGCGTTGGCCATGATGGCGACGGCGGTGGCCGTAATCATGAGACCACCGGCGGTGGCCATCGGATTGCCGATGGCCCCCCTCAACAGGAGGGCGACAAGTCCCGTTTTTTCCTGGGTCTTGCGTCCTGCCATGTATCAGGCCCTCCGCGCCACGCGCTGGATCTGGTCGACATCCAGAACGCGAGAAAGTGGCTCTACGCCGTCACGCGACGGCTGCATTGGCAGCAAGACCGTAACGGTCGTGCCCTTGCCGAGGTCGGAGTCGATCATCACCTGACCGCCGTGCAACGCGACGAGGCCTTTGACCACAGAGAGTCCGAGTCCTGTGCCGGCCTGCTTACGGTCGTAGCCCGTCTCCGCCTGGAAGAAGGGGCTGCCGACGCGGTCGATATCCTTCTCGGCAATGCCAATCCCGTTGTCGCGTACCGCGATGGCGACGCGACGCCCCTGGCGACGGACGGAGCACACGACTTGGCCACCCCGATTGGAGAACTTCACCGCGTTGGACAGGAGGTTGAGAACGATCTGGCGGCAGGCACGCGGATCGGCAATCAGTTCCGGCATGTTGGGCTCGATGTCGGAGGTCAGCGTCACGCCGGCCTTGTCGGCCTGAGGCGCCATCATCTGGCGACAGCGGTCGACCAGCGGCCCCACGCGAAACGCTTCCGGATTGACGTCGAAGGAACCGCATTCGATCTTCGAAAGATCGAGAATGTCATTGACCACCTGCAGGAGATGCTCGCCGGACTCCTTGATGAGACTGGAATACTCCCGATGACGATCGAACTCGAACTTTCCGAACAGCTCCTGATTGAGGATGTCGGAGAAGCCGATGATGGCGTTGAGCGGTGTGCGGAGCTCGTGGCTCATGTTGGCAAGGAAGCGGGTCTTGGCGAGATTGGCCGCTTCCGAATCGGCGCGCAGGTGATCGAGTTCCGCTTCGTGCTGCTTGCGCTCGGAAATATCGCGAGTGACGGTCACCACCGCATCGTCGCCTTGTTCATCGGCGAGATGGCGCATGTGGGATTCGACCCAGATCCAGCCGTCGGCATCCTGCTCTTCGCCGCAGCGCAGCCGGTACTCGACACGGGCCGCGCCCTGATGCAGCGCCATGGAAATCGCCGACAGATAGGCTGGGCGGTCACCGATGTGGACGCGGCGGAACAGCCCCTCTGCGACAAGATCTGTCGGTCGCACCGATAGCAGACGCATCGCGGCCGGCGAGGCAAAGGTCACGTCGCCCGAAGGATTGTGGCAGGTGACGAGGTCGCTCATTGCTTCGGCAAGCAAGTGATAGCGCTGCTCCTGGCGGGCGATTGAGAGAGAGGTCGCACGCTCCCGCCGCTCGATGCTGATGGCAACCCCTGAGGCGTAGCCGAGAGCAATCACGCAGGCGAGGAAGTTCATGGCAGTGCTATCGCCGGCAAACGCGAAACTCCGCGCAGTCTCGCCAAAGGCGGTGAGAGCCGCGGTCACCATAAAGCCGATGCCACTGATCAGCGCGGCCCCCACGATCGTCGAGCGCCGACCCGAAAGGGCAGCTTCGATAGGAGCGATGGCGAACCAGACGACAGCGAATGAGCCAAGACCGCCGGTATGAAGGGCAACCCAGACGGCGAGCACGGTCAGAATGGCTGCGGACAAAAGGAACCCTTGCGCCAGGCGGCCCGTGCGGGAGACGTAAAGGGCGACAAGGATTTCCAGCCCGAGAATGGACAGGGTGGTTGCGGTAAAGCCGGCTGAGGATGCATCGACGGCAAGCGCCGGCGGGATGAGCCCGAAAGCAGAGAACCCGCTGACCAGGTGCGAGGCGATGAATCCCCTGTGTCTATTGACCTCGACCGGGTCGTCGACCACCGAGCTATGCACGAGGTGATCGAACGAGCGCTCCAGCGCGGCTCTGATCTCACAGTTACGCAACACGCATCCCCATCGCAGGCGGGTTGACAACCACCGCGGGAATCCCCGGGGTCGCCTCCGACATGCTGGCCCTGAATTTCCGAAGATTCCCAACGTCGGCTGGTTGGCTTCGGGGACGGGCCATTTGTCTTTTCTGAAACCACGGTGCCACGAGCCCCTTTATGGAATGTTGATGGGAGGCGTGAGGCGAGGGGGGAGATGCGTTCAAAAAGGCATTTGGCCGAAAAGATCGAATTCACGGTTAAGCGTGGGTGAACACGCTGATCCGGTTGCCGGAAGCCCACGATAAACCTCGCGAATTCACGGCGTTTTGCTGTGGAAATGGCGGATTGTTAAAATTGGACTCAAATTTTCGTCGAATTTCCCTGCGATTTGAATGAACCGTCTAATTTGATCCTAAAACGTGCCTGCTAGAACCGGGAACATCAAACGGACAGGGCGGTTCCAGCCGCCAAAGATCCGGACGCCCCTCGGGGCGATGAACAACAGGGAATTGTCACATGATGTTTCTCCTGAGGACGGCATTCTGGCTGTCCGTCGTCATCTTTCTCATTCCCGTCGACCACGCGGCCGAGCAGCAAGCTCAGACCGCGCGGGTGCAACCAATCGGCGCGCTGGAAGCGGCAAGTGCTGCCCAGGCCACGCTCTCCGATATGAGTGGGTTCTGCGGAAGGAATCCCACCGCCTGCGATATCGGTGGCCGTGTAGCTACCACCTTCATGCTGAAGGCGCAGACCGGAGCCCGTATGGTCTATGACTTCATAGACCGCTCGCTCGCCGATAAGTCCGGCTCCACGCGTGTTGACCACGGTACGCTGACCTCCACCGATCTCGCCCCCGCTTGGCGTGGACCGGGAAAGGCGCCACAGGGCATCTGATTCAGTTTCGGTTGCTGCCCCTTAGTTTCCCTGCCCGGCGACCATGTCCGCCGGGAACTCGACCGCCGCGACGACAAGTCCGGCGGTCTCTTTCTTTACTGTAACGAGCGGTCTATACCGGGACCGCGTGACAGACATGGAGACGAAAAGTGGCGGCGACCCTCGAGGAAATCCGGGAGAATTTCTCGCTTCTCGACGACTGGGAAGACCGCTACCGCTATGTCATCGAACTCGGCAAGGAGCTCGAGCCGCTCGCCGACGGCGATCACAGCGAGGAAAACAAGGTGCGCGGCTGCGTCAGCCAAGTTTGGCTCAAGACGCACCTTTCGGACGACGAGGCCGATCCGGTGCTGACCTTCCTTGGTGACTCCGATGCGCTGATCGTGAAGGGGTTGATCGCCATCCTGCATGCGACCTATTCCGGCAAGCATGTTTCCGAAGTGCTTTCGATCGATCCGGAAGTGATCTTCAATGAGCTCAATCTGCGCGAACATCTGACGCCACAACGCTCGAACGGGCTGAGGTCCATGGTGGAGCGCCTGCGGAAGATTTCTCAGGAAGCCGAGGGCTGAGCTTTCAGGATATTCGCGGCACCCGACATGTCTGCCAGTTGCAATCTGGGGGACGGTGATTGCCGCTTGCGTTGACGCCAAAAAAGAAAACCCGGCCGCAAGGCCGGGTTTGTCGCATTGTTCTGGTAGCGCGTACTCTCAGCGGCCACGGCGACGCTGCTGGCCAAGACCCATCTTCTTGGCGAGATCCGAACGGGCAGCTGCGTAATTGGGGGCGACCATCGGGTAGTCGGCCGGCAGGCTCCACTTCTCGCGATATTCTTCCGGCGACATGTTGTAGTGCGTGCGCAGGTGCCGCTTGAGCGACTTGAACTTCTTTCCGTCCTCGAGGCAGATGATGTAGTCGTTAGTCACGGACTTCTTGACCGGAACCGCCGGACGCACTGGCTCGGCTTCGACTTCCTGCGGAGCACCACCCTGTACGCGGTTCAAAGCACCCACAACGTCGAAGATCAGGTTCGGCAGTTCCGAAGCCGGTACGGAATTGTTTCCGACATAAGCGGCGACGATATGCGCGGCAAGGTCGATTATCGTCAGGTCGTCTTCCATCTCGCTCATCTTTGTACCTGTCCTGCTTGAATTTGGTTATTTCTGTTGCGTCTCGTTAACTTCTCGGCCGGGTGAGAACTTTTTGAAGAATTCTACCTGGAAAACCGCAACAAACTCATGATCTGCTGTCGGACATCTCATTACAGCGCTTCAAAAATGAAAACAAGTGGAACTTGGACAAGAGTCACGCCAATACGATGAAAACCGCATTTCCGTCCTGCGAATGCTAGGAAACTATCCACAAGACGTTCGTTGCACACCAAAGTTGCCTGTACCTTGGCAAGCTACGGTCGAAAGAAGGTTCTTTTGAAATGCAGCCACGAGCCCGATTTTGGAAGAATCGCAGAGTTTTGCTGGCTCGTTGTGGCGATACACGACGAAACGCTGCCGCTACCTAGGCGAAACGGATGGCTTGCTTGGGGTCGCCAGACCTTCGGAGAGTCAATGCGAAATATGCGTGCAGTATAATGCTTGTAGCTTCAGGCGCGGTCGCGTCTGACCAGCGGCATTTCTGCCGGCTTTTCGCTGTGACTTACGCCGGATCCTGTCGCCCGAACGGGAGTGCCTGCCTGCGTCTGGGATACATAGGCCGGTCCCCGCTTGGCCGAGGGAAGCGCACCACGCCAGCGATCTACCAAAAGTAGAGCCGAACGAAGAGATACCATCTCGTAGAGATCGACGAGACGTTTGACGTCGTAGTAGTTCCGTGTGTCTTCCACGCCGGAGAAAAGAATGACCCGGGTGGCGATCCCGGTGTCGATCCCGGCTGCCTTGAGGCAGATTGCCAGCGGTTCACCGCCTGAATCGGCGAGTAGCTGCACGAGGAAGGATGCATCCAGACCCGTCAGGCTGGAGAGAATGAGCGACATGGCCTGAGTGTTGCGCTGCAGGCAGGCACGAGCCAGCGTCGCCACCTTTTCGGGGTCGGGCATCGGCACACGCGGCAGCGGGCGACGAGCGGCAAACTCTCTGAGCGCGGCGATTTCCAATGCCTGGATGACGCGCCTACGGCCACGGCCATCGAGTTCGAGAAACAGATCGATCAGATCGGTGTCCTGCACGTCGTCCATGCGAGCGGCAAGGAGCCGGGCCATCCTTGGATTGCCGTGAGCGTTTTCGACCAGATGCCGAATGGCGCTGGAGGAAAAGGTTATACTCATGTTGCCGACGAGGGCAGGCAGATCATCGGTCCGCATGCGGGCGAGCAGCGCCTCGACGACGGACGGCTGGAGATTCTTTCGCGACGCGATCATCTCGAGGTGGCTGGGCGAGGCAGTTGCCACCAAAGCCAGCAACTGTGCCTCGGATATGCTTTTCGACTTTTCCAGAATTGCCGAGGATACGGGAAAGATGTCATGCAGCAGCGCGCGCATGACGGAGGCCGGCACTTCACTATAGTCCGCCAGCAGCGTTGCGATGCGAATACGATCTTGCAGCGCCGTCACCTTGAGCAACTGCGCTGCAAGCTCCTCGAACATGGCGACTTCGGAGCGCGTGTGAACTGGCTCTGAGACGTAGAGCTCCGTCGCGTCCTTCAGGAGGGAACGGGAGCGTGTGCCGTCACTGCCCTTGACCAGGCCGAAAATGCCACTTGAAAAGGGGGGCGACGCCATCTCAAAGCCATCCCGAACATGAGTGTCTCGGTCACAGACTCCCACAATAACTGGCGGTGACCGAACATGAAGAGAATGCCGCCCAAATCGTAAACCATTTGTTAACTCTGGCGACGGAATGATGGTCAGGCGAGGCGAAAGTGCTTGAGCACGATGATCGTCCAGGCTCGATATTCGCCGTGAGCCATTCCGGCCCTGGAGGGTGCCGTGGGTGAGGTGATAGCTTTCGGTCTGCCGGTGCTTCGCGTACGTCGAAAACCCACCAGTGGTTTCTGCGAGGTCACCGTTTTGCCGAGCCAGGCCCCCACTGACCGCGACCCCGAGCTTCCTCCCAAACCCTCGAAGCAGCGGCCGGCCCGCAAGTCGGGCAGCGGGGCACGTCCGGCCGGAGTTTGCCTGAAGTAATCCCGATCGATGGGCTTGCGCCAATCCCACGAATCCTGAAGACTCCTGTCAGGACGACCGGAGAAACATCGTGGCCGCGCGTTTTGGTGCCTGGAGAGCTGGCGGATGGCTGGCTCTGGTAATGGTGACGGTTGCCGCCTGCGGCCGCCCGACCGGAGATTTTGGGCGGGCCGAGCCCTCCTTCCTGCATGATACGATACTGCCGGTGGCGGGCAACTTCGTCGCGGCGCAGGCGCGCAAGGAACCTGTTTCCGCTTTTCCGTTGACGGACGACGAGATCGAGTTGCGCAATCGCGCCTGGGCTTTCGTCCGAGCCCCCCATGCTCGTGATTGGTGGCTCGACTCACTGGTCGAGGGCGAGCGGACGCGCATCCTGCCCGTGCTGAAGGGCGGCAATACCATGTCGCCGGAAATCGTTGCCATGTTCCCGCAGATCGCACTGCCGCTGATTGCTCCGGCTTACGATCGTAGCCGATACCATGGATATCTTCTTTCGGACGGACGCCTCTCGACGGAGACGTTGTGGGCTCGCGTGATCGATGACGCGGGAGCCGATACGGCCCTGATCCCACCGTTCTGTGCCGTTGCTGCGCGTGTTCGACGAGACGATGTCGAACGGCTCGGTGCGCTTCGGCGCCAACGCATTGTCGAGGCGGGGCTCCACGAAGGGGCTGAGGCACGCGTTTGGGAAAATGAGGAAACCATCGCCTGGGTATGGCAGGCATTGGGCTATCGTGCGGCGTCCTACAAATATGCCATCGACCATTTCGAAGTGGAGGCGCCGTCAGGCCAGCTGTTCGCGGCCAATCGCGCCTACGATACGCTCGTCTCTTCAAAATGCTTTGGCGCGCCGTCGATCCGCACGTCAATGCCTCGGGCACCGGAACGTCACTCGCGCCTTATGACCGCGCCCGATCCCTTCGATGAGCCGGTTCCACAGAAGTGACCCTAGCCTCCGATGGCCGTTGGAGATTCTAGTCGGAGAAAGCCGGCCGGCATTCGAGACTGCCAAAGGCTTTCTCGGCGTAGCTGCGATCCTCGAGGTCGCCGGCGAACAGCCGGACAAGCAGGAACCCGGTATCGACCGGCAAGGACATGGTCTGGATCGAGTCGATTCCGGCCGCTTGGCGAGCCTCGTCCAGGGCGGCGGTGCGACCGACCAGAAGATCGATGTTGGCTCCACGCACATCTTCCCGCGACAGGGTCGATAGAATTCTGCCGTCATCAGCCATCGCTGCGATCGACCAGTACGTTGCAGGCATGGTCCCGCTGAGCCGTATCGGGCCGATGTCGTCATCGAAGCGGCAAACGCCGTTGAGAAAGGCAGGGTCCAGGTCCGCGGACGTATTGCTGTTGTCGATACGCGCGAGCTTGCCATCCGTCTTGTCGAAATCGACGCCGGTGAAAGCCAGGTCGCGCGAGTGGCTGGGCGCGAGGAGAACCGCGCCGATGTGGGTGAGCCCGGCAATGCAGAACATGGCGGCGAACCAACGGAGGCCGGTATCAATCATGGCGCGCCCCTTCATCACAACCGAGCGAGGTAATCGCAGGCAACTGCTCGGCGTTTGGTAAGCGGGTCGCGAGGGCGGGGGAATAGAGGCGCAAGGTTACGCGCAGGTTCGGCAGCCCAGTGGTTGTGATGAAGTCGCCTGGGCGGGCATCGCGTCCTATTGATATGCGAACTTGTCGAGCCGGTCCGAAAGTCATGGCGTCGAGAGAAGTGAAGCCGAAACGACGGGCCGGATTATTGGGCAGACGACCATCGCGGTCGGAGACCGTAAGTGTCCAAAGGACACCCTGCGGTGTCGGGCCGGCGATCAGGTAGGAACAGGAGGCCTTGAGCGGCTGGCTGTCGGCGGCCACCTCAGTGATGAGTTCGATGCCCTCGCTGGGGCCGAGCCCGCCTCCACCTCGCCTGGCAGCTCGGGCGGCTTCGTAAGGATTGGCCTTGGCGCCATCAATTTGCATGGACCATTGGCCGATATTGCGTGTCCCCTCGAAACGCAGATTGCCTACGGCCCACCATGCCGACACGAGGCCGAGAAGGACGCCTGCGAGAATGACAAAAATAAAACGGAGCGTAGCGAGCACTGGATTGACCGGTCAGCGAGAGGGCGCGGCGTCGGAAGCGCCAAGCAGAGAAAGGCCGTTGAGGAGCAGACCCGGACGGTTTGCGGTGGTCGGTGCGTTAAGGGCGGTCGGCTCGCTTGCTGCTGCCGGCAGAAGGGTGGCTTCCTTGGCCTTTGCCTCGGGAACGCGGGCGCGCATGCTGGTTCCGACATCCCGGATCACCAGCACCGCCGCCGGTGTCAATGCTTGCGGTGAAACCGCAGCTTCAGTCGGCGTCGTCGCAGCGACCGCGGCGGGCTTGCCGGTGGAGGCGACGAGATCTGCTGGTACCGGAACACCCGGGATGGGCTTGAATCCAAGCCCGGTATGGATCGGCTCCATGATGGCATGCCAGGTAACGGCCGGGAGGCTGCCACCTGTCATGTTGGCAGTCGACGTGTAATCGTCATTGCCAAACCAGACGGAAGCCGCATACCACCCGGTGAATCCAACGAACCAGGCATCGCGGTAAGCCTGTGTGGTGCCGGTCTTGCCGGCCTGCATCTGCCCCGGGAACTTGGCCTTGCCGCCGGTACCGCCATTTACCACCGATGACAGCACGCTGTTCATCTCGTAGGCGATCTCTTCCGGCAGGACCTGTTCCGGAGGCGGCTCGTCGCGCTTGTGGTCATAGGTGATAGTGCCTGCGCGGGTCTTGGTCCACTCGATGGCGTAGGGTGTCGATTTGAGGCCGCCGGTGGCAAAGCCCGAGTAGGCGCCAACCATGTCGAGGGGGGTGACCTCGGCGACGCCGAGGGGCAGGGCGCGAGTGATCTTGAGTTCCGTGCGAATGCCGAGCTTGTGCGCCGTCTCGACGATCTTGCCGCGTCCGAAACTTTCGGCAAGTCGCACCGGCACCGTGTTGATCGACTTGGCGATGGCTGTCCTCAAGGAGATCTTGCCGGCATAAGAGCGGCCGTAATTACGCGGACTCCAGTTGCCGATGGTGATCGGCGCGTCGGAAATCATGTCGTCGGGCGCAAAGCCATTCATGAACGCGGTGGCGTAAACAAACGGCTTGAAGGACGAACCGGGCTGGCGAAGCGCGTAGACGGCGCGGTTGAACAGGCTCTCTCCATAGTCGCTGCCGCCCACCATGGCGCGAACGGCGCCATCCAGGCTCTGCACGACGGTCGCCGCCTGCTTCACCTTGTACTGCTGGCCATACTGCCGCAGGCTGTCGGCGATGGCGGCATCGGCCGTCTTCTGGATCATCGGATCCAGCGTAGTGCGGACAGTGATGGTCCGGTCTCCGGGCGGAGCAATGCGCTTCACTTCATCGAACGCCCAGTCGAGGAACCAGTCCGGCGCGTTGCCGCTGGCCGATGGTACCGGCGTGGCCGGATTGCGACGGGCAGACGCCACCTGAGCCTCGGTCATGAAGCCGGCTTCGACGAGGTTGGACAGCACCTGGTTGGCACGGGCGCGAGCGGCAGCGATGTTGTTGTTGGGCGAGTATTTGGTCGGCGCCTTGTAAAGGCCGGACAACATGGCCGCCTCGGCGAGCGTCAGCGACTTGACCGATTTGCCGAAATAATACTCAGACGCTGCCGCAACGCCGTGCGTGCCGCCGCCCATGTAGGCACGGTCGAGGTAGAGCTTCAGGATCTCGTCCTTGGTCAGCTGGGCTTCGAGCCAAAGGGCGAGATAGGCTTCGTTGATCTTGCGCTGAATGGTGCGTTCGTTGGAAAGGAACAGGTTCTTGGCAAGCTGCTGGGTGATGGTCGAGCCGCCCTGGACGACGCCGCCAGCCCTGGCATTGGATACGATGGCTCGGAAAGTGCCGAGCGGATCGATGCCGAAGTGGTCGTAAAAGCGCCGGTCCTCCGTGGCCAGCGTCGCTTCGATCAGGTAGGGCGGCATCGCGGCGAGCGGTACGCTGTCATCGAGAAACATGCCGCGCCGGCCGATGATCGCGCCGGTCTTGTCTTCGAAGGTGACCGCATAGTCGCCACGGGCTCGCCAGTCTCCTTCGGTCGCCTTGAAGGCGGGGATGGCGAAAAGCAGCAACACGATGGAGCCCGCGGCTCCAAGCGTCGTCCCCTCCGATGCGAGTTCGAAGAAAATCCGCTTCCAGCCACGCATGCGGATCAGGCTGGAATAGTCGATGAGGCTACTCCAAAATTGTGAGAAACCGCGTGAAGTGTTCCAGGCTGCCGAGTCCACAAAGGCGTCGATTCGGAGAAGCCAGAGGCGCCAGCGCGGATTACTCTTGAATTCCGGCACGGTAGAGCCCAAGCGTTAGGGATGTTCGGAAGCCGAAAACTAACCTTTTCCGGCCCCGGTTACCAGATCGCAGAGAAAAAGATGGCGGACGATATCGGTAAAGACGACGTGCTGCCTTTCTGGCGCGCCAAGACACTCGAGGAAATGACGGAGACGGAATGGGAGAGCCTGTGCGACGGCTGTGCCCGCTGCTGTCTCAACAAGCTTGAGGACGAGGATACTGGTCGCGTCGTCTATACCGACATCGGCTGCTCGTTGCTCGATGGCGAAGGGTGCCGTTGCCGCGATTACGCCCATCGCTCGGAGACGGTTCCAGAATGCGTTCGGCTGACGCCGCATGAAGTGCGCACGCTCACCTGGTTGCCGGCCACCTGTGCCTATCGGCTCGTCGCCGAGGGGCGCGACCTCTATGACTGGCATCCGCTGGTGTCGGGCGACCCGGAAAGCGTTCATCGGGCCGGCGTGTCGGTACGCGGCAAAACCGTGCGCGAACAGGACTGGCCGGTCGAGGAGTGGCAGGACCGAATTGTCACGTGGCCAACGCGGTTGCCCGGCCTCATGGGGCGCAAGAGACGCCGGCGGGTTTGAGACTGCCCGCCGGCCATGAAGATTCATGATGACTCATGAAGGTCCATACGGACTCATGATGCTCTAGGTTGATCGTCTTTCCGCGAGTCAGTCGATGGCGACGAGCACGTCCGATGCCTTGACCACTGCCTTGGCGGCATCGCCAACCTTGAGGCCGAGTTCGTCAACCGCCTCATTGGTGATCGCCGCGGTCACCTTGGCACCGCCGGCGACCTCGAGAACAACATGGGCGGTGGTCGCGCCCTTGGTGACCTTGACGACTTTGCCCTCGAGGACGTTGCGGGCGGAAATCTTCATATCAATGCTCCACGTTCGAGCCGATCGTACGGCGGGGTGCAGCGCCTCTGTCGGTGCTTGCAATGGGCAGAATACCCTCAATCCCGAATTCTGCGATGTCAGAAAGGCGACACTTATCTGACTTCGGCGCGAAATTTGCACACATCTTGGGCGGGATACGTCTGGTGCAGGGGTATCGCTGCCATGGATATGCCATTGACTGGCTGAGCCGGGCGATAAGACAGAAATGCGATTGTTTGGAGAGACCGGCCGATATGGTGAGCTTTGACAGGGGCGACGACAGCAAGCATGGGCTTTGGGACGATGTGCAAGCCATCGCCATGGGGACATTCTTCGCTGCCATCGGCATTGAATTCTTTCGCGATGCACATCTTGGAACCGGAGGTACGGCCGGCGTCGCCTTCCTGATCCACTATGTCACCGCTTTCGGCATCGGCCCGGTGATCTTTCTACTCAATCTGCCGTTTTATGCCTTCGGCTGGGTGACGCTCGGTCGCGAGTTCACGCTGAAGACCTTTGCGGCCGTGGCGTTGCTCTCTCTCGAGAGCTATTTCATGCACGATGCCTTTGCCATCGGCTACAGCGCCCCCTGGTTTTCGGCGATCACCGGTGGCGCACTGACCGGTGTCGGCATGCTGATTCTGTTTCGCCACAAGTCCAGCCTTGGCGGCATCGGCATACTGGCCGCCTTCGTTCAGGAAAGATTGGGGTGGCGGGCCGGCAAGTTTCAACTGGGGACCGATCTTGCCATTCTCGCAACGTCCTTCCTTGTGCTGAGCTGGAAGAACGTGGCCCTATCCGTGCTGGGCGCCGTGGTGCTGAATCTCGTGCTGGCCGTCAATCACAAGCCGGGCCGCTACAACGGTTATTGATCCGGCCCTCAGGCTGATTTGCGGCGTGGGACAGGCACCGGATCCGCGGCGTCCGCCACTTCGCGCCAAGCCGGCTCGGCGCTCTCGATCTCCCGCCACTCCTTGAGAAGCACCCGGCGACGACGCGGATAACGGGCGCCGAGGTCCACGGCGTCAGACATGCGGTCGACGCGGAAGTGACGGAAATCGGCCCTGAGTTCGCACCAGGCGGTAAGAACGCGCACGCGCTCGAAGAATGCCACGGCGATCGGCCAGACGACACGGCGGGACGCGACACCCTTTTCATTCACATAGGAGAACTCGAGACGGGTCTCGTTTCGGATGGCCGTACGCAACAGCGACAGGTCGATGCCATCACGATTGGCATTCCAGGCCGGCGCGACGATGAGGCCGGTGGCATCCATGCGGTCAGCGAGGTCTGGCGGCAGGACTGCCGCGATCTTGGCGAGCGCGTCTTCGGCGGAGGAGGCTAGCCGCTCGTCGGCGCGTGTCGCTGCCAGACGTGCGCCAAACACCAGCGCCTCGATTTCATCTTCCGTGAACATGAGCGGAGGCAGCATGAAGCCCGGCTTCAGCACATAGCCAATGCCGGCTTCCCCGTCGATCGGTGCGCCCTGGCCAATCAACGCCTGGATATCGCGATAAAGCGTACGAAGTGACACGCCGAGTTCGGCCGCCAGCTCCGCTCCGGAGACCGGGCGGCGGCGACGGCGCAGGGCCTGAACCAGCGTAAGAAGGCGCTCAGCGCGGGACATCGGACGACCCTGAGGTTGGGCGAAGGATTCGGACAACAAATACGGGCGACAATCATGCCAGTACGCACGGCTCGCGTCCAGAACAATGATCCTGTTTTGTTCTGAAGACGCTTATGGGCCTTGCTTGGGCAGGGGGTGTATGCAACCTCCCTTGATATGCCCGCCGACCGACTCCGAGCGGCCCGTCTAGGGCGGATCCGGCGAGGCTGCGCCCTTCGGATTTTATGGCCCGAAGTAAGCCCCAGGACCAAGGCCTTTGACCTCCATGCGCTGAGGCGTGAGGTCGACATCTCGCGATTTGAGGCCGAGCGCGTATCTCGAGTGTTCGGAATATCAACCGGTTTTCGCCTGCGAGCTGCGGGACTGAGACTGGGATCTCCACGGACCGACGACCATCGCCCGTTTCATCCTTGGTATCATGACGTCGCCTTGGCTGGCTCCGATCGACAACGGGCAGGCAGCGTCCCGCTCCACCTTGCCTATCGATCTCTCGGCTGAAGTGGCTTGCGTCGGGTGTCGTATCGCGCCTCCGTCGTCTACCGCTGGTGATGGTGCCGTGAGCGATACCGGCCATTCGTGGAACCCGCGTTCGGTTGTCGGTCTCGCGCTAAGGGATGGCTGGCCCCCGGGGGAGTCCTTACATCTGTGATCCGGACGTCTCAACCTAAAGTTAATCCCGACCTGTCGCGAAACTGGAGCCTACAGTCCTTGCCGCGACAGCGCTCTTCGTCTCGGGGGCCTGCCAATGGTGTGATGGGGCGTCGTCCTCTCGACGGGAAAAGGGGCAGCCCACATTGGCGAACGCCTCGCCATCGCAAGGGAGGCGAGGGCACGCGTGGCTCGTCTTGGCTGCGATGATGCTGGAGGGTGCATGTTCGGCTCGTTGAGTGTCGCCGCACACTCACGCCGATCGACCTCCGACTTGGGGCGTGACGATCTCTGACGATGCATCATGGGGATGTGTTGCCGGTTGGATCTCGCTCAGGGCAGGGCGGGACAAATCGCGCATCCCTCCGCGTGGAAGGCGGTGGCTTGTCTGCGGGGCAGAGGAACTCTTGTTTCCAGATTGGTGAATTGAATCAATGCTTGAAGCGAAAACTCGCGGCTTCAACAGTGTGCCCTAAGGGATTCAAACGACTCACTATTTTGGTCGCTATTGAATCAGTGCCTGAGGCTGGCTGAGGCGGTTTGCACGCTGCTTTTGAATCAGAATCTCACCTGGCGGAATCTGTTTCTGAGATGGGTGAATCATTTCGCGAAGTCTCGTCAAACGGGCTTCTGAGGGGAGGGTGAGGATTGCCGCTGGGAGGGCTTTCTGAGCGTCGTTGCCGTCTGTCCAGTGTACGGGAGTTGAGGCATCGATGCGCATCCCTGCTCGATCCGTCAGACGTAATGCGGGTTGTTGCCTGGTGGTGCCGGCAGGAGGGCTTTCGCAGGGTACACCCGGAACAAGACGAGGCTGCCCTGATCAGGCTGCCGGCAATCGGATGGGGTGCGGTCCGCATGTGGCGCTTATAGCGTCGGGCGTTCATTCCACCTGATGCCAGTCTGGGACAGAGGGCGTGCCAGTTTCAGATCGATGACGTTCTGGGTGATGGCCAACGATTGGTTTGTAGCCTGAAGTTGTGGGGGGGCTATGGTCCGCCCATGAACATCGACGGCATCCGCCACCGACTACCCGGCGTCGAGTTTGAGGTGGGCGATGCACACCCTGGGGGCGCGTCGGCAAGGTAGCAGTTTCTCCATGATCCCGATCGCTGGGTCCTCAAGCGTCATGTTGAACGCGATGCCGGCAACTGGTCGGGCCGGTGGCGACCTCTTGTCCGAATGTGTTGCCTTCCCTCCGGGCAGCCGCCGCACTGGATACTAGGCATGGGTGACGACAGCCTCAGCGGGCTCTTGTCGCGTACTGTCAGTGAACGACTGACCGGTGATCCTCGCTGTTCGAGAAAATGAACGGCTGGGTCATGCGGACGCGCTTGCCGGGGCAATAGTGAAGTCAAGAGTTCATCTGGAAGATCGCGGTGACGAGGCTAGCCCGCGCCGTCGGACGGGGACGGCGCGGGCTATAGCGCTGGGGCCCAACGAGGAGGGGTGTCAAGCCACGGCGCATTTGCTCGCGGCTACCGCGGCCGCGATTTCATCCTTGAGTAGAGACCGGTGACGCTTGAGATCGGCGAGAACGTTGGGTCCGGCCGGCTCTTCCAGGGTTTCAATCCTGAAGATGCGCCGGTTGATCTCCTGATAGGCACTGGCGAGGTCGCAGAAGACCGCATCAAACAGCATGAGCTGCTCAATGGCGTTCCAGCTCTGCGGGAATTCCAACGAAAGCTCGTGCGGGATGCTCATTTCACTGCCCCCTCTTCTCATCGTTTTGAAGCTAAGCCCCTCGTCGCAACAAGGCCTTGAGGTGGATCAAAAGTCGTATGCGTGCCATCCACCAACAGGGGTTTCCCTATGTCGGCGGGCAGCGATGGTCGTCGCTGGCCATGGGGACTGCCTGCCCTTGGGAACCGCCAGTCGCCGCCGGCCCGGACAATTGTTGCCGTTCCGGAAGGCTGTTCACCCAAGAAAGATGCGGGCAATTACTGTCGGCTAAAGCATGAATGGCGAGCCGCGCGGGTGTTCATGGACCGTTCAGCCTCGGGTAGCTAGTCTTTGGATCATGAACACTAATCGCAAGCGATTCCGTCTCGCCCTGGCGTGTCTCACGATGCTGCCGGTTCTGGCGGGGCAAGCCGCGGAGGCGCGCTGTCTGACGCCGGCCGAAGCACAAGCCGTCGTCGGCAAAGGGGCTGTTCAACGGCTGAGCGTCATCGCCCGTGTCGTCGGTGGAGAGATCGTTGACGCCCGGCTCTGTGAAGGCGGGGGATTGCTCGTTTACCAGCTCGCCGTCATGCGAGAGGGGGGGCGAGTCGATAACATCATGGTCGACGCCACGTCGGGCCAAAGGCTGCGCTGAACCGGGAAAACTGACAATGCGGATTCTTGTGGTCGAGGATGACCGCGACTTGAACAGGCAGCTTGTAACCGCGTGCCGCGATGCCGGATATGCCGTCGATGTCGCCTTCGATGGCGAAGAGGGACATTTTCTTGGCGATACCGAACCCTACGATGCCGTGATTCTGGACATCGGGCTGCCCAAGATGGATGGCCTCAGCGTGCTTGAGGCTTGGCGAAGAGACGGTCGCCTGGTGCCGGTTCTTCTGCTCACCGCTCGCGATCGGTGGAGCGACAAGGTTGCCGGTATCGACGCGGGAGCCGACGATTACGTCGCCAAGCCCTTTCACATGGAAGAAGTCCTGGCGCGCCTCAGGGCTTTGACGCGCCGCGCTGCTGGCCGCGCTTCCAATGAGCTGGAAGTTGGCCGGGTCCGTCTCGACGTCAAGGCTGGGCGCCTCACCGTCGACGGCAACCCCATCAAGCTCACCTCCCATGAATTCCGTCTCATCCAGTATCTGATGCTCCACATGGACAAGGTGGTTTCGCGTACCGAACTCGTCGAGCATCTCTACGATCAGGACTTTGACCGCGATTCCAATACCATCGAGGTATTCGTCGGCCGCTTGCGCAAGAAGATGGGTATAGATCTCATCGAGACGGTGCGCGGTCTCGGTTATCGCATCGCGTCCGGAAAATGAACGCCCACCTCAGAAAACTGGGTGAATGGCTGACAAGCTCGCTGGCGCTGAGACTGGTGCTGGCTTCCGCTTTATGGGCCACCATCGCGCTGGCTGCATTCGGCTGGCTGCTCACCGAGCTCTATCGGGCCAGCCTCATCCGCTCCTTTGACGAACGCATCATCGTCTATGAAAAGACCCTGGCCGGTGTGGTCGCCTCGACGCCCGACGGTGGCGTGCCGGATCCCGGCACCATGGGGGATCCGCGGTTCGGTCGTTATCAGTCCGGTTGGTACTGGCTGGTGGTCGATGCCAAGTCGCAGTCCACCGTTGCGACCAGCCAGTCATTGTTTGGAGAGGTTCTGACGCTTCCGCCTCCTCCCAACAATGGCGTCGTCGTTACCGATGACGCCAGCGATCCGGCCGGCATAGCTCTGAGACACGCGACGCAGCGCATATTTCTCAACAATGGCAGGATGTTCGACCTTCACGTCACAGGCAACGTGGCGGAACTTGCCGATGAAATCTCGACCTTCCGCTTCCAGGTGTTTGCGACCCTTGCCGCCTTCGCGCTCGGCCTCGTCGCTGCCGCCGGGCTGCAGGTCAACTTCGGTCTGAGGCCGCTCGTCGCCATGAGCCGCCGCCTTGCCGATATCCGCGAAGGCCGTGCCAACCGCCTCGAGGGGCGATTGCCTCGCGAGATTGCCGCCCTGGGCAAGGAGCTCAATGCGCTCATAGAGACCAACAGCGCCATTGTCGAACGGTCGCGGACACAAGTCGGCAACCTTGCGCATGCGCTCAAGACGCCGCTCGCGGTGATCCTCAACGAAGCGCGTGCCGAGGGCGGCCCCTTGGCCGACAAGGTGGTCGAGCAAGTGACGGTGATGCGGTCGGAGGTCGACCGTTACCTTGATCGGGCGCGGCTCGCCGCCGACCGCAAGGTGATCGGTGCCGTAGCCGACGTCCGGCATTCGCTGGAAGGGCTGGTCCGGGTGCTGAGCCGCGCCTATCCCGATCGCAGCCTTTATCTCGAGGTTGCCGAGACTGGGTCGCCCAAGGCACGCATCGAGCGGCGCGACCTTGAGGAACTCATCGGCAATCTCATGGACAACGCCTGCAAGTATGGTCGCGAGCAGGTGCATGTCACGCTTTCGGTCGATAAGGGCGATCGCGACAGGCCGATGGTTGCCATCTGCGTGCAGGACGATGGGCCGGGAATGCCGCCGACTGCCTATGCCGAGGTTCTTGGCCGGGGCAAGCGTCTTGACGAGACGCTGCCTGGGTCGGGGTTCGGCCTGGCGATCGCGGCGGAGATTGCCGAGACCTATGGCGGATCGTTGGTTCTCGATCGGGCCGGGCTAGGAGGCCTCTCGGTGACCTTCCGTATTCCCATGAGCTGAATTCGGTTGACAGGACGCTTGGCAATGAGGGCAGTAAACAGAAAGATGGGAGTCCACGAGCGGCAAGAGTAAGTCCCAATCAAAATTCGGCCATGGTTTCAGGCCATTACAAGTGGCAAGAGCGATTCGCTCAATAGAATTGGTTCCATTCTCGGAGACCGGAGAGATGTTGTTGAAGAAACTTGTGATCGTTGGCCTGGCAGCTTCCATGCTGGCCGGCTGCGCCACGGGGCCCAACCAGAACCAGACGCTTGGTACGCTGGCCGGCGCCGTCGGTGGTGCCGCGCTCGGTTCGGCGTTCGGCTCGGGTAGCGGCAAGGTGGCGGCCATTGCCGCAGGCGCGCTGGTTGGTGGCTTCCTTGGTAACCAGATTGGCGCCTCCCTCGACGCGGAGTCGCAGCGTCAGAACTATACGGCCAGCGTTCAGGCGCTTGACAGCGGTTATCCGCAGCAGTGGCAGAACCCGCAGACCGGTGTCTATGGCACGGTCAATCCGGGTCCCGTCGCCTACGTCAACAACCGCACCTGCCGTCCCTACACCAACACGGTGTACATCGATGGGCAGCCGCAGGTGGCACGCGGCACGGCCTGCCGCAATCCGGACGGTAGCTGGCAGGTCGTCGGCTGAACCCAGCCTCGATCTTCTGCAAGGTCTTCGAATGGCCGGCTCTTTGAGCCGGCCTTTTCATATTTGGATCGAGAGTGCCCTTCGTTACCAGTCATCAACCATCTTGCGGCAGGATCGTTTGGTAAATGAGCGGTTTACGGGATTCGATATGGACGGACGGGCGACGGTAACCGACAAGGCCGAAACATTCCTGCGGGGTCTGACGCCGCGGGCGCGCGGCATGCTCGTTCGCCGTCTGGAAAGCGGCCAGGCTGTTCCCAGCGAAATAGAGGCTCGCCGCCGACTTATCCTAGAAGCCGCTCGGGCTATCGCGGAAAGCCGCAGTACGGCCAAGCAGGCGCCGGGCGGCGGTCGGCCCGACATGCGCAAGCTGATCTTCTCGGCATTCGAGCCTTATGTGATCGAGGAGAGGCTGACCGTTCCCGCGCGCGGTCTCGTCACCGCGGCGACGCTCTCCCATCTCTGGGCCTATGCATCGACTGAACTGCTCCCCTCGGAGTTCGCAGTCTGGAAAGATCCATCGACTGCGCCGTCGCTGCCGGATGTCCCTGCCTATCGGCAAGAAGCGGCACGGCTTGAAGTGCGGCTGTTCGAGGCGCTGGCCCGCCATATCGAAGCGATCGCCGACGAGCCGAAACTGCAACAGCGCTTCATGTCGCGTGTCGGCGGGGAGGTCGCCCGCCGCGAAGTGGACGATATGATCGCGGTACGCGCCCATCTGGATGATCTCCCGACGTTGAGCGCGGCGATCGTGCATCTGCTCGACTCCGGTTCCACCGACATGGAGCTCCTCGAGCAGATCGCTACCTATCTGACCAAGTATCCGGATACCGCGGGCTGGGTGGCGGCCGGCGTCTTGCGGCGTCACTCCTCCGTGGCCCCCCTGGTCGCCTTCGCCAAGTTGTTGGCCGGCGGGGAAACGGCTCGTCGCATCCGCACGACACCGACGGCGGCCGCGTTCATCGATCTGGGGTTTGCCGCTGCCGATCGCGCCGCCTCGCGTTTCTTCACGATCCTTCGCAGCGGTCGAAACGTGGCGGACGCCGTCGGTCAGATCAATGCATTCCGGTCGGTTCTCAACGATCTGACGGCCAATCTCGACATTGACAGCGATGGTTGGTGGCAGCAGCGCATGGTTGCCATCAAGCGGCGCTTTTCAGAGATGCTGTTCTCAGAGTTCGACAAGCTGCTGCCGACGATGCGTCGGGCGTTCCGCGTCCAGGAGGCTCCGTATCCCGGCCCCGCCGATGGTGCCGAGGCGGTCTTCCTGTGTGCCATCTTCGCCGCAGCCGGCAAATCCCGCGACACGCTTGCGATCAATGGCCTGATCGGCCGGTTGACGCCGTTGGTAGATCAGGCGATCGAACTCTATGCCCTCGATCTGCCGACCCGGCTGCGCAACCTCGATGGTGAAGCGCGGGCCGTTGCGATCTCGGCGGTCGATCACCTCATCAAGGCCGCCGGGTTCCTTTACGGAGACGACTACGCCTCGCACCTAAGGCGCAGCAAGGAGCAGCAGCTCAAGGTATCGCGGCCGGCGGCGTGATGCCTTGACGGCTTTTTTGGAATCCTTCTCAAATTCGTCCAGAAGTCCATTGAGAAAGGTCTGGCGTTGCCCTATTCGGCATGGGGCATCGGAGCGTCGGCGCATGGCCGGCGGCTCAGGAAAGAGTGAAGGATGATTTTCTGGGTCTTGCTGGCATTGATGACCGCGGCGGTCGTTCTCGTCGTCATCGCGCCGCTCGCGCGGCCGGCCGGTGCCTTTTCGGCCATCACCGGCGAGGAGGCGAGCGTCTATCGCGATCAGCTCGACGAGCTCGAGCGCGATCGCGAACGCGGCCTGATTGGCGGTGAGGAGGCTGAGGCCGCTCGCACCGAGATCGGCCGCCGTCTGCTTGCGGTCACCAGAGCATCGACAGAGGCCATTGCACCAAGGTTCGCGGCCAATCGCGTCATTGCGCTGGCGGTCGTCGTCGCCATACCGGCAGTTGCCCTCTTCCTCTATCTCGCGGAGGGGCAGCCCGATATGCATGACGCGCCGCTGGCGGAGCGTCTCTTGGCTGCGCCGTCCTCCGGCAACATCACCGACATGATCGGCCGGGTTGAAAAGCATTTGGCAGCCAATCCCGGCGACCTCTCGGGATGGCGCGTCATTGCGCCGATCTATGCCCGCATGGGCCGGCTCGATGATGCGGTGAAAGCCTGGGGGCGCCTGATCGCGGCCGGGGACGCGGGCGCGGAAAACCTGGAAAACTATGGCGCCGGTCTTGTTGATACCAACGACGGCATCGTTTCTCCCGAAGCGCAATCCGTTCTGGCGCGCGCCGTGGCGGCCGACCCTGATCGAGCCCGGGCTCGCTTTTATTATGCCGAGGGGCTGCGCCAGGCGGGCTCGTTCGGCGAGGCGTTGCAGCAGGTCGACGAGCTGATCCGTCGCTCACCGGCGGATGCTCCCTGGCTCGAAACGGTGCGCAAGAAGCGCGCGGAGATCCTTGCCGCTCTCAAAAGGCCGCTGGATACGCCGGAGCCGGCGACATTGCCCGCCGTCGGGACGGGGGTCGATAAGGCAACGATCGAGGGCATGGTCGATGGGCTGGCTGCCAGGTTGGCCGCCGATCCCAACGATCGTGACGGCTGGATACGGTTGATGCGCTCCAACCTCGTGCTGGGCCGTCCGGACAAGGCAAAGGCGGCGCTTTCCGACGCCCGCAAGGCGTTCGCGGGCGATGCGGATGCGCTGGCGGCGATCAACGCTGCCGCCGAGCAACTTGGCGTCGACAAGCGGGAAGGACAATGACGATGGCCATGACGCGCAAGACGCGACGTCTGATCCTGATCGGCACGGTTGGCGCTGTTCTCGCCGCTGCCGTCGGTCTGGTTCTCTATGCGCTGTCGGGCGAGATCACCCTCTACAAGACGCCGACCGAGATTACCGAGCAACCCCGGGCAGAGGGGCGCCGCCTGCGCATCGGCGGCCTCGTCGAAGTTGGTAGTGTGACACGCAAGGATGGCGGGCAGGTGGACTTCAAGGTGACCGACACGGCGAATGCGGTACCGGTCACCTATACCGGGCTGCTGCCCGATCTGTTCAAGGAAGGGCAGGGCGTGGTCGCGGAAGGCATGCTCGATGCGGCCGGTCTGTTCCACGCCGACACGGTGCTCGCCAAGCATGACGAGCGCTACATGCCGAAGGAAGTCGTCGATGCGTTGAAGGCGCAAGGCGTCTGGGAAGAAGGCCAGCCGGGCGGTCCGACGCCACCCATGGCGAAGAACTAGATGAGGGCGGCATGATCGTCGAATTCGGCCACTTCGCACTCATCCTCGCATTGGCGGTTGCCATCGCTCAGTCGGTCTTGCCGATCGCGGGTTTCCTGCGCCGTGATCCGGCCCTGATGGCCGTTGCGCCTCGGGCTTCGATGGTGCTGCTGCTGCTGGTCGGCATCGCCTTCGGCGCGCTGACCTACGCCTATCTCGTCTCCGATTTTTCTCTCGTCAATGTGGTCGAGAACTCCCACTCGACCAAGCCGCTGATCTTCAAGATATCCGGCGTATGGGGCAATCACGAAGGCTCCATGCTGCTCTGGGCGCTGATTCTGGCCCTGTTCGGCGCGGCGGTGGCGATCTTCGGCGGCAACCTTCCGCAGACGCTCAGGGCCAACGTGCTGGCCGTCCAAGGCTGGATCAGCACCGCCTTTCTAGCCTTCATCGTGACCACCTCGAACCCCTTCCTGCGTCTCGCAGAGCCGCCTATGGAGGGCAACGACCTCAATCCGGTGCTGCAGGATATCGGCCTCGCCATCCATCCGCCGCTCCTCTACCTCGGTTATGTCGGCTTCTCCATCGCCTTCGCCTTCGCCATCGCGGCGCTGATCGAGGGACGGATCGACGCCGCCTGGGCTCGCTGGGTCCGTCCGTGGGTGCTGGGCGCCTGGATCTTCCTGACGGCCGGCATCGCCATGGGCTCCTACTGGGCCTATTACGAACTCGGCTGGGGCGGCTTCTGGTTCTGGGACCCGGTGGAGAACGCCTCGCTGATGCCATGGCTGGTCGGCACGGCGCTTCTGCATTCCGCTGTGGTCATGGAGAAGCGCGAAGCATTGAAGGTCTGGACGGTGCTGCTGGCCATCCTTGCCTTTTCGCTGTCGCTGCTCGGGACTTTCCTGGTGCGCTCGGGTGTCCTGACGTCGGTGCATGCCTTTGCCTCCGATCCGACCCGAGGTGTCTTCATCTTGGCCATTCTCTGCCTGTTCATCGGTGGCGGCCTTGCCATGTTCGCCTTCCGCGCCGGTACGCTGAGGCAAGGTGGGCTGTTCGCGCCGATAAGCCGTGAGGGAGCGCTGGTCCTCAACAACGTGTTCCTGACGGTGTCGGCCGGTGTCGTGCTTTTCGGAACGCTGGTGCCATTGATCGTGTCGGCGTTCGGCGGTGCCATCTCCGTGGGGGCGCCCTATTTCAACACGGTGTTTGGCCCCCTGTTCGGGGTGACGCTGCTGGTGGTTCCGATCGGGCCGATGCTCGCCTGGAAGCGTGGCGATCTTCTCGGCGCGCTCGAGCGGCTTTGGGCCGTGTTCGTTGTGGCTGCCTTGATCACGCTCGGCGTGGCCTGGCTGAACGGCGCGACGCATCTGCTCGCCGCCGTTGGTTTTGGCGTGGCGGCCTGGGTGCTGACGGGTGCTTTCGCCGAACTCTGGTCACGTGCCCGCTTCCGCGAGGCGGGTCTGTCCGTCGGTTTGCGGCGTCTCGCCGGCCTGCCGCGTTCTGCCTATGGCACGGCTCTCGCTCATGCAGGCCTGGGTTTGACGCTGCTTGGCATTGTTTCGACCTCGGCCTTCCAAAGCGAAACGATTCTGGAGATGAAGCCGGGCGATACGACAACCGTGGGCTCCTATTCCGTCACGTTCGACGGCATCAGAAATGGCTCCGGTGCCAACTACTCCGAAATGGTGGCCACCATGACCGTGCGACAGGGCGGCGCGGTTCGATTCGTCGTCGAGCCATCCCGCCGTTTCTATGCGACGCGCCAGATGCCGACGACCGAGGCCGGCATTCGCACCCATGGCCTGTCGCAATTCTACGTGACGCTCGGTGGAGAAGGGCGTGAAAGCGGGTCGATCGTCGTACGCATGTGGGACAAGCCCCTGGTGACGCTGATCTGGGGGGGCGCTCTCGCCATGATGGCCGGCGGTGCCCTGTCGCTTGCCGATCGCCGCTTGCGCGTCGGTGCGCCCAAACCTGCCCGCCGGCTCGCTCCGGCTGCCGCAACTGACTGACGGAGGGAACATGGCGCGTCTTCTCGCTGCTTTCGCCGTGCTGCTTGCCCTCTCGGGGACGGCCCTTGCCGTCGATCCGTCGGAGCGCTTGGCTGATCCGGCACTCGAAGCGCGCGCAAGGCAGATCTCCGAAGAGTTGCGCTGCCTCGTCTGCCAGAATCAGTCGATCGACGCGTCCGACGCGCAGCTCGCCAAGGATTTGCGGATCATCGTTCGCGAGCGTATCGCCGCGGGGGACAGCGACGATGTCGTTCGTGATTTCCTGGTCGCACGCTATGGCGAGTTCGTGCTGCTGAGGCCACGCGCCCATGGCGTTGGCCTGCTTTTGTGGGGGCTGCCGGTTGCCTTGCTGCTAATGGCCGGCGGCGGGCTCTTCATGGCCTTCCGCCGGCGAACTGAGCCGGACGTTCCCGAGCGTCTTTCCGAAGAGGAAGAAGCAGCGCTGAAAGCCTTTTCGCAAGAAGGCGATGGGCGCCCAAACTATTGAAATAAGGCGACTTTTCGGCGGGCTTTCTTACCAAAGTTTAATCCGCTCGCAATCTTCAGGTTAGGGACGTGGTGGCTATATGTCACCATCGAAACCGGATCGATAGCCGGTTAGCCAACAGCTCATCCCCCTGGAGATCGTTCCATGCTCAGGAATTCCGACAAGCCGACCAGATCCCGTGTCAAGGCACTGCTGCTGGGGTCGGTCTTCGCGCTGGCCCTCGGCGGCATCGTCGCTGGCGAGACGGCGTTCATCTTCGACAATACGGCCCAGGCCCAGAACCTGTCCCAGCCGCAGACGCAGGCGGTTTTCTCCTTTGCCGACATGGTGCAGCGCGTCCAGCCGGCCGTCGTTTCCATTCGTGTCAAGACCGACGAAACCGTGGGGCATGGCGATAGCGAGGCCGAAGGCCTGCCGCCCGGCCTGACGCCCGACAGCCCCTTCTATGACTTCTTCAAGCGTTTCGGCATGCCGGGCATGCCCGGCAACCGCAACGGTTCGCCGCAGCATCGCTATGGCATGGCCCAGGGCTCCGGCTTCTTCATTTCCGCCGATGGTTATGTCGTCACCAACAACCACGTGGTCGAGAATGCGACGGACGTGAAGGTCGTCACCGACAACGGTACCGAACACGCCGCCAAGGTGATCGGCACCGATCCCAAGACGGATCTCGCGCTGGTCAAGGTCACCGATGGCAAGGACTTCCCGCACGTTTCCTTTGCCACCAACGAGACGCGCGTCGGTGACTGGGTGGTGGCGGTCGGTAACCCCTTCGGCCTCGGCGGCACCGTGACGGCCGGTATCGTCTCTGCTCGTGGCCGTGATATCGGAGCTGGCCCCTACGACGATTTCCTGCAGATCGATGCCCCGATCAACAAGGGTAACTCCGGCGGTCCGGCCTTCAATGCCGGCGGCGAGGTCATTGGCGTCAACACCGCCATCTACTCGCCCTCGGGCGGCTCGGTGGGTATCGGCTTCGCCATTCCGGCCCGTACCGCCCAGCAGGTCGTTGCCTCTCTGATGGATAGCGGCAAGGTCGTGCGTGGCTGGCTCGGTGTGCAGATTCAGCCAGTGACGGATGAGATCGCCAGTTCGATCGGTCTCGACAAGGCGCGCGGTGCCATGGTGACCGAACCGCAGGACGATTCTCCTGCCACCAAGGCCGGCATCAAGGCGGGCGATACCATCCTGGCCGTCAACGGCCAGCAGATCGAAGACGCGAAAGACCTCGCCCGCAAGATCGCGGCCTTCCCGCCGAAGACGGTTGTCGACGTGACCCTGTGGCGCGACGGCAAGGAACAGACCGTCAAGGTCGATCTTGGCGAGTTGCCGAACGATCAGGTCGCCTCCTCGAAGTCAGGCGGCAGCGGCTCCAACGAGCACACCTCGCTGGGTGACTATGGCCTCACGCTCGCTCCGGCGGGAGCCGTCGGGGCCGGTGACAGCGGCGCGGCCATCACCGATGTCGATCCGAACGGCAAGGCGGCCGATCGGGGGCTGCGCCAGGGTGACGTCATTCTCGAGGCGGGCGGCCAGACCGTGGAAGGGCCTCGCGACGTTTCCAAGGCGATCTCCTCGGCCGAAAAGGCCGGCAAGAAGGCGATCCTGTTGCGCGTGAAGTCCGGAGATAGTGTGCGCTTCCTTGCTCTCCCCTTGGGGAAGTGACCTGCTGATCTCCAAACTGTACCGGCGGGCGGGCTCGGCGTCCGCCGGTACGCTTTTTTCTTGCGCTGCAACGCGCCGGCGCTAAACAACAGTTGGCGACCACCTTTGCGGGGCAAGGCGATATGCGCATTCTGGTGATCGAAGATGACAGCGAGGCGGCGGCCTATCTCGTCAAGGCATTGGACGAGATGGGGCATGTTGCCGAACATGCCGCCGATGGCGAAGCTGGCGCCTTCATGGCTGAAGAAGGCGGCTTCGACGTGCTGATCGTCGATCGCATGCTGCCCAAGCGCGATGGTCTCTCGATCATCGAGGACATGCGACGGCGTGGTGATCATACGCCGGTGCTGGTCCTTTCCGCCCTTGGGCAGGTCGATGATCGCGTGCGCGGTCTTCGGGCGGGTGGCGACGACTATCTGACCAAACCCTACGCCTTCACAGAACTGCTCGCCCGCGTCGAAGCGCTGGCGCGCCGCAATCGTCCAGCCGATGTCGAGACGACTTACCGCGTCGGCGATCTGGTGCTCGACCGCCTGTCCCACACGGTGACCAGAGCCGATACGGAAATCCCCCTGCAGCCGCGCGAGTTCCGCTTGCTGGAATATCTGATGCGCAACGCCGGGCAGGTGGTCACCCGCACCATGCTGCTCGAGAACGTCTGGGATTATCACTTCGATCCCCAGACCAATGTCATTGACGTTCATGTCTCCCGTTTGCGGGGCAAGATCGACAAGGGCTTCGAGAAACCATTGCTGCATACGGTGCGCGGCGCCGGCTACATGATCCGCGAGGCCGGCCCGGATCGGGGCGGGGAGGCTACATGGGCGCGATCGGGCGGCTGATCCGGACAACGGCTTTCAAGCTGTCGCTGGTCTACCTCGTCGTCTTTTCCGGCCTGACGCTATTTCTGACGGCCTACATTGCCAATAACACCGCCGAACTCCTCGACTCCCAGATCACCGATACCATCGACAGCGAGATCAACTCACTGTCCGACCAATACGAACGCGGTGGCATCAGGCAACTCGTCAGCGCCGTCGATCTGCGCAGTCGCCGTCCGGGAGCCAGCCTCTATCTGGTAGCCGATTCAGCAGGGCGCACGGTCGTTGGCAATGTCGCCGATCCTCCCTTGTCGATCCTCGGACTATCGGACGGAGACACCACCTCGGTCACCTATCAGCGGCTCGACGGCGATGTGGGGCGTCGATACGATGCGGTCGTCAGGGTGTTCGCCTTGCCCGGCGGCTTCAAGCTGCTGGTCGGTCGCGACGTCAGCGAGATAGGCCAACTGCGCTCGCTGATCTTCGGAGCTTCCCGCTACGCCATCATCGTGATGGTGTTGACGGGGTTCGTGTCCTGGTTCTTCGTCGGGCGGTCTGTGTTGAAGCGTGTCGAGAACATGGCCGAGACATCCCGTCGGCTGATGTCGGGCGATCTCACCCACCGCCTGACCGTCAAGGGCTCCCATGACGAGTTCGACAATCTGGCCCTCAGCCTCAATGAGATGCTCGACCGCATCGAAGCGCTGATGACGGGCCTTCAGGAAGTGTCCGACAACATCGCCCATGACCTGAAAACGCCACTCAATCGTCTGCGCGGCCGCCTCGAGGAAACGCTGCGACGCGGCGGACAGACCGAGGACTATCGCGAGGCGATCACCTCGGCCATGGAAGAGGCGGACAACCTCATTCATATCTTCGACGCCCTTCTGAAGATCGCTCGCATGGAAGCCGGTTCATCGGGCGACAGCTTCGAACAGCTCGACGCGGCCGGTATTCTCGATGAGATCGTCGAGCTTTACGAGCCGGTCGTCGAAGACGCCGGGGGACGCCTCACGCTCGAAACAACGCGACCGTTGCCCCTAAAGGGTAACCGCACGCTTCTGAGCCAAGCCTTGTCCAACCTCATCGACAATGCGATCAAATATGGCGGGCCTGATGGAGGAGAGGGGCTGTCGGTTGCGCTGGCCGGCTTTGTCGACGAGGACGATATTTGCCTGACGGTAGCGGACAACGGTCCGGGAATCCCCGAGGCCGATCGGCAGAAGGCCGTGTCGCGCTTCGGTCGCCTCGATGCAGCTCGCAGCCGGCAAGGCTCGGGCCTTGGCCTGTCGCTGGTCTCGGCCGTGGCGCGCCTGCATGGCGGGAGAGTGGAGCTGGGCGATGCCGGACCGGGCCTCAAGGCCTGCTTGCGCTTGCCGAAAGTCTAGGGTCGTCCACCCGAAACCTTAAGTCTTTTCAGGCTAGTGGATGTGAGGAAGATTGCGCGGACCATCGCGACGTGGCGGGCTGCGCTTCCGGGCCGAATGGAGCGTGCAATGGGAGATGAAGCCGGCATGAAGCAGCGAGCCGAGGGGGCGCTCAAGGACCGCATCTCCATTGTTCCGCCGATAGGCCCCGATTCGGTCATCGCCTCTTCGCTGCTTGACGACTGCCTCGCCGGAGCCGCAGGCAAGGCGCTGGCCGATCTGTTTGCCGGGAAGCCGACAGCCCGCGATTTCGTGCTTGCCGTCGCATCCAACAGCGCGCATCTGCGTGAGGCAGCGCTGCGTGATGGCGAACGGCTGTGCCGCGTCCTGTCCAGCGACCCTGCAGTGCTGGTGAACGACCTGATCGCCTCGTTGTCGGAGGTCGCCAACGATGAACCGTCGTTGCGCCGGCACCTGCGCCGCGTCAAGGCCGAGGCGGCGCTTGCCATCGCCCTGGCCGACGTCGCCGGCCTCTGGGACGTCATGGACGTGACGGGCGCGCTGACCCGTCTTGCCGACGCCAGCCTTTCCGCCGCCATCCGATACCTGCTGCTGGAAGCCGACACTGCCGGCAAGCTGAGCCTGCCCGATCGATCGAGGCCGGAGGATGGCTCCGGCTGGATCATCCTCGCCATGGGAAAGCAGGGCGCCTTCGAGCTCAACTATTCCTCGGACATCGACCTCATCGTCTTCTTCGATCCTGCCGTGGTGCCCTCGGCGGACAAGGATGACCTGACGACGCTGTTCGTCCGCCTGACGCGTCGCCTCGTCGCGATCCTGCAGGAGCGGACGGCCGACGGTTATGTGTTCCGTACCGATTTGCGCCTGAGGCCCGATGCCGGCGCGACGCCTGTCGCCATGTCGACCACGGCGGCACTGATCTACTATGAGAGTGCCGGTCAGAACTGGGAGCGCGCCGCGATGATCAAGGCGCGGCCGGCAGCTGGCGACATTGCTGCGGGCGAGCGCTTTCTTGCCGATCTCAAGCCCTACGTCTGGCGCAAGTATCTCGATTACGCTGCCATCCGCGACATCCACTCGATCAAGCGCCAGATCCATGCCCATAAGGGGCATGGCGAGGTCGCGGTTGCCGGGCACAACGTCAAGCTGGGGCGCGGTGGCATTCGCGAGATCGAGTTCTTCGTGCAGACGCAGCAACTCATCGCCGGAGGTCGCAATCTCGATCTGCGCGGCCGGCAAACGCTGGCCATGCTGGATGCGCTGGTCGCGCAGGGTTGGCTCGATGAGCCGGCACGCGATCTTCTGGCGGAGGCCTATCGTTTCCTGCGTCGCGTCGAGCACCGCATCCAGATGCTCAACGACGAGCAGACCCACACGCTTCCCGATGATGCCGAGGGACTTGCCCGCATCGCTCACCTGATGGGCTTTGAAGACCCTGATGCCTTTGCCGTCGCGCTGAAGCAGCGATTGGTTGCTGTCAGCGACCAGTATTCCGAGCTGTTCGAAGAAGAGGCGGACCTTTCTTCGCAGCATGGCAACATGGTCTTCACGGGCAACGACATCGATCCCGGTACGCTCGATACCTTCACGCGGCTCGGCTTTGCCCGGGCGGAAGATGCCATCCGCATCGTCGCTTCCTGGCATTTCGGCCGATATCCGGCCATGCGCTCGTCGCGCGCTCGCGAACTCCTGACCGAGATCACTCCGAGACTGATTGTCGCTTTCTCGGAAACCGAGGCGCCGGATGCCGCGCTGATCGCCTTCGACCAGTTTCTGGCGCGCCTGCCGGCAGGCGTTCAGCTCTTCTCCCTGCTTTCCTCGAACCAGTCGCTGGTGACGCTGCTCGCCATGGTGATGGGCAACTCGCCCTATCTCGCCGAAACCGTCGCGCGACGCCCCCATGTGGTGGACGCGCTGCTCGAACCGCAGTTCTTCGGCACGCTGCCCGGCCGAGCGGAACTGACGCGGCGGCTCGATGTCTTCTTCGGAGAGGCGCGCGGCTACGAGGATGTTCTCGACCGCGCCCGCATCTTCGCCCAGGAGCAAAAGTTCCTGATCGGCGTTCGCGTGATCACCGGCACCGCGGCGGCGCGCCAACTCGGCCAAAGCTTCTCTCGCCTTGCCGACCTGCTGCTCGAACGGGTGCTGAACGCCACGGCGGCTGAACTCGAGCTTCAGCACGGCCGGGTGCCGGGTGGGCGGGTAGCGCTCATTGCCATGGGCAAGCTCGGCAGCGAGGAACTGACGGCCGCATCCGACCTGGATCTCATCCTTCTCTACGACCATGATCGCGATGCGGTGCAGAGCGACGGGCGGCGGCCGATTTCTCCAAATCAGTATTACGCGCGTCTGACGCAGCGTCTGGTGACGGCGATCACCGCACCGACCGCCGAAGGTACGCTCTACGATGTCGACTTCCGCCTGCGCCCCTCGGGGAACGCCGGGCCGCTGGCTACGCGGATCGACGCCTTCGAGCGCTACCAGCATGAGGAGGCCTGGACCTGGGAGCACATGGCGCTCACGCGCGCCCGTGTCGTGGCCTCGACGGGTGGCCTTGGTCATGAAGCGGAACGGGTGATCGCCGAAACGCTGTGTCGGCAACGCGACCCCGTGAAGGTTCTGGGCGATGCCGCCGACATGCGGGCTCGCCTCGAGCAGGAAAAGGGTTCCAGCGATCTCTGGAACCTGAAGCGGGTACCGGGTGGTCTGGTCGACCTGGAGTTCATTGCCCAGACGCTCCGCCTCGTCAACGACTGGCGGGAGCCCGCCGTTCGCCTGCGCAACACGGAGGCTGTTCTACTGTCCGCCGCGACCCACGGTCTACTTTCGCCCACTCATCGCGACGTGCTGCTACCGGCCATCCGGTTGTTCGGAGATCTCACCCAGGCCCAGCGCCTGACGCTGCCGGTGAAGGCATCGGTGGCCGAGGCGCCGCGCGGTGTCCATGACGTGCTCTGTCGTGTCGCATCGGCACCCTCGCTGGCCCAGTTGGAAGCGGAGTTGCGGGAACGGCAGTCAGCGGTTCGCGATGCCTTTGTCGACATCATCGGGCCGGTCGTCAGACGAGCCGAATAGCTCAGTGCACGGTTCGCCTGGGCTCGGTAAAGGCATCAGGCCCGGCGACCACCCGAGGGTAAGTGGTTGCGGCCGCCGACCCCGCCTGCGATGTCGCCACCGCCGCCGTGCCGTCGCTGGCCGTCGGCGCGGCGATGCGCGGCATCGAGATGGTGACCGTCGTTCCCGATCCTTCCACCGACTCGATGGTCATGCGACCGCCGTGCAGCGCCACCAGCGACTGGGCGATGGCAAGACCGAGACCCGAGCCGGGATGCTTGCGCGTCAGCTGGTTTTCCACCTGCACGAAGGGCTTGGCAATCTGATCGAGCGAAGCGGCGGGAATGCCGATGCCCGTGTCGCTCACTGAAAACAGGACGTTGTCGCCCAACTGTCGCGTCCGTACGGTCACGGTGCCGGCTGCCGGGGTGAACTTCAGCGCATTGGACAGAAGGTTGAGCGCCACCTGCTTGACGGCGCGACGATCGGCCACCATCGGCTCGGCCGCTTCGAAATCGGTGGCCAGGATGATCTGGCGTGTCTCCGCCTGCGACGACATGATGCGGACGCACTCGCCCAGCACGTCGTCGACCACCACGGACTCGAGCGCGAGATTGACCCGGCCAGCCTCGATCTTCGACATGTCCAGAATGTCGGAAATGACATTGAGCAGGTAGATGCCGCTGTCATGAATGTCGCGGCAGTAGCCGGTGTACTTGTCCGAGCCGAGGTCGCCGAACATGCCGGACATCATGATGTCCGAGAAGCCGATGATGGCGTTGAGCGGCGTGCGCAGCTCATGGCTCATCGAGGCGAGGAATTCCGACTTTGCCCGGTTGGCCGCTTCGGCGCGGGCCTTCTCTTCGGCGTATTTCTCGGCGAGCTCCACCAACTGCGTGGTCTGGAGCTGCATCTTGTGACGATGCTGGCGCAGGTCGGCGACGGTTGCCATCAACTGCCGCTCGCTTTCCAGAAGGTTCTCTTCGTGGCGTTTCAGCTGGGTGATGTCGGTACCCACCGACACGAAGCCGCCGTCCTTGGTCCGCCGCTCGTTGATCTGCAGCCAGCGGCCGTCGTCAAGCCGCGCCTCATAGGAGCGTTCGCCCCCGGACAGCGAGTAACGCAGGCCTTCGCTCGATACCTTCGGCTGCCGGGCGGCGGCCATGACCTCGGCATAGGGCGTACCGGGCCGCGCGACGCTATCGGGAAGCTGGTGCAGGCTCTGGTATTTCGAGTTGCACATCACCAGCCGGTTCTCCGAATCCCAGATGACGAAGGCTTCGGAAATGGTGTCGATGCCGTCGCGAAGGCGGATGGCGGCGGTGGCATTCTCTTCCGCCAGCGTCTTCTGTTCGGTGACGTCGACGGTGATGCCGATGAGATGGGGCGAGCCGTCGCGATCGCGGACCACCTCGGCGCGCATCCTCAGCCAGACCCACTCGCCGCCGGCATGCCGAATGCGGAACTCCAGGTCGACGGACGGCTGGCCGGTTTCCAGAACCTCCTTGGCCAACTCGTAGAGATCGACGTCGTCGGGATGGATCATGGCCTGCAGGTCGTTGAAGCCCATCAGGTCCGAGTTGGGCTCCATGCCGAGAATGACGTACATCGACGGCGACCAGAAAAGTCGGCCGCGCGCCAGATCCCAGTCCCAGAGACCGCATCGGCCACGCCGCAACGCGGTATCGACGCGCGCCTGTGTCGCATTGTAGATGCGGTCCGCTTCGCGCGCCCGGCTCATCTGGGCAAAGAAGGCATAGACCACGGCGATCAGGATCAGCGACGTGCCGACGAACAGCACGGCCGTCATGGTGACGTCGTGACGCCAACCGACATAGACCTGGGCCAAAGGCTGATAGATGGCAACCGTGCCGCGATCGCCGGACAGATTGCGCACCGTGGCCAGCGCCTCGGTGCCGTTGGAAAGCGTTACGTCGAGCACGCCGGCCCGCTTGCCGAACACCAGCATCGGCTGGTCGGCGCCGAACAGGTCGGCAATGGTGCCACTGCCGACAAAGGCCCCTTCCGGTGCTGTGGCGCGCACGGTGCCGCTGGCATCCGCGAACAGAATGACCCGCCCGTCGCTCGTTGCGGACGGCGGCAGGCTGTCGCGCAGGGCAGCGCGCATGACGCCGGAGTAGCTACCCTCGGCCTTGTCGAGTGACGGATGCGTTGAGAGATCGGAGTCGAGTGCCTCCGCGAGCAGCGCCACCATGTCGGAGGCGGAGCGGTAGGTGTCGGTCCGCTGCTGGAGCAGGTTGGAAACGTGGAAGATGCCGCCGATCAGCAGGAACGCCGAGATCAGCACCGGTATGGAGCGACGGAATAGCGGCTCAGCTTGAAGGAGGCGAAGGTATGAAGGGCGAACCAGCAGACCGGCATGACCCTTCAGAATGTTCTCGATATCGGCGTCGCCAAAAAAGCGTGTTCGCCACGTTCCCGATCCTCTGCCGAGGTCGTTGCCCGCCATGTCGTTGCCCCGCCGCCACATGTTGTTGGGGAACGCGAAACACCCCCGAATCAGAGGCAGTTTGAATCATCGGGAATCGCTCTGTCCATAGGTTAACGAGCGTTGAATCTTCTTTTTGAATCGGCGCGGGCGAATGGAGGAACGTGTGACATTCCTGCCGAATCCAACGGCTGGAATCGCGCCTTCGGCAGGTGCGTCCGACAACCTGTCCCACCCGGCTTTTGTCCCTTGGGAACGGCCGGGAGGGAGATGTCGGAAAGGCTGAACCGTCAGGCCAATGTCCGCTCCAGAATGTCGGCAACGTCGCGCGACAACTGCGGCTTGATCTGGATCGAACGCAACGCCGTTTCCGCCTGCGACCGCCGCTTGGGCTCATAGGAGCGCCAGGAGCGGAAGGTCACGAGCAGCCGGGCGGCAAGTTGCGGGTTCGCGGCATCGAGGCGCGAGATGACGTCGGCGACAAAGCCGAAGCCCTTGCCATCGGCCCGGCCGAACTGGGTGGGGTTCGAGGAGGCGAAGGCACCGACCAGGGCTCTCACGCGGTTGGGATTGCCGAAAGAGAAGGCTGGGTGGCGCGTCAAGGCCATCACCTTGTCGAGCGTGCCGGGTAGAGGCGCCGATGCCTGGGCCGAAAGCCATTTGTCGACGACCAGCGGCACTTTGCCGAAGCGCTCGAAGAAGGCTGCGAGGGCCGCTTCGGCACCCGCGTCGCCACGATGGACGAGAATGGTCAGCGCAGCCAGCCGGTCGGTCATGTTGGTCGCCGTCTCGAACCGTTGGCGCACCAATGCCATTGTGCCAGTCGAGCCGGTTGTCGAGAGGAGGTCGAGCGCAGTATTGGCGAGCGACCTCCGGCCCGAACCGGCGGCATCCGGCACGTAAGGTTCGCCTGCCGCGGCGTTGTCGGCCTCGACGATTGCCTTGAGGCGCGCACCAAGCCGGTCGGCGACGGTACGCCGATAGGCTTGATGGGCCGCGGCCACCGCATCGGGATCGACATTCTCGGCCACTTCGCGTGCAACATCATTTTCGCTGGGCACGGCTATCAGCAGGGCCTTGAAGGCGGCGTCGAGCGACGGATCGCCAAGCAGAGAGCCCAGTGCATCGACCGGCGCAGTTTCGAAGGTTGGCGCCTGACCGGCGCGCACCTGCTGCGTCGCCTTGACCAGTGCCGTCATGGCCAGCGTGGTGCCGGCTTGCCAGCGGTTGAAACTGTCGGTGTCGTGGGCCAGCAGGAAGATGAGATCGGCGGACGACAGGGACTGCCGCACCTTGACGGGGGCCGAGAAGCCACGGAACAGCGATGGCACCGGCCGAGAGGGCAACCCATCGAACGTGACGCCGTGCGACGGCTGGGTCAGGACCAGTATATCGCCGTTGACTTCGGCGCCGCTGATCGAGGAGGGCCGCATGTCCTTTCCATCCGGGCCGACGAGACCAAACCGCACCGGGATGACGCGCGGCTTCTTGGTCTGCTGGCCCGGCGTTGCCGGCGTCTCCTGGTTGAGCGTGAGCGTGTAACGGCGCGTTGCCTCGTCCCAGCTTTCCTCGACGGTGACGGTCGGCGTACCGGCTTCGCGATACCAGACCATGAACGGTTCAAGATCGCGGCCAGAGGCTTCGGCGAAACAGGCGATGAACTGCTCGATCGTGGCGGCCTCGCCGTCATGCCGCGAGAAATAGAGATCCATGCCGCGCGCGAAGGCATCGCTGCCGATCAGCGTCTTCAGCATGCGGATGACTTCGGCACCCTTCTCGTAGACAGTGGCCGTATAGAAGTTGTTGATTTCCTTGTATTGCTCGGGCCGCACCGGATGGGCGAGCGGGCCGCCGTCCTCCGGAAACTGCTGGCTTCTGAGCAGACGGGCATCCGAGATGCGCTTTACGGCGCGCGAGCGCATGTCGGAGGAGAACTCCTGGTCACGGAAGACGGTGAGCCCTTCCTTGAGACAGAGCTGGAACCAGTCGCGGCAGGTAATGCGGTCGCCGGTCCAGTTGTGAAAATACTCGTGGGCGATCACCGCTTCGATGCCGGCGTAGTCGCCGTCGGTGGCGATCTCCGGATCGGCCAGAACGTACTTGTCGTTGAAGACGTTGAGGCCCTTGTTTTCCATGGCCCCCATGTTGAAGTCGGACACGGCCACGACATTGAACACGTCGAGGTCATACTCGCGACCGAACACCTCCTCATCCCATTTCATCGAGCGCTTCAGCGAGTCCATGGCATAGGCCGCCTTCGGCGCATTGCCTTTTTCGACATAGACGCCCAGCTTCACCTTGCGCCCGCTCATGGTGGTGAAATCGTCCTTGAAGGCATCGAGGTCACCGGCGACCAGAGCAAAGAGATAGCTCGGCTTCGGCCAGGGGTCATGCCAGACGGCGAAATGCCGGCCGTCGGCGATCTCGCCCGACGACACCGGGTTGCCGTTGGAGAGCAGGATTGGTGCCTCCGCTTTCGGCGCGGTGATCTTCACGGTGAAGACGGAGAGCACATCCGGACGGTCGTAGTAATAGGTGATGCGGCGGAAGCCCTCGGCTTCGCACTGGGTGCACCAGGTACCGGAAGACCGATAGAGGCCCATCAACTTGGTATTGGCGGCCGGATCGAGGCGGGTCGTCATCTCAAGGTGGAAGCTGCCGGCCGGCGGCACCTTGATGGTTAGACGATCGGAACTCGCTTCATAGTCGGAGTCGGACAGCTCGCGACCGTCAATCGCGACGCGGACGAGCGTCAACTCGTCCCCAACCAGCACGAGTGGCTCGCCGAAGGTTCCTGGACGCGGAGAAATGGCCAGCGTGGCGGCCACCAGTGTTCTTTCGATGGTCAGGTCGAAATCGAGATCGACCTTGTCGATGGCATAGGGGGTGGGCCGATAGTCGGCGAGACGGATGACGGGGGAGGAATCCTGGGACACGGGCGCAACCTATGATCAAAGCATGCGGCGCAAGGCGCCGAAATCGGGTGGGCCGGAGGCAACCGGCGGTGCAAGGGTTGTAAGGTCGATCGGGGGAAATGCAAACTCCTCTTTGCGAATGTGTCGCGATGTTGATCGGCTTTACAAGCCGGCGCGGTTCGCCTATGGGAGAAGGCATGAACGGTTTTGTCGCTCTGAACGCTTCGTGGTGGTGGCGCTTCTCGTGAAGAGAGCGGCCGACGCGGTGTGTCCAGACGGGACGAGTTGAGCGAGGGCTGCTCCGGGAGACCGGAACGGCCCTTTTTGTTCAAGGTGCCCGAGGCGGTCTCTCTGAGTGGCGACAGGGGAGATTGCGATGGTCAAGAGCGAAGCCGAGGCCGGTTCGTCCGGCAACAGGGAATCCTTCATCACAGCCGGCGGCGTCGAGGTGGCACGCAGTGCGCGACCCGACCACTACAAGACGGCGATTTCGGGCTTCTTCGACAAGCTCGATACCCGGCGTGGCGCCGTGCTGTCTTCCAACTACGAGTTTCCCGGTCGCTACTCGCGCTGGGACATCGCTTTCGTCGACCCGCCGGTGGCGATCACGGCTCGCGGTCGGAAGATGACGATCGAGGCGCTCAACGCACGTGGCCGGATATTGCTCCCCGCCTTTGTCGCCGCTGTGCGCGGTCCGGACCTCGTTTCGCTCTCCGTTGACGATCGACTGATCTCTCTTGAGGTGACCACTCCTCAGGAAGGCTTTGCCGAGGAGGATCGCTCGCGTCAGCCTTCGGTCTTCTCGGTGCTTCGCCGCATTATCGCGAAATTTGCAACGCCCGAGGACGACAAGCTCGGCCTGTGGGGCGCGTTCGGTTACGATCTGGCCTTCCAGTTCGACAGCGTCGATTTCAAACTTCCCCGGCCCGACGATCAGCGCGACCTTGTCCTTTACTTCCCCGACGAAATCGTCATCGTCGATCACCACCGCGCCGCCGCGACCGTTTATTCCTATGACTTCGTCGTCGAGGGGCGGCTGACCGTCGGTTTGCCGCGCGACGGCGAATCCCGGCCGTTCCCGGTGAGTGACCGCAACCCGGGACGAGGCGATCACAAGCCCGGCGAGTACGCCGCATCCGTCAGCAAGGCGGTGGAGTACTTCCGGCGCGGCGACCTCTTCGAAGTGGTGCCGGGTCAGGTGTTCTATGAAAAGCCGTCTTCGCCGCCGTCGGCCATTGCGCGCCGGCTGCAGCAGATCAACCCGGCGCCGTTCGGCTTCATGTTCAATCTTGGTGCGTCCGAATATCTGATCGGTGCCAGTCCCGAGATGTTCGTGCGCGTCACCAACGGCAAGCGCGTCGAGACCTGTCCGATCTCCGGCACCATCAAGCGTGGTCGCAATGCCATCGAGGACGAAGAGCAGATCCGCATCCTTCTCAATTCCAAGAAGGACGAAGCAGAGCTCACCATGTGCTCGGACGTCGATCGCAACGACAAGAGCCGGATCTGCGAGCCGGGCTCGGTGCGTGTCATCGGCCGTCGCCAGATCGAGATGTATTCCCGCCTCATCCACACGGTCGACCATATCGAAGGACGCCTGCGTGACGGTATGGATGGCCTTGATGCCTTCCTCAGCCATGCCTGGGCGGTCACGGTAACCGGGGCGCCTAAACTATGGGCGATGCAGTTCATCGAGGACCATGAAAAGAGCTGTCGTGCCTGGTATGGCGGTGCCGTTGGCGCCTTCCTGATGAATGGCGACGTCAACACCGGCCTGACGCTCCGGACCATCCGTCTCAAGGATGGCATCGCTGAGGTGCGCGCCGGTGCGACATTGCTCTACGACTCCGTGCCGGAGGACGAGGAGAAGGAAACCGAGCTCAAGGCCTCGGCGCTGATTTCCGCCATTCGCGAGGCCGGTACCACGCCGGTTGCTGCCGCGTCGGTGGTTCGCGAGGCAACGGGGGCCGGCACCAGGATCGTGCTGGTCGACCATGAGGACAGCTTCGTCCACACGCTCGCCAACTACTTCCGCCAGACGGGCGCCGAGGTGAAGACGTTGCGCGCCTCGAAAGGGAAGGGCATCGATCCGGCGCTGATTGCCGCCGCGAAAGCCGACCTTCTCGTCATGTCTCCGGGACCGGGAAATCCCTCCGACTTCCACTGCGCGCAGACAATTGCCGCTGCGCGAGAGCTGGGGCTGCCGGTCTTTGGCGTCTGCCTCGGGTTGCAGGCCATCGTGGAAGCCTTTGGCGGGCGCCTGGCCCAGCTCGCCATTCCCTTCCACGGCAAGCCATCCAAAGTGTCCGTGTCGTCCAACTCCCTGCTGTTCGCCGGTCTGCCGCAGGAGATCGTCATCGGGCGCTATCACTCGCTCTATGCCGATCGGGCGTATCTTCCCGAAGCTTTCCGTGTGACCGCGGAGACCGAGGACAAGGTCGTCATGGCGATAGAGCACCAGAGCGAAGCTTTCGCCGCGGTACAGTTTCACCCGGAGTCGATCATGTCGCTCTCGGCGGATGCCGGCCACGTCATCATCGAGAATGCTATCCAGGGTTTAGTGCGTGCGGGCCGTGCCGGCTAGGCTGTCTACATCCGAGAGTATGGTGTGAGAGCGATCGCCGCTCTCACACGTGTTCTACTTAAGAACATACAACCGTGTGATCGGCGTGGTTCCCGTCGCCGACATTCTCCACTTGTGACGGTCGAAAAGCGAGCCTCCCGGTTGTTGCTCTGGATTCCTATTTCTGAAATTTGTGATACATATCAATTATATAGATGTGTGGTGCGACTTGTGAACCATGCACGTGGGCCGTTGTTGCAAGGATGTCGCACTCGAATGGCGAATTGAATGTTTCCCGCCAGATACATGCAAAAAGCGCGATTGGGCAACTTTTGGTGCTGGAAGATTGCGCACGACGCGCTATCATAAAAATTGCGACAACGTTGCTGGCTCAACTCGTCGCGGGGTTAGTAGCCCCTTCCGCGGTTTTCGCGGACTAGCGGTCCAAACAACTAGAGGGCGCAAGCCCTCTTTTTTTGTTCTCAGAAGTTCGGGTCTACCGCGACCCTCGCAAGGATACCCCCTCCGGAATTTCAGACGACCTCCTTCATGGAGGGCGCTTCCTCCAGATTCAAGGCACGACGGTCAGGTTGTTTCGGTGACGAGCCAGCTTGGGCAACTTGCAACTTCTGCTCTGTCGCCCACGGAAGCGGCTTCAGCGCGTGGTTTGTGCCCAAATTTGCGCCTTGACCCCTCATTTTTTTTACCGAAAGATCAAGGAAACAGACGGGCGGAGAAAAACCGCCGGGGAATAGCGGACAAGGCAATCGAAAGATCTGGGGCGGGGCGGCTTGAGCCGTTTCGAACCTTGGTTGGATCAAGGACATCGCGATCAGCCACTTGGTGGGTCTCGATGAACGGTGATGCTTTGTCTTCGTCGTTACTGTGCACCAGCCACGGGATCAACATCCATGCCTGATATTTCTGCGGGACGCCTCGATACGACCGAGTACGGAAAGAATTTTTCCGACGTTCACCCGCCGCTCAGCGCGCATGAGGCGGTCGTTGAAAGCGATCGTTGCTATTTCTGTTTCGACGCGCCTTGCATGAATGCTTGCCCGACATCGATCGACATCCCGATGTTCATCCGCAAGATCGGAACGGGTAATGTCGCCGGTGCGGCCGAGACGATCTTTGCCTCCAACATACTCGGCGGTATGTGCGCCCGCGTCTGTCCCACCGAAACACTATGCGAGGAAGCCTGCGTCAGAAATCTGGCGGAGGAAAAGCCCGTCCGTATCGGCCTTCTTCAGCGTTACGCAACTGACCACTATCTGGAACGCCATTCCTCCTATGGCGCGCGCGCGGCCGCTACCGGCCGCAAGGTGGCCGTGGTCGGCGCCGGTCCGGCCGGGCTCGCCTGTGCTCACGAGTTGGCACAGAAGGGGCATGACGTGACGATCTTCGAAGCGCGCGACAAGGCCGGTGGACTCAACGAGTTCGGTATCGCCGCCTACAAGGCGACCGACGACTTTGCCCAGCGCGAGGTGGATTTCGTGCTCGGCATTGGCGGCATTCGGGTGGACGCCGGCAAGGCCCTCGGTCGGGACTTCAGGCTGAGCGATCTCAGGGCGAGCTACGATGCCGTCTTTCTCGGCCTCGGACTCCAGGCCATCAATGCGCTGGGCGTCGAGGGCGAGGAGGTGGCCGGTGTCGTCGATGCCGTCCGCTGGATCGAAGAACTGAGGCAGTCTCCCGACAAATCCAGGATCGAGGTGGGGGCCAAGGTCATCGTCATTGGCGGCGGCATGACGGCCGTGGATGCGGCCATCCAGGCAAAGAAGCTCGGCGCCGATGAAGTGACCATTGCCTATCGGCGCGGCCCGGCCGAGATGGGTGCCAGCCGTTATGAGCAGGAGTTGGCGCAGGTGAACGGCGTGCGCATCCTGCACTGGGTGGCACCGAAGAAAGTCGTGGCGGAAGGCAATGCCGTTGCCGCCGTCGACTTTGAGCGCACCGCGCTTGATGCGTCCGGCCGCCTCACCGGGACCGGCCGGAGCGTTAGCCTTCCGGCCGACCAGGTGATGAAAGCCATTGGCCAGACTTTCGTTTCGGGTGCTGTCGGCGATGGCGAAACCGTCGCTCTCGACGGAGGTCGCATTGCGGTCGATGCCGAGATGCGGACGTCTCTTGCCGGCGTCTGGGCTGGAGGCGACTGCGTCCGCGGTGGGGAGGATCTCACCGTCCAGGCCGTCGATCACGGCAAGCGCGCTGCCCTTTCCATTCACGCTGCTCTTTCCGCCTGATTTGAGGGAGTTCCGACATGGCCGATCTCCGCACCAACTTTCTCGGCATCAAGTCGCCGAACCCCTTCTGGCTCGCTTCTGCGCCGCCGACCGACAAGAAGTACAACGTCGAGCGTGCTTTCCGTGCCGGCTGGGGTGGCGTCGTCTGGAAGACGCTCGGCGAGGACCCGGCCGTCGTCAACGTCAACGGGCCTCGTTATGGAGCCATCCACTCCGGCGATCGCCGCCTTGCCGGCCTCAACAACATCGAGCTGATCACTGATCGCCCGCTGGAACTCAATCTGCGCGAGATAGCCGAGGTGAAGAAGGCCTGGCCCGACCGGGCGCTGGTCGTCTCGCTGATGGTGCCTTGCGAGGAGCGAAACTGGAAGTCGATCATCGCTCGCGTCGAGGAGACGGGCGCCGATGGTCTCGAACTCAACTTCGGTTGTCCACACGGCATGAGCGAGCGTGGCATGGGCTCGGCGGTGGGGCAGGTGCCCGAATACATCGAGATGGTCGCCCGCTGGTGCAAACAGGCGACGCGCATGCCGGTGATCGTCAAGTTGACGCCCAACATCACCGACATCCGTTACCCCGCCCGCGCCGCCAAGAAGGGCGGGGCCGATGCCGTGTCGCTCATCAACACCATCAACTCGATCGTTGCGGTGGACCTCGACAGCTTCGCACCCGTACCGACCATCGATGGCAAGGGTAGCCATGGCGGTTATTGCGGACCGGCGGTGAAGCCGATCGCCCTCAACATGGTGGGCGAGATCGCCCGCGATCCCGAGACGTTCGGACTGCCGATCTCCGGCATCGGCGGCATCGAGACGTGGCGTGACGCTGCCGAATATATCTCGCTCGGCTGCGGCACCGTGCAGGTCTGCACGGCGGTGATGACCTACGGCTTCAAGATCGTCGAGGAAATGATCGACGGCATGAAGAAGTACATGGACAGCCATGGCTTCTCCACCATCGAGGATTTCCGCGGTCTTGCCGTCAAGAACATCTCCGACTGGAAGTATCTCAACCTCAATTACATCGCCAAGGCGAAGATCGACCAGGACCTCTGCATCAAGTGCGGCCGCTGCCATATCGCCTGCGAGGACACCTCGCACCAGGCGATCACCCACATGGTCGACGGCGCTAGGCATTTCGAGGTGAAGGACGAGGAGTGCGTCGGCTGCAATCTTTGTGTCAACGTCTGCCCCGTCGAGGGCTGCATCACCATGCAGCCGATGGCGGCGGGGGCGGTCGATCCTCGCACGGGGAAGGTCGTGCCGGCCCGGTATGCCAACTGGACGACTCATCCCAACAACCCCTCGGCTGTTGCCGCGGAATAACAACGACAAAGACTAAGCATTGTCCCGGAGTGTCGTCGGCGTGGCCGATCGCTGGCGACACTCCCATTTGATGGGGCATCGGTAGGCGCACCCTTCGGTTCACCACCGAACGGGGAGACCCAAATGCCTCATCGTTGCCCTTGGTATCTTGGCTATTTCCTGCTCAACCCGCTGCGCAGATTGCGCCAGAACCCGACAGGACTGCTGAAGCCGCAGGTCCATGTCGGGGACCGTGTGCTCGAACCGGGACCGGGCATGGGCTATTTTACGCTCGAGCTGGCCCGTCTCGTCGGTCCGACCGGCAAGGTCCATGTCGTCGACATCGAACCTCGCATGCTCAAGGCTTTGGGACGTCGTGCCAGAGCCGCTCGCCTGGAGAGCCGGGTGGACATGCGCCTCGGGCGCGAGGACGGTCTCGGCATCGCCGATCTTGCCGGCGAAATCGATTTCGTCCTTGCCTTCGCCGTGGTGCACGAACTTGGAGATGTCGCTGGCTTCTTCGGGGAGGCGGCCGCAGCCCTGAAATCCGGTGGAAGGTTGCTTCTTGCCGAACCGGCAGGGCACGTTTCCGAAGCGTTTTTCGCCCAGGAATGCGCGGCGGCCGAAGCCGCCGGCCTTTCGGTCATCGAGCGCCCCGATATCTGGCAGAGCCGAGCGGCGGTCTTCGCCAAGATTTAGCGTGGCTCCGGCAAAAGCGGGAACCGGCTTTGAGGCCACAACTCCGTGGAGACATGCTCGCGGAAGCCGGTCAGGCGTCTGCGCGCTGCCGACGCTCTTCGCGGATGCGAGCGGTGATGCTGGCGATCTCGGCAGTCACGGCTTGCATTGCGTTTGCCCGGTGCGCCTCGGAGATGTTCACGCCCTCGGCGCGCACGACGTCGATTTGGTTGATCCCGAGCAGACGGAAGAAGGACCGGAGGTAGGGATCGACAAAATCCTCCTCCGGCCCCCGATGAAAGCCGCCGCTCGCATAGGCAACGATGACCTTGCGACCGCCGGCGAGCCCTTCTGGGCCTTTCTCGGTGTAGCGGAACGTCTTGCGGGGAATGGAGATCGAGTCGATCCACGCCTTGAGGCGGGACGGGACGCTGAGGTTGTACATCGGTGCGCCCACGACGATGACGTCGGCGGCGAGAAACTCATCGGCCGCCGGGCTTTCTCCTGCGCGCGGATTGATGGCGCCGGGCTCTTCCTTGGCGAGGTCGTGATGAATGACCGGTTCGCCGGATCCGTCGGCCAAGGCGGCGACGATGGCGGCGGTCATGGTCCGGGAGATGGATCCTTCGGCCTGGATGCTGGAATCGATATGCAGAATGGTCACTGGATTGGCTCCGACTGATTTCAGCCGGAACCTATCGCAGGGCTCGTCGAGCTGTTATCGATATTGTATCAATCAATATCGGGTTTGGGCCAAAGTGATTGACACCTGCCTCAATCGCCTCGTGCAAAGCGATGCACGCCACAGCGCTCCCACGCATGCCCATGACCAAGGGCAGTTGACCTATATCGAGCGCGGCCTGCTGAGCCTCGAAGCGGAAGGCGGTATCTGGGCGATCCCACCCGGGCGGCTGCACTGGATTCCCGCCGGTGTTTGGCATGCTTCGCGTTCGCACGGTGAAGTGCGTTTCTGGCTGACGCTGGTGTCGGATGAGTTCGCCCGGCGGCTGCCGGCCCGGATCATTGTGCTCGAAGCGTCGCCGTTGCTGATCAGTGCCCTGGATCGATTGCGGCGGCTGGAAACGGGGGATGCCCTCATCGATCCTCTGGTGGAGGTCATCGCCCATGAGGTCAACACCGGCGCCGTGGACGCGCCCGGCATGCGTCTGCCAACGCTACCGCGCATGCGCGATTGGGCGCTGGCTTTTCTCGCCGCGCCGAGCGTCAAGGCCGGCATCGATGCCGCGGCCGCGGCGGTGGCGATGTCCAGACGCAGCTTCACCCGGCATTTCGAGCGCGAGGTCGGCATGACATTCGCCGCCTGGAAGCGTGCCGTGATCGTCCATCGAGCGACGATTCGCCTGGCGGAAGGCGCGGCGGTCGGCGAGGTGGCTTTCGACGCGGGCTATGAGAGCGTCAGCGCCTTCATTTCCATGTTCAAAGCGGCTTGCGGTCGCCTGCCGGGTGACATCCGGCGGCGAACGGAAATCTGATCAGCTGCGCGCCGGCAGAATGCCGCGCATCAGGACGCCGATCACGGTGTCCGACGCTGCCCGGAACGTCGCCGGATCTTCGACGCCACGACCCAGCACCGAGCGAATCTGCGCATCGAAGTCGGCGTAATGTTGCGTCGTTGCCCAGATCATGAAGATCAGATGGACCGGATCGACGTCGAGGAGTTTGCCTTCGCCGATCCAGCGACGGATGACTTCGGCCTTCTCCTCGACGATGGACTTGAGGTCTGTCTTGAGCACGCCATCGAGATGCGGCGCCCCGAGAAGAACCTCGCCGATGAACAGGCGGCTTTCCTGCGGGAAGTCGCGAGATTGCTCCAGTTTCTGACGGATATAGCCGGTGAGCTCGGTCTCCGGATCGCCGTCTTCGGCCATGTCGCCGAACGGTGCGAGCCACATGTCCAGCGTACGCGTCAGAACCGCCGTGTAGAGATCGTGTTTGCGGCGGAAATAATAGAGAAGATTGGGCTTGGACATGCCCGCCTTTTCGGCGATCTGGTCGACCGTGGCGCCACGGAAGCCATAGCGCGAAAACACCTCGAGTGCCGCGTCCAGGATTCGCTCTTCATTTTCCGCCTGGATGCGCGTCCGCTTCTTGGAGCCGCGTGCGCGGGCCAGATCCTGACTTTCGGTCGCTGTTTCGTAACTCATGAAACGAATGTCCACGCTATCGAGATGTTCGGCAAGCCCGGATCGACAGCAATGCGGCGGTCACAGTGGATGAATTTGCCCCGATGGTCAAAAACTCGGAGGCGTGCATACGGAGATCACCTCGCAGATCTCGTCGCCCACGTTGCGAAAGCGGTGTGGTTCGTGACTTTTGAAATAATAGGCTTCGCCCGGTCCCAGAATCTGACGCTTGTCGCCAACGATGACCTCGACATGCCCCTTCAGCACGATACCGCCTTCCTCGCCCTCATGGCGCAGGTGAATGCGGCCGGAACTGCTGCCTACCTCGTAGCGCTCGAAAAGAATCTGCAAGGCCTTGCCTGTGAGGTCGCGTCCGACCTGGCGGTAGGAGACGCCGCCGCGACCGATCTCCATCAGATCCTCCGGCTTGAAGAAGATCTGTTCGGCGGCGGGCTCGTCCTCGGCGAAGAAATCTGCCATCGGAACGGGCAGCGCGTCGAGAATGCGCTTCAGGGCGCCGACCGACGGGCTGATGGTGTTGGATTCGATCTGGCTGACGGTGGCATTCGAGATGCCGGCACGCCGCGCCAACTCACGTTGTGACAATCCTCGTGCTTCGCGAAACCGCCTGAGCTTGCCACCGAGATCGAGCGTCACGGCGTCCTCCGCTGTTAAGTTGTTTGCTTTACCGAACAGGTCGCCACAAACCTCTTGCTTTTGCAAGGGGCGCAGTTTGCACAAGATAACTGCTTGTTCAGGAAACGGGCATGTCGTTATCTACGTGTCGATCCGGACGCTGCTCGACCGCTATCCAAGCCTCGCCGTCCGCTTCGCTCGGAGATCTTCATGAACGTTCCCGTTCCCAATAATCTCGAAGCCTTCTGGATGCCGTTCACCGCCAACCGGCAGTTCAAGAAGGCGCCGCGCCTTCTCGCCTCGGCATCCGGCATGTATTACACCACGGCCGATGGCCGAAAGCTGCTCGATGCCGCCGCTGGCCTGTGGTGCGTCAACGCTGGCCACGGTCGCCGCGAAATCGTCGAGGCGGTGGCCGCCCAGATCGGCGAGCTCGATTACGCACCAGCTTTCCAGATGGGCCATCCCAAGGCGTTCGAGCTGGCGGCACGGCTTACGTCCATGATGCCGAAGCCGCTCGACCATGTGTTCTTCACCAACTCCGGTTCGGAGTCGGTGGAAACAGCCCTGAAGATCGCCGTTGCCTATCAGCGCGCGCGCGGCAAGGGCACGAAGACGCGGCTTATCGGTCGTGAGCGCGGCTATCACGGCGTCAACTTCGGCGGCATCTCGGTGGGCGGCATTCCCACCAACCGCAAGTTCTTCGGCTCGCTGCTCACCGGCGTCGACCATATGCGCCATACGCACGATATCGAGCGCAACGCCTATTCGCGTGGCCAGCCGGAGTATGGCGTCGAGTTTGCCGATGAACTCGAGCGTATCATCTACCTGCATGACGCCTCCAACATCGCCGCCGTCATCGTCGAGCCGATGTCCGGCTCGACGGGCGTGCTGGTGCCGCCGAAGGGCTATCTCGAACGACTGCGCGAGATCTGCACCAAGCACGACATCCTCTTGATCTTCGATGAGGTGATCACCGGCTTCGGTCGTCTGGGGACGCCGTTCGCCGTCGATTACTTCGGCGTGGTGCCGGACATGGTCACCACCGCGAAGGGCATCACCAACGGCGTCATTCCGATGGGCGGCGTGTTCTGTTCCTCGGAGATCTACGACGCCTTCATGACCGGCCCCGAGCATGCCATCGAGCTGTTCCATGGCTATACCTACTCGGCTCACCCGGTGGCCTGTGCCGCTTCGATGGCGACACTCGACATTTACGCGAACGAGGGGCTGCTCAACCGGGGTCCCGAACTTGCGAAGTACTTCGAGGACGCACTGCACTCGCTGAAGGGCCTGCCGCATGTGATCGATATTCGCAACATCGGCCTCGTGGGCGCCATCGAGCTGCGGCCGATTGAGGGCGAACCGACCAAGCGCGCTTTCGCCGCCTTCCTGAGCGCCTACGAGAAGGGAGTGATGATGCGCACCACAGGCGACATCATCGCTCTGTCGCCGCCGCTGATCGTCTCCAAGGAACAGATCGATTTCCTTGTGTCGGTCATTGCCGACGTGCTCAAGACCCTGTCCTGAGAGGCTGCGGCCATTCCGAACGACGACGCCGGCCAGACCTTCTGGCCGGCGCTTGCGTATCGGTCGGTTCCGTTGCGGCGTGAACGTCGCAACAAAGTGATCGCCCCAATCCACCGTCTGCCATTTTTCGGCCGAACCCCGAAGCGAGCTTTCCGACGTCGAGATGCGGCGGGGTGAGACATGACACCGGTCTTTGCGCTAACCATGTTGGTGGCTGCCTTTTGTGGCTTGGCCAGACGGTTCGTGGCGTCGCTTATGGGAACGTTCATGCTGGCCATGGTCGGGGTTGCCCATCTTCTGGCGCGGCAGCCCGCATCGGCCCACCACATTCTCCTGCACGGCGCGCATCTTCTCCTGGTTTTCAATGCCACCTATGCCGCGTTCTCCTTCATCTCTGCGCTGGTGTTCTAAGGCTCTCCCTTCGGTGGCCTGAAATGGCGAAGAGGCGCTGCCGATAGACGCGCCACATTTTTCAGATTCGCCAAAAACTGAGGCTTCCGTCAGGCTTTGTTGCCCAAAAATCGCCCTTGACCATTTCGAGGGCAAATTGGACTATGCCTTTATCAATTGGTAAAAGTTTTGCCGATCCGCCGTCTTGGTGGACGGGTTGACCGGCGGGGAACGCCAGGTGGCTTGATCGGTTTTGCCTTGCGAGCAGGGGAACATGATGACGACGCCGATCGATAACATGCGGGTCAACGGGGCGCGGCTATGGGACAGTCTCGAGGAAATGGCGACAACCGGTCCTGGGGTTCGGGGGGGCTGTAACCGGCAGACGCTGACCGATGCCGACGCCAAGGGCAGGGCGCTCTTCAAGTCCTGGGGCGAGGCGGCTGGCATGACGCTCGGTATCGACAAGCTCGGCACGATGTTCTTCACTCGACCCGGTACCGATCCGAACGCCCTGCCTGTTTACATCGGCAGCCATCTCGATACCCAGCCGACCGGCGGCAAATATGATGGCGTGCTGGGCGTGCTCGGGGCGCTCGAGGTGGTGCGCTCGCTCAACGATCTCGGCGTCAAGACCAAGCACCCTATCGTGGTCGTCAACTGGACCAATGAGGAAGGCGGCCGGTTCGCGCCGGCCATGCTGGCCTCGGGTGTGTTTGCCGGCGTCCACACCCTCGATTACGCCTATTCGCGCAAGGACCTCGACGGCAAGGTGTTTGGCGACGAGCTGAAGCGCATCGGCTGGCTCGGTGAGGAAGAGGTCGGCGCGCGCAAGATGCACGCCTATTTCGAATATCACATCGAGCAAGGTCCCATCCTCGAGGCCGAGGAGAAGCAGATTGGCGTTGTCACCCACTGCCAGGGACTGTGGTGGCTCGAGTTCACGCTGACCGGCAAGGAAGCGCATACCGGATCGACGCCGATGAACATGCGCGTCAATGCCGGCCTCGCCATGGCCCGGATCTTCGAGCTGGTACAGAAGGTGGCGATGGACAGCCAGCCCAACGCCGTGGGCGGCGTTGGCCAGGTGAAGTTCTCGCCCAACTCGCGCAACGTGCTGCCGGGAACCGTCGTCTTTACTGTCGACATTCGTTCGCCGGAACAGGAAAAGCTCGATCGCATGCGGGCGATCATCGAGGCCGAGGCGCCGAAGCTCTGCGATCCCCTCGGCGTGAAATGCTCGGTCGAGGTGGTCGGCCATTTTGATCCCGTCACCTTCGACCCGGCTCTGGTCTCGCGCGTTCGCTCGGTGACCGAGAAGCTCGGCTACAGCCACATGAACATTGTCTCCGGTGCCGGGCATGACGCGTGCTGGGCGGCGAAGGTCGCGCCGACAACCATGATCATGTGCCCTTGCGTCGATGGTCTTTCCCATAACGAGGACGAGAAGATCACCCCCGAATGGGCGGCTGCCGGTGCCGATGTCTTGCTGCACGCCGTGTTGGAAACCGCGGAGATCGTCGCCTGATGGCAGAGGCGTTTCACGACATAGCTCAGGAAAATCCCGATCGGCCCGATGTCGTGGCGCTGATCGAGGCTTCCGATGCCTATTCGCTGGAACGCTATCCGCCTGAAGGGCATTTCGGCACCGATGTCGTCGGGTTGGCGTCGCCGGACGTGGCATTTCTCGTGGCGCGGCGGCATGGCAAGGCCGAAGGTTGCGGCGCGGTGAAGTGGCTGGCCGACGGTACGGCCGAGCTGAAACGCCTCTTCGTATCCGAAGCTGCGCGCGGTCTGGGGCTCGGGCGCCGCATCATGGCGCGCCTTGAGGCGATTGCTGCTGCGCGTGGCGTCACAACGCTTTATCTTGAGACGGGGCCGCTCAACACCGAGGCGGTAGCGATGTATCGTCGGCGCGGTTACGTGGAGTGCGGTCCTTTCGCCGATTACGCCGTGAACCCCTACAGTCTGTTCATGACAAGAAATCTGACGGGCAAACCGTCCAATGAGGGTTGAACCATGTCGAAGGTCATCAAGGGTGGAACCATCGTCACTGCCGATCTGACGTATGAAGCCGACGTCCTGATCGACGGCGAGCGTATCGTCGCCATCGGTCCCGATCTGAAGGGTGACGAGGTGCTGGACGCCACGGGATGCTACATCATGCCCGGCGGTATCGATCCGCACACCCATCTCGAAATGCCCTTCATGGGCACCTATTCGGCCGATGATTTCGACAGCGGCACTCGGGCGGGTCTTGCCGGCGGCACCACCATGGTGGTCGATTTCATCACGCCGCGCCCCGATGAGTCGATGCTGAGTGCCCTGCAGAGCTGGCACAACCGGGCGAGCCGCGCCAACAGCGACTACTCATTCCACATGTGTGTGACGTCGTGGAACAAGCAGATCTTCGATGAGATGAAGGTGGTCATCGAGGAAAAGGGCATCAACTCCTTCAAGCATTTCATGGCCTACAAGGGCTCGCTGATGGTGGACGACGACGAGATGTTCCAGTCGTTCCAGCGTCTTGCCGAACTCGGCGGCCTGCCGATGGTTCATGCCGAGAATGGCGACGTCGTCGCACAGATGCAGGCCAAGCTTTACGCCGAGGGCAACACCGGTCCCGAGGCGCATGCCTATTCACGTCCGCCCGAAGTGGAAGGCGAGGCGACAAACCGCGCCATCATGCTGGCCGACATGGCCGGCGCACCGCTCTACGTTGTGCATACCTCTTGCGAACAGGCGCATGAGGCGATCCGCCGGGCGCGCCAGAAGGGCATGCGCGTCTACGGTGAGCCGCTGATCCAGCATTTGCTGCTCGATGACAGCGAATACGCCAATCCCGATTGGGACCATGCCGCCGCCCGCGTGATGAGCCCGCCCTTCCGCAACAAGCTGCACCAGGACAGTCTGTGGGCCGGTCTCGCTGCGGGATCATTGAGCTGCGTCGCCACCGATCACTGCACCTTCACCATCGCCCAGAAGCGCAACGGGCTCGGTGACTTCCGCAAGATCCCCAACGGAACCGGCGGTCTCGAGGACCGCATGCCGCTGCTCTGGACCTATGGCGTGCGGACCGGTCGCCTCACCATGAACGAGTTCGTGGCGGTGACCTCGACCAACAATGCCAAGATCCTCAACATGTATCCGAAGAAGGGTGCGGTCCTGGTGGGGGCCGACGCCGATCTGGTGGTCTGGGATCCCAAGCGGTCCAAGGTGATCTCGCCGAAGACCCAGCAGTCGGTAATCGAATACAACGTCTTCGACGGTTACGAGGTGACCGGCCTGCCGCGCTTCACACTGTCCCGCGGCAAGGTGGTGGTCGAGGAAGCGACCATGAAGACGGAGGAAGGGCATGGCAAGTTCGTGCCGCGCAAGCCCTTCACGGCCGTCGCCAAGGCGCTCAGCCAGTGGAAGGAAATCGTGTCGCCGCGTCGGGTTGAACGCGCCGGCATTCCTGTGACGGGTATCTGAAACAGCCTTCGGCCGGCCCGCTTCTTGCTTTGAATTTCGGTCGAGTACCGACCGATGTGACGAGTGGCGTGCCGGTCGAGCAGGGTTTTCATTCTGGCCGTGCCACCCCGGGAAGCCGGGGAGGCGGATGTGGTGGTCGCCCCAAGGCGGCCGGCCAACCGAACGGCTGTGTCCATGCCAACGGGTAGGAGCGAAGTCGATCCAGCTGCAGGGACTTTTGCTTCAATCTTCTTCTTCACGCGTCCGCTCTTGAGGAAGGTCTGCAACCTTTCGAAGGGACGATCGGGGTGCCGGCTAGCATGAATGTCATCGACATCGAGGCGCTATCCTTGACTTTCGAGACCGGCGACGGGCCGGTTCAAGCGCTCTCCAACATCGACCTCAAGATCGCCAAGGGCGACTTCGTGTCGTTCATCGGTCCGTCGGGCTGCGGCAAGACGACGCTGCTTCGCGTCATCGCCGACCTGGAACAGCCGACCGGCGGGACCATCTCCGTCAACGGCACCACGCCGGAGCTGGCCTGTCTCGATCGCTCGTATGGCTATGTCTTTCAGGCGCCGGCGCTTTATCCCTGGCGCACCATCGCCAGGAACGTGGCGCTGCCGCTCGAGATCATGGGGCTCACCCGCGCCCAGCAGAACGAGCGTATCGAGCGCAACCTTGCCCTGGTCAATCTCACGGGATTCGAGAAGAAATACCCCTGGCAGCTGTCGGGCGGCATGCAGCAGCGCGCGTCCATCGCCCGCGCCCTCGCCGTCGAACCCGATCTCCTCTTGATGGACGAGCCGTTCGGTGCCCTCGACGAGATCGTCCGTGATCATCTCAACGAGCAGCTCCTGCAGCTTTGGGCCAAGACGAAGAAGACGGTGGTCTTCGTCACCCACTCGATCCCCGAGGCCGTCTATCTGTCGACGAAGATCGTCGTGATGAGCCCGCGTCCCGGCCGCATCCACGACATCGTCGAAAGCGATCTGCCACGTGGCCCGAGGCCGCTCGATATTCGCGAGACGCCCGAGTTCCTGAAGCTCGCCCAGCGCGTGCGTGACGGTTTGCGAGCGGGGCACAGCTATGAGGACTGAGCCTCGTTCGCACCAGGGGAGGGCGCCTCTATGAAGAAGCCGTCCTTCTTCCACCACGACGTCGTTCCGGTGCTGGTCGTCGTCGTTGTCCTGATCGGGCTCTGGTACGTCGCAGCCCTGTTCATGAACCACTCTCTGGTGGTGGCCGAAGCGCAATTGAAAGGCTTGGCATTCACTCCGTCGGCAACCTGGTATCGGTCCTGGGCGCTCGACAAGCCGCTGTTGCCGGCTCCGCATCAGGTGATCGCCGAACTGTGGCAAAGTACCGCCGGCCTTTCGGTCACTTCCAAGCGCAGCCTCGTCTATCATGGTTGGGTGACGCTGTCGGCGACGCTGCTGGGCTTCCTGCTCGGCACGCTCCTCGGCGTTCTGCTGGCCATCGGCATCGTCCATCAGAAGGTGATGGACAAGTCGCTGATGCCCTGGATCATCGCCAGCCAGACCGTGCCCATCCTTGCGGTGGCCCCGATGCTGATTGTCGTGCTCAACGCCATTGGCATTTCCGGCCTGCTGCCCAAGGCCCTGATTTCCACCTACTTGTCGTTCTTCCCGGTGGTGGTCGGCATGGTGAAGGGGCTGCGCTCGCCGGAGGCCATCCACCTCGATCTGATGCGCACCTACAACGCCGACGATTTCCAGGTGTTCACCAAGCTGCGTTGGCCGGCTTCGGTGCCCTTCCTGTTCGCGTCGCTCAAGGTCGGCATCGCCATCTCGCTGATTGGCGCCATCGTCGGCGAACTGCCGACCGGCGCGGTTGCCGGTCTGGGCGCGCGGCTGTTGTCCGGCTCCTATTACGGCCAGACCATCCAGATCTGGTCGGCGTTGTTTGCCGCCGCCTTCCTGGCCGGCATGCTGGTATTGGTCGTCGGCTGGTCGGAACGCCTCGTCATGCGGCTTATGGGGGCTCGTCCCGAACGGAGGGCCTCCTGATGTTCGCTCTCTTGCTGATCGCCATTCTTGCCGTCGCGCTCGGCATCTCATGGCTTTGCGTCCATCTTGTCCAACTGGGCGATAGGGTTCCGGCATATCATCGCTTCGTCGACCTGGCCGTGCCCCTTCTGTTCGGTGTGATGCTGGTTGCCGAATGGGAACTGGTGACACGCGGTTTCGGTATCCCGGAAATCCTGCTGCCGGCACCGTCGGTCATTCTCGTCGCCGCGGCGAATGCTCTGCCGACCCTTTGGGAAGATGTGGTCCAGACCTTCGTCAAGTCGGTCTTGTCTGGCTACTTCATCGGTTGCGGTCTGGGATTTCTGGCCGCCCTGCTCATCAATCGGTCCGGCTTCCTGAAGCGTGGCCTGCTGCCGCTTGGCAACTTCGTGTCGGCGCTGCCCATCGTCGGTGTCGCACCGATCGCCGTCATGTGGTTCGGCTTCGACTGGCAGTCCAAGGCGGCGGTCATCGTGCTGATGACCTTCTTCCCGATGCTGGTCAACACCGAAGCGGGCCTCACCGCCGCCGGCCACATGGAGCGAGATCTGATGCGCACCTACGCTGCCACCTGGGGCGACGAGATGCGCCGTCTCCGCCTGCCGGCCGCATGGCCATTCGTCTTCAACGCTCTGAAGATCAATTCGACGCTGGCACTGATCGGCGCCATCGTCGCCGAGTTCTTCGGCGCCCCGACCTATGGTGTCGGCTTTCGCATCTCCACTGAAATGGGGCGCATGAACACCGCCATGGTTTGGGCGGAGATCGGCATCGCCGCCATTCTCGGATCGACCTTCTACGGCGTCATCGCGCTGATCGAGCGGCGCGTGACCTTCTGGCATCCATCCGTCCGTCAAGGACGGAGGTGACACCGGTGGCAACAACCGCCACTGGCAATCAAAAAGGGGAACGACATGACCAACACCGTGACCAAGCTGGCGCTTGCCGGCGCGATGGCCCTGACGGCGTTCGGGGCCAATGCCGCCGACAAGTTGACGCTGCAGTTGAAATGGGTGACGCAGGCTCAGTTTGCCGGATATTTCGTCGCCAAGGACAAAGGCTATTACGAGGCCGAGGGACTCGACGTCGACATCAAGCCGGGCGGCCCCAACATCGCCCCCGAGCAGATCATCGCCGGCGGTGGCGCCGACGTGATCGTCGACTGGATGGGTGCTGCGCTCGCCGCCCGTGAAAAGGGCGTTCCGCTGGTCAATATCGCCCAGCCCTACAAGAATGCCGGCCTTGAGATCATCTGCCCGGCCGACAGCCCGATCAAGAAGGTCGAGGACTTCAAGGGTCACACCATTGGCGTCTGGTTCTATGGTAACGAAGTTCCGTTCTTCGCGCTGATGAACAAGTACGGTCTCAAGACCGAGGGCGGTGCCGACGGCGTCAAGGTCCTGCAGCAGAGCTTCGACGTGCAGCCGCTCATCCAGAAGCAGGCCGACTGCATTCACGTGATGACCTACAACGAGCTTGGGCAGGCCTACGACGCTGGATACACGCCCGAAAAGCTCAAGGTCTTCTCCTATACCGAGATGGGTGACAATCTTCTCGAAGACGGCCTTTATGTTCTGGAGCCGAGCCTCAAGGATGCCGCCTTCAAGGACAAGCTGATCCGTTTCGTCCGCGCTTCCATGAAGGGCTGGGCCTATTCCAAGGACAACCCGGACGAAGCAGCCGGCATCGTTCTCGACAACGATACCACCGGTGCGCAGACCAAGGAGCACCAGCTCTACATGATCAAGGAAGTCGCGAAACTTCTCGGTGACTCCAACGGCGTGCTCGATGAAGCCGCCTATGCCCGTACCGAGAAGGCGGTGCTCGCCCAGAAGATCATCACCAAGAAGCCCGAAGGCGCCTGGACGCACGCGATCACCGATGCCGCGCTGAAGTGATGGCAGGAAGCCAATGAATCAAAGCCGCGCGGTTCGAATACGCCGCGCGGCTTTTGCATCCAAAAGGCTTGGTTCGCTTGGTAAACTTGACGAGCGCTCTGAACAGGTGCGTGCGCTCAGGCGAGAAGTCGGTTCAGTCCGGTCAGAAAATCACCCAAACGTTGCCGATGGGCACAATAATAGATGGTCCGTCCCTCGCGGCGGGTAAGCACCAGGCCATCCGACCTCAGTCGGGCGAGCTGTTGCGATACCGCAGGTTGTGGAAGGTCGAGTTTCTTTTCGAGTTCGCCGACCGAGCATTCCCCGTCGCAAAGATGCACCAGAATGGCGAGGCGCTGTTCATGAGACAGTGCTCGGATGGTGCGGCAAAGATCACGGATGAGCAGTGGAACGGCCACTCGCCTGGTGTCTGCTAAATCGTTCTGACTTGTATCGTGCATGGCTCGGTTCACCTCTACGCATGAGGTGCTTTCCGTCACAATAAATCGTCAACTCTGGGGAAACACAAGGCGCGTCCGAGGCCTTCCGTAAGCCGCGGCGAGGTGGTCTGGTTGCGAAATGTAATTCTAGCGCGCAAAAATAACGATAAGAAATGAATTGCGAATTATAGTGAACAAAATGCCGTTTTCGGATTTATGAGGTTATGTTTTATAGACGGTGAAATTGCGGGGAATTTCAATTGCGTATGAGAGGCTATCCTGTGACGGCCCCGTCGGGTTACCCCGGTTCCACATTCTGCTGACTTAAAAATATAAAACTGAAGGTTGTGTCTTCTCTAGAGAATTTTCTTGAGGAAATTTTGTATCCTCGTCCTCGCGCCGTAGAATTGCCGGCACAAAGCAGGCTCCAAATCGAAACGTCGCCATATCGGACCCGATATGGCGACGCTGAACCGGATTATTTCAACGAGCCCACCAGCGACGTACGGGCATCCTCGATAAGGTCCCAGACATTGGGATCGCGGGTCGATTGGCGTTTCAGGTAGGTGTAGGGCGTGTCGGCCCACACCAGGATCTTGTCCGTCTTGTTGTCGAGGATCACATCGCCCTGATTGGTTCGCACGGTCAGCACCGCATGGCCGGATCCTGTCTCGTCGCGTACGACGGTGATCAGCAACGCGCTTTGCGGCCAACCGGACTGGATCAGGTCCTTGCGTTTTTCCAGCACGTAATCCTCACAGTCGCCGGCGAGCTTGGGATAGTCCCAATGCTCGAGAACCCCATAGATTTCCATGTCGGTGGCTGGCAGTACGGCGGTGTTCACACCAGTGTTGACCTGGTTGAGCTGGTTCCACACAGCCTGCGTCAGGGTGACGACCTGATTGATGTCCTTGGCGGGGCGACAGTCGGCAGGATATTGCGCGCAAAACTGCACGTAACCGACCGGAGGGGCCGTGACGCCATGAATACTCATCTGTCTTTCCGCCGCCCATCCGTCATGAGCGACGAACAAAGCCGAAAGACAAAGAACCGTTCTTGTTAGCGTCGCGATCTTTTTCATCGTCGTGACGTCTCCCTGTTGTTGCCAGGAGAATGACACAGTTGTTTTTCGGTCGCGTGAAATAGGAAAATCAAAACGCTAGCGTTGTTGCAACGTTCTATTTACGAAAATTTTGAGTATATTTTAGGGATTATTTAGACTGATGCCGTCTTCTGTATTTACCCCGCGTCTACCATTATTGCGCTCCGCCCTCTCGACGTTAACGTGCCACATGCCGAAGGGTTGCCTGTGCTGCCCCCAGACACTCGGATTTGTCCGGTTTCAGGACGTCTGGCTTCAAGGTGTGCATTAACCTTGCCAGCGAGATGTGTCCTCGCTTGGCACAGGTGCTGCGTTGTGGAGGGAGAGCGACGCCGATGATGACCGACGCCAAACAGGCGCAACGATTTCTCGCTGGGTCAGCCAAATGATGGCCGCCCCATGAAAAGAGCAAGACGTGGTTATCGGAGAGAAAACGCTGGAGCGTTTGACCGGAACTCGGATTGGTTCCGGAGGAATCTCATTTAAAACAGCCAGTTGGGGTAGTATCGCGGTACAGGTGATTGTCCCTTGCCAGTTGTCTGGCGAGGGATGTCGCGTTGATCAAAGGTTGTTTTTCAGCATGTCTTCCGACTGAAGCATTGCAAATTCCACCGCAATGCCTTCGGCAAAGTGACGAACGACACGCGCCCGCATGCGCCCGAGCGTGATCGGTGTTCCAAGCGGCGGCCGGATGTTGGTCGCAATGGCTGCGCCAGAAAGCGACACGTCGATGATCTTGCACCGGCTCTCCTGGCCGTCTGGCAGGACCAGATTGGAGAACGGACGCTGAGGCGTGATGCGCTCGTGGCGACGATCCTCGGGCAGATTGAGGGTGTCGCGATTGGCCAGCCAAGTCAGTTGGGCAGCCAGTTTTTCGCGCTTGCCGGCGGTGGCATTCACCGTCATGGCGAATCCGCCTTCGAACAGGCGGGTTATCTGCCCTTCGATGCGGCCGACATGGTCGATGTAGGCCACGACCCTTTCCCCGACATCGCCGCAAACTGGCGTTATCAAGGCTGCGCCACCGGGCGACATGTCCTGGACCTGACAGGGATATTCATTGCGATTGGGCAGCATGAAGCGGCCAAGCACATCGATTTTAACGCGCTGAAACCGCCGACGTTCCGGCTTGGGAAATTTGCTCGCACGGGGAGGCGTCGTAGCCGCGAGGGTTGCCATGCCGCTGTCCAATGGTCGGCCAGACATGGCCGTTATTCGCACAACGGTAAGCACCCAACCTTAAAATTGAGTTTAGTCGCCCTCTGAGCCAGTAGATCAGTCGACCCTGCCGCCTTCGATCACGCGAAAATGCCGGAAGGTTCTTCCTGGTAAGGCCTGAGACGTGGGCTGGCGGCGATCAAGGCTGAGCGGCGGCGGTTCGCGACGGATGGGGGCTCGTCCGTGCGTGCCGTCAACTCTTTCGCTGGTCAGCAGGAAGGCTGGCTTTTCGTCGGGCCAGATCAACCGCAAGCTCTGAAGGGGCTGGCGGACGACGGGATAAAGGCCCAGCCAATAAGGCTGGTCCATGGGCGCGAAGCAGCCGAGAATGCGGGTGTGGTTGGGTCCCTGATGCCGGAGCGGCAGGAACATGACTTCCACGGGCATGATCTGGCCGCGATCGTTGGTGGCGCTGAGGCCGAATACGGCGGCAGCTCCATCCTCGACCACCGCCGCCAGCAGGCAGGCAATGGATTCACGATCTTTGCCCGACCAGAAGTCGAGCACGTTGCGTCCCTTCAGCTCGCGACCATAGGCGGCACAGATGCGGGTGCCGGCGAGGCGGAACGAGTAGGTCTGGCGGTCGAGGGCTTCGAGAATGAAGGTGTCACCGAGGATGCCACGGATGGCCGCCGGGTCCACTTCGTTGCGCTCGGGCGCCGCCCGCTGGCCGCGCAGGCTCGTCCAGTATTCATAAAGAGAACGCGTGACGACGCTTTTCATCAAAATCCCCGCAAGACCAAGCCGACCCGGCTCAAGTTGCCTGTGGTGGGACGCGGCGCCATGCCATTTCGGCACAAGGGCAGTTCGTCCTAAACCAACTGATGGTTCATGAGCAGGCTCCGTGCCAGAAGATGCTCGTTGTCCCCATTCTTCTCGGGGGCGCAGGGATCGCTGGTTGAAAAAGCGGTGGGGCGTCGGAAGATCGCGTCTTCCAACTTGACTGGAGCGGCCGGATTCCGGCGATGCGTCCGTCGAAGAGATTCGCTGGTCGCCAAGGGATCGGCTTCTGCTTCCGATGCCGCCATGCTTGACCTGCGTAATGACGGTGGTGGCAAGGAGACGGGTGCCACGGCGTGCCGGCTGCCCCATCGCGGCACCGGTCCGTTCCAACTGTGCCTTTTTGGCTGTGCTCTGGCACCCTTCTCGTCTTTGCGATAAATCGCTGTCGGAGCTCGCGGCATGGCGGGCGTTGAGGAAGCCGCGATGCAGAGCGATAACGACAATCACGAGCCGATGTTCAACCTGCCGCGGGTGATCCTCGCCTTCATCCTGCTATCGGTGGGCATCTATATCGGCCGTACCTGGTATCTCGGCGGAGACGGGGCGGCCACCTTCCTTCTCACCTTCTGTTTCGTCCCGATACGCTATCAGTATCTTGCCTCGGGCATGGGGTTTCCGGGCGGCTGGCCGGCTGGTGTATGGAGCCCTCTGACCTACGTCTTCCTCAGTCCTTCGCCGTCGAGCCTGGTGTTCGACCTTCTTTGGCTGATGGCGTTCGGAACCGCGGTGGCACGCCGCTTCGGGGCTTTGCGCTTCATTCTGTTTTCGGCGGTGGCTGCCATCATCGGCGCCGGCGCCTTCTGGCTGCTCGCCAAGGATGCCCAGTCGGTGCTGCTTGGCCCGAACTTCGTCATCGCGGCCCTGCTTGGCGCGGCCATCCGCTTTATTTATGCGGCTGGCCTCGGAGGCATCATGAACATGGGTGGCGATGCCTGGCGGCAGCCCGCTCTTGGCATCGTCGAGATGTGGTCGGACGTGCGGGTGCTGCAGCTGTTCGGCTTCATCTTTGCCGCCAATACGCTTTTTGCCATCCTCTATGCGTCTTCCGGTCTCGATGGCCGCGTGCTGGTGCACAACGTGCTCGGTTACGTTGTCGGTATCTTGCTGTTTTCACTGTTTGATCCACGCTCTTCGGCGGGCGACGCTCCAGCTAGGTGAAACTCCTTAGGTCGTGCTTGTCATACCGTACGATTCAATCCATCCTTTGCAGTTGGAGACGAGGAGCCGATCGCCGGTCAACAGGCGGCCTTCTCGTCACGGATAAGCTGGAGGGATGGAAATGACGACCGTCAGGCAAATTCTGTCCGTCAAGGGCGAAAGCGTGGTCACCGGCGACCGCTCGATGTCGCTGGGGCAGGCGGTGGCAAGACTCGCCGACAACAAGATTGGTGCGCTGATATTCGTTGATGACGATCGCCACGTGATCGGCATTCTGTCCGAGCGCGACATTGTGGCATCGCTGGCGCTGCATGGCGCGCGCGTGCTGGAAGAACTCGCGACGGCGCACATGACCCGGAAGGTCAGCACCTGCACGCGTGACGATACGGTCGAGGATCTCATGGACATGATGACCGTCGGGCGTTTCCGTCATCTGCCGGTGGTGGAAGATGGCAAGCTGGTGGGCATGGTATCGATCGGCGACGTGGTCAAGCATCGAGTGGCCGATATCGAGCACCAGGCATCCGAGATCCGGAACTATCTTCTCGCCACCTGAAATGGTCGGCCTGTGGTACCGTCCGACATCTTTTCCCAGGCGACCGGCACCTCGCCACACAGTATGGCAATAAATTTCGCATGCGGGGCAGGGCGTTAGAACACTATCGCCTTATTGCCCATGGAGGTTGGTCCAAAATGGGTTGCGCTTCGGCGCTGGCCAGTTAAGATTTCGTCAAGCCCGATCGATTGGGTGGGCGGCCAGGCGCACGACGCGAGTGGCCGTGCTAACAACGGTTCCGCCGATGGCGGAGCTCATGAACAGGTTGGAACGTTCTGTTTCGGTGATCGTCAAGAAGACGGCTGGGCCGACGACTTGGTGATCGTCAAGACACGAAGGAGACCCGCGATGAGCCTGACCCGTAGTCTCAACACCCTCGTCGTCTGCGCCGCGTTTCTGTTCGTCGTAGCCATCGTGGCCGGCGTCATCTGAGACCGCGCCGCTTGTGCCATTGGAGAGCCGATCAGCGAAGGCCCGCTGGTCGGCTTTTCTTATTGCCCGTCAGGCAGCGATGATGATGCGCTCGACCTCGGCGCGCCGGGAATCGAAGCGGCCGAAGATGCGTGCGGACAGGGCGCGCTCGCCCTTCAGCACGATGGTGGCATTGCCATCGAAGAGGCAATCGACGGTGCTGATCGTGTTGGAATGAGCCTCGATGTGGTCGAGCTCAGGCGCGGTGCCATCGGTTGAAAGGCTGGTCCAGGCCGGCGTGGCCTCGATCTGGAAACGACGGATGGCATCGGCGATCATGGTCTTGGTCGGGTTCATGGAACTGTCCTTGGCTCCCGGTACGGGAGAACACATACGCTAGAAGCGTTGTTTGTTGGCTAATGGCGACGAAACTAAGGCATTTGGCTTACCTTCGACCTTTGTCGCCATCCCCGAGGACGGATCGCCTGCAACCCATTGCTGATACGAGTGTTTCCGTCGGGTGCCCTGCATGTGCCGGCGTTTTGTTGTGGACAAAACAGGAACATTCCGTCATGTTTCGTCAACCCTGTCCGCAGCTTTCTCGGAGAGGAGGCAAGTTCGTACCGGAGATGTCATGGCCAAGCGTACCACCCAATTCGTCTGCCAGTCCTGCGGCGCCGTCAGTCCGCGCTGGGTGGGCAAGTGCGAGGCCTGTGGCGCCTGGAACTCGTTCGTCGAGGAAGTCGCCGGCGGTGCGGGCATCGGCTCGGCCGTCTTCGGCCAGAAAGGGCGGCCGATGCGCAAGGGGCGTGTCGTGCCGTTGGTGGAGCTGTCCGGCGAAATCGCCCAGACGCCGCGCCTTGCGTCCGGCATCGCCGAACTCGACCGCGTGACGGGCGGTGGCTTCGTGCGAGGCTCGGCGCTTCTCGTCGGTGGCGATCCGGGCATCGGCAAGTCGACGCTGCTCATTCAGGCCGCCGCCACGCTGGCCCGGCGGGGTGCCCGCGTCGTCTACGTGTCGGGCGAGGAGGCGGTGGCGCAGGTCCGTCTGAGGGCGGAACGACTGGGCCTGTCAGACGCCCCCGTCGCTCTCGCCGCGGAGACGTCGGTCGAAGATATTCTCACGACCCTCAACGATGGCCCGGCACCAGATCTTGTCGTCATCGATTCCATCCAGACGCTGTGGACCGAGGTGGTGGAGTCCGGCCCCGGCACGGTAACGCAAGTGCGCACGGCCGCGCAGGCAATGGTTCGCTACGCCAAGGAGAGTGGTGCGACCGTCGTCCTGGTCGGGCACGTTACCAAGGACGGTTCGATCGCCGGCCCTCGCGTCGTCGAGCATATGGTCGATGCGGTCCTGTATTTCGAAGGCGACGGTGCCCGCCATTTCCGTGTGCTGCGCTCGGTCAAGAATCGCTTCGGCCCGACCGACGAGATCGGCGTGTTCGAGATGACGGGCGGAGGGTTGCGGGAGGTTCCGAACCCGTCCGAGCTGTTCATGGGCGAGCGTGACGGCTCGGCGGCCGGCGCGGCCGTGTTCGCCGGCATGGAAGGGACGCGGCCAATGCTGGTTGAGATTCAGGCGCTGGTGGCGCCGACCTCGCTCGGTACGCCGCGCCGTGCCGTCGTCGGTTGGGATGGTAGCCGCCTCGCGATGATTCTGGCCGTTCTGGAAGCTCATTGCGGCGTGCGCTTCGGTCAGCACGACGTCTATCTTGCGGTGGCCGGTGGTCTTCGCATCCAGGAGCCAGCGGCCGACCTTGCCGTTGCCGCAGCTCTCGTTTCCTCGCTGGCCGGCACGTCGCTCGGTCACGATTGCGTTTATTTCGGCGAGGTCAGCCTGTCGGGCGCCGTCCGCCCGGTGGCGCATGCCGCAGCCCGCCTCAAGGAAGCCGAAAAGCTGGGGTTTGCTCGAGCCGTCGGGCCGAAGCTTACCAGCGGTGAAGCCCCGAACGGTCTGAAGCGGGCTTCCGTCGCTCAACTGGTCGATCTCGTCACGCGAATTGCCGCCGACGGCGCCGGCGCCAATGCACCTCGTCGCGAGCAGCGTGGATAAGCGGCAGGGCGATATTCACCGCCACCGTCCGTTGATTGAATTTGCGAGTCCGGGCCGTTACCGTTAATTCCATATCGGCGTGAAGGAATCAGGGGCCGGGCTTAGGCGCCAAAGGGGCAGAAATGTCGATTACGCTACTCGACGGAATCCTCATCGTGGTCATGCTGATCTCGGCGTTGCTCGCCATGATCCGTGGCTTTGTCCGTGAGGTTTTGTCGATCGCCGCCTGGGTTGCCGCCGCGGTGGCCGCCTTTCTTCTTTATGGCGACGTCCTGCCTTTCGTTCAGCCGCACATTTCGCAAAAGCAGCTGGCATTGGTGGTATCTGCCGGCGGCGTGTTCATCGTGACGCTGATCATCGTCAGCTTCATCACCATGCGCATTTCCGATTTCGTGCTCGACAGCCGCATCGGTCCGCTCGACCGCACGCTCGGCTTTGTGTTCGGCGCGGCGCGCGGACTGCTGCTCGTCGTGGTGGGCATGTTGTTCTTCAACTGGTTCATTCATGACGAGGCGTCCCAGCCGACCTGGGTGGCTCAGGCCAAGTCCCGGCCGCTGCTCAATGCGCTTGGAGCCAAGCTCATGGCGGCGCTTCCCGAGGATCCGGAAAAGAAGATCCTCGATCAGTTCCAGAAGCCGGATATCGACGACGGTACGGCCATGCCCGATAGCGAGGAAAATCAGCCGCCGGCTGACGATGCGGCGCCCGGCGACGCGGCCCCCGGCAATCCGGCTCCTTCCGATGGCGCCTACAAGCAGGGTGAGCAGAACGGTCTCGACCAGCTCATCCAGTCGACCACCGCGCCCAAGCATTGAGCACGGTTTGATGACGATATGCGAATGCGTCGGATCCGTCCGGCGCATTTGACGTTTTGAAGACGGCGCCAGATGCATTATATGCCAGCGCGATGGTGTTCCGCCGCTCAAGGGTATCGAGTGACGCTATCCGTCTTCCAAGCGAAATCCGGCTGCTTGGGTCGGGTCTTGCGGTGTGTATCTTGGAAAGCCCGGCCTGGTCGCCGCGGATTTTCCGGCATCCCCGGCCTTGCTTGGCAATCGGCCGGGATCAGATGAAATCTCGAAAGTGGGTAGGCCAACCATGGACGATTTCACCCTTGACCCGTTTGCCGCCGATGATGATGACCGCTTCCATGAGGAATGCGGCGTCTTCGGCGTGTTCGGCGTTGAGAATGCCTCGGCGCTCGCGGCGCTGGGCTTGCATGCCCTGCAGCATCGCGGGCAGGAAGCCGCCGGCATAACCACTTTCGATGGCAAGGAGTTTTACACCGAACGGCATATCGGCCTCGTCGGTGACAACTTTACCAAGGCCAAGGTACTGGCCCGGCTGCCGGGCGACCGGGCGATCGGCCACACGCGCTATTCCACCACCGGCGGATCCGGCCTTCGCAACGTTCAGCCGCTCTACGCCGAACTGTCGGCCGGCGGTTTTGCCCTGGCGCACAACGGCAACCTGACCAATGCCATGACGATCCAGCGCGAACTGCAGCGCCGGGGCGCCATCTTCCAGTCGACCTCCGATACCGAGACCATTCTGCATCTCGTCGCCACCAGTCAAAAGGCGGCGATGGTCGACAAGGTGGTCGATGCCCTGCGGGCCATCGAAGGCGCCTATTCCGTCGTCTGCATGAGCCAGGAAAAGATGATCGGTTGCCGCGATCCCTTTGGCATTCGGCCGCTGATTCTCGGCGATCTCGACGGAGCGGTCATCCTTGCTTCGGAGACCTGTGCGCTCGACATCATCGGTGCCCATTTCGTGCGCGAGATCGAGCCCGGTGAGATGGTGATCGTTACCGAGCGGGGCATCGAAAGCCTTCGTCCGTTCGAACGTCGCCCGTCGCGCTTCTGCATCTTCGAGTATGTCTACTTCGCCCGGCCGGATTCGGTTTACGCCGGAACGTCCGTCTACCAGGTGAGGAAGCGCATCGGTGCCGAGCTCGCCCGCGAGACACCGGCCGAAGCCGACGTGGTGATTCCAGTGCCGGACAGCGGCACCCCCGCCGCCATCGGTTTTGCCGAGGCGTCCGGCATTCCCTTCGATTTCGGCATCATCCGCAATCACTATGTCGGCCGCACGTTCATTTCGCCGACCGACACCATCCGTCATATGGGCGTCAAGCTGAAGCATAACGCCAACCGTACGGTGATCGAGGGCAAGCGCATCGTGCTGGTGGATGACAGCATCGTTCGCGGCACCACCTCTCTCAAGATCGTGCAGATGATGCGCGAGGCTGGCGCTGCCGAGGTACATATGCGCATTGCCTCGCCGCCCACTACGGATTCCTGTTTCTATGGCGTCGATACGCCCGAGAAGGGAAAGCTCCTGGCCTCGCGCATGTCGATCGAGGAAATGACGCGCTACATCCAGGTGGACAGCCTCGGCTTCCTGTCGATCGATGGCCTTTATCGGGCCGTCGGCTCGGCGGCGCGCGACAATGAACACCCGCAGTATTGCGATGCCTGCTTCACGGGCGAGTATCCGACCACGCTGACCGATGCCGCCGGCTCAGGCCCGGTGCGCCAGCTTTCGCTTCTGGCCGACGCCGGCTGATCGCCCACCGGGAGGATTGAGGGTGACCGAGAAACGCATCGTGGTCGTAACCGGCGCCTCGCGGGGCATCGGTTATGAAGCGGCCCTAGCTCTGGGCCGAGCCGGTTGGCATGTCGTTGCCGTGGCCCGCACGCAAGCGGGGCTGGAGGAGCTTGACGATGCCATCCGCGACGTCGGGGGCTCCGCTTCGCTGGTGCCGCTCGACCTCGCCGACCCCGCCCGCATCGATGAGCTCGGCGCCGCTTTGAACCAGCGGTTTGGCCGTATCGACGCGTTGCTCGGCAACGCAGGGCTTCTGGGGGGAGGCCTCGCTCCGGTGGGGCACATCGATCCGAAGAAGTGGGATCAGACCTTCGCCATCAACGTCACGGCCAATTACCGGCTGATCCGCTCGCTCGATCCGCTGCTTCGCCAATCGCCAGCTGGCCGCTGTCTGTTCGTCTCCTCGGCAGCCGCCTGGAAGGGGGCCCCCTTCTGGGGCCTCTACGCCGCCTCCAAGGCGGCACTCAATGCACTCGCCATGGCCTATGCCGAGGAAGTCAAGAACTTCGGCATTGCCGTCAACCTCCTCAACCCCGGACCGCTCAGGACGCGCATGCGCGCCCAGGCCATGCCCGGCGAGGACCCGGATACGCTCGCAACCCCTGCCGGACTCGCGCCCCACATCGTCTCGATCCTCGATGCGACTGATGGGCGGACCGGCGCGCTTTTCGACTTTCCGACGCTCTCGTGGAAGAAGCTGCAGCCACCACAATGAGTCCTCACGATATCGGTCGCGCTTGGTCTTCGCCCAACTCAGGCCACCGGCCGCCGGGCAGCGTCATCGATCATCTGGTTCTGCACTACACGGGCATGCGCTCGGAAGAGGGCGCTCGCGACTGGTTGTGCGACCCGCGCTCCCAGGTATCGAGCCACTATATCGTGTTCGAGGATGGCCGCGTCTTCCAGCTGGTCGACGAAAGTCGCCGTGCCTGGCATGCCGGACGTTCCTTCTGGCGCGGAACCGCCGACCTGAACTCGCGTTCGATCGGCATCGAGATCGCCAATCCCGGCCATGAGTTCGGATACCGTCCGTTTCCCGACCGTCAGATTGAGGCGGTAATCGGGCTGTGTCGTTCGATCTTTGCCCGGCACTTCATCCCGCCGCATCAGGTGGTCGCCCACTCAGACATCGCCCCCGATCGCAAGGAAGATCCGGGCGAGCTCTTCCCCTGGGAGTGGTGTGCCGCGTTTGGTGTTGGCCTCTGGGTGCCGCCGGCGCCGCTCGACCACGGCCCGGCGCCCGAGCCCGGGGACAATGGTGATAACGTATTGACCTTGCAGCAGCTTCTGCAAGGCATCGGCTTTGACGCCCCGCTTTCGGGCGTCTTCGATCAGCAGACCGAGATCATCGTGCGCGCTTTCCAGCGTCACTGGCGACCGGCCTTGATCGATGGTCGCGCCGACGCCTCGACGATGGATACGCTTGCCCGTATCGCCGCGGCATTCGAGGCTTCGGCCGCCGCCTGATCCTTCGCCGGCTGCGCGATCAATGCGGCGGACATGGGGGCGATTTCGCGACCGCATGGCTGTTATGCGCCACATTGCCGGCCCTGCATGGCCGGATTCGTCCGGCAGTTCCTTGCTCCATCGCTGGGAGGCAATGGAACCAAGACCGCATGACACTCATAAAGACGTTTGCTACCGCCACGCTTCTTCTCACCGGCACGCTCGCGATGCCCGCCATGGCCGACACGGCTCGGTCCTCCAAAGTGGGTGCTCCACCCCCTGTTGCCGATGTCGAAAAACCCGATAGCATCTTCGAGCTGCTGTTTGGCGTGAAGAGCAAGCCGAACGCTTCCGTCGCCGAGAAATTCGACACTTCAGCCCCCAAGAGCGGACCGGGCGCCACGCTTCGTGGCCGTATCGCCGCTCATGCGAAGGCCGCGGGCCTGCCGGCCGAGCTGGCGGAAGAGGTGATCCGCCACGAGAGCCGCTTCAATCCCAAGGCACGCGGCCGGCACGGCGAGATCGGCCTCATGCAGATCAAGCCGCAGACCGCTCGCGCTCTCGGCTATACCGGCACGGCTGCCGGTCTTTACGATGTCGAGACCAATCTCAAGTGGGGCATGGCCTATCTGGCCGGGGCCTACAAGCTGGCCGGTGGCGATACCTGCGGCACCATTCTTCGCTACAACGCCGGCCATGGCGCGACGCGCATGAACCGCACCTCCCGCGCCTATTGCTCGGAAGTGACGACCTACGTTGCCTCGCTCTGAAGCCGGCTTGGACGGCTTCCGGCGCCAAGAGGCGCCGCGCGAAGTGAGTCTTGAGGGAACGTAGTCTCCCGAAAGGCGGAAGCGGAGCGATAGCCAAGGGCCGGAGGCCCGCCGGCGACTGAAGCAGCCAGAATCCAGCCAATCGCCGGCGGAGGATGGCATCAAACCTTGACCTTCCGGCGGGAGCGTGCCACACGGCTCCCGCCAGTCGGTTGGACGACCGCGCGGACAAGTGGCGAAAGCCCGTCCGGGAGGAAAGTCCGGGCTCCACGGAAACACGGTGCCGGGTAACGCCCGGCGAGGGCGACCTCAGGGAAAGTGCCACAGAGATCGAACCGCCCCGGTGCGCCGGGGTAAGGGTGAAAAGGTGGTGTAAGAGACCACCGCGGGACCGGCAACGGGACCGGCATGGCAAACCCCACCGGGAGCAAGACCGAATAGGGATGACGCGGGCGAAAGCCCAGCCTGTTTCCGGGCCAGTCGTCCGGGTTGGTTGCACGAGGCGTCCGGCGACGGCCGCCCCAGATGAATGGTCGTCGGGCGGGAAACCGCTCACAGAACCCGGCTTACAGACCGACTGGCCTTTTCCCCTCGATGCGGCGCCGCTCGTCCTTGCGAGGCGAGGCGCTGCGGCCGGTCATATCTGTTCACTGCTGGTTGACAGTATGTTGAACGCAGCATGGAATAGCTTTTCTTGAAGTGATACGGCCGCGACCCTATTCCTATATTCGCAATTCGGATTAAGCACTTTTCCTAGTGCTCGGCGGGCGGCAACCATGCGGTTGCCACGGCATCGCCTCCGGGCTGCGTATCAGTTGCACGCCGCATTTCGGCGCTCGTCGCAAGTGGGGTCGATACCCCGAAAAGGAACAGGTCAGATATGGCTAAGGTCGCGATCGTCTATCATTCAGGTTACGGACACACGGAAGTGGTTGCCAAGGAAGTCGCCGCCGGCGCTGGTGCCGAGCTGATTCCCATCGACGCCGAGGGTAATGTCAGCGAAGCGGGTTGGGCCAAGCTGGACGAGGCCGATGCCATCATCTTCGGTACGCCGACCTACATGGGCAACTCGAGCTGGCAGTTCAAGAAGTTCGCCGACGCCACCTCCAAGGCCTGGTTCACCCGCAAGTGGCAGGACAAGGTGTTCGGCGGCTTCACCAACTCCGCCAGCCTCAACGGCGACAAGCAGGTCACGCTGATCGGTCTGCAGACGCTGGCCTCCCAGCATGGCGGCATCTGGGTCAGCCTCGGCCTGCTCCCGGCCAACACCAAGGCTTCGACCCGCGATGACGTCAACAACCTCGGCGGTTCCGTTGGTCTTCTGGTCTCGACGCCGTCCGATGCCGGCGCCAACGAAGTTCCGGCCGGCGACCTCGAAACGGCCCGGTCCTATGGAGCCCGCGTCGCTTCGGTGGCCAGCAAGCTGCACTGACAGGCGAGACAAGGCTCAAGGCTAGGAAGGCGGCGCCCCGGCGGGTGCCGCCTTTTTCGTAAGGCCGTTCAGGTCGGTGGCAGCATCCCGCCGTTTTCAAGAAACACCTTGGCTGTCAGGAAGTCTCGCCAGGCTTCGCGCTTCTTGATCGGCGTCCGCAAGAGATAGGCGGGGTGGAAGGTCGGGAGCGCCTTGAAGCGCTTGCTGCCAATCTCCAGGTCGCACCATCTGCCACGCAGCTTGTTGATGCCCTGTTTCACGGCCTCGCCTCCGAGCAGCGCCTTGGCCGGCTGCGCGCCGAGGAAGATGATGAGCGTCGGGTCGATCAGTTCGATCTGCCGCAAGATGAACGGGCGGCAGATGGCGACCTCCACGTCGGACGGGTCGCGGTTGCCCGGTGGGCGCCAATAGATGACGTTGGCAATGTAGGCGTTCTGTTTGCGGCTGTAGCCGATGGCATTGAGCATGCGATCGAGCAGTTGGCCGGACCTGCCGACGAAGGGAAGGCCGGCGATATCCTCGTCGCGCCCCGGCGCTTCTCCAACCAGCATGAGTTTCGAGGCCGGATTACCGTCGGCGAACACGGTGTTCTTTGCGGTGAGCTTGAGGTTGCAGCCATCGAAGGCCTGGATCAACGCCTTGAGTTCGTCGAGCGTCTTTGCCGATTGGGCGGCGACGCGCGCCTGCATCACGGTGGCTTCGGTGGGAACCTGCGCCGTGGGGCCTGCCGCTACGGGCGGGCGAGCCGGAGCGCCCTGCGAAGCAAACTCTGCCGCCGGCATCGGACGCCGAGCTTCCGTCGGCGGCAACTGTCGCCGGGCTGCCTGACCTTCCGCCGCCGCTTTGGCTTTGGCACTCTCCTCGAAACGATCGAGCGGCGCGTCAGCCAAGGTCACGTCGACGCCCATCGCCGCGTACCACTCAAAGAGGGCCGCTGCGGCATCAAGGCCAGGGGAAGAGAACGTCGGATCGGACGGCATGGTCCTTCTATAGAGCAGGAAGGCCGCCGAGGAAATGTCGCAACCTCTAGCCCGCCGTTTGGGCTGATGTCAGCCAAAAGCGTTTGATCGGATCTGCGGATCGTGATTGAAGGGCTGCGGTGCACGGATCCGTGTTTTCCCCCAGGGCGTACCCGGAGAGGTTGGCGTGGATGATGCACGCTTCGTTGGCGATCCATTGCCCGAAAGAGAGATAGACATGACCGCCGAGCTGCCCGAGCGCGAATCCATGGAATTCGATGTGGTGATCGTCGGCGCGGGGCCGGCCGGCCTTGCCGCCGCCATTCGCGTGAAGCAGCAGGCAGCTGCCAGCGGACAGGAAATTTCGGTACTCGTGCTCGAAAAGGGCTCGGAAGTTGGCGCCCACATCCTGTCCGGCGCCGTGGTCGACGTCTCCGGCATTTCGGCCCTCATTCCAGATTGGCGCGACGATCCCGAGAATCCCTTCAAGACGCCGGTGACCGACGATCGCTTCCTCCTATTGTTCGAAAAGTTCGTGGTTCGTCTGCCCAACTTCATGATGCCGCCTTTGATGAGCAATCACGGTGCCTATGCCGTTTCACTGGGCAACGTCTGCCGCTGGCTGGCCCAGAAGGCCGAAGCGCTGGGCGTCGAGATCTATCCGGGCTTTGCCGCCGCCGAAGTCCTTTACGACGAGGACAACAGGGTGGTCGGCGTCGCCACCGGCGACATGGGGATCAAGAAGGATGGCACGCCCGGTCCCAACTATCAGCGCGGCATGGCGCTGTTGGCCAAGTACACGCTGTTCGCCGAGGGCGCGCGTGGCTCGCTGTCCAAGAAGCTGATCGCCCGCTATCGGCTCGACGAAGGGCGGGAACCGCAGAAGTTCGGCCTCGGCATCAAGGAGCTCTGGGAGGTTGCCCCCGACAAGGCCAAGCCGGGCCTGGTCCAGCACTCCTTCGGATGGCCGCTCGGCAATGACACGGGAGGCGGCTCCTTCCTCTACCATCTCGAGAACAACCAGGTGGCCGTCGGTTTCGTCGTCCACCTCAACTACGAGAACCCATATCTTTCGCCCTTTGAGGAGTTTCAGCGCTTCAAGACGCATCCTCTTATTCGCGACACCTTCGAGGGCGGCAAGCGCATCGCCTATGGCGCGCGAGCGCTCACCGAAGGCGGCTGGCAGTCGGTTCCGAAACTCGTCTTCCCCGGTGGCGCGCTGGTTGGCTGTTCGGCCGGATTCATGAACGTGCCGCGCATCAAGGGCAGCCATAACGCCGTTCAGTCGGGTATCCTCGTCGCTGACGCGATCGCTGCCGCCATTGCCGCCGGTCGGTCGGGCGACGAACTGGCATCCTACGACGCGGCGTGGCGCACCTCGGCCATCGGCAAGGATCTGAAGCGCGTCCGCAACGTCAAGCCGCTGTGGTCGCGGTTCGGCATGCTTCTGGGCATCGCCCTCGGCGGCCTCGACATGTGGCTCGAAACGCTGTTCGGCGTCTCGCCCTTCGGTACGCTTGGCCACGGCAAGACCGATGCCGATTGCCTGAAGCCGGCTCAGGGCTTCAAACCCATCGCTTATCCGAAACCTGACGGCAAGCTCACCTTTGACAGGCTGTCCTCGGTTTTCCTCTCGGGCACCGCCCACGAGGAGAACCAGCCGGTGCATTTGAAACTACTCGACCCGGACTTGCAGAAGGTCTCCGAGCTCGATGTCTTTGGCGGCCCGTCCGCCCGCTACTGTCCAGCTGGTGTCTACGAGTGGATAAACGAGCCAACTGCTGGCCCGCGTTATGTAATTAATGCCCCAAACTGTGTTCACTGCAAAACTTGTGATATCAAGGACCCCAACCAGAACATCGATTGGGCGGTCCCGGAGGGAGCGGGAGGACCCAATTATCCAAACATGTAATGGTGATTTCGTTCTAGCGGGTAGGGTGGATTGATGAGCGAGCGGGTAGAAGATGCGCAGTCGGCCGATGTCGGCCAGAATTGGACGGCGATCGTTGCCGAGGACCATCCGATTATTCAATCGGCGGTGGTGCGCATCCTGAAGAAGCGCTTCGGCTTCAAGCAGCCGATTCTCGCCACGAGCTACGACGAGCTGGCCGATGCGGTTCTCGATACGGGTGAGAACACGCTGGTCATCACCGACCTCGTCATGCCCGGCATGCGTGGCCTCGACACCATCAAGCACATTCGCTCGCTGGCGCCCAAGGCCTTCGTGGCGGTCTATTCGTCCAACTCCGGCGAGGAGTTGGCGCAGGGTTGTCTCGACCTCGGCTGCCGCGCCTTCATCGGCAAGCGGTCGTCGGAAGACATGCTGGCCGCGGCGATCGAGACCGTTCTCGATGGCGGCACGATCATCGAGGTTGGCGCCGACAACTCGGCGGTGTCGCAGGCCGTGCTCGAGCGTTCGGCGCTGGTGTCCGAGCTGTCGCCGCAGCAGCTCAAGGTGTTCCAGCTTCTCGGCGATGGTCTTCTCAACAAGCAGATCGCCTATCAGCTCGGAATCTCCGAAGCGACCGTCAAGGCGCATGTCGGCAAGATCCTCGAGACGCTGAAGATCACCTCGCGCAGCCAGGCCGCCATCACGTCCGCTTGGATGGCCGAGCACGGACTGATCTAGAGCAGCTCCAGCAAAAGTGGGAGCCGGTTTTGCGCCCGGAACTGCCTGATAACAAAGCGCCGGAGCATGTTGGCGAACCAGAGCTCGCCGAACATGCCCCGGTGAAGGCGGGCATCCGCACCATTGACAGCCGCGTGGTCTATGAAAATCGCTGGATGCGCGTCCGAGAGGACGCCATCGAGCGGCCCGATGGCTCACGCGGTATCTATGGCGTCGTCGAGAAGCCGGACTTCGTCGCCATCGCAGCCATCGATCGGGCGCGTGGCCTCATTCATCTCGTCGAACAGTATCGCTATCCTGTGGCCAGTCGCCACTGGGAGCTGCCGCAGGGCTCCTGGGAAACGCGGCCGGATGTGCCGCCAGAGGAAGTCGCCCGCGCCGAGCTGTCGGAGGAGACGGGCATCGTCGCGGCAAAGATGACGAAGGTCGGCGATCTCTTTCTCGCCTACGGCTATTCCGCGCAGCGCTATCACGTCTTCCTGGCGGAAGACCTGAAGCAGGGGGCGACCGCCCTCGAAGCAGAGGAAGCCGATCTGATTTCCCGAGCCTTCCCGCTCGCCGACGTCGATGCGATGATCGCAAATGGCGTCATCCGCGATGCGACCACGGTCGCCGCGCTGGGGCTGATCCGGCTCAAGGGGCTGCTGTAGGCAGTAAGCCTCAGATCTCTTCCAGCAAGTCGTCGTAGAAGCGCTGCAGCCTGGCGTGGCGCTCGGCTGCCAGTCGACGACCGGTCGCCGTCTTGAAGCCTTCGCAGAGCTTGAACAGCTTGGTCATGAAATGATCGAGTGCAAAACGGCTGTCGTTGAGCGGCCGCTCCTCGGCGGAAGGATCGCCGGCGTCGTAGAGATGGTTGTTCAGCCGGCCAGCCACATAGAAACAGCGTGCCGCCCCGATCATGCCGATGGCATCAAGCCGGTCGGCATCCTGAAGGATGCGGGCTTCCAGCGTCGTCGGCTCAATGCCGCCGGAGAAGCTGTGGGCTTCGATGGCATGCGCCACCTTTTCCCGTCGTTCCGCCTCCCAGCCGATATCGGCAAGGATGCCCCGGGCCTTCTGCGCCGACAGACGCGAAGCACGCGGTCGCTCGGGCGAGTTCTTCTCGACGGCAACACAATCATGCAGGAGCACGGCGGCCATCAGGATCTCGGTGTCGCCACCCTCGTTGTCCGAGATGACGGTCGCGTTCTTCCACACCCGCAGGAGGTGTGAAAAATCGTGGCTGCCGTCAGTGGTGCAGACGCAAGCGCCCGAATGGGGCAGGAGAAGGGAGGCGAGGCGGTCGTGCGGAGAGAACAGCGAAAAGGTCAACAGCGCTCATCCGTTGGCAAAAAAGTTGAAAGCAGCATACGCCGAAAGTCTTATATGCCAAGCTTTTTCGTTGAGTGCACCCGCAAAATGCACGCGTTCATATTCGTAACGATTTCAGGTTGATTTGAGTTCCAGGGGTTGAAAACAAAGGCCGCCCGCGAGGGATGGCGGACGGCCTCGAGACGTGAAAATAGTGTTGGTTCAGCCTTCGATCTTCGAGAAGTCGGCCACCTGATGGCAGGCATCGCGCAGAACCGTCAGCAGGGCGAGGCGGTTGGCGCGCACCTTCTCGTCGGTGTCGTTGACCAGAACCTTCTCGAAGAAGGCATCGACCGGCGCGCGCAGCGTGGCGAGCGCCTTCATGGCTGCTTCGAAGTTCTCGGCGGCGACCGCATCGTGGGCGGCCTTGGCGGCAGCACTAACCGCAGCGGCTAGGGCCTTCTCTTCGGATTCCTTGAACAGGCTGGCGTCGACGGAGGCCGCGACGGCCGTGCCCTTCTTCTCCTCGGCCTTCAGGATGTTGGCGGCACGTTTGTAGCCGGCGAGCAGGTTCTTGCCGTCGTCGGTGGCGAGCAGGGCACCCAGCGCCTCGACGCGCTTGACGATCAACAGCAGATCGTCCTGACCGCCGAGGGCGAACACGGCATCGACGAGGTCGAAGCGGGTGCCCTGTTCACGAAGCTGTACCTTGAGGCGGTCGGCGAAGAAGTTGAGAAGGTCCGGCGTCTTGCTCGCATAAGCGTTGAGCGGCAGACGAACGCTATTTTCGAGAATGATACGGATGACGCCGAGAGCGGCGCGGCGCAGCGCGAACGGATCCTTGCTGCCCGTCGGCTTCTCGTCGATGGTCCAGAAGCCAACCAGCGTGTCGAGCTTGTCGGCGAGCGCCACGGCGATGGAAACGGGTGCCGACGGCGCGCGATCCGATGGGCCCTGCGGCTTCCAATGCTCTTCGATGGCCGCTGCGACCGCGGCATCCTCTCCCGCGTGGGTCGCATAGTAGCGGCCCATGAGCCCCTGAACCTCCGGGAATTCGCCGACGACGCCGGAGAGGAGGTCAGCCTTGGCGAGCAGGGCGGCGCGGGCCGCCTTGTCCGCGTCGGCACCGACCACCGGCGCGATCTTGCGGGCGAGTGCCACGATGCGGCGCACGCGGTCGCCCTGGCTGCCGAGCTTCTCATGGAAGGTGATGCCTTCGAGCTTGGGCACCAGTGTCTCCAAGGGAATGGCGAGGTCGCCGTCCCAGAAGAACTTGGCGTCCGACAGGCGGGCGCGGATGACGCGCTCGTTGCCGGCGATGATGGTGGCACCGCCGTCGGTCGCCGCCATGTTGGACGTCAGGATGAAGCGGTTAGCGAGGCGTCCGGTCTTGGGGTCCTTCAGCACGAAGCACTTCTGATTGGCGCGGATGGTGGCGCGGATCACTTCGTCCGGCACGTCGAGGAAGGCGGGATCGAACGAGCCCATCAGCACGACTGGCCATTCCACGAGGCCGGCCACCTCGTACAGCAGGCCCTCGTCCTCGACCAGCTCCAGGCCGGCGGCGAAGGCGAGGTTGCGGGCGTCGGTCAGGATGATGTCGCGCCGGCGGGCCGGATCGAGCACCACCTTGGCCTTCTCGAGCTTCTCGACATAATCGGCGAAGCGCCGCACCTTGATGGCCTCGGGAGCCAGGAAGCGATGGCCGTAGGTGACGTTGCCGGAGCGGATGCCGTCCACCTCGAAATCGATGACGACGGGCTCTTCGGTCTCCGGACCGAAGGTGCAGACGATCGAGTGCAGCGGGCGCACCCAGCGCAGCGTGCCGGAGCCCCAGCGCTGCGACTTCGGCCAGGGGAAGCTGCGGATGACCGAGGGGATGAGCTCGGCGATGATCGCTTCGGCGGCGCGGCCCGGCTTGACCAGGTCGGCCACGTAGAAGTCGCCCTTCTTGGGATCGGAGACGACGCGCGCCTTGGCGATGTCATCGAGACCGGCTCCGCGCAGGAAGCCCTGGATGGCGCCGGCCGGCGCGTCGGTACGCGGCCCCTTCTTCTCCTCGCGGATGTCGGGCGAGCGCGTCGTCAGGCCATGGATCGTCAGCGCCAGGCGGCGCGGCGTCGCGAAGGCACCGGCGCTTTCGTAGGTCAGACCGGCGTCCACCAGACCACCCGTCACCAGACCCTTGAGATCGTCGGCGGCCTTCGCCTGCATGCGGGCGGGGATCTCTTCGGAGAAGAGTTCGATGAGAAGATCGGGCATGGTGGTCCTCGGGTCTCCCGGCCTCGTGCCGGTCGTCTTGGAATGCTGCGTCTGATTAGTCGGTTCGAGGAAAAATGTCATCCCCGAATAGACGCATCCCAAGTCGGAAGAACACAAGGGATCACGGCCGAAAACCCAACTGCCCGGCGGCTACCGCTCAGCTCCAGCCGCCATTGATGGTCTGGTAGAAGACGTGCATGCCGATCTTCGCCTTCTTGGTGAAAGCGCTCGCCCAGTTCGGCCGCACGTATGTCGCGTGATAATGGGTGGCCGTGCCCACGTCATCGAGCCAGGCCGCACCACTCGTCACCTCGCCGGCGACCTGTTTGGCGACCCGCCACGAAGCCTTGTCGAAGACGATGTGGCGCCGGCCATCGCAAGCGAACGAGAACTGGCATTCGTTGTACTTTTCGCTGTTCTGGTAGACAACCTTGCAGATGCTGTCGGGGTAGGCTGGGTTCTTGACCCGGTTGAGCACCACCTGCGCCACGGCGATCTGGCCCTTGCGCGGCTCCGAGCGGGCCTCGAAATAGATCGCCTCGGCAAGGCATTTCTGCTGGTCGTCATCCCAGACGCTGGCCGGAAGCGGATTGGCCGACCACCAATGGTCGCCGGGGCGCACGACCGGCGCCGGCGGTGCCGGCTTGTCGCCGGGCATGGCGAACAGCGGCGCGAACATGTCCTGGCTGACCACCGAGCTGTCGGGCGCATAGGCGGCGAGCAGCGCCGTGGCGGCTGCGCCGGTTTCCGCTGGCGCATAGGCTCGCGCCGGATAGCTGGTGGCCACCAGCACCGTCCGGTCGGGCTTGTGCTGGGGGATGGGGATGGGCGTGAGATCGGCGACCATGGCGGCCGGCTTCGGACCGATGAAGCGCGAGATCGCGAGAACGGAGAGCGGTGCCGCAGAAGCCTCGAAGGTCGTCGTCGGCAAGGCGGCGGGCGGGGTCAGGCGGCTGGTGTCGTTGAAGGTGAGGGAGCCGGCAGAAAAGCCGCGTTCGGTTGGCGGCGTCGTCACCGTCATGGGCAAGTCGCCCTTCCAACTGCGGTCGATGCGCTCCTCGTCGGGCACTGAGGCCGAACTGCCCACCGCGCCGGTGATGATATCGCCCGTTCCCTCGATGACGATCGAGCCACCGTTCATCTCGAGATGCGCGGACGATTCCTTGACGTCGCCGAGGCGCGGGGCGACCACCGTGCTTTCGCCGCCCGGACCGGTGCCGAGCGTCATGGCCCAACGGGTTGCCGGGTTGATGGAATCGACGACAAGACTGGCGATGTCCTGATAGGCGACTGATGTGGGAAAGGCGACCACGGCGACGAAGAGTGCGCCAGCGGCGGCGAGCCCGACGCGCCCGTGTCCGGGCCGGACTCTGGTACGAGGAACGCGACGCATGGGCTGACTGCCTCCGGCGGGAACAGGACTGAGACGAACGATGACGGAGACGAAAACTGCTCCCGGCGACAATGCTGGCGGATTAACCTTGAAAAGCCGTTAATGTCGCGCGGCAGACTAGCTGCGCTTGGCGGGTTTCCGCGGAAAACGCAGTTCGCCGAACAGCTTGCACGGGCTGGCGAAAAGGCGATCTTGGTAAATGCCTGAAGGCGCGAAAGGAAAACGATGATGGATTTCGCCGCGGTACGGCTGGAACAGAGCCCTGAAGGGAAGACCGAGGCGCACCTGAAGCGCCTTTCGGATTCCGATCTGATGGAAGGCGACGTGACCCTCGCGGTTCGTGCCTCGGCGGTAAACTTCAAGGATGGGCTGGCCGTCACGGGGCGCCTGCCGGTGGTGCGTCGCTGGCCGATGATTCCCGGCGTCGACGCGGCGGCCGTGGTCACCGAGTCGCGAGACGCTCGCTGGAATCCCGGCGACGAGGTGATCCTGACCGGTTGGGGTGTTGGCGAGACCCATCTCGGGGCCTGGAGCGAGCGGATGCGTGTTTCCGGCGACTGGCTGGTGCGTCGGCCGGACACGCTGTCGCCGTTCGAAGCGATGTCACTCGGCACCGCCGGCGTTACCGTGGCGGAAGGGATCGACAGGTTGGAACGCCTCGGCGTGACGCCGGCCGATGGTCCCATCGTCGTCACAGGTGCGGCCGGCGGCGTCGGCTCGATGGCTGTCATGCTTCTCGCAAGCCAAGGCTGGGGCGTTACGGCCGTCACGGGGCGGCCGGAGGAAGCGGAGCGGCTGCGGCAGCTGGGCGCCGCGGAGGTAATCGGTCGGGACCTGTTCGCCGGGCCGGCAAGACCGCTCGGCCGGGAGCGCTGGGCGGCCGCCTTCGACATGGTGGGGTCGACGGTTCTGGCGCACCTTGTGTCGATGCTGAAGCCGGGCGGTGTCGCCATCGCTTGCGGCAACGCTGCCGGCATGGATCTTCCTTCCAGCGTCGCGCCCTTCATCCTGCGAGGCGTCAGTCTGGTTGGCGTCGATAGCGTCCGCGTGCCAGCCGCGCGGCGAGAGGCGATCTGGAGCCATCTCGCCGCTGTGGTCGACCGCGACCGCCTTACCGCCATGACGCAGGTGATCCCCCTGGCGGAAGCCATTGAAGCCGGACGGAGAATTGTCGAGGGCAGAGTGGCCGGGCGAACGGTGGTTGCCATCGGCGGCTGAGGGCGACGGCTCGGGACGGGCAGGCAAGCCGCAACCGCATGGGTTCCTCCCTTGCCGTGAATCGTTCCATGGGCAATAGTACAACCCTTGGCCCCCCTCCAAAGGTATAAGCCCGTCCATGACCGACTTCCGCGACACGCTGCGCGGCATCGTCGCGATGCTGCTCTGCTGCCTGTTCTTTCTCGTCAACGACACGATTGTCAAAGCGGTGGCTGATGATCTGCCGATCGGCGAGATTCTGTTCATCCGGTCCCTCATCGCGACGGTCGTCGTGATCGTTGTGGTCTGGCGGATGGGGCTTCTTCCGAGCGTGCTGCCGCAGACGTCGCGTTTCGTGTTGATGCGCTCCATCTGCGAGGGCTTCGCCACGGTGGTCTATCTGTCCGGGCTGGTGCATCTGCCGATCGCCAACGCCTCGGCCATTTCGCAGGGCGCTCCGTTGGCCATCACCGCCGCCGGTGCTTTCGTTCTGGGAGAGATTGTCGGCTGGCGGCGCTGGATGTCGGTCGCAGTCGGTTTCTGCGGTATCCTAATCATCGTCCGGCCGGGTCCGGATGGCTTCAACAGCTGGGCACTGCTGCCATTGGCGTCGGTTGGCCTGGTGACGATCCGTGAGCTGTCCACCCGCTTCATCGCCCCGGCGACTAACTCTGCCGTCGTGACGCTGGTCACCCAGGTCATGGTGACGGTGGCCTGCGGCCTTCTGTCGGCGACCGAAGTATGGCTACCGATGACCGCCATGCAGTTCGGCCTGATCGTGGTGGCCGGCCTCAGCTGCATTTTCGGCGTTCAGTTCTCGATCGATGCCATGCGCCATGGCGACATCTCGCTTGTCGCGCAGTTCCGCTACTCGACCATACCCTTCGCCATTCTTCTCGGCTGGATCATCTGGGGCGATGTGCCGGACCTCCTGACGCTCGTCGGCATCGCCGTCGTCGTCGGTTCCGGCATCTACATCTTCTATCGCGAACGGGTTCGCCACCAGAATCTGGTGACCCGTTCCGAGCCCGGCGTCTAGCGGTTCGACAGGGAGTCAAGAGAACCACTGGCAAGTTATTGTTTCTAGTGGAGCTTTTGAATTTGACGTTTGAGCGGGCGCCTTATGTCAAGCGGGACTCAAATGTCAAATTCGCTCCACTAGTGGTTCGACTCCGATATTTGCACCCACTCGATACCGGTCTCGGGGCAAATATCGGAGTCAAGAGAACCACTAGCAAGTTATTGTTTCTAGTGGAGCTTTTGAATTTGACATTTGAGCGGGCGCCTTATGTCAAGCGGGACTCAAATGTCAAATTCGCTCCACTAGCACCGGGCTCGTTCGGGACTCACTCGATGACGATGCGCGGGGCGGCTCGCTCCGGCTTGCCGGCCAGCGTGTCGAGCACGCGCCCGGCGATCGCAAGGTAGGATTCGGCGTGCGGACCGTTCGGCTCGGTCGCCACCACCGGCAAGCCGGCGTCCGACGTCTCGCGGATCTTCATCTCCAGCGGCACTTCGCCAAGGAAGGGCACGCCGATGCGGCGGGCTTCCTGAGCGGCGCCGCCATGGCCGAAGATGTCGTGGTGGGTGCCGCAGTTCGGGCAGATGAAATAGGCCATGTTCTCGACGATGCCGAGCACGGGCACCTCGACCTTCTGGAACATGGCAACGCCGCGCCGCGCATCCATGAGCGCGAGGTCCTGCGGCGTCGAGACGATGACGGCACCGGTCAGCGGCACCTGCTGGGCCATGGTCAGCTGCACATCGCCGGTGCCGGGCGGCATGTCGACGACCAGCGCGTCGAGCTCGCCCCAGGCGCTTTCGCGCAGCATCTGCGTCAGCGCGGAGACCGCCATCGGCGCCCGCCAGATCATCGGCGTCTCTTCCTCGACCAGGAAGCCGATCGACATCACCTTGAGGCCGTAGTTCTCGAGCGGCACCAATGTCCGGTCTTCATCGACCTCGGGCTTCTGGCCCGAGAGCCCCATCAGGCGCGGTACCGACGGCCCGTAGATGTCGGCGTCGAGGATGCCGACCTTGAGGCCGCGCGCCGCAAGCGCCAGCGCGAAGTTCACGGCGGTGGTCGACTTGCCGACACCGCCCTTGCCGGAAGCGACGGCGATGATCGACTTCACGCCGGGAATGGCGTTCTTGGCCGGCATGGCGTGGGAGTGTCCGTGCGCGGCGGGCGCCGCCTTGGGCGCGCTGCCCGGAGCGACTTCGGCAGTCAGCGCCACCGTCGCCTTGACGACGCCGGGGATGGATTTCACCGCCGTCTCCGCCGCCGCCCGGATCGGCTCGAAGCGAGGCGCCTTGTCGGCAGGGACCGAGATCGACAGCATCACCTTGCCGTCCTTCTCGTAAATGTCCGACACGGCGCCGGCGGCGACGATATCCTTTCCGGTGCCGGGCATCGTGATCTTGCCGAGGGCGGCGGTAACCTGGTCCTTGAGACTTGGCATGGCGTGCTCCGAATTGTTTGGCTCCTACCTAATCCATAATGCGGGCAATCGGGAGTGAATTTGCGGCAAGGCAATCATGTGACGGGATAGGGGTTGCCCGGTCCCTTCGGATGCCGTTCATTCCCGGCATGACGAAACTCTCAGGTCTCATCCTCGCCGGGGGGCGTTCGAGCCGAATGGGGGGAGCGCCCAAAGCCCTCATCGAGCTTGCCGGTGCAACGCTGCTGGAACGGGCGGTGGCGACGGTTGCCCCGCAGGTTGGCGACCTCGCGGTCAACCTGCCGCCCGACCTCGAGCTGCCGGGCATGACCTTGCCGGTCGTCCGGGACGAGGCGACCACATATGAAGGTCCCCTTGCAGGCGTGCTGGCAGGGCTCGTTCATGCCTCCGCGTCGCCCTTCCAGCCGACCCATCTCCTGACCGCGCCGGTCGATCTTCCCTTCCTGCCGGTGGATCTGGCGATGCGCCTGTCCGCCGGACTCGATGGCTCGGATGGGATTGTCTTGGCCGTGGGGCCAAACGGCAGGGCGCCGCTTTGCGCCTTGTGGCCGCTTTCGGTCGCGCCTCGTCTGTCCGCCTTCCTCGCCGGCGGAACGGACAGAAGGGTAGGGGCCTTTCTTTCCGGCGAGAGAACGAGCAGCGTTCTTTTCTCGCCGGTTGCCATTGGCGGGACGGCGGTCGATCCCTTCTTCAACGTCAACACGCCGGCCGATCTGGCCGAAGCGAACGGATTGATGGGCATCGATCGTCCGTGGTCATCCCGGCGTGCAGAATCCGAGCCGGGACCATAATGTCCCCCGTTGCATCCGATCGCGGAATGAGATGAAGATGCGGGCGGATCGGCGTCAGCACAAGGTTTAGGCAGTGCGTCGGTTCGCCGGAAGGTTCGGACGTGGCTGGCTGATTTTGCGGGGATCTCCATTTCTCCGGCGGCTGCACCGAAAACGAACAGGGGGCCGCCACCCGGCCGCGACCATTGCCGGAAGGCGATCGGCCTGCGCTGGATGCAACGGTCGGTCAAACAGGTTCAGAGGGGATAACCATGAAGTTTGCCAAGACACTCGTCACCGCCGCAGCCTTGCTCGCGCTGTCGCTCGGTGGCGCCGCGGCCAAGGAGTGGAAGAAGGTCATCATCGGTACCGAGGGCGCCTATCCGCCGTTCAACTATGTCGACACCGACGGCAAGATGAAGGGCTTCGACGTCGATATCGCTCTCGCGCTTTGCGCGGAGATGAAGGTGGAATGCGAAGTGGTCGCCCAGGATTGGGACGGCATGATCCCGGCGCTGCTCGCCGGCAAGTTCGACGCCATCATCGCCTCGATGTCGATCACCCCCGAGCGCAAGAAGGTCATCGATTTCTCCGAGAAGTATTACAACACGCCGCCGGCCATCGTTGCCCCGAAGGACACCGACATCAAGGGCGTCTCGCCTGAGGACCTCGCCGGCAAGACCGTGGGCGCGCAAGTCTCGACCATGCATGCCGACTACGTCGAGAAGATGCTGACCAAGAGCGAGCTCAAGACCTATCCGACCGCCGACGAATACAAGCTCGATCTCGCCAACGGCCGCCTCGATGCTGCCAACGACGACAGCGTCGTCCTGTCCCAGTGGCTGAAGACCGACGCTGGTGCCTGCTGCAAGCTGGTCGGCATGGTCAAGCCGGTTCTCGAGATCCACGGCCCCGGTGCCGGCATCGGCGTCCGCAAGGAAGACACCGACCTGCGCGACATGTTCACGGCGGCGATCAAGGCGATCCGCGCCAATGGCAAGTACCAGGAGATCAACAAGAAGTACTTCGACTTCGACGTCTACGGCGGCTGATCGGGGACTTTGAAGGCAATCGACTGACCGGCGCGGGATTTGCTTCTTGAAAGCAGTCCCGCGCTTGTTGCAGACAAGGGGTCCCGCCAGGCGGGCGGCGTGATGGCAGGATTGCCATTGCGACAGAGGTGTGGACGGGAGACCGGCCGGATGGCCAACTACATGGAACTGCTGTCTTTCGGCGACAGCGGCTGGGGTGACGAGCTGGCGAGCGGCGTCGTGGTCACGGTGACACTGGCGCTCGCGACATTGCCGTTGGGCCTGCTCATCGGCTTTCTGATCGCCGTCGCCAAAAACTCGACCGAGCCGCTTCTGCGCAATGCCGCCCACGTCTACACGACGATCTTCCGGGGGCTACCCGAACTCCTGACATTGTTCTTGATCTACTACGGCGGCCAGATGGCCCTGTCGGCGCTGTGGCGCCTGCTGTTCGGCCACGCCTTCGAAGTGAACAGCTACTTCGCCGGCATGATCGCGCTGGCATTGGTCTTCTCTTCCTACGCGAGCGAGGTGTTCCTGTCGGCCTTCCGAGGAATTACGCTCGGCCAGTATGAAGGCGCCTATGCCCTGGGCCTGTCGCGCTTTCGCACCATGTTGCTGGTCATCCTGCCGCAGCTCATCCGGTTGGCCTTGCCCGGTCTCTCCAACCTGTGGCTCAACCTTCTGAAGGATACGTCGCTGGTGTCCGTCATCGGCCTCACCGATCTTCTCAGGAACACCAACATCGCGGTCGGCGTCACCAAGCAGGCCTTTTTCTTCTTCTTCGTGGCCTGTTCGCTCTATCTCGTCATGTCGATCATCTCATCATTCGGACTGCGGCGAGTGTCGGCCTGGGCCGAGCGCGGGCAGGGGAGGCATTGATGACCTACGTCGATGCGCCCTCGACCGAGCGCCCACCCGCTGTCGCCCGCCGCCGCTGGACGGGCGCGCGCGTCACCGGCCTGGTGCTGATGACGCTCTGGGCCCTGTTGGGACTCTCCATCGTCTACATGCTGGTCGCCGGCTACGATCCCGAGAAGATCGCCAAGTACGGGCCGCGCATCCTGAACGGCATCTGGGTGACGCTGCACCTGGTGATCCTGTCCATCCTGCTTGGGGTGTTGATCTCGATCCCGGTCGCGGTCGGTCGCCTGTCCCGCAACCCGATCATCGGCGGCATCGCCTTCGGCTATTCCTACTTCTTCCGTGGCACGCCGCTGCTCGCCCAGACATTCCTTGTCTATTACGGCGCCGGGCAGTTCACCGATGCCCTGAAGGCGGTGGGCCTATGGGTGTTCTTCCGGGACGCCTATTTCTGCGCCGTTCTGACCTTTTCGCTGAACACGGCCGCCTATCAGGCGGAAATCCTGGCCGGAGCCATTCGCTCGGTTCCGTCGGGCCAGTGGCAGGCCGCCGATTCGCTCGGCCTTCGGCCTTTCACGACCATGTACAAGGTCATCCTGCCGCAGGCGCTGATCACCGCGCTCAGGCCCTACGGCAACGAAGTGATCCTGATGATCAAGGCGTCGGCAATCGCCTCGATCATCACCGTTCTCGATCTGATGGGGCAGACCCGCTACGCCTTTTCCAAGACCTACGACCTCCAGATCTACATCTGGGCGGCGGTGATCTACCTCGTGACGGTGGAGGTGTTGCGCCGCCTGTGGGAAATGATGGAACGCCGCCTCACTCGCCACCTCCGGCGCTAAAAAACAAGGCCCGAAGCGGGGCTTCGGGCCTTGAGTAACGATGCGCGGCTAGGGCGCCGTCGTGCTATCAGCGGCAGGCTGTGCGATACGGCCGGCCATAGCGATCGTAGGCGATGCAGTCTTCGCGCGGTGCGGTGGCACCCGCGATGGCCGCTCCGCCGATACCGCCGACGGCCGTACCGATGAGTGCGCCCTTGCCGCCGCCGGCAATGGCACCGACCGCCGCGCCGCCCAGCGCGCCGATGGCTGCGCCGGTGGTGACACGCTGCTGAGTGGGCGTCTGGTTGGCGCAAGCACCAAGGCCGAGTGCCAGCACGGTGACTGCAATTGCGAGAACTTTCATGACTGCCTCCAATCTGGTCCTGTCGGTGACTTCAACGCATCAGCGGCAAAAGGGTTCCTCGCGCCGCGGCATCGCCGCCATCTGGTTCGCCACCGCGCCGTTTGATAGATGCGGCAGGGACAAGCGTCTGCAACAATAAGCGAAAACACTGCAAATGGATAGATGAGGTTGATGATGGCAAAGGTCGTATTCCTCGGTCTCGGCGTAATGGGCTACCCGATGGCCGGTCACCTGCGGACGCGGGGAGGCCATGAAGTCACGGTCTACAACCGGACCGGGGCCAAGGCGGACGCCTGGGTAAATGCGTTCGGCGGGCGCGCCGCGGCAACGCCGCGCGAGGCGGCGGCGGGCGCCGATTTCGTATTCGCCTGCGTCGGCAACGACGATGATCTTCGCTCCGTCGTGCTCGGTGCCGACGGTGCCTTTGCCGGCATGAAGAAGGGCGCCATCTTCGTCGACCACACCACCGCTTCGGCGGGCGTGGCGCGCGAGCTTCAGGAAAAGGCGGCGGCCCTTGGCCTCGACTTTCTCGACGCGCCGGTGTCCGGCGGTCAGGCCGGCGCCGAGAACGGTGCCTTGACCATCATGGTCGGCGGCGATGACAAGAGCTTTGCCGCCGCCGAGCCGGTGATGCAGGCCTATGCCAAGATGATCGTCCACCTTGGACCGTCGGGCTCTGGACAGTTGGCCAAGATGGTCAACCAGATCTGCATCGCCGGCGTGGTGCAAGGGCTCGCCGAGGCCATCCATTTTGCGAAGTCGGCCGGGCTCGATGTCGAGAAGACCATCGCCGCTATCTCCAAGGGAGCCGCCCAGAGCTGGCAGATGGAGAATCGCTGGAAGACCATGGAGGCCGGCAAGTTCGACTTCGGCTTTGCCGTGGACTGGATGCGCAAGGACCTCGGCATCGTTCTCGACGAGGCGCGGCGGACCGGCGCCCGTGTGCCGCTGACTGCCCTGGTCGATCAGTTCTATGCCGATGTCCAGGCCGCCGGCGGCAACAGGTGGGATACCTCGAGCCTGATCTCCCGCCTGGAAAAGTAACTCAAGGCCGAGGTGGCCGGCGGCTCGACCGCTTCCGGCCGCTTCCGGCATGGGTGCCATTCGTCTTTCGCAAGGCTGGCTCATGCCAGTCCGGGATGGGCGGATAAATGAATGCAGAAGGGTAGTTTTCTCAGGGCGCTAGCGGTTCGATCGGCGCAAGAATGTTGCCTTGGCTAACTTGCAAATTAGTTGCATTTTCACATAAGTATTTGGAATTGCTTGATTTTCCGTCGAGCGATGGGTATTCAAACCTCATCGGGGAGTAGCCACCGTCGCTTCAGACGGGATCGCGTCAACATGCTCGCAGTCTTTGCGTGGCGCGATCGGCCGAGAGGTCCGGCAAGACCGTGGTGACGCCATCTTCGAGCGAGATGTGACGACGTCATCCGGTATTGCGCTCGACTGGTATAGCCGATGTCTCCGATCTCCATCGCCGTGCTCGCCGTGGGCATGTCCATCGACAGTCTGCTCGCTTCGGTGGGGGGCGGGGCCAGCCTTCGGCGCCAGTGCCGATTCTGCGATGCGGTGCTGGTGGGCGCGGTGTTCGCGGTCGTCCAGATGATCACGCCGTTGCTCGGCTGGATGGCCGGTGCCGCCGCCAGTTCCTATGTCGCAAGTTTCGACCACTGGCTGGCCTTCGGACTGCTGACGCTGGTGGGCGGGCGCATGGTTCTGCTCGCCTTCCGCACCGAGGAAGAAGACGCTTGCGAGGTCAGCTTCATCGGCACTCCGACGGCCCTCCTGATGACGGCCATCGGCACGTCCATCGATGCCATGGCGGTGGGTGTTTCGCTCGCTTTCGTCAAGGCGAACATCATGATCATCGTGGCAGCGATCGGCGCCACGACATTCCTGATGTCGGCTGGTGGCGTGATGATGGGGCGGTTGATCGGCAACAGATTCGGCCGTTCCGCCGAAGTGGTCGGCGGTCTGGTGCTCGTCGGCCTCGGCTGCCTGATCCTGCATGAGCATCTCACGGCCTGACCACCGGCTAGGCACGAATGCGTATCGTTCCTGGAATGGCTGCAAGCTAAATCGTTTGCCGCCCGACCAGGGCGGCTATTCGAATTCTTCAATGGATTTAGCTACATAGCGAAAAATCTGACCGTGGAACTCCTGATATTGCCTCTCATTCGCAACAGGCATAGCCGTGGGCTTGTGTCTTTGCGAAAGGAAGAGAGCCATGGCAGCGACGATGAAGGCGGCGGTCGTTCATCAACTGGGCAAACCCCTTGAAATCGAGGAGTTGCCGATCCCCGATCCGGGGCCAAAGGAAATCCTGGTCCGCTTGTTCGCCTCGGGCGTCTGCCACACCGACCTGCACGCGGTGCGCGGCGACTGGCCGGTCAAGCCGCAGCCGCCATTCATTCCCGGCCATGAGGGTGTCGGCAAGGTGATCGCCATCGGCAAGGACGTCGAGCGCATCAAGGTCGGTGACCGCGTCGGCATTCCCTGGCTGCATACTGCCTGCGGCTATTGCGAGCATTGTCGTACCGGCTGGGAGACGCTGTGCGGCAGGCAGAAGAATACCGGCTACTCGGTCAATGGCTCGTTTGCCACCCACGCGCTCGCCGATCCCAACTTCGTCAGCCTCATTCCCGATGCCCTGGGCTGGGCCGAGGCGGCGCCCGTTCTTTGCGCCGGCGTCACGGTCTACAAGGGGCTGAAGGAAGCGGAAGTCGCGCCCGGCCAATGGGTGGCCATTTCCGGCATCGGCGGTCTCGGCCACATGGCCATCCAATATGCGCGGGCCATGGGCATGCGGGTGATCGCCGTCACCGGTTCGCCTTCCAAGACCGAGCAGGCCAAGCGCCTGGGCGCCGAGATCGTCGTCAACACCCGCGAGGTGGATCCCGGCAAGGAGATCCAGCGTCTGGTGGGCGGCGTTCACGGTGTCCTGGTCACGGCCGTTTCGCCGACGGTGTTCGAGCAGGCGTTCGACATGCTGAGGCCGCACGGCACCATGTCGCTGGTTGGCTTGCCGCCGGACCGCTTTGCCATGCCCATCTTCGATACGGTGCTGAAACGCATCACCGTGCGCGGCTCGATCGTCGGCACGCGCCAGGATCTCGAAGAATCGCTGGCCATGGCGGCGAACGGTTTCGTCACCGCCGAGTACACCTGGGACAAGCTCGAGAACATCAACGACATCTTTGCCCGCATGAACAAGGGCGAGATAACCGGCCGGGTGGTGCTCGATCTCCAGTGACCGGTGTTCCGGGGAAGATCACGGCAAGGCTTCGGAGTGATCCGGAGCCTTGTTCGTCCGCTCCGCCAGCCGCTCGCCGAGGGCGAATCCGGCAAAGGAGAGCAGCGACAAACCGGCCACCAGCGGCGCTACCACCGACCAACCCCAACCGCTCGCTACGTAGCCGATGAGCGGCGGGCCGATCAGCGATCCCGATGCACCGAACTGAGCGAACACGCCATTCGACGCCGTGACCAGTGACAGGGGAACCCCACTGCGGCGTAGCAGCATGGGCAGACGGGCGAAGGCGACGGCTGCGACGAGGCCCGAGATGGCATTGGCAGCGATGACCGCCGCCGCGACGGTCGTGCCCGAAAGGCAGGCGGCGGAGCCTCCGGCGGGAAATGCGGGAAAGAACAAAAGCGCTGGGATCCCGAGACCCGTGGCGATCAGCGCAAGCGGACGCCTGGCATCCTCGCTGCGGCCGATGAGACGGGCCGCCGCGAAGCTGCCGGCGATGGTTGCGGCTGACGTCAGACCGGTGATCACGCCGGCGGTGGCGATCGAAAACCCCCAGATCTCTGCGAGATAGGCTGGCAACATGCCGAGCACGCCGACTTCCAGCGTCGTATAGAAGCCAAAGCCCAAAGCCAGAGCCCAGACGGCCAGCGGTGGCACCGCGAAGCCGGTTTGCCTGTGCTCGGCCATGACCGGCAGGCGGAAGGTTTTCGGCAGCGTGACCAGCACGGCCACGGCCCAGAAGACGAGAATGAAGCGCCAGTCGATCAGGCTGGCCGCAAATCCGGACAGCATCGTGCCGGCCGCGATGCCAATCGGCACGAACGTGCTCCAAAGGGCCAGCGCCGCCGCGCTGTCGCGACCGGCCGTCATGGCGATCAGGCTTGGCGCGGCGATCACCACCATCAGGTAGCCGATGCTCTCGATGAGGCGGGCGGCGTAAAGCCATGCGGCATCGGGTGCCGCCGCCGATGCGAGGCCGGCGACGGCCACCAGCGTTGAACCGGTTGCCAGCACGGCGCGCCCGGAAAACCGCGCGGCGACAATGCCGGCGATGCTGCCGAGGCTGGCTCCCCCGGCTTCGATCAACGATATCATCAGGCCGGCGCCGGTCAGCGTCAGACCGAGATCCGCGCGCATCGCCGGGATCAGGGCCGCCATCTTGCCCAGCTGGGCGGCGGCCAGCACCCCGGCGAACCAGAGGAGGAATATGGTCGGCCAACGCTTGGTCATCGTCAAAAGTCCTTTCGGACGATGGCTAGCAGTGCGGCGGATCAGCTTCCACGCATGAATTATGCGTGCCGGGCGTAGAAGGAGGTGACCAACCGCCCCGATGAACCGTCGGAAAGCCGGACACGCTCCCAGAGCATCGGTCCGGGACGGATGGGGATGTCGAGATCGCCATTGGCACCGGTGCTGAACGACAGCGATGCGAGCTGGCCGTCATGCCAGCCGAGATCGTCGAGGCGGGCTTCCGCGGCCAGAATCTCGTCCGACGCGTAGACGAGCAGCGACCGTCCCAAATAGTCGGCGGGGTCCACGCGCCAATCGGCAGCGCGGGCGGGGGAGGCGGCGAGCAGCCGGTGGGTGCGGTCGCAGATGAGATGGACCGGATTGATCGAGGTTTCGACGAGCCGCTTCAATGCCGCGTCCTGCGCCGGGTCGGGACGCGCCGCAAAGATGGCTTGCAAGGTTCGCGTTTGCTCGATGGTCAGCGGCAGGCTGCCGTTTTCCCAGCGGGACACGGTGGGTTGGGTAACGCCCATCAGGTCGGCGAGGTGCGACTGCTTCATGCCGGCGAGGCGGCGCAGATGCCTGAGCGGGAGCGCGGGAACCATAGCAAAGAGCCTTGATGTCCGGCCATGGCCGGAGTTGGCAAGGGTACGTCCGCTTAGCCTTGCCGGCAAGTCGTCAGCGCCGCCGAAGAACGGTCTGGTAGGTAAGGCCGATCGCCACCAGGACGCCGCCGAGCCCGATGAACGACAAGGCGCGCAGTGCGCCGGTGAGCCCTGCCGTGTCGATCAGGAAAACCTTGGCCACCACACCGGCGACAATCACTGCCGCGACGGTGCGTACCATCCGGCTGGCGATGGCAAAGCCGATGCCGAGGACGATGAGGCCAAGTGTCAGCCAGACGGCCGAATAGGCATAAAGCTCGCCTTCCTGGACGTCGCCCCAGCTGAGGTCGCCCGCATGCCAGCCGGCGCGCACGGCGAGCGTCGCCCACATGGCGGCCAGCAGGCCGCCGACCGTGGCGGCGATGGCGACCGAGCGATTGGGCAGGTCGGGCCGGCGGCGCGCCACGACGGCGACCAGCAAGGCAAGCGCGGCCGGCGCCAGATAGCCGACGATGAGCGTGCCATCGAAGGCGCCGCCATTGATCGGCTCGCCGGTGAAAACGGGGTTGTTGACGATCAGGAGGCCGATGGCTGCCAGGAGGAGGCCAAAACCGCCCAGGATGGGCGCACCCCAGTTGACCACCATGGACGGTCGGCGCAGGCCGAGCCAGTGAAGCCCCAGCGAGATCGCCATCATCACCATGGTGACAAGGCTTTGCTCGGCAAGACCCGACACCGGCGCAAACAGGTTGCCGCCATTCATGGCGTGGTGGATTTCGATCGTCGCCGTCAGAGCCGTGAAGACGACGGTGAGCGCCTCGAACAGGACCACCGGACGCGGGTCTCCCGGCGTGCGGCCGAAGCGCCAGGCCGCATAGGCGAAGGAAAGCGTCGGCACCCCGTAGCCGTAGAGGAGCGGGTTGAACAGCACGGCACTGCCGAGGTCGTCGCCGACGATGCGCGGATCCCAGACGATGCGGGCGATCACCACGGCGGCGACGGCCAATGCAGTGGGCCGCAAGGCCGCGACCGGTCGCCGCGCCTCCACCCAGGCGATGGCCGCGACCAGAAGGGCCAGCGATACGGTCAGCATGCCCTTTTCGAGCGCGATCGTCAGCGCCGCGCCCAGCGCGGCGACGCAGCCGACGGCGTAGGCGGCCAAGGCGCCGTCTCGTCCCGCCATGTCGGCGACAAGCCGGCGCCCCAGGTACTCGGTGACCGAGGCGAGATAGCAGGCGGCCACAAGCGCCGCGACCGCGAAGCTCGGCGATGCCGAGAGGTCGCGGCTGGTGTTGAGATAGGCAATGGCGATGAGGCCCGGCGCCGCGAAGGCACCGGCGATGGCAAGCTGCGGTCGGCCGCGCGAGGCGATGGCACCGGCAAGACCGACGACGGTGAGGAACAGCCCAAGCAGGACGCCGATGCCGAGATAGTCGCCGCCGGCCGGCGAGGCGAGAAGGTCGGCAAAGCCGGGCACCGTCGGCTCGCCGGTGACCGGATCGATGACGATGCCCGAGACGGTCACGTTGAGAAGGCCGTAGGCAAGGAGCGTCGCGATGAGAGCCGTCACCGCAAGGCCGCGCGCCGCCGGCCACTCGGAGGCCAGTGCCATCATGAGCAGTGCAAAGATGACGATGAGTCCGATGGTGACCGGGGTGGTGCCGGCGGCGGCCACGAAGGTGAGGAGTGCCAGCGCAAACAGGCTGACGACGCCGGTGGCCGTTCGGTCGAAGGGTGCATCCGCCGTCCGGTCGCGCGGAGCGTGGCTGGTGACGAACACGACGGCGGCGAGCAGCAGCGAAATCAGGAAATGGGCGGCGATATAGACCTGGTTGGCAGCGGTGCCGGACGACGCGGTAGTGGCGGACAGCAGCAGCGACCAGAGGATGTTTGCCACCGTGGCCGATATGGCAAGCCAGCGCCACAGGCGGAGGCGGGCGACGCCATAGGTGGCCGCGGTGACGACCGCGAGATAGAGCACCAGCGGCACCAGCGCCGGCTCGCCGCTCGACACGATGAGCGGTGTTGCATAGGCGGCAAGCAGTCCGAGCGCGGCGAGAGCCGGCCCATGCCTGAGAGCCAGGACGAGCGTCGCCACGCCGACTGCGCCGAGACCCACGAAAGCGGTGGCCGGTCCGATCAGGCCATAGAGGCCGTAGGCGGCGTAGACCGAAGCGAAGGCCGATACGGCGCCGGCGGCGGCCAGCACGCCGGGAATGTAGGCGCGCCGCGTCGGGCCGACCGTCTCGGCGAAGCCGGAGCGGCGCAGCCATTCGCTGCCGGCAAGCAGCAGGGCCGAGAAGACAAGCCCCATGAGAATCCGCGCCGCCGGACCGAGCAGCCCGGCTTCGATCGAATAACGGACGAGGAAGATGCCGCCGAGACCGAGCGCCAACCCGCCGACCCAGACTGCCCAGCGGCTGCCGATCTTCTCTTCCAGCGAGGTACGGGCCGCGATCGGCGGCTCCTCGGCTGGCGGCGGCGTTGGCTCCTCGGCGCGTTCCTCTGTTTCGGCTGGCTCGGGCGCTCCGGAAGATGGAGAGGAAGTTATGACGCTTTCCCCTGGTCCGGTCGCCTCGGGGATGGCTGCTTCAGGAACGATTGCCGGCGGTGCGTCACCGGCCTCAGCCGACCGGCCGGCAAGCAATGCCGCCTCCAGCCGCTCGATACGCCGCTGCAGGTCCCGGGTTCTGCCGAACGAGATGATTCCGAGGATCGAACCGACCAGGATGGTCAGAACCACGAGGGCGGCTAAGAGCAGAAGATCATCCATGGCGTGACCGGTTCCCCTTTGGGAACCAGAGATAACCGATTACGCGTATTTGCGGAATGCTCCCGACGGTTAGCCGTAGCGGCGCGATCCCGGTCGCTTGGCCCGCCCTGGCGAGCCTTCCTGGATGGGCGGCATCACTTCCATGACGCGGGACGGCGGGAAGGTGATGGTTACCTCGGTGCCCTCGCGAAGCTTTGACTGCAGGTCGAGCGCTCCATCGTGCATTTGCATCAGCGCCACGCAGATCGGCAGGCCGAGGCCGGTTCCCTGTTCGGCGGTCTGGATGGCAAGCGAGCCTTGCCCGAATGCCTGCAACACGATGGGGATTTCGTTTTCCGGAATGCCCGGGCCATTGTCGCGAACCGACACATACTGGCCACCGCCGGCCGTCCAGCCGAGGCGGATGAGGATCTCGCCACCTGGTTGGGTGAACTTCACCGCATTGGACAGCAGGTTCAGGATGATCTGGCGGACCGCGCGCTCGTCGGCCCAGATCTTCGGCAGGTCGGGCTCGAACTGCTCGATGATCGTCAGATTCTTGGTCTTGGCCTTGAGCTTCAGAAGGTGATGGCACTCTTCGGCGAGGAAGGACAGGGTGACGGCTTCCTCGTTGATCTGGTAGCGGCCGGCTTCGATGCGCGACAGGTCGAGAATCTCGTTGATCAGCTTCAGGAGATGCTGGCCGGACGTGTGGATGTCCGCCGCGTATCCCTTGTAGTGCTCGTTGCCGACCGGTCCGAACACCTCGTTCATCATGATCTCGGAGAAGCCGAGGATGGCGTTGAGCGGCGTTCTGAGCTCATGGCTCATGGTCGCCAGGAAGCGGGACTTGGCGAGGTTGGCTTCCTCAGCGCGGCGGCGGCTGTCGTCGGAGATGGCCTTGGCCTGTTCCAGCTCGGCGATGAGCGCATCTTTCTCGACGCGAAACTCCATCATCGTCAGCGTCGACTCGTAGAGCCGATAGGCGAGCAGCACGAAGAAGACTTCCGCCAGCACCAGGAAGCTGGCCATGGAATAGTCGACGAAGCCACGTCCCATGGCGAGCTTCAGCGCGCCCCCCACGGCAATCGGCAGCGTGTTCAGCACCACGGCGCGCGGCATGTTGCTGGTGACCATCGCCAGCACGGCGATGCCGATCAGCAGGGCGCCGAAGGCGAATGTGCTGGTACCGCCGAAGATGGCGCCGGGCAGGAAGAACAGGGACGAGAAAACCAGGCCGAACAAGGCTTCGGCTATCAGGAACTGCCGACGCCAGTAGCGAAGGTTCACCGAACCCGCCGGCGTTTGGCTGAAGCGCCGGGCGATCAGGCCAATCAGCGTGTGCGCCACGAAAACGGCGCCGGCCCAGATCGCCACATACTGGTAGGCCATCCAGTAGGCCGCCGTCCCGCCGAGCGCCAGGATCAGCAGTCCCACCGGCAGCCAGCTGGACAGCCGGTTGCGCGCGTATTCCAGCAGGATCTCGTAGTCGAAGGCTGGCCGCGTCCCGGATTCCGAGGATAGACGCTCACGCACATCCCGCACCGCGCGCGTCACGTCGCGGCGGCGCATCGAACGTTGCCTGTTTTGCTCCAGGCGAGCGGTCTGCGTCTGGTCCGAGCCCAGGATCATGCTTGATGTCAACTTCCAGCCAATGGTCCAGTCACACTAAAGCCCGATTTTCCCTAACGGCCGGTTCGTTCGTATGGTTAACAAATGGTTCCGCGTGACCTTGCGGGTCGGCTGCCCGATCTGCTCTTGACAAAAATGAGAAAAAATTTCTTATTAAGGGCCATATGGGCTTCAAAAATAGAAACTCATTTCACGACGTATGCGGATGCACGATCATGCTGGACCGGCTGGACAGGAAAATTCTCTCGATCCTCCAGGAAGACGCCACCATCCCCGTGGCCGAGGTGGCGAAAAGGGTAGGGCTGTCCACGACGCCTTGCTGGCGCCGCATCCAGAAGCTCGAGGAAGACGGCGTCATTCTGCGCCGGGTGGCGTTGCTCGATCCCAAGTCGGTCAACACCAAGGTGACCGTGTTCGTCTCGATCGTCACCAATCAGCATTCGGAAGAATGGCTTCGCCGCTTTGCCGAGCTGATCCGCGAGTTCCCCGAAGTGGTCGAGTTCTACCGGATGAGCGGGCAGGTCGACTATCTTCTGCGCGTCGTGGTTCCCGACATCGAGGCCTATGACGCCTTCTACAAGCGCCTGATCGCCAAGATCGAAATCTCCGACGTCTCCTCCGCCTTCGCCATGGAGCAGATCAAGTACACGACCGCGCTGCCGCTGTCCTACATCCAGCTCGACAAGGACAAGCCCGTCTGAGCACACGCATTCTTGTAAAGCTGAATGCCGGTCGGAGGTTTCCTCCGGCCGGTGATTGGGATACGTTCGCGACCTTCGCCGGTTCGGTTTTCAAGGTGAACGCGGTCCCATGCAGCAGGTATCCAATCTGATCGATCCCTTCGGCCGGCGCGTCGACTACTTGCGCGTTTCGGTGACCGATCGCTGCGATTTCCGCTGCGTCTACTGCATGTCCGGCGACATGACCTTCCTGCCGCACGGCGATCTCCTGACGCTCGAAGAGCTGGACCGGCTGTGCGGCGCCTTCATTCGGCGCGGCGTCCGCCGCATCCGCGTCTCCGGCGGCGAACCGCTGGTCCGGCGCGGCATCATGTCGCTGTTCCATTCGCTCAAGGCCTATCTCGACGACGGCAGCCTCGACGAGGTGACGCTGACCACCAACGGCTCGCAGCTGACCCGTTTCGCGGGCGAGCTCGCCGCCTGCGGCGTCCGCCGCATCAACGTGTCGCTCGACAGCCTGGATGCGGAGAAGTTCAGGGCTGTCACCCGCACCGGCAACCTCGACAAGGTGCTGGCCGGCATCGATGCGGCGGTGCGCGCCGGTCTCAAGGTCAAGATCAACACGGTGGCGCTGAGGGAGGTCAACGAGTTCGAGCTTGGCGACATGCTGGCCTGGGCGCACGGCCGAGGCTTCGACATGACGCTGATCGAGACCATGCCGCTCGGCGAGATCGATGGCGACCGTCTCGCCCAGTATCTACCGCTCAATGAGGCGAGGGCTCAGCTCGCCCGCCGTTTCACGCTGGACGAGACCAACTACCGCACCGGTGGCCCGGCCCGTTACGTGACGGTTCGAGAAACGGGTGGCCGGCTCGGTTTCATCACGCCGATGACCCATAATTTCTGCGAAAGCTGCAACCGGGTGCGCGTCACCTGCACCGGCACCGTCTACATGTGCCTGGGGCAGGAGGACAAGGTTGACCTGCGGGCACCGCTGCGCGCCTCCGAGGGCGACGATCTGCTCGACGCGGCGATCCTCAAGGCGATTGCCCACAAGCCGCGCGGCCATGACTTCGTCATTGACCGCACCGGCATCCCCTCGGTGAAGGGGCGGCACATGAACACCACTGGAGGGTAGGGCGCCCCTTTTGCGAGGCGCCCCTTATCTCAAATCAGCTCTTTAGGGCCACATCGGCCCAGTTGGAAACCGCCCAGCGCGGATTGCTGGCGACGTTCTCGACGCTGTCGCGCGCCACGGTAATGAAGCCCCATTCGGCGACGTTGATCAGCGGCAGGTCGGCGGCCACCTTCTTCTGGAACTCCTTGTAGAGCTCGGTGCGCGCGGCGGTATCCACCGTCTCCGCCGCCTTGTCGATCAGCGCATCGAGCTCGGCGTTGGCATAGCCACCCTGGTTGGAGAAGGGCACGCCATCGGGAGTGCCGGAGCGCACCAGGACGGTCGTGGAGATGGCCGGGTCACCACGGAACACCGGCGGCGCCACCGCGAGATCGAAGGCATGGTCGGTGTAGACGGCTTTCATGTGAGCGGCCGCGTCGTTGTTGACGATCACCGCGTCGATGCCGACGGCGGCCAGCGCCTGCCGGAGATAGTCGCCGAACTGGCGCGTCTCGTTGAAATAGGGCGCTGGCAGCAGCTTGAGCTGGAAGCGCGTGCCGTCGGCCCCGCGCTTGTAGCCGGCCTCGTCGAGCAACGCGTTGGCCTTGTCGACGCTGAACTCGTAGGTCGGCACGTCGGCCGTATAGAACTCCGGCGCGTTCTTCGGCACCGGACCGGTGGCGGTGGCCGCGTAGCCGAGGAACACCGTCTTGACGACGAAGTCCCTGTCGATGGCGTGGGCGATGGCCTGCCGTACCTTGAGATCGGCGAGTTCCTTGCGGCGATGGTTGATCTCGACGACCAGCTGATAGGTTAGTGCCTCATATCCCTTGGATATCACCTTGATGCCCGGCACCTTGGAGATGCGGTCGAGATCGGCGAGCGGCACGGCCGAGAAGGCGGCGAGATGGACTTCCTCGGCCTCCAGCGCCGCGCCGGCGCCGGCCCGGTCGGGCAGCACGCGGAAGACGATCTCGTCCACCTTCGGCTCGCCCTTTTCCCAGTAACTCTCGTTCTTCGACAGGAGGTAATACTCGCCGGGCTTGTACTCGGTGAACTTGAAGGGACCGGTACCGATCAGCTTGTCGATGGTCGGCGCTGCCTTGAGGTCGGTGCCGGCGAACACGTGCTTGGGCAGCACGGCGGTGACGACCGGTAGCGCGTTTCGGATCAGCTGAACCGGTGTCGGCTTGGAGAACTTGAAGACGGCAGTGTGATCGTCCGGCGTGTCGACGGCCGTCAGGTTGGCGAACACCGAACGTCCGAGGTTCTGCAGCGGCTTCCAGATCTCCAGGGCAGAGAAGGCGACATCGGCCGAAGTGAACGGCTTGCCGTCGTGCCAGGTGACGCCCTCGCGCAGCTTGAAGGTGATGGAGAGACCGTCCTTGGCGCCTTCCCAGGACAGAGCGAGGCGCGGGGCCAGACCGTTCTCGCCGTCGAAGGAGGCTTCGGCCAGCGGCTCGATCACTTTGCTCGACAGGAAGAACACCCCGTTCGAGGCAACGACGGCCGGGTTGAGGTTCTTCGGTTCACTGTCGGCGGCCACCACGAGGCGCGTCTTCTCCTGCGCCATGAGACGGGTGGTCGAAAGCGCGGTCGAGGCGGCAAGAAGGAGAGAGGCCTTGATCAGGCCGCGGCGAGAGAGAACGGCAAAGGACATGGTGGACTCCGGCGAAAGCTTCGGCGATCGGACCGTCGCGGATGCGATCGTGCTGACACTGTCGATCCGCCGGGCCGGATGTTACAGGGATGAAATTGCCGGCGGCAACCGCTCGGAGAACTATTTTTCGTGTCGAGCCGCTCCCCGACGATATTCCCGGCCAAAGCGATGAAAATCAGGGCCGGCGGCGCGAATTCTTTCCCCGTTCGCCCACGTGTCTCCGGTCAAATAATGAGCTTCCGTCGCCGGTGCCTTGCCACTAAATCAGAGGCAGCTAACGGGGCCCTTCATGCAGCCGCACGACTTCTGGCAGACGATCCATCCATCCGATACCCACGGCGACAACGGCCCGTTCGTTGATGCCTATCCTGCCCGTCTCGCCGATGGCCGTCAGCTGCTGCTGCCCATCCGGGCGCTCGCCGATGGCCGGCACGGGCTCGCTTCCCTGATCATCAACCAGGCGAGCTTTTCGGTATTGTCGGCGCTGGCCGAAGATCTCGCCGCTCGCCTGCGCCCCTTCTCGCCCGAGGTGGTGGTGGGGCTTCCCACCCTCGGTCTGACGCTTGCCGCCGCTGTCGCGGAGCGGCTCGGACACGCGCGCTATGTCCCCTGCGGCACATCGCGCAAGTTCTGGTATGTCGAGGAACTGTCGGTGCCGATGAGCTCGGTCACCACCCACCACACCAAGCGCCTTTACATCGATCCGCGCATGCTGCCGCTGCTGGAAGGCCGGCGGGTTGCATTGGTGGACGACGTGATTTCCTCGGGGACGTCGATCGTCGCCGGTCTCAGCCTGATGTCCGCCGTCCGCGTCGAGCCGGTGGTGATCGGCGCTGCCATGCTCCAGACCGACCGCTGGCAGGCGGCGCTCGCCGACTTGTCGCCGATATGGCCGGAGCGCGTGGTCGGATCCTTTTCGACGCCGCGCCTCATTCGTCGGCCCGACGGCTGGACGCCTTTGCCTTAAGCTTGAGACCCGATCATGTCCTATTCAGCTTCTTGGCTGATGAACTTGCTGACTGTTTCCCATGGTCTTCTGCCCATGTTTCGGTATCCGAGATGGGGCCGTTCGGTGTTGTAATGGACGAGCCAGGCGTCAAGGTCATCCTGAAGGGCTTTGACGCTGGCGTAGAAGGTTTCGCGCATCTTCTCCCTGAAGAACTCGTCGAGCACGGTGCCGTTGAAGCGCTCGACGAAGCCGTTGGTGCGCGGCGTGCGAACCCTGGTCTTGCGATGCTCGATGCCGGCCAGGGCGAGGTAGAGTTCGAACGGATGCGCGTCGGTGCCGCAGAACTCGCGGCCGTTGTCGGTCAGGATGGCGCTGACCTTGAGCCCGACGCGCTCGTAGAACGGCAGCACGTCGTTATGGACGACCGCGACCGCTGCCTCGGGCTGCTTGGAGACGTGCAGGAAGCCAAAGGCGTAGGAGCCGTAGGTGTCGACGACGGCATGCAGATAGACCTTGCCAATGCCCTTCAGGTTGCCGACGAACAGCGTATCCTGGCACAGCAGTTCGCCCGGCATGGCGCTTTCGACGTGGCGCTCGCGGAACGCTGGATTGAGCTTCTCGATGAAGGCTACCTGCTCGGCGGAAAGTTCGATCAGGGTCTCGGCCTTGCGGCTCTCGAGAGCCAGCCAGCGGTCGTAACGCGTGCCGAGATTATGGTCGTTGAGGATCTTCTGGATGGTGATCGCCGAGACCCGTTTGCCCTCCAGCATCAGCATCGTCTCGATACGATTGCAGCCATAGGCGGGGTGATCGAGGGCCAGCGCGAGGATGCGCTCGCTCACCTCGACCGGTGTCGTCTGCGGATGTGACTTGTGGATCGGCGGCAGGTCCTTCAGGCCAGCGAGACCTTCGAGCTGAAACCTTCGCTTCCACTCGTAGAAGCTCGTCCGGTCCATGCCACGGCGACGGCAAGCCTCCGACGCATTACCCAGCTGCTCGGCCAGTTCCAGAACGCTCAAGCGCTGACGCGCTACTTTCTCTGGGGCATCCATGTTGCTTCCTCCATATGCCAGTATTGCACGGAATGAAGCCTAAGAGGACACTCTAGAAAATGAGATGTCGGCATGATGATGTCTGGGATACAAACCGGCTTGCTCCTCGTTCCGTACTGAGGCAATCAGAGTAATGGTCTTCAATCCGGCCTCAGAGTGAACAGGGATCGCAAAATCCTCCCATCGGCGTCAAAGATATAATGGTTATGCGAAAATATATCCTTCCAATCAAGGCTGTCGTCGTAGTATTATTAATATTCTTCATTGAGAAAAATGTAAATATTGAGAACATATACACGCAGATAAGCAAGATAAAAGTGTGTCTATTTCTCTTTGCGACCACATTGGTTTTAGTTCAGTTTTTTCTGGCTGCCGCGCGATGGAGCGTCGTGACCAATGCGATCGGCTTTCGGCTGCCGTTTCGCGATGCTGTCGTGGGTTATTTGGGGGCAGCCTTTTTTAGCCTCGCACTGCCGTCCACCATTGGCGGAGATGCGTTCCGCGTTTTGCTTTCGACCAGACATAGCCCGAACGTCGGACAGGCTACTGTCGGGGTAGTTATCGACCGTGCCTTTGGATTGCTGACCCTCGCGTTATTGTCCTTATATGGCGCAACAAGATTGTGGAGTATCCCAGCAGCCAAGACAACCGGCATCGCTGTTGCCTTAACAGCGGCGGCGCTTATCGCAGGGGCTCTTGTTGCTGGGCTTTTATCAGCATTTTTCCCAAGGCTTCTAACATGGAGGCTAGGACAGCCGCTCTACTGGCTGTCCGATGGTTTTGTACGAGCTGCCAAAACCAGACGCTCTGCCGGCCTAATTTTTCTCTACTCCCTAGCAGGCCACATGCTAACCGTCTTAGCGTTTATGTGGCTTGCCGCAAGCCTAGGGTTCGAACTTAATCTTCAAGACGCAATGACGATACTGCCAGTAATACTACTTAGTGCTGCGATCCCGTTGTCAATCAACGGATGGGGTATCCGCGAAAGCGTGAGCATTCTCGTCATGGGACATCTGGGCTATGGCGCGGATGAAGCGCTGGCGGTCTCGCTTCTATTTGGCCTTTCGCTTTTACTAGTCGGGTTTTTTGGCGGACTCGTTTGGCTTTCTGACACTAAGAAGCCGGCTAAGTCGCGGAACGGTTAAGAAGTGAAGCGTCACCCGTGGACACAAAGATTCTATTTGAAACTGGCATGAACAAGCAATCCGAAGATGGGAAATATTAACATGACACCGGGCAAAGCATTATCAGATCGTAAAAAGGAGATACTGACGCATAGCGACAAAGCTGCGGCGACACGCGACGCTTGGATCAGGTCGCACCCGGGGTATTTTGACGATGACCGGCGTTACATGCGCTTTTTGATACCCGAGGGCATGCGGATACTCGACCTTAGCTGTTCGACGGGCGAGCTTCTAGCGCAACTCAAACCGTCACGCGGCGTTGGCATCGATTTGTCGCCCAAAATGATCAAGAAAGCTCGCGAAAACTACCCGCTGGATAGTCACGCTGAGTTAGAGTTCCTAGTTGGGGATGCCGAAGATCCTCGATTTCTGGAGGGAATCGAAGGACCATTCGATTTTATATTGTTGTCCGATACAATCGGGTTCCTAGACGACATGGAGGAATCGTTAAACTACTTACATCGCCTCTGTAACGAAGAGACACGATTAGTGATTGCCTATTATTCCCACCTTTGGGAGCCCATCATCTCTCTTGCCGAGATGCTTCGCTTCCGCCCACCTCAGCCCCGCGTAAACTTCATTTCAGCAACAGATCTCGAAAATATTCTGTATCTTGCCGATTTTGAACCGATCCGCGTCGAATGGCGGCAAATCATCCCAATGCGACTTTTTGGCTTAGGAACTATAGCAAATCGCTTTTTGGGCACGTTGCCTGTTATTCGGCAGCTTTGCCTACGCAGATATTGTGTCGCTCGCAGCCGGCTAGTTCTTAACCCCGCCAGTCTCTCGGTCAGCGTCTTAATTCCGTGCCGCAACGAAAGTGGTAACATTGAGGATGCTGTGAAGCGGCTACCTGAGTTCGGAACACATCAGGAGATTATTTTCATTGAGGGCAACTCGAGCGACGGTACATTTGAAGAGTGTCTCCGGGTTCAGAAACAATTTTCTCAGAAAAGGGATATTAAAGTCGTAAAGCAAGAAGGACGAGGCAAGGGCGATGCCATGAGGAAAGGCTACGCAACAGCAACCGGCGACGTGCTTATGATCCTTGACGCAGATCTATCCGTTCCTCCTGAAGTCATGCCTCGTTTCTATGACGCGATCGCGTCGGGTAAGGGGGAGTTCATCAATGCTAGCCGACTGGTGTACCCTATGGAGGATAAGGCAATGCGCCCCCTTAATTTTATGGCTAATCGTATTTTCGCCTGGTTGTTTACATACTTGCTCAATCAACGCTTTACGGACACGCTTTGTGGTACCAAGGTCTTCAAAAGAACAACATACATCAAGATATCAGGGGGGCGCAGCTATTTTGGAGAGTTCGATCCATTCGGCGATTTCGATCTGATTTTTGGTGCCTCTAAGCTCAGTCTACGGATTGTGGAAATCCCTGTTCACTACAAAGCGCGTACCTACGGAGAGCCGCAGATTTCTCGTTTCCGTGACGGCTTGCTGCTAATTCGCATGGTGTTATTTGCGTGGCGCAAACTCAAGGCGATATGATATATGCTACCTTCACACACCTCAGGTCTAGATGAGCGCCTATTGCAGCACCGTTCAGTTTGGGGGCAGAAAGAGACGCTGCGACTCATTTACCGAGACTACTATCAGCGGCTCTTTGAAGCCTGTACCAAACGAGGCCCACTTCTGGACATCGGTGGCGGGTCATCCCATGCAAAGCACTTTGCCCCTGATATCGTCACTTTAGACATTCTGCCATTTCCGGGAATAGACGTGGTGGCTGACGCCCACGACATGCCGTTCGATGACGAGTCGTTTTGCAATATCGTGATGCTCGATGTACTGCACCATCTAGAGCGACCTATCGACTTCCTAAAGGAGGCGGCTAGGGTCATCCAGCCTGGTGGGCGAATCGCCATGATTGAACCAGGCATTACTCCAATCTCTTGGTGGTTCTATAGATTTCTGCATCAGGAGCCAGTGATCCTGTGTCAAGATCCTTTAGAGCTCATCGAACATCGCCCAAACAAGGACCCATTCGACTCGAATCAAGCGATACCGACGCTTTTGTTTGGTAGTGCAAGGCGGCTCGCTCTACTGAATAAAGCAGTCCCAGAACTGAAGGTTTCAAGAGTGGAGTGGTTGAGCTTCGTCGTTTATCCGTTAAGCGGAGGTTTCAAGCGCTGGTGTCTGTTTCCAGCCCAGTTCGCTGTATCCGGCTTGAAGCTCGAAAACCTTGTTCCTCGCTTATTGCGCAGGTTAATAGCTTTTCGCCTGCTTGTTGTTCTTGAAAGGCTTTAAGTAGAGAATGCTTCTCAATCACGACTAGTCTTAGAATAGCCATAGTATCCGATCACCAAATTAGGCCCTTTAGGGAGGGCATGCGCGCAACGGAAGGTCTTGTATTAATGTCGCTCCGGATTCGATTGTTATTGTGCATCATTCCTGCGATAATACTATCGACTGGCGTGGCGATGTACTTGTGCGTAAGGCCGTTCTATGCAGGCTTGCTAGGCTTTGATTATGATCCTGCTTACGCGTACTTAATGAATGGCGTTGGCATATTACATGGGTACGCACCGCGACATGTAGACCACCCAGGCACTCCTGTGCAATTTTTGTGTGCAGGTGTGACGTTTGTTATATGGAGCATCGCTCAGCTTGTTGACATAAACGCCGTGTCTCTAGATCTATTCGTGCAGACTAACCCGGAGTTCATTTTAAGCTGTATTAGCTTCGTGTTTTTGACGGTGCATGTGACGGCTGTTTACTATATTGGCGCTGTTGTATATCGCACCACAGATAGCCTGCAGTCGGTAGCTTTAATACAGACCTCATCACTACTATTGAATTCATCTTTTTTTCATGTGATGTACGTGAACGGCGAGGCGGCATCCATCTGCGCTAGCCTATTTTTGCTAGGCGTTGTTTTACGAGAAACGTTCGATTCGGAACACTCCGACAATAATAGAAATCGGCACTGGATACCTTTTCTGGTGGGATTATTGTTGGCTATTGCCGTTACGTCAAAAGTGACTTTCGCACCGTATATATTATTACTTTTTTCTATGGGAAGTTCAAAACGTATTTTGACTTCGTTTTTGTATTTTTTGGCGACAGTTCTTGTTATTTTGATTCCAGTCAGACTTAGAATTAAGCATTTTATTGAGTGGATTTATAGAATAACAGTACACAGTGGATATTACGGTACGGGGAGTCGTGGTTATGTTGATATAGCGGATCTACCTCACCATTTTTTACAGATAAATGAAGATTATTCTTTTAGTATAGCCTGTCTCGGAGTGATAATTGTTTTATTTGTTTTGCACAGAGGCGCTTCTCCTGCTGCGAGTAATATTATAGATGGAAGGCGCCGTAATCGTCTTCTGGGGCTTTTACTTACGGCGAGCGTTCTATCTGCTGTCATTGCATTGAAGCATTATCAAGGGCGTTATGCGATCCCTATGGCGCTCCTAACTGGAACAATATTATTGGTCGTTTTACATCAGTATGAGGCTTTTGGGTACTCTACAAAGAAGAAGCATTTCTATCACGTTTTCCTTGGTGCTATTTCGGTGTCGTGTTTAATATATTATGTGAACCTGTTTATAAGCCTGAGTAAAGCTTACAATTCGCGAGTGTCGGAGCTTAGTGCGATCGAGACTACAATCTCCACCTTCCCGAATCCAGTTCTTGTCGGCGATTATCGCGTACCCAACCTGCAATATGCGACACAGTTTGGGTTAAGTTATGTAGCCAGGGAGTTTGCTTGGCACTTTACGGGCGGAGCGGAAGACCAAATATCCTACGACTCGTCGCGAGATATGATTGTAGCAGCGGGATATGGTTTGAAGGATATCCGGATTCTGACGGAACTGGCGCAGAACGGTCGGCCGGTTTTGCTACTTCTACCGGAAGGAGCTACTGTCTCAGGTGTTTCAACCAACCTTATTTTAAGAACACCGAGCGGACTGCGTTTATTTCAAGTTACAAGCAGCGAGAGTCCGTGAGTGGACCGCACTGGGTAGTGACGTGCTCCCCTTGATTTAGGCCAGTTTGAACTGGAATTTTCCACTTATGATCCCGCAACGGGACAAGGAGAGTTCCATGAAGGCATCGAAGTTCACGGAAGCGCAGATTGCGTTTGTTCTGAAGCAGGCGGAGGACGGGACGCCGGTGGCAGAGGTCTGCCGCAAGGCGGGTATATCGGACGCCACCTTCTACAACTGGCGCAAGCGCTACGCAGGCCTGATGCCGTCTGAGATGAAGCGGCTGCGGCAGCTTGAAGAAGAGAACGCCAAGCTTAAGCGGATTGTCGCCGACCTGTCTCTCGACAAGGCGATGCTGCAGGATGTGCTGGCAAAAAAAATCTGAGGCCTGCGGTGAAGCGGGGACTTGTCGACCGGGTGCGCGGCGAGTGGAAGGTGTCGATCAGGCGTGCCTGCTCGACCTTGCGCGTCGACCGCGCGCTCTACGTCTACAAGTCTCGGCGCGGCACGCAGGCCGAACTCAAACATAGGATCAAGGAGATCTGCGAGACGCGCGTCCGCTACGGCTACCGGCGCGTTCACGTGCTTCTGCGGCGTGACGGCTGGGCGGTCAATCCCAAGCGAGTCTATCGTCTTTACAAGGAGTTGGGCCTGCAACTGCGGAACAAGGTCCCCAAGCGGCGGGTCAAGGCGAAGCTGCGAGAAGACCGTTGTCCGGCAACGCACGGCAACCAGACCTGGGCGATGGATTTTGTCCATGACCAACTGGCGACAGGGCGCAAGATCCGTATCCTGACGATCGTCGATACCTTCACACGCTTCTCTCCAGCGGTCGATCCCCGCTTCAGTTATCGGGGAGAAGACGTCGTTCAGACGCTGGAGCGGATCTGCCGGAGCGTTGGCTATCCGAAGGCCATTCGGGTCGACAACGGCAGTGAGTTCATTAGCAGGGATCTCGATCTGTGGGCCTATCAGAAGGACGTCGTGCTCGACTTCTCACGGCCAGGCAAGCCGACCGACAACGGGTTCATCGAAAGCTTTAACGGCAAGCTCCGCGCCGAGTGCCTGAACACCCATTGGTTCATGAGCCTTGACGACGCGCGGGCGAAAATGGAGGATTGGCGTAGAGACTATAACGAGGTCAGACCGCACAGCGCGATCGGCAACAAGCCGCCGATCGTGTTCATGAATGGCCTTCCGGCAGCCCCGCCGGGATGAGGCCGCAGGCCGGAATTTTCCAGCTCCGGTTGGCCTAGAAACGGGTAGCGCTTCACAGGCCGGAATTTTCCAGCTCCGGTTGGCCTAGAAACGGGTAGCGCTTCACCATGTGGTCGTCGCATACCTCTTGAGGCAGGTCGGTAAACTCGCGTGCCTGCATCTTGGCAGCCCAAGGAATGAGGCCGCCGTCGCCTCGGTTCCTATCCGCCATCGCTTTGGGCCAAAAATCCTTTTCCAGCTTCCAGCCGCCGCCATAAATATCCCCGTGTGCCTCGCACCGCTGAAGGATGCCTTTCGTAACAAGGTAGTCGGCTGCTAGGGCACGTAATTGCTCTTGCTCAGCCAGCCAACCTCTTAACCAATCCCATTCGGTTCTCCGTGTTGCAGAGGCGCTGCGACATTGCAGGCCTCTTTGCGAAGATGGGAACGCGCAAACCAACAACCAAGACTAGTAGTACTGCGATTCCAACAACGGCGCCCTGTGGATAACTACGGCGCTGCCACGCCGGCGGCATCCAACGAGCTGCTACATTCGAGGCCACAGCTCAGAATTTAAGTATCTGATATTATTGAATAAAAAACGCTTGGCTGGGGTGGCAGGATTCGAACCTACGGATGGCGGAATCAAAATCCGCTGCCTTACCACTTGGCGACACCCCATCCAGCGGCTTCGGCCGCAGTCCGCACGATATAGCCGCAACAAGATCGGACTGCAACAGCGCTGGCGATGACGAGTCACGCTGATGAAGCGCGGTGGTGTCCCACTATGCAGGCTGTTTCCCGGCGCTTCTGCGTTATGATGGAGGACGCGCAAAAACCCTGATCCACAAGTGTGATTTTGGGGCTTGCGGAGGCGGGGAGGGGACGCTATACACCGCCCCACCGACGGTTACGGAGTGTAGCGCAGCCTGGTAGCGCACCTGCTTCGGGAGCAGGGGGTCGCGTGTTCAAATCACGCCACTCCGACCATTCT
>JARKNW010000001.1 GCA_029976075.1 Pleomorphomonas sp.
GCGCTTCGGTGATCGTCGCGAAGACCGCGTCGACGGCGGCACCGGCCTGCGCCTTGTTGAGCGACGCCTTCTCGGCGACCTGCGTGACCAGATCGTTCTTGTTCATGTCGTGTCCCTTTGTCTGACTCTGTCGGTAGCGGACTTGCCGTGTAGCAGTAGCCCGTCACCCCGGCGGCACGTTTCCCGGATTTCCGGGGAAAATCAAGTGCGGAAAGACCGCTTATGCGCGATTTTTTGACCAGAGACAAAAAAGACCCGGGCTTTGCAGGCCCGGGTCCCGAATTTGCTGGACAAGTGATCAAACTTGTCTCAGTGCGCGGTGATCGACGTCAAATCGCCAGCATCGCCGTCCGCGACCGGCGCGGGCGCCACGTCCTTCGATTCGTCCCATGAAATAGGCTCCAGAGGCCGCACGAGAGCCACCTTCAGAACATCGTCCATGTGGGCGACCGGAATGACTTCCATGTCGTTCCGAACGTTATCGGGAATCTCGGCGAGATCCTTGGCATTCTCGTCGGGAATCAGCACCGTCTTGATGCCGCCACGGTGAGCGGCAAGCAGCTTCTCCTTGAGACCGCCGATCGGCAGCACGCGGCCACGCAGCGTGATCTCGCCGGTCATGGCAACGTCATGTCGGACGGGCACCCCGGTCATCACCGACACGATCGACGTGACCATGGCGATACCGGCCGACGGACCATCCTTCGGCGTCGCGCCTTCCGGCACGTGCACGTGGATGTCGCGCTTGTCGAACAACGGCGGCTCGATGCCGAAATCGACAGCGCGCGAACGGACATAGGAAGCTGCCGCCGAGATCGATTCCTTCATCACGTCCTTGAGGTTGCCCGTCACCGTCATGCGGCCCTTGCCAGGCAAGCGCACGCTTTCGATGGTCAGCAACTCACCGCCGACTTCCGTCCAGGCAAGGCCGGTGACCACGCCAACCTGATCGGTGCCCTCAGCCTCGCCATGCCGGAAACGCGGCACGCCAAGATACTGTTCAACCTTTTCGGGCGTCACCGTGATCGACTTCACCGTACCCTTCGACTTCTGGAGTTCGGTCACCGCCTTGCGGGCGAGCGACATCATCTCGCGGTCGAGGTTACGGACACCGGCCTCTCGGGTGTACTGACGGATCACCGAGCGGATGGCATCGTCGGTGATCTCGTATTCGCCAGCCCTGAGGCCATGGTCGGCGATCGACTTGGGCAGCAGGTGCCGCTTGGCGATCTCGACCTTTTCGTCCTCGGTGTAGCCGGCAATACGAATGATCTCCATGCGGTCCATCAACGGGCCGGGGATGTTCAGCGTGTTGGCGGTCGTCACGAACATCACGTCCGAAAGATCGTACTCGACCTCAAGGTAGTGGTCCATGAAAGTGTGGTTCTGCTCGGGATCCAGAACCTCCAGCAGCGCCGATGACGGGTCGCCACGGAAATCCATACCCATCTTGTCGATCTCATCGAGCAGGAACAGGGGATTGGACTTCTTGGCCTTCTTCATCGACTGGATGACCTTGCCAGGCATCGAACCGATGTAGGTGCGGCGATGCCCACGGATCTCCGCTTCGTCACGCACGCCACCCAGCGACACGCGCACGTACTCGCGCCCCGTCGCCTTGGCGATCGACTTGGCGAGCGAGGTCTTGCCGACACCCGGAGGGCCGACGAGGCAGATGATCGGTCCCTTCAGCTTGTTGGCGCGGCTTTGCACCGCCAGATACTCGATGATTCGCTCCTTGACCTTGTCGAGGCCAAAGTGATCCTCGTTGAGCACCGCCTCGGCGTAAGCAAGGTCGTCGCGGGTCTTCGAACGGGCCTTCCAGGGGATACCCAGAATCCAGTCGAGGTAGTTGCGCACCACGGTGGCTTCGGCCGACATCGGCGACATCTGACGAAGCTTCTTCAGCTCGGCCGTCGCCTTCTCGCGCGCTTCCTTGGAGAGCTTGGTGCGCTTGATGCGCTCCTCGAGTTCGGCAAGCTCATCCTTGCCCTCCTCGCCGTCGCCAAGCTCCTTCTGGATCGCCTTCATCTGCTCGTTGAGATAGTACTCGCGCTGCGTCTTCTCCATCTGCCGCTTGACGCGGCTGCGGATGCGCTTTTCCACCTGCAATACGGAGATCTCGCTCTCCATGAGCCCCAGGACGCGCTCGAGCCGTTCGACCACCGACTTCAGAGACAGGACTTCCTGCTTCTCGGAGATCTTGACGGCGAGATGGCTGGCAATGGTGTCGGCAAGCTTGGCGTAGTCCTCGATCTCCTTGATGGTGCCGAGCACCTCCGGAGAGACCTTCTTGTTCAGCTTGACGTAGTTGTCGAACTCAACGAGCACGGAACGCGCCAACGCCTCGACCTCGACACGGTCGCTCTCGACTTCTTCGATCGGGCGCACTTCCGCTTCGAAATAGTCGGTACGATCGATGAAATTGACGACCTCGGCCCGACGCGCGCCTTCGACGAGCACCTTCACCGTTCCGTCGGGCAGCTTGAGCAGCTGAAGTACCGTGGCAAGCGTACCCACTGTGTAGATATCGGCAGAGGTCGGATCGTCGTCAGAGGCGTTCTTCTGCGTCGCTAGCAGGATCTGCTTGTCGGCCGTCATCACCTCTTCGAGGGCGCGAATGGACTTCTCGCGACCGACGAACAGCGGCACGATCATGTGCGGGAAAACGACGATGTCGCGAAGCGGCAGGACTGGGAAGACGTCCCGTTCGGCGCCGGTCGCTGGAGTGGATGCGGCCATGGGGTGGTTCCTTTCTGGTGGCCCGCCGGATCGGCCTTTCGGCACCGGCGTCCGTCGCACGCGGTTTTCGGCAAGGGTCACCAGCCGGAAGGCCGGAAACCCCGGTTCGGCAACGGGTGCGAGGATCGATGGAAATGATCCGCTGTCTGGCCGTCCGCTTCGCCCCATGGTGGGCACGAAATGAGACGCCTTCCCGTTTCCGTCGCCGCCGCGTAAGCGGATACATGGATCGCGGCGACTGTGCTTTCAAGGCCTTGACACGAAAGCGTCATTGGCCCGACGCACGACGCTCCCGGCTCCTCGGAACCGGGAAAAGCGGGCGGCAAAAACTCCCTCGCCGCCCGGGAAATCTGTCAGGCACCGGTTCCCGTATCGTCGAGCCGCTCGCCATAGACGTAGATAGGCTTGGCCTTGCCGGCGATCACGTCCGCGGAAATCACCACTTCCGTCACGTCTTCGAGGTTCGGCAGCTCGTACATCGTCTCGAGCAGGATGCCCTCCATGATGGAGCGGAGGCCGCGAGCGCCAGTCTTGCGATCGATCGCCTTGCGAGCGATGGCAGAGAGCGCATCGTCCTGGAAGGACAACTTGACGTTCTCCATCTCGAACAGGCGCTGATACTGCTTGACCAGAGCGTTCTTGGGCTCGGTGAGAATGATCACCAGCGCCGCTTCGTCGAGATCCTCCAGGGTGGCAAGCACCGGCAGGCGGCCGACGAACTCCGGGATCAGCCCGAACTTCAGAAGGTCTTCCGGCTCCACCTGGGCGAACAGTTCGCCGGTGCGCCGATCCTCGGGGGCTGCCACCTGTGCCTGGAAGCCGATCGAAGTCGACTTGCCGCGCGCCGAGATGATCTTCTCGAGACCAGCAAAGGCGCCACCACAGATGAACAGGATGTTGGTCGTGTCGACCTGCAGGAACTCCTGCTGCGGATGCTTGCGTCCACCCTGCGGCGGAACCGAAGCCACCGTGCCTTCCATGATCTTCAGGAGGGCCTGCTGCACGCCCTCACCCGACACGTCGCGCGTGATCGACGGGTTGTCGGACTTGCGGGAGATCTTGTCGACCTCGTCAATGTAGACGATGCCGCGCTGGGCGCGCTCGACATTGTAGTCAGCGGCCTGAAGCAGCTTCAGGATGATGTTCTCGACGTCTTCGCCAACGTAACCGGCCTCGGTCAGCGTTGTCGCGTCGGACATGGTGAAGGGCACGTCGATGATGCGAGCCAGCGTCTGGGCAAGCAGCGTCTTGCCCGAACCGGTCGGGCCGATCAGCATGATGTTCGACTTGGCCAGCTCGACGTCGTTGTTCTTCGTCGCGTGGTTGAGGCGCTTGTAGTGGTTGTGGACAGCCACCGCCAGAACCTTCTTGGCCTTGTCTTGGCCGATGACGTAGTCGTCAAGCACCTTGCGGATTTCCGAAGGCGTCGGAACACCATCTCGCGATTTCACGAGATTGGACTTCGACTCCTCTCGGATGATGTCCATGCAGAGCTCAACGCATTCATCACAGATGAACACCGTCGGTCCCGCGATGAGCTTGCGGACTTCGTGCTGGCTCTTGCCGCAGAACGAACAATAGAGGGTGTTCTTCGACTCGCCGCTAACCTTGGTCATCCAATCATTCCCGCTCGGTTGACGGACGGCCCGCTGCTCGCCAAGGCGAGTACCGAACCGAACCTTCCCTCTTGATCCCTTCCTCAGTGACGGCATCCGCCGGAACCACCACCTGCGCATGTTGCGCCAGAAGGACTCAAGATAGCTTTAACGTACCGATCTCAAAGCGCCGCCGCCTCCGGCGCCGGCAAACCTCTTTCTCAGGGCAGCTCTGGAGTTGCCCGCTTCGTGATGACGTCGTCGACAAGGCCAAATGCCTTGGCCGCCTCGGCATCCATGAAGTTGTCGCGCTCAAGCGCTTCCTCGACCGCTGCAAGATCCCTGCCAGTGTGCTGGACGTAGATCTGGTTGAGTCGGCGCTTCAGCTTCAGAATTTCCTGGGCGTGCAGCATGATGTCCGCCGCCTGACCACGGAATCCGCCTGAAGGCTGATGAACCATGATACGCGCATTCGGCAGCGAGAACCGCATGCCCGGCTCACCGGCGGCAAGCAGCAGCGACCCCATCGAGGCAGCCTGGCCGATGCAGAGCGTCGCCACCTTGGGACGAATGAACTGCATCGTGTCGTAGATGGCGAGGCCGGCCGTCACATAACCGCCGGGAGAATTGATGTATAGGGAGATCTCCTTGTTGGGATTCTCCGACTCGAGGAACAGGAGCTGGGCGCTGACCAGCGTCGCGACGCCGTCATCGATGCCGCCTGTAATGAAGATGATCCGCTCCTTGAGGAGGCGCGAGAATATATCATAGGCGCGCTCGCCACGGTTCGTCTGCTCGACGACCATCGGAACCAGCGTGCTCATGGTGAAATCGACAGGATCCTTCATACGTTCCCTCGGCGTTCGACGGACGAACCGCCCATCCTGACCCAACTTTGGGCCTTGCGGAGCAGCGGTGGCGTCGCCTGCAAATCACTCTTGCCGTGATCGTTACATCCCAACCCGGCACTTGGCTACACCAAAGCCTCTGAATTTTCGGTGCATGGTGTACGGCGTTTTCATGCCTCGCAAAGCCTGGGAAGAAAGCCTCCCCACGAAAGCCACGTATGCATCGCCGGCAAACTCTGCAAGCGGCAGAGTCCTGTTGCAATGCAGATCGACACAAAACGCAACGGGCCGGGGCGTCACCGCCCCGGCCGCGGAATTCGTCACAGAAGATGCGAGGCGGCCGATCAGACGGCCGGCTCCTCGTCTTCCTTGAACAGCTCTTCCTTGGTAACCGTCTTGTCGGTGACCTTGATGAGGCCGAGAAGAACGTCGACCACCTTCTCTTCGAACACCGGCGCCTGCAGCGAAGCAAGCGCATTGGCGTCACGGCGATAGAAATCGAACACGGCCTTTTCCTGGCCGGGGAACTGGCGGGCACGCTCGATCAGGGCGCGCTGCAGTTCCTGCTCGTTGACCTGCACCTTCTCGCGCTCGCCGAACTTCGACAGCACGAGACCGAGACGGACGCGACGCTCGGCGATCTTGAGATAGTCGGCGCGAGCCTTCTCTTCGGTGGTGTCCTCGTCCTCGAAGGTCTTGCTGGCGGCCTTCATTTCGGCCTCGACCTGATTCCAGATGGCGTTGAACTCCTGCTCCACCAGCGTGGCCGGCAGTTCGAAGGAATACTGTCCGTCGAGGGCGTCGAGCAGCTGCCGCTTGACCTTCTGACGGGTCTGGGCACCGTTCTGGGACTCGATCTGCTGCTTGACGATGTCCTTCAGCGCGTCGAGGCTGTCCATGCCGAGCGTCTTGGCCCAGTCGTCATCGAGCTTCAGCTCGCCGGGGGCAGCAACTTCGAACACTTCGATATCGAAGGTCGCAAGCTTCCCGGCCAGATGCTTGGCCTGGTAATCCTCGGGGAAAGTCACCTCAATGACCTTCTTGTCGCCAACCTTGGCACCGATCAACTGCTCCTCGAAGCCGGGAATGAAACGCCCCTGGCCGAGGAAGATGGCGGCGCGGTCGTCGGCACCACCGTCAAAGGGTTCGCCGTCGATCTTGCCAAGATAGGAGATGGTCAGGCGGTCGCCCTTCTCGGCGGCGGCGCCTTCCTCGCGGGCAACGTAGGAACGGGCACCCTCGGCGATCTGGGTGAGGCGCTCTTCGACTTCCGAATCAGCCACCTCGACGACGGGACGCTCGATGGCGATGTCATCGATCGGCGCCAGTTCGAACTGCGGCACGACCTCGTAGGAGATGTCGTAGGCGAGATCGAGATCGCCCGACAGGATTTTCTCGGCATCCTCGTCGGAGAGCTTGATCTGCGGCTGCATGGCAGCCTTCTCGGAGCGCTCTTCCAGGGCCTTGTTCGACGTCTCGCCAATCACGTTGTTGACGATCTCGGCCATGGCCGACTTGCCATAGAGCTTCTTGAGGTGAGCCTTGGGAACCTTGCCCGGGCGGAAGCCGCGGATCTGGGCGCGCCCCTTGAGGTCCTCGAGATAGGCATCGAGCTTTTCGGCGAGTTCGGAGGCCGTGACAACGATCTTGAGCTCGCGCTTCAGGCCTTCGGTCGAGGTTTCAGTCACCTGCATGGATGTTTTCTTTCGTCTCTATTCCCGAGAACGCCTCGCGGACCTTTCCGGCGGTCTTCCCTGCCGGCCTGACCCTAAAGAGCGGTTCAATTCTGTCTTCACACCGGCGGGACGCCACGGAGGCGTACCTGACACCGACCGCATCACCCTCGATAACGGTGGGTAGATCTGGTGCGGGCGAAGGGACTTGAACCCCCACGGCTTGCGCCACTGGAACCTAAATCCAGCGTGTCTACCAATTCCACCACGCCCGCGATCTAACCGCACCGACCATCGCCTCCGATGCTCGAAGCGGGGTCTCCATAGCAAACTTCCCCGCGCGTACAAAGCGAAAAGGGGAGGATTCGTCATGAACCTCCCCTTTGGTCGAGTTTGCCGGCTTTACAGAGCTCAGGGTGCGGGCTGAGCGGCGGCGGAAGCGGACGTCAGCGCGGCTCCCAACAGATCGAAACTGTCGTGGCCGGATGCCTTGGCAAGTCCGGCGACGGTGTCTTCCGCCGACCTGACCTCAACCCCGATCGCCTTGAGCCGCTCGGCAACCGTCGCCTCGTCCGTGCGAGCCAACGCGGCCAGCGCCGAGATCGAGGCGTTGTTGAGCGCGCCAAAGGCGGCCATGCGCGGGTTGCCGCCACTCGACGCCCCCGCTCCCCCATAGGCGAAGGCACCCGCGGCGGCGAGGCAGACGACCGTCGAAACCCACATGGCGGAGCGGCGGAAGTAGCCGACGAGCGTCCGCCAGTTGCGCCAGACATGCAGCACGAAGGGCACGATCAGCAGCATCGAGAGGATCTCGTGCATCTCGCGAAAATACTGATTGCCGACACCGAAGAACAACGCAACGCCCGAGACCAGCGAGACTAGAAACAGCCAGGTGGTCAGTGGGGTGGCATAGCGCATGAGGACATCTTTGACGGACATGACGGTCTCGATCACGGAAGGAATTTCGGGAAAACCCAGCCCCCTGGGTTCTCCTTCCTCCTACCACTCCGCTGCGCTTCGATCCTGTCGAGACCTTGCCGAAGTGTATCAATCGGTATCGGGTTTCGTCCTGCGCTTGCGATCTGCCTTGCGAGCCTTCTCCTCCGCCTTGGCAGCCTCGTTGCGACGCGCAACGCCCACGGCGGCGCGACACCAGTCCACGAACTCGTCCTGCTCGTCGTAAAGCCGCTCAGGCGCGCGCCAATAGGGCATCTGCGCCGTACGGCCATCCTTGGTAGTGTACTCGAACTGCGGGCATTCCTCGGCAACGAAGCGCGCGCGCGTCTCGTCGTCGACCTTGAAATAAAGGCTGCCGTCTATCTCCAGCGCGAACACCATGCCATCCTGATAGATGGACAGCCCACCGAACATCTTGCGGAAGGTGACGCCGCCAAGCGGCTCCATCAGATCGCGCAGGAACTCCCGAAAGCCGTCATCCGCCATCATTTCCCCCATCGAACGAAAGGGAACATAAGGCGAACATCAACCCCTGTCGAGTCCCATTTGCCAGAAGGCAGCCTCAAGCCGACAGGCCTGGACGAACAAGTCGCGGAGTTGACGGAAGCGCGCCTGTCCAACCTCCCCAGCGGCGAGCGCATCGAGATGGGCAATGGTCGCCGCGCCCACCGACTGGTAGCCCTCGGCGGAGTATTCGGCGATCCACGGCGCGTAGGGGTTTTCTGGCGATAGTGCGCCGGGGATACCGGCAAGACGCTTGCCGATCACCGCGTAGCCGATCATGCAGGGGGCGAGCGCCACGTGAAGATCGAGAAGATCGCCACGAACGCCCCAGTCGAGCACGAAGCGGGTATAGGCCGTGGTCGGCATATCCTCCTCGGCCGCCTCGAGATCGGCGGGGGCCAGCCCCCACCCGGCACAATACTTCACATGAAGCGCCATCTCGCCATCGAGAATCGCCCTGAGGCCGTCGAGACCGTAGCGCATCTCCTCCATCGTCCGGCCTTTGTAGGCAGCAAGCGCATAGGCACGGGCGAACTGGATCAGGAAGAGATAGTCCTGGACGAGGTAGTGACGAAAGGCCGTCTCGGGCAGCGTGCCTGTCGCCATCATCTCCACGAAGGGATGCTCGACGTAAGCGCGCCAATCGTCGGCGCTGGCCTCCACGAGGCGGTCGAACAAGCTCATCCGTTCTCTCCCCGCGCCCAGGCGGCCTTGGTCTCGGCCTTGAACTCTTCGAAGCGGCCCGCTTCGATGGCATCGCGAATGCCCTGCATCAACGACTGGTAATAGGCGACGTTGACCCAGGTGAGCAGCATGCCACCCAGCGCCTCGCCGGTGCGGACGAGGTGATGGATATAGGCGCGCGAATAGTCGCGGGCCGCCGGACAATCGGATGTCGGATCGATCGGTCGGGGATCATCCATGTGGCGGGCGTTCTTGAAGTTGAGCTTGCCGAACCGTGTGTAGGCAAGACCGTGACGGCCGGCTCGCGTCGGCATGACGCAATCGAACTGATCGATGCCGCGCGCCACGCTTTCGATGATGTCATCGGGCGTGCCGACGCCCATCAGATAGCGCGGCTTGTCGCTCGGCAGGATGGGATCGACGACGTCGATCATCTTCAGCATCACCGCCTGCGGCTCGCCGACAGCAAGTCCACCCACCGAGTATCCCTCGAAGGGCATGGCGGACAACTCGCCGGCACTGACCTCACGAAGGGCGGGCACGTCACCGCCCTGAACAATACCGTAGAGCCCCTGCCCTTTTTCAGGACCGCCCATCGCCTCGAACTTCTGGCGCGACCGCTCGGCCCAGCGCAGGCTGAGCCGCATGCCGCGCTCGACTTCCTTGGGTTCAGCGGGCAGACGGACACACTCGTCGAGCTGCATCTGGATATCGGAGCCGAGCAGCCCCTGAATCTCGATCGAGCGTTCCGGCGTCAGCTCGTGGCGGCTGCCGTCGATATGGCTCTGGAAGGTGACACCGCGTTCGTCCATCTTCCTGAGCTGGGCGAGCGACATCACCTGGAAACCGCCGCTATCGGTCAGAATGGTGCCGCTCCAAGTGGAGAACTTGTGCAAGCCGCCCAGCGCCGCCACCCGTTCGGCACCCGGGCGAAGCATCAGGTGATAGGTGTTGCCGAGGATGACGTCGGCGCCCGTCGCCTTCACGTCGTCCATGAACATCGCCTTGACCGTGCCGAGCGTGCCCACCGGCATGAAGGCCGGCGTACGGACGACGCCATGTGGCGTGACGATCTCGCCGCGGCGCGCCCGACCGTCGGTCGCAAGCAGTCGGAAGGAAAAAGGCTGGGTCATCGGCTATGCTTTCGGCGAAAGAGCGGCTGTCCCCGCGCATCAGCGCGAGGATTGCTGCCCGCCAATAGCGAAAAACACCGCCGGCAACAATGTCTGTCAGCTCCGGAGTACCCGATAGATGGCCGGAATGACCAGCACGGTCAGCAGCGTCGACGACGCGAGACCGAACAGCAGCGATATGGCGAGCCCCTGGAAGATCGGATCGGTCAGGATCACCGCCGCGCCGATCATGGCGGCAAGCGCCGTCAAAAGGATCGGCTTGAAGCGGATGGATCCGGCCTCGATCAGGATATCGGCAAGCGGCCGTCGCACCACATGGGACACTCCCTCTTCGTCCGTCACCGTGACCTCGCGCGGCGCATGGCGAATGAAGTCGACGAGCAGGATGGAGTTGCGCACGATGATACCAGCCAGCGCGATGAAACCGATCATCGACGTCGCGGTAAACGGCGCATGGAACAGCCAGTGCCCTCCAAGGATGCCAATGAAGGTGAGCGGTATTGGCGTCAGGATCACCAGCGGCAGCTTGAACGAGCCGAACTGCGCCACCACCAAAATGTAGATCCCGAGGATGGCGATGGCGAAGGCGCCTCCCATGTCGCGGAAGGTCACCCAGGTCACCTCCCATTCGCCATCCCAAAGCAACGTCGGCCGGTTCTCGTCAGCGGGTTGACCATGCAACGCGACAACCGGCTTCTCGAGCCCCGTCCAATCCTGCCGATCGAGCGCCTCCTGCACGGCAAGCATGCCATAAAGGGGCGCCTCGAAGCTACCAGCCAACTCGGCGGTGACCATTTCGGCAAAGCGACCGTTGTGCCGGAAGATCGGAAAGGAAGCCTTTTCCTCGCTCACCCTGACAACGTCGCCCAGTTCGACGACGCCGCGATCGCCGGGCAGCACATTGGCCGGAATGGGCGTGGTCAGCGCCGCTTCATCAAGGACCTTCTCACCCTTGGGGCGCTCGACGACGATGGGGATCGCCGACCTGCCACCGCCGCGATGCGAATAGCCAACCGTCGACGAGCCTCCCAGAATGGAAAGCGTATCGAAAACATCGCTCTCCTCGACATGGAAGAAGTCGAGATCGTCGGTCGAAATGGTCGTCCGCAAGCGCCGGGCCGGCACGCCGAAGGAGTTGTCGATGTCAACGATGAACGGCACCTCGCGGAAGGCCGCCTCCACCTTCTCCGCCGTGCGGCGTCGGCTATCGGCATCCGGACCATAGATCTCGGCAAGTAAAGTTGCCATCACCGGAGGCCCCGGCGGCGGCTCGACCACTTTCAGCGACGTACCTGACGGCACCGTCAGTGCCATGACGCGTTGCCGCAGATCGACGGCGATGTCATGCGAAGCCCTGCTGCGTTCTCCCTTGGGCGTCAGATTGACCTGCACGTCGCCGAGCTGCGGCTCGGCACGCAGATAGGAGTGGCGAACGAGTCCGTTGAAGTTGAAGGGCGCCGCCGATCCGGCGTGCGTCTGGGCGGACATCACCTCCGGCATTTCGAGCGCCACCTTCGCCACCGCCTGCGCAACCGCATCGGTCGCCTCGACCGACGAACCCTCCGGCAGATCGATGGTAACGGACAGCTCCGCCTTGTTGTCGAAGGGCAGAAGCTTCACCGTGACGTGCTTGGTGTAGAACAGCGTCAGCGAGCCGAGCGTCAGCACGCCAACGGCCAGCAGGAAGGCAAGGCTCTTGCCCCTGCTCGCCAGGATCGGCCGCGCCACGGTGGCATAGGCTCGCCCGAGGACGCCGCCGGAACCATCATGCCCATGATGCAGGGGAGCCTTGCCGGACACCTTCAGCATCAGCCAGGGCGTGACGATTACCGCGACAAAGAAGGAAAAGATCATCGCCGCCGACGCGTTGGCCGGAATGGGGCTCATGTAGGGGCCCATCATGCCGGAGACGAACAGCATAGGCAGCAGCGCCGCCACGACGGTCAGCGTCGCGACAATGGTCGGATTGCCCACCTCGGCCACGGCTTCAACGGCTCTGTCCCGCCGGCTGCCACCCCCCATCCCCCAATGACGGGAAATGTTCTCGATGACGACGATGGCGTCATCGACGAGGATACCGATCGAGAAGATCAGGGCGAACAGCGACACACGGTTGAGCGTGTAGCCCATCACCTTGGCCGCGAACAGCGTCAGCAGAATGGTGACGGGGATGACCACCGCGACGACCACCGCCTCGCGGAAGCCGATCGCCACCCACACGAGAACGATGATCGAAAGCGTCGCCAGCCCGAGATGGAACAACAGCTCGTTGGCCTTCTCATTGGCGGTCTCGCCATAGTCGCGCGTCACCTCGACGGTGAGGCTGTCGGGAATGAGATTGCCCTTGAGACTGTCGACGCGGGCAAGAATATCGTGGGCGACCGTCACCGCGTTGGCCCCGGCCCGCTTGGCCACGGCAAGCGTGACCGCAGGCGCGCGCTCGATCGAACCGTCGGCCGCCTTGCGGATGGTGGAAACATAGAGGTCGGCGGTGTCCTGGGCAAAGGAGACGTCGGCAACGTCACGCACATAGACGGGACGCCCATCGCGCGTCGTGAGCAACAGATTGGCGATCTCGGTCGGCGACTGCAGCGTCTCGCCAGCCACCACCTGGATTTCTTCGCCACCGTTTCTGACCGTACCAGCGGGAAATGACCTGTTGGCAGCGGTCACCTTGGCCGATAGCTGCTGCAGCGTCACGCCATAAAGTGCGAGGCGCGCCGGATCTGGCGCGATGCGGATGGCATCGCCTGTTTCACCCACCAGATAGGTCAGGCCGACATCATCGACCTTGGCGATCTCGCCGCGAAGCTCTCTGGCGACACGGGTTAGATCGGCTGCGGTGACGGAAGCCGCGGCTTCCGGTTTCGACGACAGCGTCAGCGTGACGATGGCCACGTCGTCGATACCGCGACCGACGATCCGCGGTTCGGCGATGCCAACCGGGATGCGATCGAGGTTGGCGCGGATACGGTCGTGGATGCGGAGGACGGCCGCGTCGGCGGAGGTGCCCACGAGAAAGCGGGCCGTCACCATGACCTGCTCGTCGCGGGTCTGCGAATAGACGTGTTCGACCCCGTTGATCGCCTTGACGATGGTCTCAAGCGGCTCGGTGATCAGCTTCTCGGCATCCTCGGCCTTGAGCCCCGGAGCCGACACGTGAATATCGACCATTGGGACCGAGATCTGCGGCTCTTCTTCGCGCGGCAGCGTCACGAGGGCAACGAGGCCAACCGCGAATGCGGCCAGCAGGAACAGTGGCGTCAGTGCCGAGCCGATGAAGGCGTGGGTGAGATGACCGGCAATACCGAGCTTCATGGCAGCACCACAGCATCACCAGCGACGACGCCGGAGAGGATTTCGATATCCCCCCCATGTCTCTCGCCGAGCACCACCGTGCGATCGGTTTCACCGCCACCCGATGCGATGCGCAGCGTGTCAATTCCAGCGTGGCTCTTGATGGCGTCCGCCGGCACCATAATGGTCTGGCGGGTCCCGACAGGCACTCGGACCAGCAAGCGAGCATCGACGAAATCGGTCGGCAGATCAGGCACTTCGACATCGGCGGTCACGCGACCGCCTTCGATTTGCGGGTAGATCTTGACGAGCCGCCCCTGGAGCGGACCGGCGGTCGTTTCAACGGCGAGCGATGCCCCCTTCTCAAGCAGTTCGGCGTGGCGCTCGGGAATGGAAAGACGCAGGAAAAAGCCGCCGCCGCCCAGTGTGGCAACGCTCTCGCCGGCCATCACCACCGACCCCCTGGTGACCGGCACCGTCAGAATCCTGCCGTCGGCCGGAGCGAGTACATCACCCTCCGCGCCCTGCTGCACGATCACCTGCCGCTGAGCCTCGGTGGCAGCGATCTGGTTGCGAAACACGTCGACCTGCGTCCTGAGCTGATCGAGCCGCTGACCGGTGGCAACGCCCTTGTCGACCAGGGTCTGGCCGCGCGCCAGTTCTGCCTCGGCATTTTGCAACTGTGCGTCCAGCGCCTTGAGCTGAGCATCGAGAGCTGAAATCTGGAAATCCACCTTGTCGTCGCGCACCACGGCGATGCGTTGACCGGCTTTGACGCTGTCGCCCTCCGACACATCGAGCGACACCAACGTTCCGCCGACGCGAGCGCGCGCGGCAAGACTGTCACGCGCTTCGACGCGGCCATAGACCGCCTTCCACTCCGGCACGGCCACCGGCTGGACAACCAGCGTACCCGCCTCGGCCAGCGAGACGAGACCGAGCGAAACGAGTCCGGTGAGGAAGAGGCGCATCACGATCTCCCGATCAGAAGGCAGTACCCGGCTTGACGCCGAGCTTGCGGAAAACGATCGCCGCCGGACAGAAGCCGGTGAAGGCCGATTGGATGAGATTGAACCCGACAAAGGCCGTCAACCAGACGAAGTACGGCGATACGAAGTAGGTGAGCAGCAGCGAGACGAGCAGCACGCTGCCGGCGAAAACGAGAACGGCGCGATCAAGGGTCATCAGGCACCTCCTTTTAGATCGTATATTATAATATTCTTATATACAGAACAGTGTAGGAAATGCAAGCGGTCACGTTCCAACGGCACACGGTCGCGCAAACGCGAAAAACCGCGATCGAGCTGTGTGCAAGGCTGCAGCAGCCCAAGGAGCCGGTCAATCCGACTTGATGCGAGAAAATCATAATTTGTCTAGTTATTTCATCATGATAACGGAGCAATCCTCATCTTCGATGACCACTGGCGGGTAGCCCGAGCCAAGCCCGCCGGTGGTCGCTTTCCAGTTCGCTTTGGTGATAGCCTTCGCGTCGAATCTCGGAGAGGAACTCATGGTCACAGCCTTCGACATCGGCGGCACGAAAATCGCGGCAGCCCGGGTTGCCCCCGACGGGGCAGCCGATGAAATCGGCCGTGTTCCGACACCCGTTCGCGACTATGACGCCTTCTGTGCCGCCATTGGCGAACTGGCAGGACCGGGCGACGAACCGATCGGCATTTCGATCGCCGGCGTGATCGATCCTCGCGACGGGCGGCTTACTGTCGCCAACATTCCCTGCGCCGATGGAAAGCCTCTCGCCGCCGATCTCGAGGTGCGCCTCAACCGCCGGGTTCGCGTGCTCAACGATGCCAAGGCCTTCGGCTTGGCAGAAGCCACTCTTGGTTTAGGCAAGGGAAAAGCCTTGGTGTTGGCGGTGATCATCGGCACCGGGGTTGGCGGCGCCTTCGTGTTGAACGGGCGCCTCGTCATGGGCGCGACCGGCAGCGCCGGCGAATGGGGGCACGGACCAGCGTCGGCGACGCGTACCGGAGCCAACCTGCCGAACATCCGTTGCGGCTGCGGCCAACCCGGCTGTGTCGACACGCTGGGCGGTGCGCGCGGTCTCGAGCGCCTTCATCGCCATCTTTCGGGCGTCGAAGCAACCAGCCCGGATATTCTCGCCGCCTGGCAGCAGGGAGAGCCGGAGGCGGTTCGCACCCTCGACGTCTATCTCGACGTGGTTGGCGGCGCACTCGCCAACACGGTGAACATTCTGGATCCCGACATCGTGCCGATCGGCGGTGGCCTCGCCCGCAATCGTGCCCTGATTACGGCGATCGACGCCGAAGTGCGAGCTCGTACGCTCGGCCGACGGCCGGAGGTACTTTGCGTTCCAACCGAGACCGGACCGGAAAAGGGCCTTATCGGAGCCGCGCTCTACGCATCGGAAGCGACCTTCCCATGACCACTCACATCGAAGTCTGCATCGACGATGTACTCAGTATTGAAGCCTGCGTGGAAGGCGGTGCTGACCGAATCGAGCTTTGTTCGGCCCTCGATCTTGGTGGCCTTACCCCCTCCCCGGGGCTGATCGCTGCCGCTGCGAAATCCTCCTTGCCCTCCCGCGCCATGATCCGGCCACGCGCCGGCGACTTTTGCTTCAGTGAGGCCGAAGTGGAGGTGATGCTGGCCGATATTGCGGCAGTGAGAGCGGCCGGTCTTGCCGGCGTGGTACTGGGAGCAACGACGACAAATCACCATCTGGATCGATCGATCCTGATGCGTCTCGTCGCGGCAGCCGGCGATCTGGGCAAGACGCTGCACCGTGCCGTCGATCTGTTGCCGGACCCCATCGCCGCTGTCGACTTCGCCATAGACCTGGGGTTTGATTGCATTCTCACATCCGGCGGAGCGCTTGCCGCGGAGGCCGGGGCCACGATGATCGCCGCCATGGTGGAGCGCGCCGCCGGGCGGATCGACATCATGGCAGGTAGTGGTGTCCGCCCAGAAAATGCTGACGCCATCCGCCGGGCGACCCGGGCCAACTGGCTGCATTCCTCTTGCGCTCGCTCTGTAGTCAACGGCAGCGACATCCGTCATTTTGGATTTGGATCAGCCGAACGCCGCCTTGCCGACACCGGTCGCATCCGGGCGCTGAAAGCGGCCGCAGTTTCTGGAGAACCCCGGTGACCCTCAGCGACAACATCAAGGGCGCCGTGCTCGCGGTTTGCGCCTTCGGCATCTTTTCGATCGCCGATACGATCGTCAAATACGAGACGCAGTTCCTGCCTGTTCCCGCCGTAACGGCGATGGTCACCGGCGCGGCGGCGCTGATCATCGCGATCTACGCCATTCTCAATGGCCAAGGGCGGACTCTCCTGCCAGCGACGCCGGCGTTCACTCTTGGCCGCGGCGCGCTTCTCGCAAGCGAAACGGCGATCATCTACTACGCCTTTTCCGCCATACCGCTGGCCGACGTTTATGTCCTGACCTTCCTGACGCCGATCTTCGTATCCGTGATCGCCATCACTTTTCTTGGCGAGCGCCCGTCGCCCCTGGTGGCGATCGGCATCGTTCTCGGGTTCGCCGGAGTCCTAGTGGCCTTCCGCCCAGGCGCCATGGACGTTGGCATCGGTCATATCGCCGCTGCCGGATCAGCCCTGATCTTCGCCGTGACGCTGGTGATGATCCGAATCGCGCCGCCCCGAGAATCCGACCTCGCGCTGGTTATCAGCCCAATGGCCATTCTGGCATTGGCCAGCGGAACGATGACACTGCTGACGGTTGGCTTTCCGGCCATTTCAACCGGCGAGCTGGCACTCATCCTCGTCGCTGGTTTCTGCCTGTTTGCCGGCAATCTGCTGATTGTCCGCGCCTATCGTATTGGCGTGGCGTCTTTCCTTGCCCCTTTCCAATACTGCCTGATCTTCTGGGGAGCGCTCAACGGGTGGCTGGTGTTCGGAGCCTCGGTGGAACTGTTCACCTGGATCGGCGCGGCGATCATCGTCGCCGCCGGCCTCTTGGTACTCAGGGCCGACCGGGCGACCGCCTGAACGAGGGGGCAGCACCCCTGCCCTCTCCGCCTTTGTTGCTGCGTCGCTTGCTTGATGAAGTTGAACTCAAGGGTTAGCTTTGCGTGACAGGCGTACCGACAGCGTGATCACTGGATAAACCCGCCAAGGGGAAGCGTCATGGCCAAACTCGAGGGAACGGTTGCTGTCGTCACTGGCGCGGGCCGGGGCATCGGCCGGGAAATCGCCCTTCACCAAGCCCGCGCCGGGGCGAGGGTCGCAGCTCTTGCCCGTACCGCTCGCGAAATCGACGAAACGGCCGCTTTGATCGCTGCCGAAGGCGGCAAGGCAATCGCCATCCCCGTCGACCTGATCGATCGAGCCGCCGTCGAAGCGGCCACTGCGCGCATCGTCGCAGAGCTCGGGCCGGTCGATACCCTCGTCAACAACCATGGTTCATTCCGTGCCTTTGGCCCGATCTGGGACTGCGATCCCGATACATGGTGGAGCGACATCGAGATCAATCTGCGCGGAACCTTCCACACCTGCCGCGCCGTGGCACCGGCGATGCGCGCCCGTGGACATGGTCGCATTGTCAACCTGGTCGGCGGCGGCACCGGCAACAGCTTTCCCAACGGCTCCGGCTACGCCTCGAGCAAGGCGGCGATCATGCGTTTTACCGAGTGTTTCAACGACACGGTCAAGGATGCGGGCGTCCATGCCTTCGCCGTCGATCCGGGGCTGGTACGCACCGCCATGACCGAACTCCAGCTCTACTCGGACGAAGGCAAGAAGCATCTTCCCGACATTGAGCGGCTGTTCGACGAGGGCGTCAACGTTCCGCCAAGCAGGGCCGCCGCGCTCATCGCCGACATTGCCGCCGGACGCTTCGATAAGCTCGCCGGGCGCATGTTGCGCGGCGTCGAAGATCGCGACGCGCTGGAAAAGGCAATGGACGACCTCGTGGCCACGGACGGGCGGTCGCTTCGCCTCACCCGTCTCGATATCTGAAGAACCAGAGCCGTTACCCCACCGTCTTCGCTTCGGCCTGGGCCAGCAACGCCAGCACGTGGGCATGAGAGGCCTCGAAGGCCGCCTGCTCTTCCTCGGCAAATCGACAGGCGACGACGGCCTCGCGTCCTGCCCGCCCGATGACGCAGGGCACGCTCATCACGACGTCGGAGACGCCATACTCGCCCTGCAACAGCGTACCGACCGGCAGCACGGACCGCTCGTTGCCGACGATCGCCCGGATGATGCGAAACACCGAAGCGGCGATGCCATGATTGGTGTTGCCCTTGCCGGCAAAGATATCGAGGCCGATCTGCAATACACGCCGCCGGACCTCGGCACGATCGATCAGCGGCAAGCCATTCAGTTCACAATAGCTGTCCACGTCCAATCCACAGACATTGCACAGGCTCCAGGGAATGAAGCCCGTTTCGCTGTGGTCGCCGAGCACCCAGCCGAAGATGTTCTTGGGATCGATCGACACATGTTCGCTGACGATGCGCATGAAGCGGGCCGTATCGATGATGGTACCAAGGCTGATCACCCGTTCCTTCGGGAACGAGGAATGGCGCAATACCACTTGAACGAGGATATCGACGGGGTTGGTGACCATCAGCACGATGGCGCCGGGCGATGTCCTTTCCACCTCCAAGATGATCGACTTCATGATCGCGCTGTTGATCTGGGCCAGTGCGTCACGCGTCTGTCCGGGCTTGATCTGCGCACCGGCGGTGATCACCACGATGTCGCTGCCGGCGGAATCCGCGTAATCGCCTGCGATGAGGCGAGGATTCTGCGCGTAGATGAATGAGGTCGTGTGCGAGAAGTCCCAGAGTTCGGCTTGCGCCTTGGCGACGGCCTGATCGATCACCACGATCTCCGAGGCGACGCCGCTGTTGAGAAGATGGCCGACCACCTCGGTGCCGACCGCTCCCATGCCGATGACCGTGATCTTCACCATCGCCCCCTGTGTCTGATCGCTGGCGGAATCTAGATCACTTCACATGCGAAGGGCAATTGCCGGGCGGGGTCATGCGCCGCAATCACTATGACTTTTTAATATCTTTGCTCCGCGCCCCGTCTCGAACCCCTATGCGGTTGAAGCCTACCTTAAGCGCAGAATTCGTGAGCACCCGCAGCCCCTCATGGCGAAGCGGGAGGTGAATTCGCGTGTGGCGAAAACTCTTCCAAGTTGAAGATGCTCCACCGCCCCGGAACGACTTTGGAGTTCTCAAGATGGACATCGTCCTGTCGCTTTCAGGCATCGCCTTTTTCGCGCTGATGCTCGGTTACGTCCAGGTCTGTGAACGGCTTTGACCACGGGAGTATCGATCATGTTGTTCGAATACATCCTGGGCGGCGCCACCGCGGCGTTCCTTTCAGCCTATCTGATTTACGCCCTCGTCCGTCCCGAACGCTTCTGAAGCATCCGCCGGTCAGGTTGAGACAACCTGATCGAAAAGCGGCTGCTCAAAAAGAACCTCTCGGCCAGGAACTTTCCCATGACCATCAATGGATGGATACAGATCCTCGTCTTCTGCGGGATCATCATTCTGCTCGCCAGACCACTCGGCGGTTACATGACCGCCGTCTTCAACGGGGAGAGAACGCTGCTGGCACCCGTTCTCCGCCCGGTAGAGCGTGGCCTCTATCGGCTGGCGGGAACCAGCGAGCGAGAGGAACAGCCCTGGACCGCCTATGCGGTGTCCATGCTTCTGTTCAACCTTCTTGGCTTCCTGCTGCTTTATCTGGTTCTGCGCCTTCAGGGCTCCCTGCCGCTCAACCCCACCGGCATGTCCGACGTGCCGCCGGAGCTCGCTTTCAATACCGCCGTCAGCTTCGTGACCAACACCAACTGGCAAAACTACGGCGGCGAAACCACCATGTCCTATCTGAGCCAGATGCTGGGGCTCACGGTGCAGAACTTCCTGTCGGCGGCCACAGGCATCGCGCTTGCCATCGCCCTGATCCGAGCCTTTGCACGAAAGTCGGTTCGTACGATTGGAAACTTCTGGGTCGATATGACGCGCGGCACGCTCTACCTGTTGCTGCCGATCTGCATCGTCATGACGCTCGTCCTCGTCTCGCTCGGCATGCCGCAGACGCTCGGTGGCTCCATCGATGCGACGACGCTGGAAGGCGCCAGGCAGACCATCGCGGTCGGCCCCGTTGCCTCGCAGGTCGCCATCAAGATGCTCGGGACCAACGGCGGCGGCTTCTTCAACGCCAACGCCGCCCATCCCTTCGAAAACCCCGACGCCATTTCCAACCTGATTCAGATGGTGGCGATCTTCGCCATCGGCGCAGCGCTTACCAACGTCTTCGGCCGCATGGTCGGCAACGAGAAGCAGGGTTGGGCGATCTTCGCCGCCATGGGTACCCTGTTCCTGATCGGCGTCGCCGTCTGTTACTGGTCCGAGGCGGCCGGCAACCCGTTGATCCACGCCCTCGGTATCGACGGTGGCAACATGGAAGGCAAGGAGGCGCGATTCGGCACAGCGCTGTCGGCTCTGTTCGCCACTGTCACCACGGCCGCCTCCTGCGGCGCGGTCAACGCCATGCACGACAGCTTCACGGCACTCGGCGGCATGATCCCGCTCATCAACATGATGCTCGGCGAGATCATCATCGGCGGCGTCGGCGCCGGTTTCTACGGCATCCTGATGTTCGTGGTGATTGCCATCTTTGTCGCCGGGCTGATGGTCGGCCGCACGCCCGAATATCTGGGCAAGAAGATCGAGGGCAAGGAAGTGAAGATGGCCATGCTGGCCGTTCTCTGCCTGCCGCTCGCCATGCTCGGTTTTGCCGCCGTGGCGGTGGTCCTGCCGACCGGTGTCGCCTCCGTTGCCAACGCCGGCCCGCACGGCTTTTCGGAAATCCTCTACGCCTACACCTCGGCGGCGGCCAACAACGGTTCGGCCTTCGGCGGCCTGACCGGCAACACGCCCTGGTACAACGTCACCTTGGGCATTGCCATGCTGATGGGACGCTTCCTGGTGATCGTCCCGGCACTGGCAATTGCCGGCTCGGTGGCCGCCAAGAAGACCGTCCCTGAATCGGCGGGCACCTTCCCCACCGACGGCGCGCTGTTCGTCGGTCTCCTCACCGGCGTGATCATCATCGTCGGCGGCCTCACCTTCTTCCCGGCCCTGGCGCTCGGACCCGTCGTCGAACACCTGGCGATCGCCGCCGGGCAGACCTTCTGACCGCTGGGCGCACTAGGAGTTATTCATGAGCAAGTCCAGATCCGCGAGCCTCCTCGACGCCCGCATCCTGTGGCCGGCCGTCGGCGGCGCATTTCGCAAGCTCGACCCGCGCAGCCTGATCAAGAACCCGGTGATGTTCGTCGTCGCCGTCGTCTCGGCGCTGACCACCGTGCTCCTGGTCAAGGATGCTGTCACCGGCAGCGGGCACCTCGGCTTTTCCTTCCAGATCGTTGTCTGGCTGTGGTTCACCCTGCTGTTTGCCAACTTTGCCGAAGCGGTGGCGGAAGGACGCGGCAAGGCCCAGGCCGACGCGCTCCGCCGCACCCGTACCGAAACCCAGGCCAAGCTGATCACCGGTGGTAACAAGGCCTACCGGACCGTTCCGGGCCATAGCCTCAAGGTCGGCGATGTGGTGCTGGTCGAAGCCGGAGACATCATTCCCTCCGACGGTGAGGTGATCGAGGGCGTCGCCTCGGTCAACGAAGCGGCCATCACGGGTGAATCCGCCCCGGTCATCCGCGAATCCGGTGGCGACCGCTCGGCGGTCACCGGCGGCACGGAAGTGCTGTCCGACTGGATCCGCGTACGCATCACCGCCGCTGCCGGCTCCACCTTCATCGACCGCATGATCGCGCTGGTGGAGGGCGCCGAAAGGCAGAAGACCCCCAACGAAATCGCCCTCAACATTCTTCTGGCCGGCATGACCTTGATCTTCGTGCTGGCGACCGTGACCATCCCGAGCTTTGCCAACTATGCCGGCGGCTCCATCCCCGTGGTCGTGCTGGTCGCCCTGTTCGTGACGCTCATCCCCACCACCATCGGTGCGCTGCTGTCGGCGATCGGCATCGCCGGCATGGACCGCCTCGTCCGGTTCAATGTGCTGGCCATGTCCGGTCGCGCCGTCGAGGCCGCCGGCGATGTCGACACCCTGTTGCTCGACAAGACGGGCACCATCACGCTCGGCAACCGTCAAGCCACCGCGTTCCATCCGGTGGAGGGCGTCGCCGCCGAGGATCTCGCCGACGCGGCGCAACTCGCCTCGCTGGCCGACGAGACGCCCGAGGGTCGGTCCATCGTCGTGCTCGCCAAGGAGAAATACGGCCTGCGCGGCCGCGAAATGAAAAGCCTGCACGCCACCTTCGTTCCCTTCACGGCCCAGACACGCATGAGCGGTGTCGATTATGATGGCCTCAGCATTCGCAAGGGTGCCGTCGATGCCATTCTCGCCGAAGCCGACCCGGCGGCGACCATGTCGCTGCGCGAGGTCCGCTCGATCGCCGACGGCATCGCCAAGACTGGCGGCACGCCGCTGGTGGTGATGAAAAACGGTCGTGTGCTTGGCGTCATCGAACTCAAGGACATCGTCAAGGGCGGCATCCGCGAGCGCTTTGCCGAGCTGCGCCGCATGGGCATCCGCACGGTGATGATCACCGGCGACAATCCCATGACCGCCGCCGCCATCGCCGCCGAAGCGGGCGTCGACGACTTCCTCGCCCAGGCAACACCCGAGGACAAGCTGAACCTCATTCGTGCCGAGCAGGCCAAGGGCAAGCTGGTGGCCATGTGCGGCGACGGCACCAACGACGCACCAGCCCTCGCCCAGTCCGATGTCGGCGTCGCCATGAACACCGGCACCGTCGCCGCCCGCGAGGCCGGCAACATGGTGGACCTCGACAGCGACCCGACCAAGCTGATCGAGATCGTCGAAATCGGCAAGCAACTACTGATGACCCGCGGGGCTCTTACCACGTTCTCGATCGCCAACGACGTCGCCAAGTATTTCGCCATCATCCCGGCGATGTTCCTGGCCTTCTATCCGCAGCTCGGCGCCCTCAACGTGATGAGGCTCGCCACGCCGCAAAGTGCCATCCTCTCGGCGATCATCTTCAATGCGCTGATCATCGTGGCACTGATCCCGCTGGCGCTGAAAGGCGTTCGCTACCGGCCGGTCGGCGCTGGCGCACTGCTCACCCGCAATCTTCTGATCTACGGCCTTGGCGGCATCATCGTGCCCTTCGTCGGCATCAAGGCGATCGATCTCGCCGTCACCGCCCTTGGCCTCGCTTGAAGGACCATTTCCATGTTGAACCAACTCAGGCCCGCAGCGGTCACCCTGGTCGCCATGGCCGCCCTGACCGGGCTTGCCTACCCTCTCGCCATGACAGGCGTCGCCCAAGCGATCTTCCCTCATCAGGCGGCCGGTAGCCTGATCGAACGAAACGGCAAGGTCATCGGCTCGGAACTGATCGGGCAAACCTTTGGCAGCGAGGCCTATTTCCACGGCCGCCCCTCGGCAGCCGGCAACGGATATGATGCGGCCAACTCGAGCGGATCCAACCTGGGGCCAGCCAATCCGAAGCTGATCGAACGCATCCGCGCCGACGCTGAAAAGCTAAGAAGCGAAAATCCCGGCACGCCCGTGCCGATGGATCTGGTCACGACCTCCGGCAGCGGTCTCGATCCGCAGATTTCTCCGGAAGCTGCCTATTTCCAGGTTCTGCGTGTGGCAAAGGCGCGTAACCTGGATCCGGGAGCGATCAAGACACTCGTCGATGCCCAGATCAAAGGACGCGAGATCGGCTTCATGGGCGAGCCGACCGTCAACGTCCTGAAGCTCAATCTCGCTCTCGACGACCTTCAGAAGAAATGATCGAATCCCGTCGGGACCGGTCCCCGGCCCCGACCACGACATGAGGACGACATGCCGCTTCAGGACACCAGGAACGCCGACGACAGGCCCTCCCCGGACGCCTTGCTGGAGAGCGCCGAGCGGGAGAGCCGTGGTCGCCTGAAAATCTTCCTTGGCGCGGCGCCCGGTGTCGGCAAGACCTACGAGATGCTGATGGCCGGCCGGACTCGCCACGCCGAAGGGACGGATGTCGTCATCGGCGTGGTCGAAACCCACGGCCGGCTGGAAACCGAAGCGTTGCTCGATGGCTTCGAGATCGTCCCCCGCCTGAAGATCGGCTACAGGGGGCGCGAGCTCGATGAAATGGATCTCGATGCCATCGTCGCCCGACATCCCCAACTGGTCCTCGTCGACGAGCTCGCCCACAGCAACATCGAAGGCAGCCGTCATCCCAAACGCTATCTCGACGTGGAAGAGCTGCTCGGTCGAGGCATAGACGTCTACACGACCTTGAACATCCAGCACGTCGAAAGCCTCAACGACGTGGTCGCCCGCATAACCCGCATCCGGGTTCGCGAGACGGTGCCGGATTCGATCATCGATCGGGCCGATGACATCGAGATCATCGACCTCACGCCGGACGATCTGATCAAGCGCCTTCAGGAGGGCAAGGTCTATCTGCCGAAGACCGCCACGCGCGCCACGGCCAACTATTTCTCGCCGGGCAATCTCACGGCCTTGCGTGAACTCGCGTTGCGACGCACGGCCCAACGCGTCGACGACCAACTCGTCAGCCACATGCAGGCCCACGCCATCGCCGGTCCCTGGGAAGCGGGCGAGCGGGTGCTGGTCTGCATCGATGAGCGTCCCCGCTCGGCAGCGCTGGTGCGCTATGCCCGTCGCCAGGCCGACCGTCTCAGGGCCCCATGGGCAGCGATCCATGTCGAGACGACCCGCTCGATCGCGTTGACGGAGCCCAACAAGGACAGGCTGGCCAACCATCTGCGACTGGCAGAACAACTGGGCGGAGAGGCCGTGACGATCCCCGGGCAGGATGCGGCGCGGGAGATCCTCCGCTACGCCAAAGCCAACAACTTCACGCACGTTGTGGTCGGCAAGCCCCACAAGGCACGCTGGCGAGAGTTGTTTGAAGGATCGGTGTCGCACGACCTGATCCGACGGTCCGGTGACATCAGCATTCACGTCATCTCGGGAGCCGAACCTGCCGCCACGCCCGCTGCCATCCGTACCGCGACACCGGCGACGACGTTCAATCCCAGGCCTTATCTCGTCTCAACGGTCTACGTAGCGGGGGCGCTGGCGCTCGGTGGGGCGCTCGATCGCTTCCTCGACGTACGCAACCTCGCCCTTGTCTTCCTGATGGCGGTTCTGGCGTCGGCGGTCACCTCGGGTTTGTGGCCTGCGCTCTACGCCTGTGTCGCGAGTGCCCTCGCCTTCAACTTCTTTTTCCTCGAGCCACGCTACACGCTGACCATTCGGGATCCGGAAAGCGTGGTCGCCCTGGTGGTGTTTTTGATCGTCGCCGTCACCGCCAGCAATCTCGCCGCCCGACTGCATCGACAAGCCGCCGCCGCTCGTCAAAGGGCGCGGATGACCGACGAGCTCTACCAGTTCTCGCGCAAGCTCGCCGGCACCGGCACCCTCGACGACGTTCTCTGGGCGACGGCCTACCAGATCGCCGCCATGCTGCGGGTACGGGTGGTGATCCTGATGCCGGAAAGCGACACGCTGGCCGTCAAGGTCGGATATCCGCCCGACGACATGCTGGTCGATGCCGACATCGCAGCCGCCCGCTGGGCCTGGGAACACAAGCAGGCCGCCGGCCGTGGCGCCTACACCCTGCCAGGCGCCAAGCGCCTCTACATGCCGCTCAGAACCGGAAGAACGCCGATCGGCGTCATCGGCCTCGACAACGACAAGCCGGGACCTTTGCTCACTCCCGAAGAGCAACGCCTGTTCGACGCACTGGCCGATCAGGCCGCTGTCGCCATCGAACGTATCCAACTGGTGGCAGATGTGGAGGCGGCAAAGCTGGCCGCGGAAGCCGACCGGTTGAGGACGGCACTGCTGTCATCGATCTCCCACGACCTCAAGACGCCGCTTGCCGGCATACTCGGCGCCGCCGGCACGCTCAACGACTATGCCGCCGCGCTGCCGGATGTCGACCGCTCCGAACTCGTCTCGACCATTATCGAGGAATCCGAACGTCTGCACCGTTTCATAGGCAATCTGCTCGACATGACGCGGCTGGAATCCGGTGCCATGCACCCAAACGCCTCATTGCACTTCCCGGGAGATATCGTCGGCAGCGCCCTCCGGCGCGCCAACCGCTTGCTCGCCCGCCACAAGCTCGAAGTGGCATTGCCCTCCGATCTGCCGATGCTCAGGGTCGACGCGGTGCTCTTCGAACAGGTCGTCTTCAACCTCCTCGACAATGCCGCCAAATATGCGCCGTCGGCTTCGACCATTGCCATTCAAGGCTGGCGAGACGCCAGCCACGTGGTACTGCGCGTTGTCGATGAGGGGCCAGGCATTCCGACGGAGGACCTTGAGCGCATCTTCGACAGCTTCTATCGCGTGCGAAAGACAGATCATGTCCCCGCCGGGACCGGTCTTGGCCTCTCCATCTGCCGCGGCTTCATCGAGGCAATGAGCGGCAGTATTTCCGCGGCTAACCGCACCGACCGTTCCGGCGCGGTCTTCACGATCCGTCTTCCCATTCCCCCGCAAACTGAAACTCCGGAAGAGCCGTCATGACAGCACCAGCGGTCAAGATATTGGTCGTAGATGACGAGGCGCCGATCCGTCGGCTTCTTCGGGTTGGGCTGACGACCGAAGGCTATGTCGTGCTCGAAGCCGCTGACGCCGGCGAGGCGACGGCAAGCCTTGCCTCCGAAAAGCCGGATGTGATCATTCTCGATCTCGGCCTGCCGGACATCCAGGGCCATGATCTGCTTGCCGGTTGGCGGGCGTCCGGACTGGAACTGCCGGTTCTCGTCCTGTCGAGCCGCACCGACGAAGCCGGCATCGTCAAGGCGCTCGAACTGGGTGCCGACGATTACGTCACCAAGCCCTTTGGCGTCGCCGAGCTGGTTGCCCGGATACGCGTCGCCCTCCGTCATCGCCTTCAGCAACAGGGTGAGCGCCCCGTTTTCCAGGTCGGGGAACTGTCAGTCGACCTCGTGAAACGCATCGTCAAGGTCGCCGGACAAGAGGTCAGCCTTTCTCCCAAGGAGTACGACATTCTTCGCCTTCTGGTTCAGCACGCAGGCAAGGTACTGACACATCAACACATTCTGCGGCAGGTCTGGCCAGGATCGGCAGACGTTCAGTATCTGCGCGTCTATGTTCGCCAGCTCCGGCAAAAAATCGAGAAGAGCCCCGACCAGCCTCAATACATCCTCACGGAAACCGGAGTCGGATATCGGCTTCGTTCGGCCGATTGAACGCCAACTTTCAAGATGGAATGATCATGGAACTCGCCGACTTGATCGAGCCGCGGGACGTGCTCGTCGATTACGCAGCTGCGTCCAAGGCTGAACTTCTGCGCGGTCTGGCAGGTCTTGCCGCCGAAAGGACCGGAGTGGATGCGGGCACGATCCTCGGGTTGCTGACGAGCCGTGAGCGCCTCGGCTCGACGGGCATGGGAAACGGCGTCGCCATTCCCCACGCCAATGTGCCGAATCTCCAGGCTCCTTTCATGGCTCTGATCCGCCTGAGGAAACCGATCGACTTTGAAGCCATCGACGACATGCCCGTCGACATCGCCTTTCTGGTACTCTCACCTTCCCTGAAGGGGGCCTCGCATCTCAGCGTCCTCGCCAGCATTGCGCGAAGTGCGAGATCGGACACTTGGTTGAGGGCGGTCCGGCAGGCGGCCTCGCCGGCTGTCGTTCATGGCTTGCTTGCCGGCATAACCAACTAAGCCGACGCCCGAAAGCCATCAGCGCAGCAATCCCTGACCACCATCGATCCAGATGGGCGTACCGGTGATGTGGGACGAGGCATCCCCCACCAGGAAGGCGATGAGATGCGCGACGTCCTCCGCCTCTCCGGGCAGCCCGCCCGTCAGAGGAACCTGCCCCTCGGGCCATACGACCGGAATGGCCGTCTCCTCCTCGGCACGGACCGTCGTGCTGTCGTCGATCTTGGTCTTGATGGCTCCGGGACAGACGGCGTTGACGCGAATGCGATGGCGCCCGAGTTCCAGCGCCAGTTGGTGAACCATGGCGAGTTGCGCCGCCTTGGTTGCCGAATAGGCGGTGGCACCGGGACTGGTGAACGTCCGCGTGCCATTGATCGATGACACCACGACGATGGAGCCGCCGTCCCCGCGTTTGAGATGGGGCACGGTGAAATGCAGAGTAAGGTAGGTTCCCCGAAGGTTGACGGCGATCGTCTTGTCCCATTCCTCCGGAGTGATGTCTTCGATCGGCGCCCAGGTGCCATTGATGCTGGCGTTGGCGACCACCGCGTCGATGCGACCGAAGCGCTCGATCAGTTGCGCCACGGCCGCCTTCATCTGCTCTTCGCTGGAAATGTCGGCATCGAGCCTCTCCACGGCAGCGCCCGACTCTCGAAGGAGCTTTGCGACCTCCTCGAGCTCGGAGGGTGTGTGCCCAAGCAGCCCCAAGGCAAAGCCTTTTCGAGCCAACTCGATGGCCGAAGCCCGGCCTATCCCAGATCCCGCACCGGTAATAAGAGCAACTTTCGCAGTCGACATTCGTCTATCTCCCGGTTGCAACGTCAATTATACCTAAAGTTGCGACTTTATTTTCATCGAATGTCAGGACGTTTCTGTAATCATCCTTCCGGACCGCTTCCGGCAGAGGACTCAATGGAGTATCATGGTGGTCGGCCGCGCTTCGTTCGGTTGTATCGCCCACGCGCTGCGCCGTCTCCTGCGTTTCAGTTTTCCGTCGGGTCTGTCTCGATTTCCGACTTAGCGTCGATCGACGAGGTTGAAGGCGCGTCTTTCGCCGGTCGAACCGCAAAAGCAGACAATTGTTCCCTTGCGTCCATTTCCCCCTTTTTGTGGGGAACCAATGCATGACGGTTTGGTTCCAAGCCATGTGAGGCGTCGGATCGTCGTCCGGCAGAAAAGGTTGACGCCAGTGACCCGGAAACTCGAAATCCCGCCCTTCGACAGCCACAGCGAACGGATATCCAACGGGATGGAAACCGAGACGGATTCAAAGGGGCGGATCGTCAGGCGTTTTGAACCGCTGGCGGTCCTCGCCGTTGCCTCGGAAGCCTTTCCGGTGATCAAGACAGGCGGGCTGGCGGATGTTATCGGATCACTCCCCAAGGCTCTTTTGTCACAGGGTGTTGGTGCCAGAACCCTCATCCCGGCTTATCCCAGCGTACTCGCCAAGTGCGAGGACAAGGAGGTGGCCGGCCAGATGTCGTTGCTCGGCGAGCAAGTCACGCTGTGGGCCAGCCATTGCAACGATCTGGAGTTGCTTCTGGTCGATTGCCCGGCGCTGTTCGACCGGCGTGGCGGCCCTTACCTTGACGACCAGGGCAGAAACCATCCCGACAACTGGCGGCGCTTCGCTCTTCTATCCGCCGCTGCGGCTCGCATTGCCGCCGAGGGCGTGGATGGCTGGCGCCCCGATGTCGTCCACCTGCATGATTGGCAAGCAGGGCTCACGGCCGCCTATATGCGGGCAAGCGGGATCGACGTTCCAATCGTCCTCACCATCCATAACCTGGCCTTCCAGGGACAGTTTCCGGTGAGCGTGTTCTCCGAGCTCGGCCTTCCCGACCATTTCCTCCACGTCAACGCCCTCGAATATTATGGCGACATCAGCTTCCTGAAGGCCGGCATTCGAATGGCCGACGCTGTCACCACGGTATCGCCAACCTACGCCCGGGAAATCCTGACGGAAGAACAGGGGATGGGAATGGCCGGTGTGCTGCAAAGCCGGCGGTCGGTACTCTCCGGCATCGTCAACGGCATCGACGAGGACATCTGGAATCCACTCACCGATCCCTACATCGCCCAAAACTACGACCTCGACAGCATCGATCGTAGACGTGATAACCGCGACGCGGTGGAGCGTACCTTCGGCCTGACGCCCGGGGATGGCGCGATCCTCAGCGTGATCAGTCGCCTGACCTGGCAGAAAGGGATCGATCTTCTGGCACCGGTGCTGCCCGGCCTGATAGACCGTGGAGCCCGCCTGATCGTCATCGGCGAAGGGGATCCGAGCATCATCTACGGACTGGCCGAACAGGCCCGCAAGCATTCCGGCCGTGTTGTCATTCATCTGGGCTTCAGCGAAGAGTCCGCCCACCTGCTGCACGCGGGCAGCGATATCGTCATCCAGCCGTCCCGCTTCGAGCCCTGCGGTCTGACCCAGCTTTATGCGCTGAGATATGGCGCCATTCCGATTGTTGCCCGCACGGGCGGGCTGGCGGAGACAGTCATCGACGCAAATGAGGCCGCGATGGCAGCTGGCGTCGCGACGGGCTTTCAGTTTCATCCCGGATCGATCGAGGACCTTTACAACGCTATCGATCGAGCCCTGACAACCTACGACAATACTGGCTCCTGGCGCCGGTTGCAGACCCAGGCCATGCGGACCGATTTTGGCTGGGGACGCAGCGCCGAGCGCTATGCCCGCCTCTACCGACAACTTACCCGCAGCCAAGCCGGCGTCACCGTGGGCGACGTCAGGAGATGCGCTTGAGGATGCCAGCATTACACGAGCCAGAGCCGCGAGCCTGCCTCAACAACGACAACCACGGCGCCCCCGGCCAGCCAGTAGCCGACAAACCACAGAAGCCGGACCAATGTGGGGCGGACCGTGGTCAATGATAGCCCTCTTCCGGTCGGACCTTGCCGCGGAAAACCCAGTAGGCATAGGCGGTATAGGCAAGAATGATCGGGATCAGGACCAAGGCGCCCACCAGCAGAAAGGCAAGGCTTGCGTGAGGAGCCGCCGCCTCGCTGATGGTCAGCGATGGGGGGACGATATAGGGATAGAAGCTGATACCTATCCCGATAAAGCCGAGCACGAACAGACCCAACGCCGCGAAAAATGGCCGGGTGTCGCGTTGCGTGTTGAGACCGGATATGATGACGGCGACGCAGACGAGCACCAGCAGCGGCACGACCACGCTGAAAATCACTGCAGGAAAGCTCAGCCAGCGTCCGAGATAATGTGGTCCGATCAGCGGGGTCCACAGGCTGAAAATCCCCATGCCTAGCAGCGTCAGGTAAGTCGCCGGGCGAGCAACGCGTCGAGCCCGCTCAGCGAGATCGTCGGTCGTCTTCATGACCAGCCAGGTCGAACCGAGCAGCGCGTAGCCGATGACGAGGGAAACGCCGGTCGCCAGGGAAAACGGCGTCAGCCAATCCCACCATCCACCGGCATAAGCACGGTTGGCGACCCTGATACCTTCGATCAGCGCGCCCAGGGCGATGCCCTGCGATAATGCCGCCACCGTCGAACCGATGGAAAATCCCCAATCCCAGACCGATAGCCAACGCTTGGTGCGCCACCTGAACTCGAAGGCAACACCACGGAAAATCAGCCCTAGCAGCATGGCGATCAGTGGCACGTAGAGCGCCGGCAGAACGGTCGCGTATGCCAGCGGGAAAACGGCCATCAGACCACCGCCCCCAAGCACCAGCCACGTCTCGTTGCCGTCCCACACAGGCGCAACGGTGTTCATCATCGTGTCGCGATCGCGCTTGTGGTGGAAGAACGGGAACAGGATGCCGATGCCGAGGTCGAAACCATCCATCACCACATAGGCCAGAACGGCAAAGGCGATCAGAAAGGCCCAGATGAACGCGAGATCAATGCCCATGGTCGCCTCCCTGTTGCCTGCCTTGGGCCGGTCCAGGGGTGATGCCGGCAGTTCTGACAGGTCCCTGTTCGAGCACGCTCTCATCGGCCTCGGCGGGCAGACGCGCCATCAGGCGGAGGATGTAGAAAATCCCCACTCCGAAGACGAAAAAATAGACGATCACGAAGGCCACGAGCGATGTCGCCACTGCCGGAGCGGCGATCGGCGACACCGAATCGACCGTCAGGAGATGGCCATAGACCGTATAGGGCTGGCGACCGACCTCTGTGGTAATCCACCCCGCCAGTACCGCGATGAAGCCAGCCGGCCCCATGGCAACCGCCGCCCTGTGCAGCCACCGATCCTTTGCCAATCGGCCTCGCCACCAAACAACAGCCGACCATAGACCAAGACCCAACATCGCCATTCCCAGAGCGACCATGACGCGAAAAGACCAGAAGACCACGGCGACCGGCGGCTCCAGTTCGTCCGGAATGGTATCGAGACCGGCAAGCGGCTCGTTCAATCCATGCTTGAGGATAAGGCTGGAGAGTCCGGGAATGGATATGGCGTAGTCGACGCGTTTGTTCGCCTGATCAGGCAACCCGAACAGGATCAACGGCGCGCCGTCGGGATGACTTTCGAAATGTCCCTCCATCGCCATGACCTTGGCAGGCTGATGCTGAAGCGTGTTGAGACCGTGCTGATCACCGGCGAGGATCTGCATCGGAGCCACCACGACCACCATCCCCATGGCCATGGCGAACATCGTGGCGCTGCGCCTTGGCGCAGTTCCTTTCAGCAGATGCCAAGCCCCACAGGCTCCCACGACCAACGCGGTGGTGAGGTACGCCGCGAGCACCATGTGCACCAGGCGATAGGGAAAGGAGGGCGTCAAAATGATGGCCCACCAGTCGAGGGGAACGAACTGACCTGCTTCGTTGGTGGCAAAGCCTTGTGGCGTCTGCATCCACGAGTTGGCGGCAAGAATCCACGTTGCCGACAATAGCGTTCCGATGGCGACCATACCGGTTGCAAAAAGATGCAAGCCATGGCCGACCCGCTTGAGACCAAACAGCATGACGCCGAGAAAGCCCGCCTCGAGAAAGAAGGCGGTCAGTACCTCGTAGCCCATCAGCGGACCGATCACCGGCCCGACCTTGTCGGCAAAGCGGCTCCAGTTGGTTCCGAACTGGTAGGACATGACGATGCCGGACACGACGCCCATGGCGAAGGCGACGGCAAAAATCGATTTCCAGAACTCGAACAGCTCTTCGTAGACCTGTCGCTTGGTGATGAGCCACAAGGCATTGAGTACAAAGAGATAACTCGCCAACCCGATGGTGAAGGCAGGCAGAACGATGTGAAATGCGATGGTAAAGGCGAACTGCAACCGCGCCAACAGGAGTGCATCCAAGCTGTCGAACATCGGGTGCCTTCCCTTCCCAGCCGATTGGCTCGGCCGTCAGTTGCCATTAGGACGAAACGACCCGCACGTCGCCAAAACGCATCTTATTGGGTGCAACGGCCCTTCTTTGAGAAAATGCAAATGACAGCCAGCATTGACGGGTGGCGATGTGATCGCGCTTTGCTATTGCTGAACCGCGTGAGGCGGAAACTGCTTCTGATCCTCTCCGCGTCCCAGGTTTCCACCTAGGCGGATCGCGCCGATCGCCAAGACGACGACGAGCAACAAACCTAGGCCAAGCAACAGGGGATTGACGCGCATCTTCCGATCCTCTCGGTGCGTGTTCCGGTATTACTGGCCCAACTCGGCACTGACGGACTTGTTCCGGTGCATCGTTAAAAATACCGTCGCACGGGGAACCAAAGCCTGCCTGAGCGCTTCACTAGGCTGAAGATTCAGCTGGAGATAGCGCGCGATGGTGATCTTGAGCGTCCTAGTGACGGGACTGTTCGGCCTCTTCCTGCTCGGCGGCGGTATTTATCTCGTCTTCCTCGGAGGCAGCGCCTACTACGTTCTGGCCGGCGGCGGCTTGCTGATCACCGCCCTTCTTCTTTACAGGCGCAGCGCCCACGCACTTACGGTCCACGCGGCTTTCCTGCTCGGCACGCTTGCCTGGGCACTTTGGGAAGTTGGCTTTGACTGGTGGCAACTTGGTCCGCGCGGCGGCGTACCCGTGTTGCTCGGCCTTTGGCTCCTGCTGCCTTTCGTCAGATGGCGGCTCAACCGAGCACCAGCTTCTCCCGGCCTTGGCAGCCCTCCCGCCCTCGCGCTGGTGGTCAGTTGTCTTCTCTCCATGGCCGTCGCTGGGTGGTCGATGTTCGTCGATCCGCATGACCTTGATGGACGCCTGCCGGAAAAGCGCAGCCAGGAGGCTGCCGATCAGCGTGGCGTACCCGATGGCGATTGGTGGCAATATGGCCGGACGCCACTTGGCCAGCGCTATTCACCTCTCACGCAAATCAATGTCGATAACGTTCGTAACCTCGAGGAAGCCTGGCGCTACCAGACCGGCGATTTGAAGCGGCCGGAAGACGTCGGAGAGACGACCTACCAAGTGACCCCGCTCAAGGTCGGTGACACTCTCTATCTCTGCACACCGCACAACTGGGCGATCGCACTCGACGCGGCGACCGGCAAGGAAAAGTGGAAATATGATCCGAAGGCCGGCCTCAACCCGGATCGTCAGCACCAGACCTGCCGGGGCGTAACCTATTATCGCGATACCGTAGCGATGACCGGGACGCCCTGCTCGGAACGCGTCTATCTGCCGACATCTGACGCTCGCCTGGTTGCCCTCGATGCCCACACGGGCACTGTCTGCACCGGTTTTGCCGACCAGGGTGCGCTGCACCTGGAAGCCGGCATGAAGTACCAGCCCGGCGGCTACTACTACTCAACGTCTCCACCGGTCATCGTCGGGCGCAAGATCATCATTGGTGGCGCAGTCAACGACAACTACTCGACCCAGGAGCAGTCCGGCGTCATTCGTGCCTTCGATGTCGATACTGGCGCCCTGATCTGGAACTGGGACTCAGGCAACCCCAACGAGACGGCGCCGTTGCCACCGGGCCAGACCTACACCACCAACTCGCCGAACAGTTGGTCAGTTTTCAGCGTCGACCAAGCTCTTGGCCTCGTTTACGTCCCCCTGGGCAACCAGGTCCCCGATCAGCTCGGCATGGGGCGCAGCGCCAAGGTGGAAAAATACTCCTCGTCGATCGTTGCGCTCGACGTCGAAACCGGCCGGGATCGCTGGGTCCGGCAGACCGTTCACCACGATCTCTGGGACATGGACGTGCCTGCGCAACCGGTCCTCCTCGACCTGACCAAAACTGACGGATCGACCGTACCGGCGCTGGTCGGGCCCACCAAGCAAGGCGATATCTACGTGCTGGATCGGCGGACCGGAGAGCCGATCCTTCCGGTTACCGAGCAACCGGCCCCGAAGGGTGCCATTGCCGAGGACTTCTCGGCTGAGACCCAACCGATCTCAGCCCTGACATTCACGCCCCCACCGCTTCAGGAAAGGGACATGTGGGGTGTCAGCGTGTTCGATCAGTTGGCCTGCCGCATCAGCTTCCACAAGCTCAACTACGAGGGGCGGTACACGCCGCCATCTCTCAAGGGCACCCTCGTCTATCCTGGCAACTTCGGCGTCTTCAACTGGGGCAGCGTTGCCGTCGATCCGGAGCGACAGGTGATGTTCGGCATGCCGACCTACCTCGCGTTCACGTCCCGGCTCGTGCCGAGGGCTGATATCCCGCCCCCCGGCCAAGGCAACAAGGGCAGCGAACAGGGCCTCAACCGCAATGAAGGAGCGCCCTATGGCGTGGTAATGGGACCATTCCTCGGACCGCTCGGGATACCCTGCCAGGCACCGCCATGGGGCTATGTTGCCGGGGCCGATCTTTCCAATGGCAAGATCGCTTACAAGCACCGCAACGGTACCGTCTACGACATGACCGCCCTGCCCCTGCCGATCAAGCTGGGCGTCCCCGGCATTGGCGGCCCGATGATCACCAAGGGCGGGGTCGCCTTCCTAGCAGCGGCAGTCGACAACTACCTTCGCGCCTATGACCTGACCACGGGGAGGCAACTCTGGCAGGCCCGCCTGCCGGCTGGCGGTCAGGCCACGCCGATGACCTACGCCCTCGATAACGGTCGCCAGATGGTGGTTATCGTCGCCGGCGGTCACGGATCGATCGGCACCAAGGCTGGCGATTACGTCATCGCCTACGCCCTACCCTGATTGTAAAGAAGGCGCGGGGGGAGACAGCTCGCGCCTTCTCATGCCACTCCACTCGATCCGAATGCCAGGATGCAACTCCAGCAACGACCGGGAACAAAGCCAGCCGACCCAGGTTCCTGCGGCCAATCCTAGTCATTGTGGGAGCATGGCATGAAGGCGCTTACCTGGCACGGCAAAGGCGATATCCGTTGCGAGCGGGTCGATGATCCAAGGATAGAGGACGAACGCGACATCATCATTCGCGTCACATCATGCGCCATCTGCGGCTCTGATCTTCACCTCATGGACGGCTATATGCCGACCATGGAATCCGGCGACGTGCTCGGTCACGAGACCATGGGCGTGGTGGAAGAGGTGGGGCGCGGGCACGGCAAGTTCAAACCGGGTGATCGGGTGGTCGTTCCCTTCAATCTGTCCTGCGGCGAATGCTTCTTCTGCAAGAAACAGCTCTATTCGCTTTGCGACCGTTCGAACCGCAACGCCGATCAGGCCGCCAAGGTAATGGGCCAGTCGCCGGCCGGCCTGTTTGGCTACTCTCACATGCTCGGCGGCTACGCCGGTGGCCAGGCGGAGTTCCTCAGGGTGCCGTATGCCGATGTCGGTCCGATCCTGGTGCCGGAGGGGCTCGACGACGACCAAGTATTGTTTCTGTCCGACATTTTTCCGACCGGCTACATGGCTGCCGAGAATGCCGGGATCGAACCGGGCGACACGGTGGCAATCTGGGGCTGTGGCCCGGTGGGCCAGTTCGCCATCCAGAGCGCCTGGATGCTCGGCGCCGGCCGCGTGATAGCCATCGACAAGGTTCCCGAGCGCCTGGCCATGGCCCGCAACTATGGCCGGGCAGAGACGCTCGATTTCAGCGAGGTCGACATCTATGACGCGTTGATGGACATGACCGGCGGCCGCGGCCCCGACCGCTGCATAGATTGCGTTGGAACCGAGTCCGACGCCGGTGCGAGCTTTGACGCCGCGCTCGACAAGGTAAAAACGACCCTTTTCCTCGGCACCGATCGCCCGCATGTGTTGCGGGAAGCCATCATCTGCTGCCGCAAGGGCGGTACGATCTCCATCCCTGGCGTTTATGTCGGCCTTCTCGACAACATTCCCTTCGGCCCGGCCATGAACAAGGGGCTGACCTTCCGGATGGGGCAGACCCACACGCAGCGTTATCTCGCTCCCCTCCTGGAAAAGGTCGTGTCCGGGGAAGTCGATCCTAGCTTCGTGATCACGCACCGCGCCGGGCTCGAGGCCGGCCCTGAACTCTACAAGGCGTTTCGCGACAAGGAAGACGGCTGCATCAAGGTCGTCATGAAACCTGACCTTTGAGGGTAGAGGCACCCATGGCAGATCAAGGTTTGATCCATGGGCCGCTCGGATCGGGCACTCTGCATCTTTGCGTGGACATGCAGCGTGTATTCGGTCCCGGCCACCCTTGGGCGATGCCCTGGCTGGAACGCGTCACGCCGACGATCGAGAGGCTATGCGAGCGGCACGCCGACCGGACGGTGTTCACACGCTTCATCCCCGCCACCCGCCCAGGTGAAGGGCGCGGCACTTGGGCGCGCTATTATCGACGATGGGCCGATATTACGCTCGAGAGATTGGACAGCGAAGCCGTGCGCGTCATCCCGGCCCTCGAACGCTTCTCGCCGCCGGCACGCGTTCTGGACAAGCACGTCTACTCGCCATGGACCGAGGGGCAGCTCGACGCCATGCTTTCGAGCTCCAACATCGATACGCTGGTCATCACCGGCGGGGAAACGGACGTCTGCGTGTTGGCTTCGGCGCTCGGTGGCATAGACCGAGGCTATCGCGTCATCTTGGTAGGCGATGCTCTTTGCAGCTTCGTGGACGAAACCCATGATGCCCTGATGGAACTCTACCTCACCCGCTTTAGCGAGCAACTCGAGGTCACGACAGCAGAGGAACTGTTGGAAAACTGGCGCTAGGTTGGGAAGCCATCCCTCCAAGGGAACCGCGAGCCGCCTCATTGGTTGAAGCTTGGATGCGTTCCCAAACGGAGAGAGCCATGACCGCCCGTCTGCAGGAACTTGAAGACGAGTACCGCGACTACCTCATCGAAAGCGGCGATGCCCCGCCGGACATCCTCCGCCTCACGGCTCGGGATTTCGTTGAGCGAAACCAACACCTCGCACCGCCCGAAGCACGCCTCGGTGGAGAGCGGTGCGATCCCCGCATTACTGAAATGGCCGCCCTCATCCCATACCAATCGTGAGTACCTGCCGAGGCACCCACCCCCGTCTGGCTTGGCCTCGGCCAACTCATCCCCGCGCGTATCCGGTTGAACCGGTCGCGCGGGGCTTTTTGTGGTTACCACCCCACACATCCGCCAAGTGCCGGGCAGTAAGAGCGTCGCGAGAGATTGTGTAATCGTCGCCCATCCCGCCGACGGCTCTTTCCACGACATCGTCGCGCTGGACTGCGAGCGCAGGCCCATCTAGGTTGCCCGCCAACATCCGATGTTGGCGGCGAGACTCGTCGCTCATGGCAACCAAAAGCTCCGACGATCGGAGCGGGCTTGACGAATGACCGAACCCAAGATTTTCTCCCAGCCGTCAAGGATGCGCTGGGACCTGCGCCTTACCGATCACCCGCTCAGCTCATACACGCCGCTCAACGAGGCGGCAGCCGCGGCCGCCCAGACCGACGCGACCGTTGGTGATCTGACGCCCAACGACCATGTGGTGGTCTATTTCAGCAGCCGTCATTTCATCCCCTACTGGGGCGCCAAGTGCGCCATTTCGCTGATGATGCTGGAGCCGGAGGGCATCAAGCCACGGCATTATTTCACGCTGCCGTTTTTCTATTGGAATTTCAAACACATCCTTACTCATTCGACGAAGATCATCAGAAGATGTCCCAATGCGGTCTTCTTCAACCCGCACACCTGTACGACGCCACCGGGCGACGTTGAAAAGACCAAGCACATCTCGCTGATCGCCTCCAAGAAGCGAGACCTTTACGGACACCGCCTGCGGCACATCGTTGCCGATGCCTGCCGCGACAAACTGGATCTCTATGGGCGGGCCTACAAATCGATCCATTCGAAGTCGGAAGCACTTGTCGACTACCGCTTCTCCGTCGCCATCGAAAACAGTCGGTATGGCGGCTACTTCACCGAGAAGATCCTGGACTGTTTCATCAACAAGACGGTCCCCATCTACTGGGGCGACCCGGAAATCGGCAACCATTTCGATGCCGCAGGCATTATCTACTGTCAAAGCGAGGAAGAGCTGATCCGCGCCATCAACACCGTGACCGAGAAGGATTATGAGTCACGACGAGCCGCTATCGAAAACAACTTCGCAGCGGCGCTCAAATATACCAACATCAATGCCATGCTCTCCGAGACCATGGGCAAGCTGGCAAAAGCTGATATGAGTTCTCGCGACAGGTAGCCGCTACGCGCTCCAGAGCTAGCCGTTTGCGGAGTCCTATCGCGACAGGGACTACGAACATCGGTCAGACGCCTCGTGCGAGGGCAATGGCGTCTGCACCTGCCGGATAATAGAGCCGGTCAGACGCGTCGTTGGCAGCCAGCCATACCACCCCTTTCCCTCGTTGTGGGCGCAGCCGCCAGCTCGTTCAGCACGGCCTTCAGTCGCCATGTCGGTCAGCCACCCGGCCGGTTCATGCGGGACGCCGGGGCTCACGATGATGCACACCTCGACCGGCAGAGGTTGCGCTGATCTGCGTCCCGCATCTTGCATCTCTCCCGAGAGGTATCGCGTTATAAGCTCGTTCGAAATCGCACCGCATCAGCCTCCCGGCAATGAAAGGCGCTCAAGATGGTCCTCCTGGAATTTGCGATGTATCCCGTCGGCAAGGGCGAGAGCCTCAGCCCTTACGTTGCGCGCTCGCTCGACATCATCGACAAGAGCGGCGTCGCCTACCAGCTCACCCCGATGGGCACCATCCTGGAAGGTGAGTGGAACGATGTGATGGCCGTCGTGACGAAGTGCTTCGAAGCGACGCGCGCTGATTGCCCGCGTGTCGAAGTCGCACTGAAGGTCGATTATCGCGAGGGGGACACGAGCCGCCTCGCGACCAAGATCGCATCGGTGGAAGACAAGCTGGGCCGCAAGCTCAGCACCGGTTGAAGGCTGGGCCGGTATTGGCATCCTTCATCGTCGACTGGATGAATGCGGCCGATTCCGAGAGCTTTTTTGCCTCCCAGTCGTTCAACTTGACCGGAAGCTGCCTGAGGATGCCCGCGCGACCGATCAGGCAAGGCATGCTCAGCGCAACGTCGCCGTCATAACCATATTGCCCGCGAAGCGTGGTGGAAGCCGGATAGACGCTGCGCTCGTCAAGAAGAACGGCTTTCGACATGGTGATGGCCGCTTGGGCAACGCCGGCGTTGGTCCAGCCCTTGCCGTTCAGCACCTCGTAGGCCGCGCTGACGATCTTTGTCTTCACCACATCCGGGTCGCGAATGTCCTGTCCGGCCTCGAAATACTCGCCAAGCTCCTCGAAGGGGATGCCGCCGACATTGACGTGGCTGAGAACCGGGAACGCCGTCCGGCCGTGCTCGCCCATCATGAATCCCGTCACCGACTTCGGGTCGATGCCGTAGGCGCCGGCAACCAGCTTGCGCAGGCGAGCCGAGTCGAGCATCGTACCGGTGCCGAACACCCGGCCGCGCGGATAGCCGAACTCATTCTCGGCGATGTAGACCATCGTATCCAGCGGGTTGGTGATCAGGATGACGATGGCATCCTTCGTGTACCGGGTGATGCCCGCCATGACCTCGCGAATGACAACGCAGTTGGCCTTGGTCAGAAGAGCGCGATCGGGTTCGGCCTTCGGCTTGTTCGGATCGGGCAGGACACTGGAGCCAGCCGCAACGATGATCACGTCAGCGTCGGCACACTGTTCGTAACCGCCATCGGTAACGTCGACGTTGGTCATGTAGGTCAGCGCAGTCGCATGCGCCTGATCAAGCGCTTCGCCATAGGCGACGTTCTTGAGAATATCGATGACGCCGATCTTTCCGAACAGTCCGGTTTTCATGGCATCGGCGAGCACATAGGAGCCGACGTGCCCAACGCCGACGACGACCAGCTTGTTTGTATGCACGATTTCACTTCCTGAAGGTAACGGTTTGCGTCCAAGACGCCTCGTTCCCCCGACCGTTGGCGCCTCAACGGCAAGGTCTGCTCCTACTCCGGCAGCAAAACCCGAACAAGCTCATTTCGCGAGCATTTCGCGCATCACATGACGAAAAAATGCTTTTGACCTCAAACGGCTGCAAGAAAACTCCGAAACTCAAACGCCCCATTTGCCCATCGGGCGCGCGGATATCATCGAAAATTCACATAACCGTCAGGAAACCGGAACCTCTCCAACAACAGAATCCGTTTCCTGGTTTTCAGGTCGCGGCTTTCCTGGTCGCGCGTCATCCTGTTCGCCTTCCGCCAGACCAGAGGTATCCGTCATGCCCAACATCGTTGCCGCCGGATTCAGTGCCAGCTCGACGGATGGCGAAATTGAAAGCCTGGGTGAAGACCTTGCCAGGCTGGTCTCCATCGGTGCCGACGTGGCGGAACTCGGCCTCAGCGGTATCGACCTCGTGGCTGGCGGCAGAGTGATCGACAACCGTCTCCGGCGGCTGGCAACCATGACCGCCCGCCTGCCGTTGCGCTACAGCGTGCATGGTCTGGTGTCATCCAATTTCATGGATCCCGAGACCCTGCCTCTGCAACTTGCGGCCGCCAAGGCGCTGGTCGAGGTATGCGACCGCATCGAAGCCCGCGTGCTTGTGCAGCACGGGGGCGAACTCAGGCCGGAGCAGATCAGAGAAAGGGCCGGAGCCGACCTGCGCCAATGCGAGGCGCTTCTGGAACTGGCGGAGTTCGCCCGCCGCTACGACGTGCGCATCGCGCTCGAAAACATCTTTACGACAGAGGAAGGGCAATATCGGCAGACGCCTGCCAAACTGGCGACGACCGTCAGGGAAATAGACCATCCTAACCTGATGGCACTCATCGATTTCAGCCACGCCTACATCGAAGCGACCTATCGTGGGCTCGACTTCAAAGCGGAACTGGCAGCCATGGCACCGGTTACCGGCCACCTTCACGTGCATGATAGCTTCGGTCGCCCGCTGGGCCGTTTCAAACCCTTCTATCCGCAGGAAGTAACGGCACTCGGCCTTGGTGACCTGCACATGCCGCTCGGCTGGGGTGACATCGACTGGGAAATGCTGTTTGCCGAGATCGACGTGCTTCCGGACACATTCCTGATCATGGAGATCGAGGCGCGGTACCGTTCGGAGCAGTCAGAATCCCTATCGATCGCCCGGCGGTTGATCGACATCAACACCCGCCGCACGGCAAGGGCAGCCGAGTGACTGGCGGGAGGAACACCGAAGAATTCCAGCATTCCTCCCGCACAACCAGCATTCCTCAGAACACCTTCAGACCGTTCAGGAGGACGATGACGATGGCAACCGGCGCTACGAAGCGGACGAGGAAATAGACGCTCCGAATCGCGAGACGATTGATCGGCGACCCCACCTCTGCGAGCCGCTTCTCAGGTGCTGCCAGGCCATAGACCCAGCCGACGAACAGGCAGATCAGGATGCCGCCTACCGGCAGCAGGATGTTCGAGCTCAGGAAGTCGAAGAGATCGAACGGATTGAGACCGAATATCTTGAAGTTGGCCGTCAGGCTCTGCGAGAGAGCGGCGGGCACGCCAAGCACGGCAATCATGGCAATGGTGCTGATCGCGGCCATCTTCCTTGGAAGATGGAAGCGCTCGGACAGGATGGCCACCATGACCTCCAAAAGGGAGAGAATGGCGCCGACGCTGGCGATGGCGGTCAACAGGAAGAACAGCGCCATGAACACCGTGCCGCCCGGCATCGAGGTGAACACGGCCGGAATGGTCATGAATACCAGCGACGGCCCGGCAGCCGGCTCGAACCCGAAGGCGAACACCGCCGGAAAAATGGCGATGCCGGCCAGAAGCGACACCGACAGGTCAGCGAAGACGACGCGCGTCGCCGTGGCCGCGATGTTCTGATCTTCCCGGAAATAGCTGCCGTAGGTCAGCATGGTGCCCATGCCGAGCGACAGCTTGAAGAAGGCGAGCCCGAGGGCCGTCAGCATCACCGCCGGGGTGATCTTGGCAAAGTCGGGGCTGAACAGGAAAGCGAGCCCCTGCCCGGCACCCGAAAGAGTGAGGCTGCGGATGCAAAGGACCAGAAGCAGAATGAAGAGCAGCGGCATCAGGCGCCGGGTCACCGCCTCGATTCCCTTCGACACACCGAAGGCGATGATGAAACCAGTGAGGCCCAGTACAACCCACTGCCAGAGCAACGACGACCATGGATTGGACACGAGCTGCCCGAACACCACCTCGGCCGCCTTCGGATCGGTGGTGGCGATCTCTCCGGACAACGACTTGAAGATATAGGCATAAACCCAGCCGGCCACCTCGGAGTAGAAGGCCGAGATGAGAAGCGCGGCGAGGAATCCCATCCAGCCGATCGCTTTCCACCACCAATGGTTCTTCGGCGCGAGTTTTTCGAATGTGGAAATCGCGTCCGCCCGCGCCGTCCGGCCGAGCATGATCTCCGAAATCATCACCGGCAGGCCGACGATGAGGGTGGCGGCAAGATAGACCAAAAGAAAGCCGGCACCGCCGTTGGTGCCGGTCAACGATGGAAATTTCCAGATGTTGCCGAGACCGACAGCCGACCCGAGAGTGGCCATCAGTGCACCGAACGTACTGGTAAACCCGTCACGACCTTGAGACATTTCCGCTTCGCCCCCTGCGACCTTATTCGTTTGACAAAGCTATCGATCAGCGGCGGAACGCATTCAAGATAGGGGCGCACACCACCCTTCATCATCTTGTGCAAAAGATGGTTCGGGCGCAGGCAGTTTTCGGAACCGATGGCTTCAGATGCACTGAGACAGCGTCCGCATCTGATCAGTGGTTGGTAGGCTGCATAAGAGCCGCGAGCTGTCGATCCCGCGCGGTGCACACGATCGAGTGGGTCAGCTCGTCGGAAACGCCGACCGACGAGAGGACGGCCTCGGAGAGTTGCATGCTGGCTTCGAGTGGCAGCAAGACGACCTTGGAAGCCCCGGAGACCAGCAAGAGCTTGGCATGCTGGGTATCGTGGGCACGGGCGAAAATCGGCAGTTCCGGCCACTCTGCCCGAGCGACACGCACGACATCGGCAGCCGCGGCGGCATCATTCATGGTGACCACCAGCACGGCAGCCCGACCGGTTCCGAGCCGCTTCAGCAGGGGGCGTTGGACCGCGTTTCCCCAGTGTATGGCGATACCGCTTTTCCTGAGGCCATTGACGGTAACTGCATCCAAGTCAACGGCAGCGAATGGAATGCCGGCCTCATGCAATGCATCGCCGACCGCCCGGCCGACGCGACCATAGCCAGCAATGACCACGTGGCCGTCCTCCTTCTCGGGAGGAAGATCCTGAACGGGCTTTTCATCGCTCAGGAGGCGGGGCACGAGCCGGCCCGTGATGGCACCGACCGCCGGAGCCGAAAGCATGGAGAGCCCAACGACCACCACGAGGAGACTACTGGTATCGGCTGAGATCAAGCCGAAGGCTCCGGCGAGGCCGACCACGACGAACACGAACTCGCTGCCACCGGCAAGCAACAGGGACAACTCGATGGTCAGGGATTTGGGAAAACCGATTATCTTGCAGATGACAAGAAGCAAGACCGCCTTGATCGCAACGAATCCGATCAGGGCTGCAAGGTGCCGCAGGGGATCCGTGGCCACGCGGTCGAGGTCGATGCCAAGTCCGACCGACACGAAAAAGACCCCGAGCAGCAGCCCCTTTACCGGCTCGATATCGACGGCGATCTGATGGCGGTATTCGGTTTCCGAAACCAACAGGCCCGCGAGAAAAGCACCGAGTACCAGCGACAGGCCAATCGCTTCCGTGAGAACCGCCGTACCAATCGCCGTGACGAGAACCGCTGCCAGAAACAGCTCGCGGATACCGGTGGCGATCACCATTCGAAAAAGGCGCCGAAGAAGCAGGCGGCCCAACACCAGAATGACCGCTATGGCGACAGCGGCCTTGATGGCGGCCAGGGCAAGGTCGAGAAGAACGGGCTGCCCCCCAGGATTGCCGAAAGCCTGCGTCATCAGGAGCACGGGGACAACCGCCACGTCCTGGAACAGCAGGATGGCAAGTGCCGAACGCCCGAGCCGACTGCCGACCGCGCCGCGCTCGGTCAGTATCTGCATGATGATTGCCGTCGACGACATCGACAGGGCTGAGCCGACGACCAGAGCGGCAGGTGGGGTGAGGCCGATGACAAGCAGGACGGCAGCCATCACCACCGTCGTCGCAATCATCTGGATACTGCCCAAGCCAAAGACACGAACTCGCATCGCCCACAAGCGATCGAGAGAAAGCTCCAAGCCGATCATGAACAGCAGGAAAACCAAGCCGAGTTCGGAAAGGATGGCGATGCCAGCCCGATCAGTGATCAGGAGATAGCTGATACCCGGAAGGGTGCCGGAAAAACGTCCAAGCCCACCGGGGCCAAGCAGCAGACCGATCCCGAGAAAGCCGATGATCGGGCTGATCCGCAGACGGTGCATGAACGGAAGCACAATACCGGCCGCCGCCAAGAACACGACTGTTTCGCGGAGGTCGAGCGCCACATCGGCAGTCATGGAATAGGCCTCCCCACACGGCGCATTCTATCGGGAGGCCCTTGCTGAAGTAATAAGCAATGGCGGCAAATTCACCGCGGGGCGAAAGACTTGCGACTACATCGGCGCCCAGGCGGCGTTCCGGAAGAGAGCCGGCACAGGATCAAGCGCCGGGAAGGTTTCATCCGGCTGGTAATCGGACGGCCGCTGGCGGCCCGTCTCCCTGTCGATCCAGATGCAGCGGAAGCCCAGATCGCGCGCGGCAACCAGATCGAGATGCGGACTGGCGCAGATGTGGACGACCTCCGCTCGGCCGATACCAAGCGCCGCATGCGCATAATCGAAGATCTCTCGGTTTGGCTTGTAAGCGCCCGCCTGCTGGGCCGTGATGACCCTGTCAATGTGCCCGCCAAGTTGGGCGACATTGCCGGCGATGATTTCGTCGTCGGTGTTGGAAATGATGCAGAGCCTGAAGCCCAGCTTCTTCAGCGCAGCGAGTGCCGGCACGACCTCGGGAAACGGCGGCATGCGCGAAATGCCGCCCGTAAGGATTTCAATATCGCCCGGCGAATGGCGGAGGTTCAGCTCATCCATCGCCAGACGGAGCCCCTCGCCCGCAACCGTTCGGAACGACTTGTGGGGGCGTTCGGCTTCCAGTGCGTGCTCATACTTGTCGTAGATCCGTATCAGCGTTTCCGGATCGACGTTGGAACCAGGATATTTTGCAAGGATTGCCTGGACGGCGGCCAAGAGGCCCTCATCCCACTGAATAAGCGTGCCGTAGCAGTCGAAGGTCAGCCATTCAGGCCGAGATCCGGAAAGCATGAGGAGTCCCTTTCCTAAAGCCGTGCAGCTGGTGGCTGCCTGGCAGCCGCCTGGCACGTGTTCAAAAGCGCGGCATGACAGCGCCTTCTGAGGCCGGCGCCACATGTTCGGAATAGAACTTCAGATACCCCCGCTTGATCCGCGGCTCCGGCGCGACGTAGGCACTCCAGCGTGCCTGGATCTCGGTCTCGGACACATCGAGGTCGAGTTTGCGTGTCGCAAGATCGATGTGGATCGCATCGCCATCCTTCACCACCGCGATCACGCCGCCACGCGCCACCTTCCACGCTTGGCGAAGACGATCGTTCTCGGGCGAGAAGCCCCGATACGTGTTAACGATCGCGATTATCGACCGCTCGAACTCTTCGTCAATCGATGCCGCGCCCTTGCCCCAGGCACGCTGCAACGAACGCTCGACCCTGGTGAACTGTTTCTGACTACGCCCGCGGTGGTCGGTCTTGTCCATGGCTTTGTTCCCCTTGCCATTAGCCTTCATGAACCGATGAGGCATAGATGTCATGAACCAAAATGAACATCAATCGATTGTCTGACAACGCGCACAACATAATCACCCGATGTCACGCGTGCCACCACGGTGCCTCGGACGCGGATATTGAACCAAATACCTGGAACTAATAGAAAATTAGTTTTCCCCGACGGCCGAAAGATAAGCCACGAGCTTTTCGCCTTCTTGCTCGTTGTGCTCAACGGCGGCTCTGACAGCGCTGTCGACATCGCCTGCTGACAGGCTCTCGACGATGGGGTGGTGCTGACCGACGATGGAGTTCGGATCCAGCAGTGCGTCGCTGGAAGCAATGTAGATTCGAACCTGCTGCTCGACTTGAGCATATTGCTCGGCCAGTCGCCGGTGCCGGGCAAGATCAATGATCGTGCGATGCAGGGCAAAATCCGCGTCGGCAATCTGCTTGCGACAGCCATTCTCACAAGCGACCTTTAACCTGCCGAAGGCGTTGTCGATGGACGCGACCATTGCCGACGACGGACCGCTGTTCCGGATTTCCGTTGCCACCAGCCTCGACGCCAGCGCCTCCAAGCTCGACCTGAGCGTATAGAGCTCCCAGGCATCGTGGGCGCTGAGCGACATCACCATCCAGCCGGTATAGGGAATCTGGTCGATCAGCCCTTCCTGAGCCAGTTGGTGAAAGGCCGTCCGGATCGTCGCCCGGGAAACGCCCAGGTGCTCGGCCATCCGGATCTCGGTGAGCCGCGTCCCGGGCGGAATCTCGCCTTCCAAAATCCCCTGTCGCAAGGCAGCGGCGGTCTGGACCTCGGCGCTGAGTTTCTGAACTTTGGGGATGTTGAATTCCGGCCCGGTCGACATGATCGATAGCTAACACGCCAGTTGTTTATTGTCGACAATCGAGCGTGTAGGGCATGCGGTTGGCTATGGACCGAGCCGAGACGACAGCCAGCGCAAGTCATTGATTGGTGCAGAGCTAAGACGACCTGCGGATGCCCCTTCTGTCACCGGGCCAGCATGACGCTGACGCCACCGACCTGTGAGAGCGGCTGCGAACTCTCCTCTGGGGGCCGATGAATGGCGATCTGATTGCGCCCACGGCTTTTGGCGACGTAGAGAGCGCGGTCGGCGGCGACGTGCAAGGCTTGAAAATCGCTCCCCATTTCGTTCATGCCGCCAACGCCACAACTGACGGTCATCCCCAGCTCGCCTGCGGGAAGAGCGATACGCAGGTCGGCGGTATTGCCGCGAATACGTTCGGCCAGCTCGGCAGCCTCCTTAGTGACGGCGTTCGGCAAGAACAGGGCGAACTCCTCACCGCCGATGCGGGCAGCGATGTCCCCCGGTGCGGTCGCCGCGGCCAGGATGGCGGCGAACGCCGTCAAGGCTCGATCACCGGTGGGGTGCCCATGGGTGTCGTTGATCACCTTGAAGTGGTCGATGTCAAACAGGATCAGCGCACCGCGCTTGTCGCCATGCGACAGCATAGTCGCAATGCGGCTGAAGAAATGCCCACGATTGGCCAAGCCCGTCAGAGAATCGGTTTCCGACGCAATTCGATAGCGACGCTCCGAACGCTGCCCGATGACAACGAGCTGCAAGAGGCCGAGAAAGACCACGAAGATCGATGACTCGGTAAATCTGAGCCCCATCATCAAGCTGTTGGGCAGAACGACCGTGGTTGGCTCGAGCGGTGCAGCGATCGACGAGATGACCCAGTAGAGCTGCATCGCCGCATGCGCGCCGACAACGACGGTTGTCAGCCCGACAGACGGCATCGGTTCGTCCGGATAGTGGCGAACAAGATCGATGACGATGAAAAGAAAGTATACGAACTCGATGCCCGACAGGATGGCGGCGCGGGCATTCATATCGACGAACACGGAGCTGGCCGCCGCTATGACCAGCCAAACCAGCACGCCCACACCGGCAATCCACCGATCAAAGCGACCTGAAAAGCCGGTGAACTGGCGATAACCCAGCCAGAGGGCGCCAAAGGAAGCCAGCAAGATCGCATCCGCTACGGTGACGGACAGGAAGGGCGGCACGCGATCGCGCAACGCGACCAGAACCATTGTCAGAATGGCCAGGCCATAGGAAGCTCCCCACGATACTGTGCATATCTCGCTACGCGCCGACGACCAGGTCAGGAACAGGCTGACGCTGATGCAGCAACTCGCCGCCGACAGTGTGAAGAGAAGGGTCGGAATATCGAGAAACTCGCTCACGCCACCCACTTCCTTCTCTGACGGCTCAGTCAAGGCCAGGTATAAACACGTATATCGTGAAATACCTTGTTCCCTTGAGCTGAATTTACGATGCCCCCCTTAACGCGTGTATCACGAGGATTCTAAAAACCGCATGAATCGGGTTGGATTGTCGAAAGGGAATCTCATGGCTTTACGGCCGATCCTCCGGAATCTGCGAGAGAACACGCGAATCCGCCCTCGCTCCACCATGCCAGAAACGTGGTCGCGGAGCGGCAAGGGCACCGAAGCGCTCTCACCACTCCCAAAAGGCGTTTTCCAACGTGCCCAGGCAGAACCGGCTACAGGCCGGGAACAATGCGGAGATCTGCCGGATCGAAACCGACATGAACGTGGTCGCCCACGGCAAAGGGCCTTGCCCGCGGCGCCACCGATGCGAACAGCGGCCCTGCCTGGGTCTCCAGCGAATACTGGATCTGATTTCCCAAATAGGCGGCGTAAGTGACCTCAGCTGGCAGAGAATAGGCCGCCGGTTCGGCAGAAATGACCATCTGGTGCGGTCTTAGGACCAGCTTGCCGGTGCCGCGGATCGAGGTTGCGAGTGGCAGCTCGATCCGCCGTCCGAGCAGATCGACGTCGGTGGTCGCGCCTCCAGGGGTTACCTCTACGTCGATCAGGTTGGCGTCGCCGATGAAGTCGGCGATGAAGGCGGAGGCCGGCCGTTCGTAGAGGTCTTCCGGCGTCCCTTCCTGAGCGATTTCGGCATTTTTCATGACGATGATGCGATCGGAAACGGCCATGGCTTCTTCCTGATCGTGGGTGACATAGACCGCCGTCAGTCCAAGCCGCTGCTGGATTTGCCTGATCTCTTCGCGCACGTGGCGTCTGAGCTTGGCGTCGAGGTTGCTGAGTGGCTCGTCAAGGAGCAACACCTCGGGCTCGAGAACGACGGCACGAGCGACGGCGACACGTTGCTGCTGACCGCCGGAGAGCTCCGATGGCAGGCGCCTGCCGAAGCCGGCGAGGCCAACCATGGCCAGCCCTTCCTCGGCGCGCGCATGGGCTTCGGCCTTCGGCACGCGCTTGACCGTCAGGCCATAGGCGACATTCTCGAGGACGGTCATATGCGGGAAAAGCGCATAGGACTGGAACACCATGGACACGCGTCGGTAGGTGGCCGACAGATGCGTCACGTCGGCGCCGCCGATGAGGATACGGCCCTCCGACGCACTTTCCAGACCGGCGATCAGGCGCAGCGTGGTCGTCTTGCCGCAGCCGGACGGACCAAGCAGCGTCACCAGCGTACCCGGTTGAATGTCGAGATCAAGCGGCTTCAGAGCCACCACTTCGCCGAAGCGCTTGCTGACGCCTTCGAACTGAACGGAACCTTTTTCGGACATCGGAAATGCGCTCCCGGGTCAATGGGCTTCGACGCGATCGGCACGGCGGAGACGCCGCCGGCCAATCAACAGTTGCATCAAGAGGATACAGGCCAGCATGGTGACGATGAGCACCGATGCATAGGCGATGGAGATGCCGTATTCGCCGTTCTCGACCCGGCCGACGATGAAGGCCGTCGCCATGTTGTATTGGGCCGAGACGAGGAAGATGACCGCCGAAACCGAGGTAATGGCCCTCACGAAGCTGTAGGTCAGTGCCGCAAGAATGGCAGGCCCCAGGAGTGGCATGATGACCCGGCGCAGTGTCGTGAAGCTGTTCGCCCCCAGCATGATCGACGCCTCGTCGAGCGACTTGTCGAGCTGGCTCATGGCGGCAATGCCGCCGCGCACGCCGACCGGCATGTTGCGGAACACGAAGACGATGACGAGGATGATCGCCGTCCCCGTCAGCTCGACCGGCGGGAAGTTGAAAGCCATCACGTAGGCCACGCCGATCACCGTGCCGGGAATGGCAAAGGACAGCATGGTCGAGAATTCGAAGGCGCTCTTGAAGGCGAACTTCTGGCGCACCAGCAGGTAGGCCGTGGCCAGCCCAACCGCGGCGGTCAGCGGCGCCGAGATGCCGGCAATCCACAGCGTGGTGAAATAGCTATCCCAGGCGGATCCGACGAAGTGGACACCGTTGCGGAACACGATCTTGAAGGCCCGCACATAGTGCTCGAAGGTGAAGCTGTGATCGTAGCCCCAAAGCTTCACGAAGCTGCCGAAGATGATCAGCGCATAGATCAGGGCGGTAAACATCGCCCAGGGAATGGCGACGCCATAGCACGTCCAGCGCAGCACCGGATTGAGGGCGGCATTGCGTCCGGAATCGGCCTTGCCGGTGACCGTGGCGTAGTTCTTCTTGCCCACCCACTGGCGCTGGACGAGAAAGACGGTCAGCATCAGCGCAAGCAGCGTCACCGACAGGATGGCCGCCTGGGCGGGGTCGGCCACGGTACCGACGATCGAGAAATAGATTTCGGTCGATAGCACATCGAAGTTGCCGCCGAGCACCAAGGGATTTCCGAAGTCGGCAAGGCTCTCGATGAAGGCCAGCAGGAAGGCGTTGGCAAGCCCCGGGCGCATCAGTGGCCACGTCACGTAGCGGAAGGTCTGCCAGCGGTCGGCATCGAGCGTCTGGCTCGCTTCCTCCATCGACGGACTGACGCCTTCCACGACGCCGATCAGCACCAGGAAGGCGATCGGCGTGAAGGACAGCATCTGCGACAGCCATACGCCCCAGAAGCCGTAGAGCCAGCGGCTTTGCTCAACGCCGAAGACTTCATAAAGCCCGACGGTAATCGTACCGGCGCGGCCGAACAGCAGGATCAGCGCGAGACCGATCACGAAGGGTGGTGTGATGATCGGCAGGATGGACAGGACGCGAAGCAGTTTCTTGGCGCGAAACTCGGTGCGGGTGACGATCAGCGCAAAGGCAAGTCCCAACAAAGTGGTTCCGGCGGCCGTGGCCAGCGCCAGAAACACCGAGTTCACGGCGGGACCGCACCAGCCAGCGCTGACCATGCAGGCTCCGCTCCAGATATCCGGCGAGAACAAGCGTGGGAAGAACTCGCTGACGCCGAAGCCGCCGCCGTTGCGGAGCTCGAAGGCGCGCCCCAGCACGAACGCCATCGGATAGAAGACGAACAGCCCGACCAGCGCCACGATGGCACCGACGAGACCGGTGATGAAGGCATCGCCCCGTCCCTTGCCGAGCCCGGAGACGCCGGTTGTCAACACGAAGAGCAACGCGGCGGCGACGACTAGCGCTCCCGCTCCCATGCCGGGCTGGCTTGCCCCTTCCGGCAAGCCCAAACGCGGGCCGTGCCCCAGGATCAGAAGGCCTTGTGCCATCATCAGGAGAAGGCCGAGTGCCCCGGAGGCAACGAGGCCGCGGGCAACGATGAGCTGCCTTGCGCCGAAGACCAACGTCGCCGCGGCAGCGGCAAACCCGATGAGCGGAGCCAGCAGCCACCATCGCCCTTTGATCATCGAGACGAGGGCCGAAGGGCCGAGTTCGAGCGGATCGGCCAGCCAGCCGAACCGCCAGAAGCCGGGATCGCCCACGAGATACCAGGGCAACAAGGCATAGCCAATGAGGCCGATCAGGAGCCAGAACCCCGCCGTGCGTTTCATGCCATTCATCCTGAAGGGAGATTTCGGCCCGCCTCCTTGCGGAAGCGGGCCGAACTACGACGGATTATTCCTGAACTTGCCCGCCGGCGTTCTTCACCTCGGCATCCCAGCGCTCAAGCAGCCGGGTGCGGGTTTCAGACGATCCATAGGTCTTGTAATCGTAGTCGATCAGCTTGACCGAGGCCATGTCAGGCGCATCCGGATCGGTCTTGGCGCCCGGGTTCGAGGGGATGTTGTAGACGCCGACCTCGAGACCCGCCGACTGCGCATCGGCCGAGATGACGTACTCGATCCACTTCTTCGCCTCTTCCTTGTGCGGCGTTCCCTTGATCATGCTGACGGCGCCGGTTTCGTATCCGGTGCCCTCGCAAGGCGCGACGATCTTGACGGGGAATCCCTGCTTCTTCAGGTTGACCATGTCGTGCATGAAACCGATGCCGATGGTGGTCTCGCCACGCGCTACCGCCTTGCCCGGTGCCGAGCCCGACTTGGTGTACTGGTTGATGTTGGCGCCAATCTCGGCGAGCAGCTTGAAGCCCTCATCCTCGCCGAACAGCTGCACCAGGGTGGCAAGCTCGGTATAGGCGGTACCCGACGACTTCGGATTGGCCACCTGAATCTCGCCCTTGTACTGCGGCTTGGCGAGATCGCGCCAGCAGGCCGGGGCATCGAGCTTCTTTGCCGCCAACACTTCGGTATTGTAGATCATACCGAGAAGACCGACATGGACGCCGATCGCCTTGCCACCGGTCATGTCCGCCATGTTGCGGGCCCAGCCGAGCAACTGCGAGGTATCGACGCCGGAGGCCTCCGTCAGGTCCTCGGCGGCCGCGATCATGTGTGGATCGCCCGTGCCACCCCACCAGACGTCGATCTTGGGATTGCCCGCTTCCGCGCGGATCTGCGCCAGCACCTCGCCAGTGCTCTTGCGTACCATGGCAACGTCGACACCAGTGTCGATCTTGAAGTTCTGAGCCATCAGATCGCACCAGGCCTGCTCGTTCGAACAGACGACGTTGAGTGTGGCGGCACCGGCTGCGGATACAGAAATTCCGGCCGCCAGCGCGATCGCGCTGACAGTGCAAAGGCGGATCATGTTTTCCTCCCGTTCACCCGGTCCTCGGCCGGGGCTGAGGAAACGTGACACGTCGCCCGGCTCCGAGACCAGAGCCAAAAGGTCGGGAAACGGCCGGGATCGCCGGGTTTTGTATGAACAATATTTCAAAGCCGACGAAATCTCCCCACAAAGCAGGTCAACGCGACTGACGGCGAATTTCCGAGTCGCCTCGCATCGGTGATTGATGGGCCATGACCCAGGAACACGAGAACCCGGCTTCGGACGGAGCCACCATCGCAATCATCGACGATGACGACGAACTGCGCGGCACGATGACGGCGCTGCTCAGGGAGAATGGCTTCACGCCGCTTCCCTTGCCCGACGCGGACGCCTACCGGCGGCTCGCCCCACCCCCGAACCTCAATCTTGCACTCATCGATCTCAACCTCGCAGGCGAGTCGGGGCTGACGCTGGCCATGGAGATCCGGGACCGCATGGGCATTCCCATCGTCATGCTGACCGGCTGGGGCACCGAAACCGACCGCATCGAGGGACTTGAGACCGGGGCCGACGACTACCTGATGAAGCCTTTCAATCCGCGAGAGCTTCTCGCTCGCCTGAGGGCTGTTCTGCGTCGATCCGGGTGGAAGGCGCCCACGCCGGACCGCTCCGGTCATCAGATGGAGACCTTCGGAAGCATGACGCTCGACCTCACCCGGCGCGAACTGCTTGCTCACGACGGCGGCGAGATACCGCTTACCAATGGCGAGTACCGGTTGCTTGAGTATCTGGTGCGGAACCGGGATCGCATCATTCCACGCGTGGAACTCCTCAGGGAACTCGGCAGCGATCTCTCCACCTATGTCGATCGGACCATCGACGTCTTGATCTTGCGTCTGCGCCGCAAGATCGAAGCCGTTCCCTCGAAGCCCGTCTATCTGCAGACCCGCCGTGGCCAAGGGTACATCTTCGTGACCACGCAGCGGAGCGAGCCGTGAAAAAGCTGGCTCCCCTGTCGGTTCGCGCCCGCCTGCAGTCAGCTCTGGCAATCCTTGCCCTGTTGACCTGCTTTGCCGGCGCCGTTGCCTGGATCACGCTGGAAGGCGGGCAAAACCGCCTCAAGACACTGAACACCGGTACGCTCGCCGAGGTCGACGACGCACTGCGCCTGTCGAGCGACGCCGCCGACCTCGCAACGCGCATGCCTTTCCTTTTGGCCCTCGACAGCCCGTTCCGGGTCCATCAGGAGGGCGAGCATATTCTCGGCCTGATCGCCAACATCGAAAACCGTCCGGATCTGCAGCCAGCGATCGCCGCCGATCTCGTGAAGATGCGCCTCGCCGTCTTCGACCTGCTCGCCGCCACCCAGTCCCGATCCGTTCTGCTCGACCGCATCCTGCGTCTCAACGCCGAAGTTGCGCGCGAGGAGCGCAATCTGGCACTCCTCTCGGCAGGGACCAGTCAGTCGATCAACGAGCGCGGCGAATGGCTGACGCTTCAGCGCGTCGCATCCAGCCTGCTCGGGGCGGGACGCGCCGAGAACCTGATTGGTCTTGGTGAGTTCCAGCGCGAATTCCACAGCCTCACCCGAAGACTGCCGTCCACGACCACTACGGCCAGCCAAGAGGCAAGCGACAGGCTCGCCGCGTTTGCCGAGGGTGACGACGGTCTTTTCGAACTGCGGCGGCGGGAACTTGCCCACCGCGTTACCGCGGCCAACGCGCTGGTGCGCATCCGCATCGGTGCCGAAATCGTCAGCTCTTACGCGGCTGCGGTCACCGCCACCGCGCAAAAGGAGATTGCCAGCGAACTCTCCAGCACCAACCCTGATCTCGGTCGCCAAGAGCACGATCCTCATCGTCATGGTCATCAGCACGACCATCGCGCTCTTCACGGCGCAGTTCGTCGCCAGCTATGTCACGGCGAACCTGTCGGCGATCGCCGAGGGAATGATGCGCCTGGCCGCTGGGGACCGAACGAGTTCGCTGCCTCGCGGCTTTGGCAAGGGCGATGAGATCGGCAAGCTGCTGAGGGCCTTTCGGGTATTTCGCGCCAATGCGATACGGCTCGACAGGGCGCATCGCCAGCGGGTCCGCCAGACGGCTCTGCTGGAAACCATGGTGCGCGGCATGTCCGACGGCGTCGCGGTGCTTGCCCCCGGAGGCGGGATTACGGCCGCCAACGACCGCCTGGCCGAAGTGCTTGGCCTCCCCCCTTCCGGCCTTTTGGGACCGGTCAACCTCGAACAGCTCCTGAAAGCGCATGGATGGCGTTCCACCGCCACCGCTGCGGGGTACGCCGAACTGACCGACCTCACCGGTCGCACCATCGAGCGTCGCGACCGCGCCTTGCCGGCCGGCGGCGCGGTGGCGCTGTTCTCGGACTCCACCGAACGACGGCAGCTACAGGACCGCATGCAGCAGATCCAGCGAATCGAGGGGTTAGCCAAGATCTCCGGTGAAGTCGCCCATGACTTCGGCAACATCCTCTCGACCATTTCCAGCAGCACGCACATGCTGGAAGCGGCTTCCCCCGAACGTAGCCGCGAACTGCGCCACACCATTGCCAGCGCGATCGAGCTCGGAACGTCACTTACCCAACGACTGCTCGCCTTCGCCCGCCGTCAGCATCTTGAACCCGAACTCGTCGAGTTGAACGACCTTGTCGAGGGATTGACCGATCTCATCTATCTGACGCTTCGGGACAACATCGATTTCAGCGTCCGCCCGGCCGACGAGGAACTGCTTGTCCGCGTTGACGCCGGTCAGCTCGAAAGTGCCATCATCAACATCTGCCTCAACGCCGCCCAGGCCATTCCCGACAGCGGTCGAATCACGGTCGTCCTCACATCGTCTCCCGACGGGGAACAAGCGATCATCACCATCGAAGACACCGGCTGCGGCATGACGCCGGCCGTCCTCGCCCACGCCATGGAACCCTTTTTCAGCGCCAGGCGCGACGGCAAGGGCACCGGTCTTGGGCTGGCGATGGTCTATGGCTTCATCCGGCAATCCAATGGCGACGTCCAGATCGAATCCGAGGAAGGCGTCGGCACCGTCGTGCGACTCGTTCTGCCGCGCAGCGAAACGGCTACCCGGCAACCGTCCCCCTCGCTCCCGTGGAAACGAATCCTATTGGTTGAAGATGATTCGGAGGATGCCGCACAGGCATCGAAGCTGTTGTCAGGGATTGGCGCAAAGATCCGACTCTGCACGACCGTGGAAGCAGCCTTCGATTGCCTTGCCAACGAACCGCGTTTCGATGCCGTGATCACCGATCTGCATCTCGGCAACGAAACGGCTGGCTGGCAGGTCGCCGAGCGGGCGCTGGACGATGATCGACGCATCCCCGTCTTCGTCGTCTCAGGCCATCTGCCCGAGGTATCGCCCTTTGGAGCGCGATACGGAGCCCGCCTCAAGCTCCTGAACAAGCCGCTGACGCTCGAGAATCTCTCGCCCCACAACGTCGATGACGCCACAGCATGACAAGAAGCATCCGCCTCAAAAGCGGCTGTATAGTCTTGCAAGAAAAGGAAGATTGGCTGGGGGACCTGGATACGCCCCGCCACCCTCTCAACGCACTGATTCATAGGCGTTTTCTACTCGCCATGAGTTCGTGTGGGAGCATTGTGGGAGCGTCTTGACTAAAGGTCAACAACCGAAAGCCCCGTTCCTGATCGGTATTGGTCGGATATCCTGGAGTGCCCCCGCTACGCGAACCTCGAAGTGCAGACCACGGCACAAATCGGGGAGTCCGTCGTCGTCGTGAAGCTGCCAGAGGGCTCGTGTGAGGCGTAAGCGGTGTGCAACTAACGAGATGGGATACGCTCGACAGCATTCCCTGCGTTAGGAAACGCTTGCTGTCTCAGTTCATCCACCCAGGCTGCTCGGCCGGGTACTTCTCAAAGACCCATTGATAGGTACGCTCGACCTTGTCGTCGAAGATGCCTTGGTCGTAGGCTGGCGGCAGCCCCTCGTCGTAGATCGTGGCAATGGTCGCCTTCACGGCCGCTTTAGCTCTCTCCTTGAGACGCCAGTCGAGAATCAGTTTCTCGGCCTTCAGTTTGTCCAGGAGCGATTTCGCCACCCGCTTCACGAGGTCCTCGTCTTCCGGTCCGAGCTTCGGCTCCGGTTGGGTGAGGATGTCGAAGATGGCGAGTTCCTCTTCCGAAAGCCCTTCGCGAATGGCGCGGTGGTCCTCGGTGTCGAGATCGCCGATCAGGGTGAGGAGTTGGGCAAAGAGGGCTTCGGCCGTGAGGCTCCCCGCGTTGTACTGGTCCACCAGCGCCTCGAAGCGTTCGACGAGGCTGCGTCGGGTAGGGTTGCGAGCAGCCATCTCCTCGATGCGGGCCTCGACCGCACGACGAAGGCGTTGGGTCTCGGTGCGCTGGCGATTACCTGTTTCGAACATCGCGCGAAGACGCTCGACGTCGAGCCGAGAGAGGTCGAACAGCCCCTCGGTGTCGCCGTCCAGGCGGATCGGCGCCGTGATCTCCACGCCCGCGATCGAATCGTCGAGCAGGGCCTCGATGCGGCCGGCGACTTCCGAGATGTCGGGTCGCTCGGTGAGGGCTCGGATGCGCTCGGCAATCACCTCGATCGCAGCAGAAATTCGCCGCCAAGGCTCGGCGCGAGCATCGGGGAGAACCGCCTTGAAGGTCGACCAGACGTTCGACGCCAGCGCCAAAAAGGCCCGCCGTTCGGGGTCGGTGCCGTTCAACGCCTCCACCGCATCGCCGAGCCAACGGAGCCGCTCGAAGCCGGTCACCTCCAGGATGGACTCAGGCTCGACACCACGTGCACGGCAGAAGGCCAAGGCCTCGGCAACGGCGGCGGCGAGTTCCTCGACCAGTGCCCCCTTGTCCTCGATGGGACGCTGTGTGGTGGCTCCACCGACCGCGTAGATCGCCAAAGCCCGTTGGAGATTGCGGAAGACGCCGACGTAATCGACGATGAGACCAGCCTTCTTGCCCGGCGCATTGCGATTGGCGCGGGCTATGGTCTGCATCAGTGTGTGGTTTTTCATCGGCTTGTCGAGGTAGATCGTCGAGCAGGTCGGCACGTCGAAGCCGGTGATCCACATGGCGCAGACGAAGACGAGGCGGAGCGGGTCGTCGGGCTTCTTGAAGCGCTCGTCGAGTTCCCCGTCGTTCATCCGCTTGCGATGCGGACGGATGTCGAGCCCCTTCGCTTCCATGTCGGCGATCTCGTTCTGGCCTTGGCTGACGATGACGGCCATGTCGGTCTCGCGCATGAAGGCGATGACGGCGGCGAGCCCCGGCCGTTGATCCTCTGGCGCGGTGGCGAGCGCGGCTTCTCGGTGGGCGATCTCCGCATCCCAGGCCCGGCGCACCTTGTCGTGCATCCGCAGAGCGGTCGCCTTGTCGATCGCCACGAACATCGCTTTGCCGCGATAGCCGCGACCGACGAAGTGGCGGACGATATCCTCGGCAATGCGGTCGAGCCGGTCGTTGCGAGTGATGAGGTGGTATTGCGTCCCGAGCCGACGTTCGAGCTCGCGCTCCTGGTCCTCGTCGAGATCGGCCTCCTCGATCACCGCTTCGAGCTCCTCGGAGAAGCTCTCGTTGGCGAACTCCAACTCGGGGATGCGGTTCTCGTAATAGAGGGGCACGGTCGCCCCGTCCTCGGTCGACTGCTGATAAGTGTAGGTCGAGACATAGTCGCCGAAGACGTCGCGGGTCTTCTCCTCCCCGGCCATCAGGGGGGTCCCGGTGAAGCCGATGAAGGCGGCGTTGGGCAGAGCCCGGCGCATGTTGGCGGCGAGGGTGTCGTATTGTGAGCGATGGGCCTCGTCGGCGATGACGATAATGTCGGACCGCTCGGAGAGAACCGGGAAGGTCTCGCCCTTGGCGGTGCCGAACTTGTGGATCAACGTGAAGACGAAGCGCTCGTTGCCGCGTAGAAGTGCCTTCAGGTGCTCTTTCGAGCCAGCCCGCACCTCATCTAGGCCCTTGGTGACGGCACCGCAGGCGGCGAAGGTCTCGGATATCTGCTTGTCGAGCTCTTCGCGGTCGGTGACGATGACGAAGGTCCAGGCGCCGGGCATGGTGCGGAGCACCTTGCGGGCAAAGGTGAGCATCGACAGGCTCTTGCCCGACCCCTGCGTATGCCAGAAGACGCCGAGCTTGCCTCGGTTCTCGCCGAGCCGACCGACCGCAGCCACCGCCTTGTTGACGCCGAGGAACTGGTGGTTCTGCGCGATCTTCTTGAAGAGACCGTCCTTGGTCGCCTCGAAGATCAGGAAGTTCTCAACGAGGTCGGCAAGGCGTTCCGGCGTGGCGGCGGCGCGGATGGCCGTTTCCAGCGAGACGCGGCCCGGCTCGGTTTCGTCGTCGATGCGCTTCCATTCCTTGTAAGTGTCCCAAGGAGCATGGACCGAGGCGCCGATGCGCGTATCGAGGCCGTTGGAGACCAGCACGAAGCCGTTGGGGCGGAAGAGCTGGGGGATGGTGTCGCGATAGTCGCGGATGTTGTCGCGATAGGCGTCGTCGACACGGCGATGACCGGCCTTGAGCTCGACGAAGAGCAGGGGCACGCCGTTGACGAAGCCGACGAGATCGGTGCGGCGGGTGTGGAACTCGCCGGCGATCCAGACCTGAGAGACCAGCGTGAAGTCGTTGGCCTGGAGGTCGCGCCAATCGACGACGCGGACGCGCTCCCGCACCATGCCGCCGTCTTCGCGGAACTCCACGTCGATGCCGTCTCGGACGAGCTCCAGCACCTCGCGGTTGGCGGCGATCGGCACCATGGCGGCGCGGTCGCGGACGAGCGTATCGAAGGCGAGGTCGAGGGCGTCGGTCGGCAGGCCGGGATTGAGGCGGGCGAGCGCGGCCCGGAGCGGCTTGGTCAGAAAGGCGTCGCGGCGGGTCTCGCGCCAGGGCGAGCCATCGGCGCCGAAGGTCTCCTCGTAGAGGTCGACGTGACGCCAACCGAGGCTCTCGAACAGCTCGATCGCCGGCTTTTCGACGAGCGAATCCTCCGAGAAGCCGGCAAGCGTCGCGCGGGTGCCGGGCGGCAGACCATAGAGGACGTCCTTCGGCTCCGGCGCCATGGGGCCTACTCCGCCGCTCGGGCGAGGGCCTCTTCGGCCCGGCCGACATCGATTTCGCCGGAGATCAGCTTGGGAAGGAGGAGATCGCGGGCGGCGCGGAGGCGGGCGTTCTGAGCTTCGAGGGCCGCCTTGCTCTCGTACATCGGCCCGGCCCGTCTTTGGAAATCAGCCCGCAGTTCCGGCGGTGGAATCAGCGTGGGAACTTCTTCGAAATCCGACCCAACGACAGCGGGATACGCTGCTCCTCGTGCCCGGCCGATCAAAAACCCGACAAAGGCATCGGTTCTCGACATTTCATAAGCCCAAGCCCATTCCTCAGTTCGTGCTCTGAGGACGGCAAAGCCCGTCGATGCGATCGTATCCGGTTCCAAACCGAGTAAGAGGGCGTGCGAGCGGCGGTTCGGGCGTACTGTCGACCATATGATGTCGCCGTCCCGAACAACCCGTCGTGCTCGACCGGGAGCGTCCGCGAAGTCCACCATGGTTATGTCATCTACCCGCCCAACGGAAACGGATGAAATGTCGATGTAGTTGATCCGGTTCGGGGCTTTCTTGGGCGAGAGCGTCTCGGGGTTCACTGTGACGCATTGGGCGAAGACACCTACTCGCCACCCCTTCGGCACACTCCCGAGCTCCGTCTCGACCAAAGGCACCGCCTCATGGCCGGGATAGCGGAAGCGAGTGAACCATTCGTCGAAGAGCCGCCGCGCCATCTCCTCCAGGATCGCAATGCGCCGCTGGTTAACTTCGATCAGATCGTCGTAGGCGGAGAGGATGCCGGCAATGCGACGCTGAACTGGCAACTCCGGGACGTCGATCGGAAATGCAGGAAACTTCGACAATGGAATTCGATCAACAGTCGCCCCGGACAGCCGATTTCTTTCAATCGTCTCGCGCCAGTCCGAGGAAAAGAACGAATAGTGGAGGAACCGTGTGTCGATCTTGCTCGGATCGGGTCTGATCAGCGCAAGGCGTCGACCGAGGCACCCATCAAACTGGTCGGGAATGATCGCATAGCGATTCAGTGTGGCTTCGTAAGTGAAGACGATATCTCCACCTCTCGGAGTGACCCGCTTTGTCCATTTGGGGAAATCAGAAGGCGCAATGTGCTTGACCGCAGAAAGGTCGAGATGTCCATCATCAGTGATGTTGCCAATACCGAGAAAAATAGGTCCCGCCTCTGAGACCGGTGGCGTCCCATGGGGACCGTCATAGAGACCCTCGTATAGCGTCGCGATCGGAACGCGTTTCCAACCATCTCGAATCGTCATCCCAGCACCTCGGCGAGATTCTGCGCGATCACCGCCTGCAAGCGCCCGGCTTCGACGTTCAATTCCTCCAGCTCCTCGTGAAGCAGCTCCAGCCTGTCACGGAAGTCCTCGTCGTCCGACGCGCCCGGCGCCACGCCGACATAGCGGCCGGGGTTGAGCGACCAGCCCTGCGCTTCGATCTCGGCGCGGGTGGCCGACCGGCAGAGACCGGGCACATCGGCATAGGCGAAGCCGGGGAAGCGCTCCTTCAGCCACGCCGTCGAACCGGCGAAGAGTTCGGGCGTCTCGCCGCGCCACATCCGCACGATGTTGGCCAGGGCCTCGATCTGGTCGTCGGTGAAGTCGCGGTGGGCGCGGTCGACTTGGCGGAAGAGGTGGCGGGCGTCGAGGAACAACACCCGGTCGCCACGTGGCCCCTTCGCCTTGCCCTTGTCGAAGAACCACAGGGTGCAGGGGAGTGTCACGGTGAGGAAGAAGTTCGTCCCCACCGAGACGATGACGTCGACGCTGCCACTTTCGATCAGCTTGCGGCGAATCTCCTGTTCCTTGCCACGTGCATCGGCGGCGGAGTTGGCCATGACGAAGCCGGCGCGGCCGGTGTCGTTGAGGCGCGACCAGAACAGCTGAATCCAGAGATAGTTGGCGTTGTCGGCGGTCGGCACGCCGAAGGGGAAGCGACCCGCCTCGTCGAAGAGCTTGGACTTGTCGAGCTCCTTCACATTGAAGGGCGGGTTGGCCATGACAAAGTCGAAGCCCTTTGCCTCCGCCATCACCTCCTCGAAGACCGGATCGCGATAGCTGTCGGCGTCGAGGATTTTCGCCGAGAGACCATGGACCGCCAGATTCATCTGGGCGAGACGCCAGGTCTCGCGGGTGCGCTCGACGCCATAGATCGAGAGCTCTTTCTCCGGCGCCTTCTGGTGGCGCTTCACGAAGTCGGCGGAGTGGACGAACATGCCGCCGGAGCCGCAGGCCGGATCGAGGATGCGCCCCTCGAAGGGCTCCAGGATTTCAACGATGAGGCGGACGATCGAGGAGGGCGTGTAGAACTCGCCGCCCTTCTGCATCGTCTGCTTGGCGAAGGCCCCCATGAAATACTCGTAGACGTGGCCGAAGGCGTCACCGTTGATCTTCAGGGGCTTCAGCGCCCGCAACAGCTCGACCAGGACGTCGTCAGGGATCGACTGGTAGGTCTTGGGCAGCACGTCGGCGAGCTCGGGGTTCCGCTCCTCGATCTCCTTCATGGCGGTGGTGAGCGCCCGCCCGAGGTTCGACCCTTCGGGAAGCGCCAAGAGGAACGAGAAGCGGGCTTCTGGTGGCAGGAAGATCGCACCTTCGGCCTTGTAGGTCTCGGGGCCGCGACGCACACGCGAGCCCGCCTTCGGCGATATCCGGGCCTCCACCTCGGCGAAGCGCTCCTCGGCGTGACGCAGGAACAGGAGGCCCATGACCGGACGTGCATAATCAGCGGGGCGAACCCCGGAATTGGCGCGAAGCTTCTCGGCGGAGCTCCACAAAGTGTCGGTGATTTCAGAGAGTTCGGAGACCATGTTTCAAACTGCTGTGCGTCGTGGAAAAACTTGAGCCACTGGCAATTTAGGCAGTTCCTCGCTGGTTGCATAGTCGAGGATTTGCAGTTTCGACTGAGGCATCTCGGGAGGCCGTTCGGTGGAACGTTTGGACCTCCCGTTGGAGGTTGCGAGGTTCCCCCTTGGTCACGGAAACAACCATGAAATCCCAGCTCGAAAAGCCATTATCGCACCGAGGCAAACAGGCGATCCATATGCGCCAGCGATACTGACCTATTGAAAACATGTGCCCGTCGTTGGGGCCTGCTTCACTCTACCGCTCCACCGGCCCGCTTGTTCAACCTAGCGAGTGTCGACCGGGAGCAGCCCGTCGCGGCAACAATGGCGCTCCACGACATACCCGCCTTGAGCATGCCGATGATGGCCGCGTTACGTTCGGTGTCCTCAGGCCTGCCCCTGTAGAGCCCTTCGGCCTTCGCCTTCTCGATGCCCTGAGCCTGCCGCCGTCTGCGGTCCTCGTAGTCCTTCCGGGCAACCGCCGCGAGGACATCGAGCATCATGTCGTTGATGGCTTCGAAGATGCGGGCCTGAATGCTCTCCTTGTCCGCTGCCATCATCATCCACGATGTCGGCAGGTCGAGAGCCACCACCTTCACCTTCTTGGACCTGATCTCACTCTTGAGCCTATCCCAATCCTCGGCATTGAGGCGGCTGAGGCGGTCAACCTGCTCGACCAAGAGCACGTCGCCCGGAAGGCAGTCAGCCAGCAGCCGGAACAGTTCGGGACGCTTGAGGGCGGCCCCGCTCTCGTTCTCGATGTAGCTGGCAGCGATGGTGAGGTTACGTTCGGCAGCGAAGGCCTGAAGTTGGTCCTTGGCTCGAGTTGCGTCCTGTTCCTTGGTGGAGGCTCTGAGATAGGCGCGGACGTGCATGGCAGACATCACCAGTTCGATTAGATTGGTTCGCTTATCTTCGGTTCGCTTTGAGTTGTCAACCGACATTTATGAGACCGGCTCAAGACCAGTACTCATGAGGTACACCAAAAACGAACCAGCCTTTTCCGCTGGTCGATCAGTGCTTGGTCGGGAACGGGACGACGTTCGAGCCCCCCTCCCCGCGGAAGGCGTTCATTCCTTCCTCTTCCACGGTTGCCATGAACTCGGTGAAGGCGTCGTCATCGCGGGGTGTGGTGCCATGGTGTGCATTGAGAGGCTGCTGACCGGCTGACAAACGAAGCCGATGGGGCACCGGGGGGAAGCCGCGCCTTCCTTTTCATCAGATGCCCTCTCAGATTTTTGCAGCAAACATTCGGGGCCTTTCGGTCCCGAGAGACGCCCCTAGTGAGACCTGCCTTCTTCTTCATGCGGTGGCGGGAAAATACGCCCGCCTCGCCAATCAGCGGACAATCATGACCACGCGATCAGGAGGGGGATAAATGCCCACCACCGCAACGAAAGAAAGCGATTGCAGCCAGTGACGGTCAGAAGTCCGCTTCGTGCGTGAAGCTTTCCCCTTGGCGCTGCATCCTGCCCAGGTAGTCCGCCGTCAGTGGCTTCACGACGTAGCCAGCAGCACGCAGGAACGCGACCGGCTGCGTCTGATCGAAGACGCCA
>JARKNW010000022.1 GCA_029976075.1 Pleomorphomonas sp.
GCCGAGTTCGATCACCACCTTCTCGCCGTTGATGCCACCGGCGGCGTTGATGTCGGCGGCGGCCTGCTCGGCACCCTTCGGGAGCTGGGCGCCGAAGGCGGCGTTCGGGCCGGTCAGCGGACCGGCGACGCCGATGATGACGTCGGCCGAGGCAGCGCCGGCGAAGGCGAGGCCAGCAGCGAACACGACGCCGGACAGGAGGAACTTCTTCATTTTGTGGTCTCCCATTTTTCTGTCACTGGAAGTCTGGTGGGTTCTTGCCCGAACCCCTGGGTATCAAAGCGGCGGCCGGCGGAGAAACCCCCTGCTCCATGACCGGCCACCGCCCGGAACGCCTGGCCTCGGCTGAGAACCAGCCTCGGCCCTGTCGTTTCGGCTCAACCGCGCCCCTTCCACGAGAAAGGACCGGTCAACTCGTACAGCCAGTAATACTGCGTAGCCATTTGGCGAGCGCGCGTAAACTGGAATCCGGCGAAGGCGATGGCTTCGAGCACGATCGCATCGACGACGTAATAGTGAAGCGACAGAAGCGTGCCGCTGAAGATCGAGAAATGGATGAAGCGGATGCCGACGGAGAGGATGGCGACATAGATCGCCATGATCGTCCGCGGCCGCCAGGTCTTGGCGCAGGCGCGACCGGTCATCCACGCACCGAGACCGCCCAGCAGCAACGTCACGAAGACGAAGGTGAGGCTCGATGCTTCCTCGTAGAGGATGCCCTGCATTGTGGTTCTCCTTGAAGCTTGTCGGGGGACGGCGGACGCCGGTTTCCCCGTGCGACAAGCCCGATCATGTTCAGTGGGCACCACCCTCGAGATACGCGGCGCGCACCTCGGGGTTCTCCAGAAGCTCGCGGCCGGAACCGCTCATGGTGATGACGCCGTTGACCATCACGTAGCCGCGGTGGGCGAGCTTCAGCGCGTGGAAGGCGTTCTGCTCGACCAGGAACACCGTGAGGCCGTCGCGCCGGTTCAGCTCGCGGATGGCGTCGAAGATCTGCTTGACGATCAGCGGCGCCAGACCGAGCGACGGCTCGTCGAGCATCAGGAGCTTCGGACGCGCCATCAGCGCGCGGGCGATGGCCAGCATCTGCTGCTCGCCGCCCGACAACGTGCCGCCGCGCTGGTGCAGGCGTTCCTTGAGGCGCGGGAACAGGTCGAACATGTACTGGATGTCGGTGTCGAAGAACTCCATGTTGTCGATCGACGCGCCCATCTGCAGGTTCTCGAGCACCGTCATGCGCGGGAAGATGCGCCGCCCTTCGGGCGACTGGGCGATCCGGAGGCGGGCGATCTCGTGCGTCGGCAGGCGGGTGATGTCCAGCCCGTCGTAGACGATCGTTCCCTCGCGCGCCCTCGGGTTGCCGCAGATGGTCATCATCAGCGTCGACTTGCCGGCGCCGTTGGCGCCGATCAGCGTGACGATCTCGCCCTGCTGGACGTCGACGTCGACGCCCTTCAGCGCGATGATGTTGCCGTAGTAGGTCTTGACCCCCCTGATGGTCAGCAGGGGCTTGGTTTCCGTGGCGCTCATGCCCTGCCCCCTTCGTTGCCGGTCACTTCGTCGAGCTCGTGCTCGATCCCTTCCACCTCTTCGTCGTCGACGCCGAGATAGGCGGCGATGACGCGCGGATCGTTCCGCGTTTCGGTGGGCGTACCGTCAGCGATCTTGGGGCCGTATTCGAGCACTACGACATGGTCGGAAATGCCCATCACCACGGACATGGCGTGTTCGATGAGCAGGATCGACGTGCCGTCGTCCTTACGGATCGACAGGAGCAGCGCGTTGAGCTCGGCCGACTCGCGCGGATTGAGGCCGGCGGCGGGCTCGTCGAGGCAGAGAAGATCCGGGCCGGTGCACATGGCACGGGCGATCTCCAGGCGGCGCTGGGCGCCGTAGGGCAGATCGCCGGCCGGATCGTCGGCGCGGGAGAGCAGACCGATCTTGTCGAGCCAGTAGCGGGCACGATCGATCGCCTCGCGTTCCTTGGTCTTGTAGCCGCCGATGCCGAGTACGCCGAGGATGGTCATGCCCGAGGCGATCATCAGCGGGTTGTGCTGGGCGACCAGCAGGTTTTCCAGAAGCGTCATGCCCGAGAACAGGCGGATGTTCTGGAAGGTGCGGGCCACCTTCGCCTTGCGGGCGACGACGAAGTCGGGCAGCCGTTCGAGAAGATGCAGCGAGCCATCCCGCGGCCGCATCGACATCCGGCCGGTGGTTGGCTTGTAGAAGCCGGTGATGCAGTTGAACACCGTCGTCTTGCCGGCACCATTCGGACCGATCAGCGCCGTGATATCGCCTCGGCCAACGGAGAAGCTGAGGTCGTTCACCGCAACGAGACCGCCGAACCGCATGGTCAGATGCTCGACGGTGAGGACAGGTTCCCTGTCCCAGTTCCTGAGTATGAGCGTCATGTCAGCCGTGGCCTTCCTTCACGAGATCGCCGGACACCGTCTTTCGCTTGAACAGGAAGGCGGTTGGCTGACGAGCTGAGACGAAGCCTCGCGGCTTCCACACCATGATGATCACCATGGCGAGGCCAAACAGCAGCATGCGGTATTGATCGGGATTGAAGTCATTGCCGAACACGGCCTTCAGGAAGTCGAGTTCGCGCAGGAGTTCGGTACCGCCGATCATCGCCACCGCCGCCAGCGCGACGCCGATCATCGACCCCATGCCACCGAGCACCACGATGGCGACGATCACCGCCGATTCCATGAAGATGAAGGACTCGGGGGAGACGAAGCCCTGGCGGGCAGCGAAGAACGAGCCGGCAAACCCACCGAACATGGCGCCGATGGCAAAGGCCGTCAGCTTGGTGTTGGTGGTGTTGATGCCGAGCGACCGACAGGCCACCTCATCCTCGCGCAACGCCTCCCAGGCGCGTCCGATCGGCAGGCGACGGAGACGCATGGTGATGAATGCGGTGAGCAGCGCGAGCAGCAGGATAAGATAGTAGAGGAATATCTTGTAATAGGCCGAGGACGCCGCAAGGTGAAAAGCTTTGACGAAGCTGTTCGGGGCGCCCATGTCGAACGAGTAGATGCCGAACATCGTCACCTTGGGAATCGACGAGATACCAGCCGAGCCACCCGAGAAATCCTTCCAGTTGATCAGCACCAGACGGATGATCTCACCGAAGGCCAGCGTGACGATGGCCAGATAGTCGCCCCGGAGCCTGAGCACCGGAAAACCGAGGATGATGCCCCAGAAGGCGGCGAGAAGGCCGGCCACCGGCAACAGCACCCAGAAGCTCAGGTGGAAGTTGATGGCGAGCAGCGCGTAGGAATAGGCACCGACGGCGTAGAAGGCGACGTAGCCGAGATCGAGCAGACCGGCGAGACCGATCACAATGTTGAGGCCCCAGCCCAGCATCACGTAGATGAGGATTTGGACGCCATAGTTGTCGACCCACTTGATCGACCCCTGCACGCCGAACAACGAGACGATCAGCGCCGGGTAGACGAACAGGAAGATCAGGCCGGTGATCGACAGCCCCCGGGTCACCCGGGCGCGCGCCTCGAGTTCGGCGAGCGTGACCGCGGCCTTCGACCGATTGCCACGCGCGGCGATCCAGGGGTAGACGAAGGCCGATAGCAGGAACCTGCCGACGCCGACGATCGCCGACAGTATGGCGGCCAGACCGAGCCGGTTCTGCAGGATCAGCTCGTTGGACATGTTCTGATCGGTCTTGAGACCAACCAGCGGCCCGAGCAGGGCGAAGGCGATGATGCCGACGATCACGCCATCCTTGAGGGCGCGGCCGAAATCGATCCCCGCCCCATTGCTAGACTTGACAGCTGAGTTCATGGTCAGACCTTCTCGACTTCCGGACGGCCGAGCAGGCCCTGTGGCATGAAGATCAGCACGATCACCAGGATCGAGAAGGCGGCGACGTTCTGGTAGTCGGCCGACACATACTGCCCCCACAGCGTCTCGATGAGGCCGATCAGAAGCCCGCCGAGAACCGCGCCCGGCAGAGAACCGATGCCCCCGAGAACGGCGGCGGTGAATGCCTTGACACCCGGTGTGAAGCCGTCCGAGAAGACGACGACGCCGTAGTACATAAGGAACAACGTGCCGGCGACGGCCGCGAGAGCCGCACCGATGACGAAGGTCAGCGATATGGTGCGGTCGACGTTGACACCCAGCAGAGACGCCATCTTGCGATCCTGCTCGCAGGCGCGCTGCGCCCGGCCGAGCGCCGTCTTCTGCACAACATACCAGAAAGCGGCCAGCAACAGCGCCGTCACCACCCAGATGATGATCTGCTTCAGCGAGATGTTCACCGGATAGCCATTGGCGCCTTCCCAGAGCGTATAGACATCGCGGGTCACCGGTGGGATCGGCTTGTTGCGCGGGCCTTGCGCGACCTGAATGAAGTTGGACAGCACGATCGACATGCCGATGGCCGAGATGAGCGGCGCCAGGCGGAACGACCCTCTGAGCGGTGCATAGGCTATTCGTTCAATTGCCCACACGAGCAGCCCGGTGAGCACCATCGAGGCGACCATCACCAGGATCAGAGCCAAGGTCATCGACGCGATGCCGAACCAGGAGGTCAGCACCAGGAGAAAGATGAGCGCGAAGAAGGCAGACACCATGAACACATCGCCATGGGCGAAATTCACCATGCCGATGATGCCGAACACCATGGTGTAACCAATGGCGATCAGACCGTACAGCGATCCAATCGTGATCCCATTGATCACCTGCTGGACGAAAACTTCCATGAAACTGAGACCCCCTGCAGACGCCCGCCGTGGCAGCATTTTCTTGGCTGCTTCATTTGTGGGCGTTATGGATTCCATTAACAGGATCGATCGATCAAGACAACCGAGCCCTTTTTCATTCCATCTGGAATCCTCCCTCACAAACAAATCCTTGGCAAAAATCGCCATGACCTAGTGATTTTCTCTGCGATCTAGGCGATCTTCGGCGATTTATGCGTAATCTCCGAAAAGACCCAATCAAAGTGAAAACCCCGTCCGCATGACCTCATGCAAGAAGTTTGCCGTTTTCCAGATGACAGTAATATGGGGGGTCCGCCGGGCGGTTCGTTCGTGATAAGCGTAGATAGAACAACGGATTCGCTTTGCGAGGGCCTGGATGGCAACCGAGAACACCGCCGACCGCAGTGCAAAAGCGCAAGAAAGCGCCACCGCCGCATTGCCGCCGGCTACCGGCGAGGCATTTCGCGACGCTATTGCCCGCCTCCCATCCGGTGTGAACATCGTGGCTACTGCGGGACCGGCCGGAAAAGCCGGTTTTACGGCTACCGCCGTCGCCTCGGTATCCGACGATCCGCCGACGGTGCTTGTCTGCCTGAACAGCAAAAGTCCGCAAAATAGACTGATGCAGGAAAATGCCCAGTTCTCGATCAGCCTGCTACCTAAAGATGCAGTGACCCTGGCCAATATTTTCGCTGGCCGAACGGGGCTCCACCTTGAAGACCGCTTCCGGCACGGAGAATGGACGGCCCTTTCCACCGGCTCGCCGGTGCTGGCCGACGCCATCATGGCGCTCGACTGTCGCTTGCATTCTTTCCAGGATGTCGGGTCGCACGTCGTCTACTTCGGGACGGTGGTCGCCACCCTGACCAAGCCACGCGATCCCGAAGGCGCCAAGGAAGTGCTGATCTATCACGACAGGCATTACGGAGAAGCCTGAATTAGATAGCAAGAACAAGCGCATGGGGTGCAGGGCGGAATCTGCGCGCGAAATCCGGTCGACGATTGGGCTCCATCGCATTGCGACGCCGGTTGAGCCCCTTCATCCTTCCTGCTAAACCGCGCGCCATTCCCACAAGAGAAGGCCGAGCCATGATCCCGCGCTATGCCCGCCCCGAGATGACCGCCATCTGGAGCCAGGAAACCAAGTTCCGCATCTGGTTCGAGATCGAGGCGCACGCCACCGATGCGCTCGCCGCCCTTGGCGTGGTTCCGAAGGAAGCGGCGAAAACGATCTGGGAGAAGGGTGGCGCCGCGACATTCGATGTCGACCGGATCGATGAGATCGAGCGCGTCACCAAGCACGACGTCATCGCCTTCCTGACCCATCTGGCCGAGTTCGTCGGCCCCGACAGCCGGTTCGTCCACCAGGGGCTTACCTCGTCGGATGTGCTCGACACCTGCTTCAACATCCAGCTGAAGCGAGCCGCCGATCTGCTGATCGCCGACGTCGATGCCCTGCTCGCGGCCCTGAAGCGGCGCGCCAAGGAGCACAAGCGCACCGTCTGCATCGGCCGCAGCCATGGCATTCACGCCGAACCGGTCACCTTCGGTCTGAAGATGGCAGAAGCCTACGCCGAGTTCGACCGTTGCCGGGCCCGCCTCGTGGCGGCTCGCGAAGAAATCTCGACCTGCGCCATCTCCGGCGCCGTCGGCACCTTCGCCAACATCGATCCGCGCGTCGAGATTCACGTTGCCGAGGCACTCGGCCTCAGGCCGGAGCCCGTCTCGACCCAGGTCATTCCACGCGATCGTCATGCGATGTTCTTCGCCACGCTCGGCGTCGTCGCTTCGTCGATCGAGCGTCTGGCCATCGAAATTCGCCACCTGCAGCGCACCGAGGTGCTGGAGGCCGAGGAGTACTTCTCGCCCGGTCAGAAGGGCTCGTCGGCAATGCCGCACAAGCGCAACCCCGTGCTGACCGAGAACCTCACCGGTCTTGCCCGTGTGGTCCGCGCCGCCGTGACACCGGCCCTCGAGAACGTCGCCCTCTGGCACGAACGCGATATCTCCCACTCTTCGGTCGAGCGTTACATCGGGCCGGACGCCACCATTACGCTGGACTTCGCCCTCTCCCGTCTCACCGGCGTCGTCGACAAGCTCCTCGTCTACCCGGAGCGCATGGTCGCCAACATGGACCGGCTCGGCGGTCTGGTGCACTCGCAGCGCATTCTTCTTGCCCTGACGCAGGCGGGCGTATCGCGTGAGGACGCCTATCGCCTCGTTCAGCGCAATGCCATGAAGGTCTGGGAGAGCTACCATCACGGCGGTAACTCGAACGTGGATTTCCTCACGGAGCTCCTGAACGATCAGGAAGTACGCGCTGCGCTCTCGGAGGAAGAAATCCGCGACAAGTTCGACCTCGACTATCACTTGAAGCACGTCGAGACGATCTTCGCCCGCGTGTTCGGCGA
>JARKNW010000023.1 GCA_029976075.1 Pleomorphomonas sp.
CGAAGATCACCCCGAAGTAGATTTCGTTGATCCCGGCCTGCTTGGCCACCGGCAAGAGCACGGGGGTGAGGATCAGGATGATCGGCGAGAGGTCCATCACGCAGCCGACGGCGAACAGGATGGCGATCATCGCCAGCATCAGCAGCGTCTGGCTGCCCATCAGCGGCTGCAGGAGTTCGACCATCTGCCCCGGCAGGTCGGCGATGGTGATCAGCCAGGCGGCGGCGAGCGCGGCCGCGACGAGGAACATGACGATGCCGGTGCTCTTGGTGGCGGCCACCAGCACGTCGAAAACCTGCCCGATCTTCAGCTCGCGGTAGATGACAATCGCCACGAAGAGCGAATAGACGGCGGCGACCACCGCGGCTTCGGTCGGGGTGAAGATGCCGAACTTGAGGCCGAAGATGATGATCGCGGGGAGGAACAGGGCCCAGATGCCTTCCTTGAGGGCGGCCATGACGTCGGCCCAGCTTTGCTTGTCATGGACCTGGGCGCTGTCGTGGCGGGAGACCCACCACCAGGTGAAGGCGAGGCCCATGCCCATGAGGATGCCGGGGACGATGCCGGCGAGGAAGAGCTTGGAGATGGAGACGCCGCCGGCGACGCCGAAGAGGATGAAGGGGATCGAGGGCGGGATGATCGGGCCGATGATGCCGCCGGCGGCGACGAGACCGCAGGACTGGCCGCGTCCGTGGCCCGCAGAAACCATCATGGGGACCAGCAGGGTAGCGAGCGCGGCGGCATCCGCGACGGCGGAGCCGGAGAGGCTGGCGAGCAGGACGGAGGCGACGATGGCGACGTAGCCGAGCCCGCCCTTGCGGTGGCCGACCAGCGCCAGAGCGACCTTGACGATGCGCTTGGAGAGGCCGCCGGCGTTCATGACCTCGCCCGCGAGGAGGAAGAAGGGCACGGCCATGAGGGTGAAGGAGGTGGTGCCGTTGATGAGGTTCTGGGCGATGATCTGCGAGTCGAACATGTCGAGGTGGAGCATGAGTCCCACCGCCGCGCCGAGGAGGGCGAAGGAGATGGGCATGCCGATGATCATGCAGCCGACGAGGGCGCCGAGGAAGATGAGGATGGTCATGGTGTCGGTCCTGGGCTAGTGGGTGTCGTCGAGGCGGTGCCGTTGCGCTTCGGCAAGGGCTTCTTCGGCCTCGGAGGCGAGGGTGTGGCTGAGCTGGCCGGTGACGATGCAGTAGAGGTCGCCGAGCAGGACGAGGATGGCGATGACGCTGAAGACGATGCCGACGCCGTAGAGGGCGCCCAGCGAGATGCCGGAGGCGGGGGCCATGTTGCCGAGGTTGATGACGGTCTGTTGCCAGCTGCCGTCGAGGAACAGCCACATCATGCCGATCATCAGGACGTGGGCGATGGCGAGAAGGATGCGCTGAACCATTGGGGGGAACCTGGTGAGGACGGCATCGAAGCCGAGATGGCCGTGTTCCTTCAGGGCAATCAGCCCGGCCGTGTAGGTCATCCACGTCAGGCCCCACGAGGAGAGCTCTTCCGAGACGGTGATGCCGCTGTTGAAGGCATACCGCAACACCACGTTGCCGAACACCATCACGATCATCGC
>JARKNW010000025.1 GCA_029976075.1 Pleomorphomonas sp.
CCCGACGCGGGCGCCGTTCGCCCGTATTAATGATGGGATCGGCCGATCGCGCGACGCACGGCCGATTCCCCGCGCGCCCGGCGGGATGCCCGACCGACGTCGGGCGGGCGGGCACGGAGGCGTTCGAGGCGGACATGCGCATTCTGGTGATCGAAGACGATCTCGTTCTCGGCCAGGCCGTGCAGGACCACGTCGTCGCCGAGGGCCACTCGGCCGACCGCGTCACCCGCCTCGGCGATGCCGACGCGGCGCGGCGGACCGGCGTGTTCGATCTCGTGCTGCTCGACCTGATGCTGCCCGACGGCCGCGGCCTCGACTTTCTCAAGGCGCTGCGGTCGGCGGGCGACGTCACGCCGATCGTCGTGCTGACCGCGCGCGACCAGATCTCCGACCGCATCGCCGGCCTCAATGCCGGTGCCGACGACTATCTGGTGAAGCCCTTCGATCTGTTCGAGCTTTCGGCGCGTATTCGCGCCGTCGGCCGGCGCTATGGCGGCAATCCCAATCCGCTGGTCCGGATCGGCGACCTCGACATCGATCTCGCCGCCCGCACGCTGCGTCGCTCCGGCAAGCCGGTGCGGCTCACCGCCCGCGAATGGGCGCTGTTCGAGGCCTTCGTGCAGCGGCCCAACGTGCTGCTCTCCAAGACGCAGATCGAGGAGCATCTCTATTCCTTCTCCGACGAGATCGAGAGCAACACCATCGAGGTCTATGTCGCCCGGCTGCGCAAGAAGCTGGGCTCCGACGTGATTGAGACGGTACGCGGCCTCGGCTATCGTCTGGGCATGCCGGCGGGGGCTGACTGATGGTGAGGCGTCTCCTGCCGAGAAGCGTGCGTGCGCGGCTTGCCATCGCGCTGGCGATCATCCTGGCGGCATTGTGGATCGGCGCGTCGCTGTTTGCCGGCCACGTGTTCCGGCATGAGACCGACGAGGTGTTCGACAGCGCCCTGCGCGAGGTGGCCGAGCGTATCCTGCCGCTTGCCTACGAGCAGATGCTGGCCGACGAGGACAGCGGCTCCAGCGGTCTGCGCCTGCCGCCGGTCGGCAAGCGCGAGTTCATCTCCTATGTCGTCCGGGACGGCGAGGGGCGCGAGCTGTTCAAGTCGAACGCCGCCGACGCCATGCGGATTCCCGCCGATCTTCCGCTGGGCTTCAACACCACGGACACGCTGCGCACCTACACGGAGACGGCGGTGCAGGGCACCATCGTCGTCACCACCGCCGAATATCTCGAACATCGCAAGCAGGTCTTCGGCAGCACCGTCCGCGGGTTCGTGCGGCCGTTGTTCGCGTTGCTGCCGCTCACCGCTCTCGTGGTCTGGCTGGTGATCCACCTGTCGTTCCGGCCGACCATCGCTTTCTGCGATGCCATCGAGCAGCGCGGGCGCGGCAACCTGACACCGGTCGACGGTGGTAGACTGCCGAGCGAGCTCAAGCCGGTGGCAGGGGCGGTCAACGCGCTGCTCGTCCGCTTGCGCAGCGCGCTGGAGGCCGAACGCAGCTTCACTGCCAACAGCGCCCACGAGCTCCGGACGCCGATCGCCGCCGCGCTCGCCCAGACGCAGCGGCTCATCGCCGAAATGCCCGAAGCCAACCGCGAGCGCGCCCGTTCCATCGAAAGTGCGCTGCGTCGCCTGACGCGCCTTTCGGAAAAGCTGCTGCAACTCGCCAAGGCGGAAGGCGGCGGCCTGATCGCCGAGCAACCGTCCGATCTCGGCGCCGTGCTGGCGCTGGTGGTCGACGAGATCGGCCGGTCGAGCGAGGCCGACGACCGCATCGATCTCGCGACTCCCGACGATGGCGTATTGTCCGACGTCGACCCCGATGCCTTCGCGGTGCTTGCCCGCAACCTCATCGAGAATGCCCTGAAGCATGGTGCGCCGGATGATTCGGTGGAGGTGCTGCTTGAGGCCGACAGTCTCGTCGTCCGCAACCACGGTCCGGTGGTGGCGACCGGCGAGGTGGAGCGGCTGATGCGCCCGTTCGAACGCGGCGCCAGCCGGTCGGACGGCTCGGGCCTCGGCCTGGCCATCGTCGCCGCCGTCTGCCGCGGCGCCGGGCTTGAGATGGCGGTCACCTCGCCGGTGGACGGCTGGGCGGATGGCGTCTCGGTACGGGTGACGGGGCTTGCGGGCACCCGGCGGGCTTAACGAAGCTGACAGCAAGCTGAACAGCTTTCCGCGCGCCTGTCAGGTAGCTGTCAGGTCCTCCCGTCATTGATCTCCTGTCGCAAAACTACAGGAGACCAAGATGAAACCCTTCTACGCCCTGCCGCTCGGCTTTGCCGCCGCCATCGCGCTGCCGACGCTGGCGGTCGCCAAGCCGGTCACCGTCACGGCGCAGTTCGCCGATTACGGCGGCTATGGCCTCTACGCGGCGGTCTATATCACCGATCCCCAGGGCAAGGTGGTGCAGACGCTGCATGTCGCCGGCTCCCGGGCGAAATACTACCGTCACCTGTCAGGTTGGGTACGCGGCGCCCGTGGTTCGATCGATGGGCTGACCGGCGCCAGCATCGGTTCGGGCGGCACGCTGAAGCTCACCGCCGAGGTTGCCGACGCCATGCTCGACGCCGGCTACAAGGTGCAGGTCGATACCGCCATCGAGGGCGGCAACGAATTTGCAGCCGATGCCGCCGCGCCGCTGGCTGCCGCCTCGGCCGGCAAGGCCGCGCCGGGCAATGGCTACGTCCAGTCGCTCACCGTCTCCTACTGATCGCCGTCCTCCTGCGCTTGGGATCTCCTCCATGTTGCGTCGCATCCACTCGCTGCCCGGCGTCGTCTTCGCCATCCTCCTGACGGTCATCGCCGTCTCCGGCGCTTTCCTGTCGGTCACCCCGGCGCTCGACCGGCTGGCCAACCCGGCGGTCTCCTCCGTCGTCAGCGTCGCCACGCTGGCCGAGGCGGTGAGCGCGCGCCATCAGGAGATCGACAAGATCGCGGTGCGGCCGAGCGGCGCGGTGACCGTCACCTATGCCGACAATGGCGTGACCGGCACCGAGCAGGTCGACCCCGCCACCGGCGCCGCGATCGGCACGCCGCAGACCCCATCGGCGCTTGTGCGCTGGGTGATCGAGCTGCACCGCTCGCTGTTCCTCGGCAATGCCGGCAAGATCGGCACGGGCGTGGCGGCTCTCGGCATGTTGGCTCTTAGCCTGTCCGGCATCTTCCTGCTGATGCGCTCGCTGGGTGGTTGGCGCGGCTATTTCGCGCCGGTGCGCGGTGATCTTCTGACGCGCCTGCACGGCGAGATCAGCCGCTTTGCCGTCGTCGGTCTGATGCTGTCGTCGCTGACCGGTTTGTTCATGTCGGCCGATAGCTTCGGGTTCATCCCCGATCCTTCGGCCGATGCGATGCCGGCGATGGTGCAGAGCAGCGGTGGCCCGGCGGTGCCGGTCGGCAGCCTGTTCGGTCTGCAATCCATTTCCGTCGCCGATCTGCGCGAACTGACCTTCCCGGCCCAGGGCGATCCTACGGACGTCTATACGGCGGTGACCCGGCAAGGCGAATCCAGCATCGACGCGTCGTCGGGTGCCGAGCTTGCCTTCACGCCGGCCAATATGTGGGACCGCATCCGCGAAACCGTCCTGATGCTGCACACCGGCCGTGGCGCCTGGGCGCTCGGCCTGCTGCTCGGCGCCGCCTCCGGCTCGGTGCCGCTGCTCGGGGTCACCGGCGTCCTGATGTGGTGGCGCCGCCGTTCCAGCCGTCCGGCCATCGCCGCCAATGTGGCGGCCCGCTCGGCCGATACGGTGATCCTGGTCGGCAGCGAGGGCAACACCACCTGGGGCTTTGCCTGCACGCTGCACGAAGCGCTGACGGCGGCCGGTCATCGCGTCCACACGGCGCCGATGAACGCGCTCTCTTCGGCTCATCTCGCTGCCGAACGGATGCTGATCCTGACGGCCACCTATGGCGACGGCGGCGCGCCGGCTTCGGCCAACGGCTTCCTTGCCCGCCTTGCCGATCTCGACGGGGCGGTGCCGGTGGCCGTGCTCGGCTTCGGCGATCGCAGCTTCCCGCATTTCTGTCGCTTCGCACAGGATGTGTCGGAGGCGGTGGCCGCCAAGGGCTGGCCTCAACTGATGGGGCTGAAGCGTGTCGATCGCCAGTCGGCGCAGGAATTTGCCGCCTGGGGCCGCGATCTCGGCGAACTCATCGGTCATGAGCTGACACTCAATCACCGCGCCCGCCTGCCGAAGACCGAGCCGTTCGAACTTCTGTCGAGCGAGCTCTATGGCGAGGCGGTCGGTGCGCCCGTTGCCATCATGCGCTTTGCCGCCGACAGGAAGGCGACCGAGTTCGAGGCCGGCGACATCCTCGGCGTGCTGCCGCCGGGCGAGACCATGCCGCGCTTCTACTCGCTGGCCTCCTCGGCGCGCGATGGCTTCCTGGAAATCTGCGTGCGTCTCAGGGAGGGCGGTGTCTGCTCGTCCTACTTGCACGCCATCGCGCCGGGCGAGCATATCTCCGCCTTCATCCGCACCAATCCCCGCTTCCGGCCGATCGAAGGGAAGGCGCCGCTGATCCTGATCGGTGCCGGTGCCGGCATCGGGCCGCTGACCGGCTTCGTGCGCGCCAACGACGACCGGCGGCCGGTGCACCTCTATTGGGGCGGCCGCAGCCCGTCGTCGGACTTTCTCTACGAGCACGAGCTGGCCGAGCATCTTGCCGAAAAGCGCTTGACCTCGCTGACCACCGCCTTCTCGCGCGGCCCCGACGGCGGCTACATCCAGGACCGCCTGGCTGCCGATGCGCCCAAGCTGCGCGAGCTGATCCGCCATGGTGCCCAGGTGCTGGTGTGCGGCGGCCGCGACATGGCCGACGCCGTCACCTCGGCGCTCGCCGGCGTGGTCAGGCCGCTCGGCATGGATCTCGCCACCCTCAAGTCGGACGGACGCTATGTCGAAGATGTCTACTGACCCCGTGAAACTGGCTCTGAGCGGCCCCACCATGGGCGCCCGCTGGTCGGCGGTGTTCCACGGCGATCCGCTCGCCTGGCACGACGATCTCCGGCTCGCCCTGCAGGCCTCGGTCGACGAGGTGGACCGGCAGATGTCGACCTACCGGCGGGATTCCGATCTCAACCGGCTCAACGCGGCGCCGGTCGGTGCCTGGGTCGATCTGCCGGCCGAGACCATCGCCGTGATCGAGGCGGCGCTGGCCATCGGCGAGGCGTCAGGCGGCGCCTTCGACGTCGGTGTCGGAGATCTGGTGGCCGCTTGGGGCTTCGGTGCCGATGCCCGGAGCGATAGCAAGCCGGCCCTGAGAAACGTCGCGCTCAAGAACCTGGAACTCGATGTGGCCGGCCGGCGAGCGCGCAAGTGGGCGCCGCTGCGCCTCGACCTCTCCGGCATCGCCAAGGGCTATGGCGTCGACCGCCTCGGCGAGACCATGGACCGGTTCGGCATCGCCGTCTGGCTGGTCGGCATCGACGGCGAGATGCGGGCGCGCGGCCGCAAGCCGGATGGCAGCGCCTGGGCCATCGGTCATGAGCGCCCCGTGATCGGCGAGCGCGAACTGATGGGTGTCCTCGAGCTGGAAGACGTCGCGGTGGCAACCTCAGGCGGCTATCGCCACTACCGCGACGTGGCCGGCCGCACCGTCACGCACACCATGGACCCACGCTCCGGCGAGCCGCTCGACAATGGCGTCGCCGCCGTCACCGTGCTGGCCGAAAACTGCATGGCGGCGGATGCCTGGGCGACGGCCCTCCTGGTGCGTGGCCTCGACGAGGGGGTGGCGCTGGCCCGCCGCCTCGGCATGTCGGCGCTGTTCGTCGATGGCCAGGATCGGGTCATCTCGACCTTTGCCATGGGTTGAGAGGTTGGTGGCGAGGCGCCATCCGGCACGTCGCCCCATGAGGAAAGGATGTTTTTGATTTGAGGTCCTAAATAAAAAGGTGAGTGCCAGGGATCTATCGTCACTTCGACGAAGTTTCACTGGAGTTGTTGCTGTTTGCATCTCGATCCGAATACAATTGACCCCAATATTCATATTATTGCCACGTTATATAAAACGACCGAGTTCCTAATTTCGGTCTCCTGTCGTTAAGTAGAGCGACAATTCTCAGGTCTGGAATTAGTGATTTATATATACATTGGTAATTATACAGGACGGCCAACCGTCTGTTGAGATCGCATGTTCAGGCTGCTCAAGATTCGCATCGTCATCCTGGTTGCGGTTTTTCTCGGTCTGATTCCCTTCGTGGTCAGCGAGATCATCCGCACGCGCGTTGACATGGCCAAGCAGCTTGAATCCGTCAACCAGAGCATGCAGCTCTCGATGATGCGGAGCCAACGGGGGTTCATCGAGACGCGGCTCGAAGTCGAGAGGCTGTCGGAGACCATGGCTCTCGACCGGACACTCAGGGAAATATCCCCCGAGGTCTGCAACAACGACGTATCGAGCGTCCTGGCGATCCAGGAGAAGGTCGAGCGCATCTCGCTCATTTCTCCCAGTGGGGTCATCTATTGCTCGACCGACCCGAAGGCGATTGGCATCTACGTCGGAGACCGGCAGTATTTCGTCGATGCCGTTGCCTCCAAGAAAGTCGTGTGGAGCGATTTCATCCAGAGCCGCATCACCGGCTCGCTCATCGTGCAGTCGGCCAAGGCGGTTCGTACCAACGGACAGCTGGATTTCGTCCTGGCGGTCGCGCTCAACACGTCCTACCTGCGCCAGGCGAGCCTCGACCAGTTTGCCATGCCGCTGACCTACGGCATGCTGCTGGATGCCAAGGGCAACGTACTCGACGGGGGCGCGATGCCGGGCACGCGCGGCACCTTGTCGGAGGTGACGACACGACGGCTGGCCGAGCTGGGAACCGGGCTGATCGAACCGGGCACCTATGGCGCGGGCAGCGACGTGTTCGGCGTCATCACGCTTCCGGGGACGACCGACCGGGTTGGCTTCGCGGTCTCGACCGAGGCATTTCGCAAGGCCGCGACCCAGGCGATGGTTCAGCGGCTGCTGCTGGTCGGTCTCGTTGCGGTGGGCATGGCGCTGATCATGCTGGGGCTGCTCGAGTGGCTCGTCCTCAGCGGTCTCAGGCAGGTGGTGCGCGTTGCCGAGCGTGTTTCGGCCGGCGACTGGACGTCGCGCATCACGCAGAAATCGCCATTGCCCGATCTGGCGGTGGTCCAGAAGTCCGTCAACATGATGCTCGACAGTCTGGAAGCGTCGGTCAACACCGATCCGCTGACCGGCCTCGCCAATCGACGGGCGCTCGACACCTTCCTCCTGGCCAGTCTCAACCGGCTGAAGCGCCACGGCATCGGCTTCACGGTCGTCATGATCGACATCGACGCCTTCAAGCTGTTCAACGACCACTATGGACACGCCACCGGCGACGACGTGCTGCAGATGGTCGGCACGGCGATCCAGCGGTTTGCCCGCCGGATCGACGAGATGGCGGCGCGATACGGCGGCGAGGAGTTCACCCTGATCCTGGCCGAGACCGACGCTGACAAACTGAGGCAGCACCTCGAATCCTTGAGAAAGGCCGTCGAGGCGATCGGCATTCCACACCAGCACGCGCCGCTGGGCATTTGCACCGTCAGCATCGGCTACGCCGTCGCCAAGCCCGACGATACGCCGCTGGCGGCGGTCTCGCGCGCCGACGGCTGCATGTATCTGGCCAAGGCCAAGGGGCGCAACCGGGTCGAGGGCGTGCCGCAGGACCGGCGGGACCGGGAGATCTTCGCCAACTTCATGACGGAAGTGGCCTGAAAAAGGGCGCCGATAGCTCTCCTGGCGCGTTCGGCGCCGACGCGATCCACTTTTGCCCGATTTGTGCTTATTACCCTTGGCTGCCTCGGCCGCGGTAGCCGGAGCGTTCACAGGAAAGCTGACATGACAAGTGATGCAACGGGCGCCCATCAGCTCGGCAAGGCGACGGCAACCCCGCTCTCGCCCGATGAGGCGGTGCTCGACCGCGTGCCCAACCCCCACGCCGACATCGACTATCTCGCGCGCTTCACCGCGCCGGAGTTCACCTCGCTTTGTCCGGTGACGGGGCAGCCCGACTTTGCGCATCTCGTCATCGACTACGTGCCCGACCAGTGGCTCGTCGAATCCAAATCCCTGAAACTGTTCCTCACCTCGTTCCGCAACCACGGCTCCTTCCATGAGGATTGCACCATCATGATCGCGCGCCGGCTGGTCGAACGCCTGGCGCCGCGCTGGCTGAGGATCGGCGGCTACTGGTATCCGCGCGGCGGCATCCCGATCGATGTGTTCTGGCAGACCGGCACGCCGCCGAAGGATCTGTGGCTGCCCGATCAGGGGGTGGCAACCTACCGGGGGCGTGGCTGAGCGGAGGCCACGAATTGGTCTCTTTTTGTCGCGCAAGTGACGGACGGCCGCGATCGGAGATGCGATCGACGGGCGGCGATGGCGGACAAAGGCACGCGAACATGCGAGTTCTTCTGGTCGAGGACACGGAGAGGCTGAGAACGCTGATCGCCGATGCCCTGCGGCAGGCCGGCTTTGCCGCCGATTCCTTCGGCACGATCGCCGAGGCGGAACAGGCGCTGCAACTGGTGACCTACGATGGCGTGCTGCTCGACATCGGTCTTCCCGACGGCGATGGCATGAAGCTGATGTCGACCTTGCGCGGCTCGGGCAAGACGCTGCCGATCATGCTGCTGACGGCACGCGACGATCTCGCCTCGGTGGTGGACGGGCTGAACGGCGGCGCCGACGACTACCTGCGCAAGCCGTTCGACCTCGAGGAACTGGTCGCCCGCGTCAGGGCGCTGCTGCGCCGACCGGCAGCGGCCTTCCAGCCGGTTCTGGCGGTCGGCAACCTGCAGCTCGATTCCCGCGAAATGCGGGCTTCCGTCGCAGGAACGGTGGTTGGTCTCAGCCGGCGCGAGGCCTGCGCCCTCGAAGTGCTCATGCGCAACGCCGGGCGCGTCATTTCCAAGGCGGCCCTCGAAGAGGCCCTCTATGGCTTCGACGAGGAAGTCAGCAGCAACGCGCTGGAGGTGTTGGTGCATCGCGTCCGCAAGAAGCTGGTCCAGGCCGAAGCCCGGCCCCAGATCCACACCTTGCGCGGCATCGGCTATATCCTCCAGGACGTTCAGCCGTGACCTTCCTGCCGCGCCGCCTGTTCACTCGTCTGGTGCTCGGTCTTGTCCTGGTGAGCGCCATCGCCGTGGGCACCGGCGCCTTCTATCTCTACTCGCGCTTTCATGACGCGCACTCGCCCTTCTACGAGGGAACGCTGCAACTGTTCGCCGGCGAGATCAGCAAGGGGCTTGCGGTTGAGGACGGCAAGGTCGTCTATCATTTCGATCCGTCACTTACCGCCGACATCACCGACGATCGGGGCGCCTTCATCATCTTCGATGACGCCAGAAACATCGTCTACGCCACGCCCGGCCTGACCAAGCCATTCGTGCCCGTCGACGGCTCGCTCTACCAGTATTTCATGATAGGCGGGAAAGGCCGGACGCCCGACCTTTACGGCATCTCGCTGACCGCGCCCGACATAAGCCCCAAGGCCCATGTGCAGCTCGTCTTTCCCCGCGGCACGACGATCATCGAATCCGTGCTGCACGAGTTCATGAAGGACATCGCCTGGCTATGGATTCCTTTCCTGGCCGGCATTCTGGCGATCAACATCATCGTCGTCCGTCTGGCCCTGCGGCCGCTCGACCGGGCCGTCGAGGAAGCACGCGCCATCCAGCCGCGCGGCGCCAACGGGGCGCTCAGCGAGGACGGGGTGCCCGACGACCTGCTGCCGCTGGTCCAGACGGTCAACCAGGCTTTCGCCCGGCTGCGCGAGGCCAACGCGGCCCAGGAACTGTTCGTCGCCGACATGGCGCACGAACTGAGGACGCCGCTGGCGGTGATGAAGCTGCAACTGGCCGAAATGACCTCATCGGCGGAAGCCCGCAAGCTCGAAGGCGACGTCAGGGGCATGGAACGTCTTGTCGAGCAGCTTCTCGACCGGGCAAGGCTTGGTCGCTTCCGTCTCGAGCGGCCGGAGCAAATCGCGCTGCAGGACGTCGTCCGCGAGGTCGCCGCCTATCTGGCGCCGGAGATTCTCCGGCAGGGACGCACCGTCGAGGTGATCGCCGGCGACGAGCCGGTTGTCGTCACGGGATGGCGCGATGACATCTTCCGGGCGCTGCGCAACCTCGTCGAAAACGCCCTGGGGCATTCGCCCGATGCCGGCCTGATTTCCATCGAGGTCGGCGGTGAGCGGATGATTGCCGTCAGCGACCAGGGGGCGGGGTTCTCGGCCGACCTGATTGATCCTGACCTTAGGCGCAAGCGGGTGCTGCGCAGCGACCGCCGGGGAGGCTTCGGCCTTGGGCTGTCCATCGTCGACAAGACGATGGAGGCCCATGGCGGCGAACTGGTGCTGATCAACCTTAAGGCGGGCGGCCGCGCCGAGATGCGCTTTCCGGTCGTCTTCGAGGCCTCAGGCCGTTGAATGGCCGACGGACGTTGCCGCGGCTCGGGCCACGGCGACCCAGCCGCGCATGCCCAACGGCAGGCGCAGTTCGCTGATCGCGATGCCCTCCCTGATGAAAAGGCCTTGTGCCAGCATGGCTTCGAGCGCGGGACGGTCGAAGGTGCGGTGGGTTTGCGGGCCGGCGAAGGGCCAGCGCCGCATGGTTTCCCGGTCGGTCACGTAGACCACCAGGCGACCGCCCGGTTTCAGAACGCGCGCGAGCTCCCGCATGGCGAGGCCTGTCTCGTCGAAGAAATAGGCGACGTTGACGGCGAGGATGGCATCGAAGGAGGCATCCGGCCAGGGCAGGCGTTCCGTGCTGCCGATGCGAAGATCGAGCCTGCCATCGGCGAGGGCGCGTCGGTTTCGCCTTGTGGCCATGGCGAGCATCGGCGCGGACCTGTCGATGCCGGCGAGGCGGCATCCGGGCGCGCAACGGAGGATCTCCCGCAGCCCGTCGCCGGGGCCGAAGCCGACTTCGAGAATGCTCTCTCCGGGGCGCGGTGCCAGTTCATCGATGGCGTGGCGGTTGGGAGCGCGGTTGAGCCAGACCATTAGGCGGCCGATGAGGCGGCCGCCCCTGCCTTCCGGCGTTGCGAGCTGGCGCCCGAGGCGGTGCCAGAAGCTCTCCGAACTCATGACTTGGTCTGGATCTTGGCCAGGTCTTCCTTGATGACCAGGCGGCGGTTCTTGTCCCAGAGCGGCCGATCCGGCGTCTCCGGAATGGTCAGGGCATAGGTGAAGGCCTGCTTGGCCTTGTCGTACTCATGCTCCGACATCAGGAAGTCGCCATAGAAATACCAGGCATCGAGGCCCTGCGGCGCGGCGGCGGTCGCCTGCTGCAGGAGGGCGCGGGCCTTGTCGGTGTCGCCGAAGGCGATCGGGAAGCCCGGTACCCGGTAGTAGAGAACACCGAGGCTGGTGGGGGCGCCGGCGCTGAGGGCGGTCGGGTCGGCGGCGTCGGCCTTCTCCAGGATGGCCTTGGCCTCCTTGGCGAGCGACAGCGCCGAGAAGGCCGAAGCCATGGAGGCTCGCTCCGACTTCAGGATGCCATCCCATATGGCGGCTTCGACGCGTGTCGGATACTGGGCGTAGAGCGCATCGGCTTCGGCGCCGACCTTCTCCATTTCGGCAGTCTGCTTGTCGCCCGGCGGGACCGAGAACTTGACGGTCTCCCAGCGGATGGCGAGGTCGTGCAGTTTTGCTTCGAACGCCGGGTCGGTGTCGGCCATGGCGGGCGTGATGCCGAGGAGGCCGGCGGCGATGATCAGGGCGTGGGTGAACTTGGGTGTCATGAACGGGATCCTTGGGTGGTGACTTGGGAGGGAGCGACCTGTTGCTTCCTGGCAGGCTTGGCCGACAGTGCGCGGTCGACGAGGGAAGGGGCGAGGCTCTGGAGCAGGATGAACAGGCGCTCGGGGCCGGCCGGGTAGACGCGTCGCCGTCCGGCGCGGATGGCCGACCAGATGCGGCGCGCCACCGCTTCGGGCGTGTCGAGCGACATGCCGTTTTTCGCGATGAGACCGGAGAAAGCCGCGGCGGCATCGGTCCGCGTGGCACGCGGCGCGGCGTAGGTCACGTCGATGCCATGGGCTCGCCACTCCCGCGACAGCGCGCTGGAAAAGCCCCTCAGGGCGAACTTGCTGGCCGAGTAGGCGGCAAACTCCGGGTAGGCGATATCGCCGAACACCGAGCCGATGTTGACCACCCGCTTCTGGCGACCGGTGCTGGCCATCAGGAGCGGAAAGGCGCTTTTCGTAAGCGCCATGGGCGCCAGCACATTGGTGGCGAACATCCGCTCCGTCGTGGTGTCGTCGAGGATCTCGTGGGCGCCGCCCTCGACGACGCCAGCGTTGTTGACGAGGATGTCGAGACTGCCCCAATGGCGGGCGACGGTGTCGATCACATGGGCCCGGTCAGAGGGGATCGTCAGATCGGCCGGGATCATCAGCACGCCGGACGAGGCATCCATCAGGCTGGCGGTTTCCTCGAGCGCCTCGGCGCGGCGGCCACAGACGGCAACCTCGGCGCCGGCGCGGCTTGCCTCTATGGCGAGTGCCCGTCCGATCCCGGAACCGCCGCCGGTGATCAGGACGCGAAGCGCATCAGGCCGCATGGGCGAGATCCTCGCGGCTGTCGATCTCGCGGAAGATGCCGCCATAGAGATAGTGGAAGGTGCGCGAGCTCTCGATGATCAGCTTCTGGACGGCGGGATCGGTGATGCCGTCGATCAGCGTGCGGAAGAAGGCGACATGGCTCTGGTCGAGGCTGCCGTGCGAGCGCAGGTAGGAGAAGCCTTTCTCGTCCGACTTGCCCCAGTTGGCCGTCAGCTTGTCGGCCAGCTTGTCGGCGAGCAGCACCGACATGCCTTCGAGCACGTGCACGCTGCCGAGCAGGCAGTAGGGGCTGATGTGCTCGATGGCATAGTAGCTGTAGCCGATCATCGCCGCCGTGGCCGGCGAGGGCTGGCTGTTGCGGATGGCGTCGCGGTTGCCGCCGAAGAAGACGATGTCGTCGAGGATCCACTTCTCGTGCCCGCGTTCCTCTTCCATGTATTCGACGAGACCATCCTGATAGGGCTCGTCCCTGGTACGCGAGGCGGCCAGCGCCAGCAGCGGGAAGGTGTGGCTGACGTGGTGATAGGCCTCGGTCAGGAAGGCGACATAGGTGGCAGGGCTCGCGCCTTCGGCGATGGCGCGGCGGACGAGTGGAATGCCAAGGAAGCCGAGGCGCTGCGGTTCGGTTTCCTTTTGCAGGCGATCATAGAAGCTCATGGTTCGTTCCTTTGGCTGGAGGACGGTTAGACGGCGACGGGCGCCGACGTCTTGAGAAAGGCGGTGACGGCGGCGCGCCGGACGCGGCCGTTGTCGGTGAGAAGGCCCGCGGTCTTGGTGCCGATCAGAGATAGGGCGACGACGCGCTCCGGTCGGGCGTAGACGGGCAGGCTGGCGGTGAGGCGCGCCACCTGTTCGGTGAGCTCCTCGTTGGAAATGTCGAGGACCGCCTTTTCTGCGTAGGGGGCCGGGATCAGCAGGGCGGTGAGGGGGGCTTCGGCTCCGCCCGAAAGACAGGCGAGCATCAGCCGCTGATCGTTGAGGAGGATCGTCTCCACCCACTCGGGGCTGACGTTGCGGCCGTAGCTGGTGACGATCAGGTTGTCCTTTCGGCCGAGGATGGTGAGGTTGCCGTCGGCGTCGAACTGGCCGAGGTCGCCGGTGCGCCAGGCGCCCTGGTGATCCGGCCGGCCAAGATAGCCATTGGTGACCGACGGGCCGGCGACGACGATCTCGCCGTCGTCGAGCGTCACGCTGAGGTCGTCGAGCGGCTGGCCCACCGTGCCGGGTACCCGCTGTTCCGGCCTGTTGAGCGCCACGACCGAGCAGCATTCCGAGAGGCCATAGCCCTCATAAACGGGGATCCCCAGCCTGATCGCCGTTTCGGCGACCGCGAGCGGCACGGGCGCGCCACCGACGGCGACGAAGCGGAGCGAGGAGGGTGCCCTTTGGCTGGTTGCCGCCAGTTCGGCTGCCCAGACCTTCAGGAGCTGCGGCACCAGAACGGCGGTGGTGGGGTGGTGCCTCTCGAAGGCAGCCGCGAGGGAACCAGCCCTGCCGCGACCGACCGCCTCGGCCATGTCCCGATCGAAGAAGGTGGCGCCCTCGACGACCAGCGGCACGAAGATGGCCGAGATCATCTCGAGGAGGAGGGAGAGAGGCAGCAGCGACAGGTGGCGATCCCCGGAGGTGGCGCCGCTCGCCTTGGCCAGCGCCCGGGCCGACCAGCCGATCTGGCGGCTGCCGAGGCGTACGCCTTTAGGTGTTCCGGTGCTGCCCGAGGTGTAGGTGACGACGCTGAAGCCGGGGCGCAGGCGGACGTCGGCTGGCTGCAGGTCGTCGATGGTCACCAGGAGCATTGGCGGGGTTGCGTTCGGGCTGCCCTGCGGTGGAGCGGCGTCTGTCAGGATGAGGCCGATGCCGGCATCGGCCACCACGTGGGCGATCTGCTCCCTGGTGAAGAAGGTCGGCAGCGGCACCAGAACCTTGCCCGCCATGGCGGTGGCGACGGCGGCCACCCCCCAGCGCACGCCGTTTGGCATCAGGATGCCGATGACATCGGGCATGTTTTCGAGCTGATGGGCGAGGTTGACGGCGGCGTTGGCGAACTGCCGGCGCGACAACGCGAGTTCGGCATCGGCGAAGGCTGGCCGGTCGGCCGCCTCGCCGGTGGTGGCGAGAAGCGCCTCAAGAACAGTATGCATGTTGAACCCGGATATCGGAGGGGAGGACAGTTCGGGGCAGGGTGCCGCCCGACACCGCGAAGACGCGGGGCGAGGTCTGATAGTAGCGGCCCCATTTTTCCGGCTGCGGAACGCGGTCGGCGGTGGCGGCCGCCAGGTCGAAGGGTGACAGCCCCTTGTGGCGGACCATCAGCGCCAGACGGCGCGTCAGCGTGAAGAAGGACCAGCGAAAGCCGAGCTCGGCGGCCAGACGGACGATGTCGTCGACGAACTCCGAGGTTTCATGCCGGGCTCGGCTGACCAGCGTCGTGACCTCGCAGATGGCGGCCCTGGCCACGGGATGGCCGACGAGATCGGCGAGTGCCGCTTCGATGGGCTGATCGAGATAGTATTCTGAGAAGAAGCCATCGGCTTCCGACCTGAGGCCGGCCGCGCAAAGCACGGTGCCCTGTCTGTCGAACCTTGCGAGAATGCGTTTTGGTAAGGTTGTCAGCTCGGCGCCGTAGCTGTCGCGATAGACATTCCGCATGAAATCTGCGGCTGATGGCCACGACGTGTCGTATTGATCTAAGATCTCTGTTTCGCTCATCGTCGTCTTCTTGCCTGTTTCCGATGTTTTCAGGCTAGAAGTCGAAGCTTACAGCTGGCTTACAGACATTTGAAACTTGCGTGTTTTGATTTTGGTCTTTTTGTGGCGGGCAATATGGTTCAATGACGGGCGCGTGATTACGCTCCGCCTGTGGCAAAAACGCATGAGTTCAAGAATTGACCGGTGTTTGGCCGACGATGGAGAGCCGGGACCGTTCTCAGCTGGCCGGTTGTTCAGCGCGGATCACTTCCATGCGCGTACTGTCGAGGCCGCGATTCTGGGCGCGGGCGAGGCGGAAGTTATGGCCGATGCGCTCGGCGGTTGCGATGACGCCGTTGGCGTCGCGCTCATCGAACACCTGACAGGCCGTTTCGGCAAAAAGGGTCAGCCAGCGCTGGAAGTGCTTGTCCTCGATGTCGCGGATCTGGAGATGCGGCCGCATCGGCCGGCCCTCGTAGCGGCCGGAACGCAACAGCACCGACGACCAGAAGGCGCACATCTTGTCGAGGTGGGCGGGCCACTCGTCCTTCTGTATCTCGCGGCCGAAGATGGCGACGAGATCGGGATCGGCCATCACCTTGCCGTAGAAGCCGTGGACCAGCGCGTGAATGCTGTCCTCGTCGATCGATCCCATGGGAATGCCGCGTCGTGGCGCGTCGGTTGCGGTCATGGTGTCTCCGGCTGCCAAAGAAGGCGAACAGCCGCTGATGTAGTCATTCGACGGTAAGTAGGCAAACGGCGTTCGTTGGCTATCGCTTGCCGTAGATCTTCATGAACGCCGCGACGGCGGTTTCGACCGCTTCGCTCTTGTTCCGCACGTTGGCCAATCCATAGAGGCGGGGTTCGGTGACGCCGGCTTCCAGCAGGCCCTTGAAATGCAGGGCGCCGACTTCCGGCGAGGCAAGCTCGATTTCGCCGGCGGCGGCCCGCCGCCTCAGGAACTCGGTGACGCCATCGATGCCGCGCTGGGGGCCGAGGTCATAGACCTCCTTGCCCAGTGTGGTGCCTTGGCCTTCGCTGAGGACGGTCCGCTGGATGGCCAGGATTTCCGGACGCGTGACGAGGTCGAGGTAAAGCTGGCCATAGTGGGTGAGAATCGATGCGATGTCCCCTTCGGCAGCGAGGGAGGCCAAGAGTTCCTCGCCGGTTTCCTCGAGGGCCGAAGTGACCGCCGTGGCGAACAACTGTTCCTTGGAATGGAAATAGCCGTAGAGCGTTGCCTTCGAACCGCCGAGCCGCGCAGCGATCATCGCCATGCTGGCACGCTGGTAGCCCACCTCCTCGAATACTTCCGTCGCAGCCGCGATGATGGCGTTTCGCTTCTCATCGGTCTTCGATCGCATACCGGTCTCCCACTTGTGATCGACAACGTAGGTTTCCCACTTGACGCCCGCAAGTGGCTTTTATAACTAAACCGTACTGTACGGTTATATAGGTGCCGCATGCAATCGAGGCTGGGACCAAAGGGCTATTCCACCGGCATTCTTCTCTTCATATCAGCGCTTTATGGCGGGTGCGCCATGCTGCCGGAGAACGCGGCCATCTCCTCGACGAAGCCGATGTCGGATTACGCGTCCGACAAAAGCCTCGCTCCCGCGGCGAATGCGGCCTGGCCGGCGGAAAACTGGTGGCAGGCCTATGGCGACCCGCAACTGGCAACGCTGATTACCGAGGGCCTCAATGGGGCCTCGGACATGCGGATCGCCGCGGCGCGCGTGACGCTCGCCTATGCCGGCGTCGGTGCCTCGCAGGCGGCGCTGTTGCCTACCGTCGGCGCTTCCGCCAAAGCCGACAGCGAGAAGCAGTCCTACAACTATCTGATCGGCAAGGACTTCGTGCCCAAGGGCTGGAAGGATGCCGGTATCACCTCGCTGTCGCTGAACTGGGAAATCGACTTCTGGGGCAAGAACCGCGCCGCGCTCGCCGCCGCCAAGGGCAAGGCCGCCGCGGCCGAAGCGGAAGCCGCCGCCACCCGTCTCGCCCTGTCGACCGGCATCGCCGACGCCTACGGGCGCCTTGCCTCGCTCTATGCCAACCGCGACAGCGCCGTCAGCGCCATCAGCGTGCGCAAGCAGACGCTGGACCTGATGAGCGACCGCTACGGCAAGGGCCTGGAGAACGAGGGCGCCCTCGAGCGGTCGCGCTCGGCCTCGGCGGCCGCCGAGGCGCAACTCGCCGAAATCGACGAGGGGATCGGCCTTGCCAAGAACCAGTTGGCCGCGCTGATCGGTGCGGGGCCGGATCGCGGTCTTGCCATCGTGCGCCCGAAAGTCAGGGGTGGGCGTTTCACGGGGGTTCCCCAGAGCCTGCCGATCGAGTTCCTGGGCCGTCGCCCCGACATCCTGGCCGCTCGCTATACGGCCGAGGCCGCGTCCAAGGATATCGATGCCGCCAAGGCCGCCTATTATCCCAACGTCAATCTGGCGGCGATGATCGGCAAGCAGGCCCTCGGCCTCAACATGCTGACCGACACCGGTTCGACGCTCGGTTCGGTTGGTCCGGCCATCTCGCTGCCGATCTTCGACGGCGGGCGCCTCAGGGCCGGCGAGCGTTCGGCCGTGTCGCAATATGAAATCGCCGTCGCCACCTACGACCAGACGCTGACCGAGGCGCTGCATCAGGTGGCCGACGCGGTGGTGAGCAAGCGTGAACTGGCGCGCCAGCTCGCGGAAACCCAGCGGTCGGCCGCTGCGGCGGAGAAGGCGTGGCGCGTCGTCAGCGATCGCTACAACGGCGGTCTTGCCACCTATCTCGAAGTGCTGACGGCCGAAGATTCCCTCATCACCGTCCGCCGGGCCGCCGCCACCCTGCAGGCTCGCGCCTTTACCCTCGACATCGCAATGGTCCGCGCCCTTGGCGGCGGGTTCCGCAGCACGGAGAAGCAGTCGTGAATGACATGAGCAAGATCGACGCTGAGGCCGATCACGTCACCCCGGCCGCCAAGGCCGCCGTCAATCCCAAGAAGCGCGGTCCGTTGTTCCTGGGGCTCATCATCGCCGTGGCCGCCTGCGGTGGCGGCTACTACGCCTATGACACGCTCTACGCCTCCAAGCATGCCATCACCGACAACGCCTATGTCGGCGCCGACGTCGCGCAGATCACGCCGCTGGTGGCGGCGCCGGTCACCGGCGTGCTGGTCAGCGATACCGAGATGGTGAAGAAGGGCGACGTGCTGGTACGCCTCGATGACACCGATGCCAAGCTGGCCCTGGCGCTTACCGAGGCCAACTACCAGAGCTCCATCCGGCGCGTGACCGCCCTCATTGCCAACGACAAGGGGTTCGTTGCCCAGTTGGCCGGCCGCGAGGCCGACCAGGCCCAGGCTGCGGCTCAGCTTTCATCGGCGCAGGCCAATTTTGATAAGGCCAAGATCGATCTTGATCGCCGCAAGACGCTGGCCGGCAAGGGCTCGGTGTCGGGCGACGAGGTGACCGCCGTCGAAACCGCGCTGAGGAATGCCGAGGCCAGCCTCGCCTCGGCCCAGGCCGGTGCCGCCGGTGCCGTGGCCGCCCGCGATGCCGTCGCGGCTGCCAAGGAGGCCAACGCGGCGATGATCGTCGGCGCCGGCATCGACGACAATCCGGAAGTGCTCGCCGCCAAGTCGGCGCGCGACCAGGCGCAGGTCAACCTCGACCGTACCGTCATGCGGGCGCCGGTCGATGGCGTCATCTCGCGCCGTCAGGTGCAGGTCGGTCAGCGCGTCCAGCCCGGCATGACCTTGATGGTGGTCGTGCCGCTGCAGGAGGCCTATGTCGACGCCAACTACAAGGAAGTGCAGCTCGCCCACGTCAAGGCTGGCCAGACGGTGAAGCTCGTCTCCGATCTCTATGGCAGCAGCGTGCCGTTCACCGGCAAGGTGATCGGCTTCTCCGGCGGCACCGGCGCGGCCTTCTCGCTGGTTCCGGCCCAGAACGCCACGGGCAACTGGATCAAGGTGGTGCAGCGTCTGCCGGTGCGTATCGCCCTCGATCCGGCCGAGCTCAAGGCGCACCCGCTGCAGGTTGGCCTCTCCATGACCGCCGACATCTCGGTCGCCGAGTAATCCGGCCCCGTTCCCCTATCCGAAGCAGGAAGCTGCCCGAGGTGACACGATGACCGCGCCAGCGCTCGACAACGCCACGCCTTTGACCGGCGCCCGCCTGATGGTCGCGGCCCTGGCCATCGCCACCGGCAACTTTCTGGTCGTCCTCGACAGCACGATCGCCAACGTCTCGGTGCCGACGATTGCCGGCTCGCTAGGCGTATCCACCTCGCAAGGTTCGTGGGTCATCACCTCCTACGCGGTGGCCGAGGCGATCACCGTGCCGCTCACCGGCTGGCTCAGCCGGCGCTTCGGGGCGCTTCGCACATTCATCGTCTGCTACTTCGGCTTTGCCGCCATATCGCTGCTTTGCGGCCTGTCGCAGTCGATCGGCATGCTGATCGTCGGCCGCGTGCTGCTCGGGCTGGTCGGCGGGCCGATCATGCCGATGTCGCAGATGCTGCTGGTCCGGATCTTTCCACCCAAGCAGGCGACGGCCGCCTCGGTGATCTGGGCGATGACCACGCTGATCGGGCCGATCGTCGGGCCAATCCTCGGCGGCATCATCTGCGACGGCATCGGCTGGAACTGGATCTTCTTCATCAAGATCCCGCTGGCCCTCGTCGGTGGCGCCATCGTGGTGTTCACCACCATGGGACAGCCCGACCCGACCGGTCCGGCCCGCATCGACAAGATCGGTCTCGCCTTGCTGGTGCTGTGGATCGGCGCCTTGCAGATCATGCTCGACGAGGGGCGCAATCAGGATTGGTTCGCCTCCGAAGAGATCCAGATCCTTGCCGTCGTCGCGGTCATCGGCTTCCTGGCCTTCGTGATCTACGAACTGACCGAGGCGGAACCGATCGTCGATCTCAGGATCTTCCGCTATCGCGGCTTCACCGCGGCGGCGGTGACCTTTGCCGGCGGGTTCGCAGCCTTCTTCGCGTCCGTCGTCATCCTGCCGCTGTGGCTGCAACAGAACATGGGCTACACGGCCACCTGGGCCGGATATGCGACGGGCATCATGGGCGTGCTCGCCATCTTCTCGGCGCCGATCGTCGGCGCGGCAACGGAGAAACTCGATCCGCGTGCCATTCTGTCGGTCGGCATTCTCGGCCTCGGCGCCATGACCGCCTGGCGCATGAGCTTCAACTCCGACGCCACCTTCCTGCAGATGGCATGGCCGACCCTGCTGACCGGACCGTTCATGGTGATGTTCTTCGTGCCGGTGACCGGCCTTGCCATCGCCAGCGTCAGCCCCGAGGAGCAGGCCAACGCCGCCGGTCTCTCCAACTTCATGCGAACGCTGGCTGGCGCCTTTGCCACCTCGCTCGTCCAGACGGGGTGGGCCAATGCCGCCCGCTTCAACCAGACCGAACTGGTCAGCGCCATGCAGAATGGCGACAGGCTCATCGGCGACATGGTGGCGTCGGGCACACCTCAGAACGTCGCCGTGGCCAGTCTCACCCGGATCGTCGAGCAGCAGAGCGTGCTGCTGGCCACGCTCAACATGTTCGCGGTGATCACCATCGTCTTCGTCCTGGCGGCCTTTCTCCCCTGGATTGCCCCCAAGCCGAAAGGCCCGATCGACACCAGTGGAGCGCATTGATGGGGCGGCCCAAGTCTTTGGAAGAACAGAAATACCGTTACAAGCTCCACCTGACGGTCGAGCAGACCGAAGTGGTGCGCCCCAGCATCCTGATCAACCGGACGAAGTTGTTCGAAGCGGATTCGCTGCAGTCTCCGGAAATCGGGGCGCTTGCCGATTTTTCTCGCGAGCACGTCCGGATGAGCGAGAAGGACCGTTACATCCTGGCCTTTTCGCTGATGACGGTGCGGCAACTGCTCGGCCGTGCCACCAAGGTTTCGTCGCGTTTTAACGGGCTCAAGACCCTTCTCGACGATATCGAGCTCGACGCCGTGGCGGCGGTGGGTGCAAACGCAACCGGCCCGGACTGAGGCAATCCGAGCCGTTCACTCCGTTTCATGCCGCACACAGGCAGTCCGGCCGGTCATTTCTTCTGGTTGATCTCGGGGCGTTCGTCGAGCGGCGTGGGGTTGGGGGCGACCGGCTTGCCGGCGGCGGCCCGCCGCCCCGCCTTGTTGTCCTGGCGTTCCAGCTCGCGATCGACGATCTCGCGCGAGCCTTCGACCGGATCCTGTTCGCGGTGCTCGCTGTCCTTGATGTTGTCGTTCATGACGGCCTCCTGGGAATCCTGAATATCCGGGGCTCGGCCGGCGAAGCCGACCACGCCAAGACAACTGGCCATCCGGCGGAATGTTCCCCCCAAAAAGATACGAGCGACCCGGCGAAGCCGGCGGGAACATCGCGGTCGATCACGGGTTTTCTTCCGCTGCGACCGGCTTGGCCGGCCGCGAGACAACCCGAGGAGAAAACCCATGGGCCAGATGTATCCCGACCGCGGCATTGCCGTCGTGACCGGTGCCTCGACCGGTATCGGCTTGGAGCTTGCCCGCTGTGCCGCCGCCGAAGGCTATGATCTCGTCATCGCCGCCGACGAGCCGGCCATTCACGATGCTGCCGAGCAACTCGGCGAGCACGGCGTGTCCATCCGCGCCGTCGAGGCCGACCTTTCGACGCCCGAAGGCATCGCACGGCTGGTCGACGTCATCGCGTCCGATGGCCGACCGGTGGAGCTCCTGATGGCCAATGCCGGCAGAGGGCTCGGACACGCCTTTCTCGACCAATCCTTCGACGACATTCGCAGGGTGGTCGACACCAACATCATGGGCACGCTCGATCTCGTGCACCGTATCGGCCGGCAGATGCGCGACCAGCAGTTCGGCCGCATCCTGCTCACCGGCTCGATCGCCGGCTACATCCCCGGCGCCTTCCAGGCGGTCTACAACGGCACCAAGGCGTTCATCGACAGCTTCGCCTACGCGCTGCGCGAGGAGCTGATCGACACCGACGTGAGCGTGACGGTGCTGATGCCCGGACCGACCGAGACCGAGTTCTTCGAACGCGCCGACCTCGTCGACACCCGCATGGGCCAGGCCGAGAAGGATGACGCCGGCGAGGTGGCCCAGGCTGGCTATCGGGCGATGTTGAGTGGCGATGCCGACATCGTCACCGGCTGGAGCAACAAGCTGCAGACGGCCATGGCGAGCTTCATGTCGCCGGAATCGCTGGCACGCGGCCATCGCAAGCAGGCGGAGCCGGGCGGTGGCCTGCGCTAGATCTTGCCGGTGAGTTTCGGTCAGGCTCCAAAAGCACGCCCATGGTGATCTGCCAATGGTGATCTGAATGACGCCCCCGAGCGTATTGAGCAGGGACAACGGAGGTCGTCATGCCCAATGCCATCGCCATCTACGCGGCCGGACTCACCAGCTTTCTCGCCCTCGACGCCATCTGGCTCGGCACCATGGTGCCGCGCCTCTACAAGCCGGCAATGGGAGAGTTGGTGGCCGATCCCTTCCAGCCACTGCCGGCGGTGGCCTTCTACCTGATCTACGCCGCAGGCCTCGCCTATTTCGCCATCCATCCGGCGCTTGTCTCCGGCAAGTGGTCGACGGCGTTGGTTGCCGGCGCCGCGCTGGGCTTCGTCGCCTACGCCACCTACGACCTGACCAATCAGGCCACCATTCGCGCCTGGCCGGCGGTGATCACCGCCGTCGATCTCGCCTGGGGCACCCTTGCGAGCGGCCTTGCGGCGACCATCAGCTACCTGGTGCTGTCGCGCTGGATGTCGGCCTGATCCGTCTTCGGCGGACGCGGGAAGAAGGCCGGGACGCGGCGCTGATAGGCGCGGAACGCTTCGCCCCGGCTTTCCAGCATGTGGCGTTCGAGCGGCGGAATGCCCGAGACGTGGACGAGCAGCAAGTAGATGGAGATCGGCGCGATCAGGGCGAGACCTGTCCGCCAATCGAGGCCGCCGATCCCGATCACCGCGATGCCGACCCAGAACAGCCACTCGAAGAAGTAATTCGGATGGCGCGACCAGCCCCAGGGTCCCCGGTCGCAAACCTCGCCCGGACGGTCGCGCCGGAAAGCGGCGAGCGAACGGTCGGCGTGCCACTCCCCCATGAGCGCAACCAGGACAATGGCGCAGCCGACGGCGTCTTGCCAGCCGAGCGGGCCGACGCGCGAAGCGGCGGCGCTAGCCGCCAGGGCGAGCAGCCAGCCGGCGATCGCCTGCATTTGCAGGAAGACGAAAAGCCGGCGTGGCGCCGCAGCTCCCCATTCGCGGCGCAGGGCGGCATAGCGCGGATCGTCGGTGCCGCTGCCCAGCGTGCGACCGACGAGGTGACGGCCGAGGCGGACCGCCCAGACCGCCATGAGTAGCGATATTAGGATTGGCCGCTCGATCGGAGCGGCGAGAAGAAGGATCTGCGCCAGTGTGGCGGCACCGGTCGCCAGCGCCCAGATGCCGTCGATGAAGCCGGAGCGGCGGGTCTTTTCGGCGATGATCGACGCCGCGCCCATGGCCGCCATCATGATCGCGAGCGAGAGGGCGGCGCCGAGCAGCATGGGGCTACAATCCTATCAACGGGCTGACGAGGCGGCCGATCAGGCCCTGCGGCCTCAGGCGCCCCTCGATCGAGGCAAGGCAGATGCAGGTCTCCTCGCCGGTGACGACAGGCGTATGGTGCGTATCGCAGTCTTCTTCGGCGAGGTCGCCGGTCGAGCAGCGGCCGTGTTCGTCCTCGAAAGCCCCCTGAAGCACCAGCGTCAGCTCGTCGCCGGAATGGCCGTGGGTCGGCATGTGCCTGCCTGCGGCGATTTTCAGCAGAACGAGATTGGTACGGCGATCTTCCGGCACGTCGAGGCGGGCAAAGGCCATGCCCGGTCCCATCCAGCGCCAGCCCGATGTGGCGCGCTCGGCGATCGGCGCGGGTAGCGCGATGCCGAGGTCACGGGCGGTTCGGCGCTGCGGGCGGGCCGGTGGCGTCGGTCGCCTTTCGTCGAGGCGGGCGAGCGTCCGTTCGAACAGCCGGGCGTCGAGCTCTGAGGGCGACAGGCGCTCGAGAAGCAGGCCGCCGAGCGCCAGGGTGTCGCGCTCGTCGGAGGCGCAATCGTCGCAGAGCGAGAGATGGCTTTCCATGACCAGCGCGGCGGCGGGCGACAGCGATCCGGCCACATAGCGGGCCAGCAGTTCGGGGCTTGGGTGGCGGGCGGCGGTCATGATGGCTCGTCGAGCAGCTGACGCAGGCGGTTCATGGCGAGGCGGACGCGCGACTTGACGGTGCCGAGCGGTATGCCGAGGACTCTCGCGATTTCGGTCTGCGGCGATTGGGAGAAGAAGGAGAGGGCGATCACTTCCGCCTGTTCGCTCGGAAGCTGGTCGAGCGCGCGGCGCACGCGCGTCTCGTCCTCGCGGCTGATGATGTCGACCTCGGCCGACGGGCTGGGGTCGATGTCGCTCACGGGCGGCAGATCGTCGTCCTTGAGGCGGCGGGCGACCCGGCGGCGCCGGTCGATGCCGAGGTTGCGGCAGATGGTGAAAATCCAGGTGGAGACGGCGCCGGCCTCGGCGTCGAACTGCCCGGCCTTGCGCCAGACGGCGAGCATGGTGTCCTGGATCAGGTCGTCGCAGTCGCCGGCTCCGAAGCCCTGCCGGGACAGATAGGTCTTGAGGCGCGGCGCATAGAAGGCGAACAGCCGGGCAAAGGCCTGGCGATCGCCGGAACGGGCGATGGCGGCGACGAGGCGCGCGGCATCGTCGCCATCGAGCGGCGCCGCCGTGTCGGCCGGCCTCATGGCGCTGCCCGCCGCCCCTGAAGCGGCCCTGATCGATAGAGAGTTCGCCCGTCCACGTGTCATGCCTCTTCTACGCGCCGGCCCTCGCGGCGGATCACCCGTCTGCCGAAACGCTACGACTAAATTCGTCGTCGGCCCGGTGATCCTTCACAAGGTGCCCGTCGTAAAAGGGAACGTACAGCAAATTCAGGGACGAGCGGGAGTTCACATGGTCGAGCCGGCAAGAGCCAACAAGCGCCTGGAGATCGCGGTGGTTGGATCGGGCATTTCCGGCCTGTCGGCTGCATGGCTGCTGTCGAGCCGCCACGACGTGACGCTCTACGAGATCGACCGGCGGATCGGCGGCCACAGCAACACCGTGCTGGCGCCGACCGATGCCTCCTCCATTCCGGTTGACACCGGCTTCATCGTCTACAACGAGGTGACCTATCCCAACCTGACGGCGCTGTTCCACCACATCGGCGTCGAAACCGAGGCGACCGACATGTCGTTCGCCGTCTCGATCGACGGCGGCCGTCTCGAGTATTCCGGCTCCGGCCTCGGCGGCCTCCTGGCCCAGCCGGCCAACATCGTCCGTCCGCGCTTCTATGCCATGATGGCCGATCTCCTGCGGTTCTACCGCCGGGCTCCGCGCGATCTCGGCCGGCTCGACGGCGTGACGCTGGCCGCCTATCTCGATGCCAACGGCTATGGCCGGGCCTTTCGCGAGGATCATCTCTATCCGATGGCGGCGGCCATCTGGTCGACGCCGGCCGCCGACGTCGGAGCCTATCCCGCCGAGGCCTTCATCCGTTTCTGCGACAACCATGGCCTGCTGAAGCTGACCGGCCGGCCGCAATGGCGGACGGTGAAGGGTGGCAGCCGCTCCTATGTGGCGCGCCTCAGCGAACCGCTTGCCGGGCGGGTGATGATCGGCCGCGACGTCAAGGTCGTCGAGCGCTCGGCGGCGGGTGTCGTCCTCGAGGACGGGCTCAACCAGCGCCGCTTCGACAAGGTGCTGATCGCCTGCCATGCCGATCAGGCGCTCGGCGTTCTCAAGGTCCCGACCGAGGCCGAACAGCGCATCCTCGGCGCGTTCCGCTACAGCCGCAACCACACGGTCCTGCATGGCGACGAGCGCCTGATGCCCAGGCGGCGGTCGGCCTGGTCGGCGTGGAACTATCTCGCCACCAGCGACCGCGCGTCCGGTCCGTCGGTCACCTACTGGATGAATCGCCTGCAGCATCTCGACCCCTCGGTACCGTTGTTCGTGACGCTCAATCCGCTTGTCGAGCTGCGCCTCGACAGGATCTACAGCCACTTCGTCTACGAGCACCCGCTGTTCGATCAGCCGGCCATCGACGCGCAGCGACAGCTCTGGACGCTGCAAGGTGTCGGCAACGTCTGGTTCGCCGGCGCCTATTTCGGAGCGGGTTTCCACGAGGACGGCCTGCAGGCGGGCCTCGCCGCCGCCGAGGCGATGGGAAGGATGCGCCGCCCCTGGGTGGTCGAGAACGAGTCCAGCCGCATCCATCTCGGCCCCGGCCTCTGGGGCGAGGCGGCGCAATGACGCCGGCGCTCTATATCGGCGACGTGTTGCACCGTCGCCTTCGGCCGGCCGCCCATAGCCTCAAATACGGCGTCTACATGCTGAGCGTCGATCTCGACAGGCTGGGCGACGCGGACCGGGCAAGCCGTCTCATGTCGGTCAACCGCTGGAATGCTCTGTCGTTTCACGAGGCCGATCACGGGCCGGACGGCGAGGGGCGGCTCGGCGAGCGCATCCGGCGTCTTTGCCGCGAGCGTGGCCTTGCCTGGGACGGAGCGAGCCTCAGCCTGATCGCCATGCCGCGCCTGTTCGGCTTCGTCTTCAATCCGCTCAGCGTCTACTTCTGCCGCAACGCCGACGGGCGGCTCGCATCGATCGTCTACGAGGTGCGCAACACCTTTGGCGGCATGCATCACTACACCGCCGACGTCGACCTCGATGCAGCCGGCACCATCCACCAGGCGGCGGAAAAGGGCTTCTACGTCTCGCCCTTCCTGCCGATGGAGATGCGCTATCGCTTCCACGTCAGGCCGCCGGCCGAGCGCTTCACCATCGCCATCGAGGATCACGACCGCGACGGCCTGATGCTGACCGCCTCGATGTCGCTGAAGCGCGAGACGGCTTGCGATCGCACCATCGTCCGCCTGCTCGTCCGCTTCCCGATGATGACGCTGAAGGTGGTGGCCGGCATCCACTGGGAGGCGCTGAAGCTCTGGCTGAAGCGAGTCCCCTTCCACACTCGCCCCGGCGGCGGCCCCAAGGGTTTCAATCCAACGGAAAGGTCTTCCGGATGACGTTGTCCATGCTCGTCCCCTCGATCGTCGGCCTGACGCTGCCGCCCCGGCTGCGTGTCGCCCTGGTGGAACGCATGCTCGGCCACATCGATCACGGCCACCTGTCCGTCACGTTGCCGGATGGAACGCGCCTTGCCGCCAAGGGCCATCTGCCCGGCGCGGTCGGCGAGTTGCGCATCCTGCGCTGGCGGGCGTTGGCGCGCCTGCTGAGCGGCGGCGACGTCGGCTTTGCGGAGGCTTACGTCGACGGCGACTGGGATACGCCCGATCTCGTTGCCTTCCTGACCCTCTGCTCGGAGAACCTCGACAAGCTGACCCGCATTGGCGAGGCCTCGCTGCCGGTCAGGCTGGCGCGGCGCCTGCTGATGCTGGCGCGACGCAACTCCAGGGCCGGCAGCCGGCGCAACATCATGGCCCACTATGATCTCGGCAACGACTTCTTCGCCGAGTGGCTCGACAAGGAGATGATCTATTCCTCGGCCCTCTATGAGGAGGGCGACGATCTCGAGGCGGCGCAGAAGCGCAAGTTCGGGCGGATTGCCAGCCTGTTGCATCTCGACGGCCGTCAGTCGGTGCTGGAGATCGGCTGCGGTTGGGGCGGGCTCGCCGCCTATCTTGCCGGCGCCGGCGCGAGGTGGGTGGACGGGATCACGGTGTCGCCGGCCCAGTTGGCGATCGGACAGGAGAAAATGCGCCGGCGCGGCCTCGAGGGGAGCGTGGCGCTGGAGCTTCGCGATTATCGCGACGTTGAAGGCCAATACGACCGCATCGTGTCGATCGAGATGTTCGAAGCGGTGGGCGAGGCCTATTGGCGGGGCTATTTCGACAAGCTCCGGCAGGCGTTGAAGCCGGGCGGCCGGGCGGTGCTGCAGGTGATCACCATCGCCGACGAGCGCTTCGAGCACTATCGCAGCCATCCCGACATGATCCAGACGCTGGTGTTTCCCGGCGGCATGCTACCGAGCAAGGCGCTGTTCGCCTCGGTGGCGAAGGACGCCGGCCTCGCCATCACCGATCGCCTCGACTTCGGCCTGTCCTACGCAAGGACGCTCGCCGACTGGCGGCAGCGCTTCGAGGCGGCCTGGCCGAGGATAACCGAACTCGGCTACTCCACGGCCTTCAAACGCCTCTGGTCCTACTACCTCGCCTACTGCGAGGCTGGCTTCCGCACCGGCCGCATCGATGTCAGCCTCTACGCGCTGGAGCCGGCGAGGGCGTAGTCGGTTTCGACCGGCTCAGGCAGACTTGCCGGGCGACACCAGCAGATAAAGCGAGCCGCGATAGGTCGGCTCGCGGCGCAGGGCACCGTACTTCTGGTCCCAGGTGCCGGACTTGAGGTCGGCGGCGAGATGGGCGACGGCGGCTTCGGCCTCGTCGGCGGTGATGAAGCTCCACGCCGAGCAGGACAGGCGCGCTGCCGGCTCCAGCAGCCTTTCCGGCCGGCCGTAATAGGCTTCGTTGAAGCCGTCGCGGCAGTCGAAGGGGATGGGGACGGCAATGCGCTCGACCGGAGTATCCAGGCCGTCGGCGACCCTTTCGAACGAGGGATAGCGGCGGGCTTCGGTGGACAGCACCTTGGGGGCATAATCGCCAAGCCAGAAGGCTTCGACTTCGTTGGGGTCGCAGGTGAGGATCACGACCGGGCCGCGCGTCACCCGGCGCACTTCCCGGAGGCCGGCCTCGAGATCCGTCCACTGGTGGATGGTGAAGCTCGCCATGGCCGCGTCGAAACTGTCGTCGGCAAACGGCAGGTGCTCGGCCGTGGCGTCGATGGCGGGTGCAAGGTGGGCAGGGCGTTGTGACCGCATCGAGGCGGAGGGCTCGATGGGCGTGACCTCACGATCCTCGGGCTCGTAGGACCCGGCGCCGGCACCGACGTTGAGCACGGTTCTCGCAGGCCCCAGCGCGTCGGCGATCATGGCGGCGATGCGCGGATCGGGCTGGCGATAGGTGCTGTAGGATTGTCCGATCCGTCCGTAATCGGCATCGCCGGCGCTGCCGTCCTGATGGCGCATCTTGTCCTCCCTGTCGCATCGATACTGTCATAAGCAGTCCGTGTGACAAACGGATAGATGGCATCAGGACGGCCCGCCCATCAGAACGGGTGGTACTGGAACATCCAGGTCTCGCTGACGATCTTGCCGTCGAGCTTCAGCTGCAGCTTCATCTCCACCGGGTCGGTGCCCTCGACGTCGGCCAGATCGAACTGGGCGCGCCAGTGTCCCGGCACGTTGTCCGGCACCGCTTCCATCATCCGGTAGTCGGTGAAACGGCCGCGCGAGGCGGCAAGCACCATCTCGGGCTTGACCCCGTAGGGCACGTTGACGAGTGGTCCGCCCAGGAACTCGACCAGGAACTTGCGCACCCCCTTGGGGCGTGGCTGTCCGGGCTGGCCGCCATTGCTGAGCCGGGTGGCGACGCAGCGGGCGAGATCGGTCGGGTGGGGTTCGTCGGCCTGCCAGTAGAGGCGGTAGGAGAGCTCGCACTTCGTGCCCGCCTTGGCCGGCTCGGCCGGAACCCAGGTGGCGACGATGTTGTCGTGGATCTCGTCGTCGGTGGAGAGCTCGATCAGGTGGACGGCGCCCTTGCCCCAGTCGCCTTTCGGCTCGACCCAGAGGCTCGGCCGCTTCTCGTAGCAGACGCCGTCTTCATAGTGGTCGAACATGCGGTCGCGCTGCAGCAGGCCGTAGCCCTTGATGTTCTCGTCGGAGAAGGTGGACGCGACGATGTGAGGCGGGTTGTTGAGCGGCCGCCAGAGGTGTTCGCCCCAGCCGGTCCACATGGCAAGGCCGTCCGAATCGTGGATTTCCGGCCGCCAGTCGATGGCCGTCGGCTTCTCGGTCTCGGAGAACCAGTACATCGAGGTCAGCGGCGCGATGCCGAAGCGTTCGACGTCGCGGCGCAGGAACAGCGCCTGGTCGATATCCATGATCACGCCCTTGGTGCGGGTCATGACAAAGCGATAGGCGCCGACCACCGATGGCCCCTCGAGCAGGGCGTAGACGGTCACGCTGTCGCTGCCGTCCCTAGGCGTCTCGATGTAGACCTTGGTGAAGTCGGGAAACTCCTCGGAGCGTCCGGCAACGGCCGTGTCGACCGACAGCCCGCGCGCCGACAGGCCGTACTGATGCAGTTCGCCGATGGCCCGGAAGTAGGAGGCGCCGAGGAAGGCCACCCAGTCGTTCTTGCGCCATTCGAGGTCGCCGCCGCGCGGCTCCTGCAGACGGAATCCGGCAAAGCCGGCACCGGCCGGCAACTGGCGGGCGACCGAGTCGGCCGGCATGTTGAAGTAGGTCTGATCGTAGATGATCTCGCGCGCCTTGCCGTCCTCGACCACGTGAATGTCGACCGCCTTCTGGAAGTACATGCCGAGGTGGAAGAAGGTGACGGGGAACCGGCCCGGACCGTTGGCGAACAACGCCTGATCGGTGTCGAAGGTGATCTTGCCCCAGGCGTCGTAGTCGATCTTGTTGAGGATGTCGGGTGCGGGCTTGGCCGGCCCGGCATAGGGCTGTGCGACCATCTTCTCGGCGGTCGCCTTGAGGGTTTCGAAGGAAAAAGCGTGCGCCTTGCCGAACTTGAGACCCTTGGCTTCGGCGAAGGCGGGGCCGCCTCTGGCGATGAGCCCCACTGCGGTGGACGCGGCGATGGCTTTCAGGACGGAACGTCGATCGATTGTCTGGCTCATTATTTTTTAGCGGCTTTGACGGATGCGGCGGCTTTGGGCGCCGGTTGGAGGGAAGGCATGGTGAAACAGCCATAGCGCCACGGCCTTAAGGGACGATGGCGACGGCTTTGAACATTCTAGCGATGAGGCGCGGAAGATCGCTTCGCTCGAGACCCAACGGAAAACGGACGAACAAGATGGTCTCTTGAAAACGAAGCTAAGGATATTTGGTAGCAGCGGGCGGAATCGAACCGCCGACCTACGGGTTATGAGTCCGTCGCTCTAACCAACTGAGCTACACTGCCACACGCCACCGGCTGGCCGGCGGAAAGTGCGCCGATATAAGGGCGGGTGAGGGGGGCTGTCAAGCGCCATTGGCCCCCGTAATTACCCTTTGCCGGCGGTGCTTGACGAGCGGCGAAAAGCAGATGGCCAAGTGGCTCGCCGGGGCGCGACCGCCGGCCTTGACCCACGGCGGCGGGCGGGATTCCATCCGCTCATGAAGCGAATCGCACTTTTCCTCGCCAGCGCGCTGGCGCTCGCCTCCCATGGCGCCGTGGCGGCCGATGCCGCCTTTTCCACCTGGTTCGAGACCAAGGTCTGGCCGGCGGCCAAGGCTTCCGGCGTCAGCCGCGCCACCTTCGAGGCGGCGGTTGCCGGCCTCGAACCCGATCTCAGCTTGCCCGACCTCAAGCCGACCGGCGGCGGCAACGCCTTCCAGGCCGAGTTCCAGAGCCCGGCCACCTACCTTGCCGACGGCAAGCTCGACGCTCTCGCGGCCGGTGCCCGCAAGCGATATGCCGCCAACCGGGCGCTGCTCGACAAGGTGACGAGGGCCACCGGCGTGCCGGCCGGCGTCGTGCTCGCTGTGTGGGGCAAGGAATCGGCGTTCGGCTCCGCCAGAATCGAGAAGGATGCCGTTCGCACGCTGGCGACGCAGGCCTACATGGGCTCACGGCGCGACGAGTTCTTTCCCGAACTGGTGGCGGCGCTGCGCATTCTTGAGGAAGAACATATCTCGCGGGCAGCCATGAAGAGTTCCTGGGCCGGGGCGTTGGGGCAGCCGCAGTTCATGCCGACCAAGTTTCTGGCCGATGCCGTGGATGGCGACGGCGACGGGCGGCGCGACATCTGGAACTCGGTGCAGGACGTGCTCGCCTCCATCGGTCATTTCCTCAAGTCGCGCGGCTGGAAGGCCGGCGTGCCCTGGGGCGTCGAGGTGCGTGTGCCGGCCTCGGTGCCTTGCAGCCTGGAAGGGCCGGACCAGGGACAATCGCTTTCGGCCTGGGCGAAGGCCGGCGTGACGCGCGCCGACGGCCGTCCGCTGGCCGCAGCCGATGTCGGTCCCGTGGGGCACCTTCTGATGCCGGCCGGGCGCATGGGGCCAGCCTTCCTGGTATCGGACAACTTCTATGTGCTGAAGGCCTCTAACGAATCCGACGTCTACGCGCTGACCATCGGCATGGTCGGCGACCGGCTGGAGGGATCGCAGTCGATCCGGGGCGCCTGGGGAAAGGCGGGCGGCTTTACCCGCAGCGACGTGCGGGCGGTGCAGAAGCGCCTCGAAGCCATGGGCCACGACGTCGGCACCACCGATGGCCTCGTCGGCTTCCGTACCCGTGTCGCCATCGGCCGCTGACAGGCCAAGAACGGCCTTCCGGTGACCTGCTATCCCGACAAGGCGGTGATCTCCGCCTTGAAATGAGACGGCAAATGAAAAGGGGCACCGAAGCGCCCCTTCCGTTGCTGGCTCATTGAACCGGCCTTTCGGCCGGATGCTCAGGCGGATGGATGGATTTCGATCCGCTTGCTCGCCTTTGGCTGATCGGGCGAACGCGGCACCATCACCTTCAGGACACCCTTGTCGAAGTCGGCCGTGATCTTGTCGCGGTCCGGCGTGAACGGCAGGGTGAAGGCCCGCATGTAGGTGCCGGTCGACCGTTCGGTCAGGTGATAGCGGCGCTTGTCGTCCTTTTCCTCGCGGTCGGACTTGCGTTCCGCCTTGAGGGTGAGGACGTCGTCATCCAGCTCCAGCTCGATCGCCTTGGGATCGATGCCCGGCAGTTCGGCCGTCATCTCGAGGCCAGCCTCTGTCTCGGCGATGTCGACGCGCGGGCTCAGGAAGGTCTCGCCGCTTCCGGCAAGCGTTGGCAGACCCCAGCCGCGGGTGAAGCTGTCGAAAAGCTGGTCCATCTCGCGGCGCAGCGACAGGAACGGATCCTCGTGCGAGCGGGAGGGAGCCGAGCCGCGCCCAAAGGGCATCAGGGATTTCTTGTCCATGGCTAACTCCTCGTGTCTCGCGGAGCCCCCAGGACCAATGTCTCACGAACGCCTCATCGGCATCCGCTTGGGGACCCCGTAACGTGGCTCCTCATATATGGGGAGCCGGAGCTGGCTGTTGAAGGGGGTGACATCCCCGATCGCCTCAAGAAGCCGTCGGCCTCAGAGGTGGCCGTCGACCTCGACGATGGCGTCCACTTCGACGCCCGCCCCGAAGGGCAGCGACGGGCAGGCGACCGCCGACCGCGCATGCCGGCCAGCGTCGCCGAACACCTCGACGAACAGGTCGGAGGCGCCGTTGATCACCTTGGGCTGGTCGACGAACGAGGGAAGGCTGTTGACGAAGCCGCCCAGGCGAACGATGCGCCGCACCCGGGCGAGATCGCCGATCGCCGCCTTGATCTGGACCATCAGGTTGATGGCGCACAGCCTCGCCCCGGCATAGCCCGCTTCGATGGTGAGCTCGTCGCCGAGCTTGCCGACGCAGGCCAGCTTGCCGTCCTTCATCGGCAGCTGGCCGGAAAGGTAGAGCAGATTGCCGCTTGCGACATAGGGCAGGTAGTTGGCGGCGGGCAGCGTTGCTTCGGGCAGGACGATGTTGAGCGCGGCGAGGCGCCGTTCGATCTCCGTCATCGCGGATCTCCTTGAAAGTCGATGGGAGGAAGCCGTCGGGTCTCGTTTGGATCAAGGCCCGACGGCGCGTGCCTCAGGCCGGCAGCTTGCCTGCGGCCCTGAGGCCGACGCGGCTGTTGCGAGCTCCGTAGACCACGTAGATGCCGAGGCCGATCACGCTCCAGACCGCGAAGCGGATCCAGGTGGCGGCCGGCAGGCCGGACATGATGTAGAGGCTCGACAGCATGGCCAGCGGCACCACGATGCCGACGGCCGGGCAGCGGAAGGGCCGCTTCATGTCGGGGCGGGTCTTGCGCAGCACCAGGACGCAGGCGGTGGTCACCGTGAAGGCGAACAGCGTGCCGATGTTGCACATCTCGGCGACGAGGCCGATGGGCGTGAAGCCGGCGATCGCCGCCACGGTGAGGCCGACGATCACGGTGATGACGTGCGGCGTGCCGAACTTCGGGTGGACCTTGCAGAGCTCGGCGGGGATCAGCCCGTCACGCGACATGGCGAAGAAGGCGCGCGTCTGGGCGTAGATCATCACCAGGCAGACGGTGGTCAGGCCGGCGATCGCCCCGGTGCCGATGACGGCCGAGCCGAAGTTGTAGCCGAGCTTGCGCAGGGCATAGGTGACCGGTTCGGCGTTGTTCAGCTCGGTGTAGGGCACGACGCCGGTGAGCACGCAGGACACGGCGACGTAGAGGACCGTGCAGACCAGCAGTGACAGGATGATGCCGACCGGCATGTCGCGCTGCGGGTTCTTGGTCTCCTCGGCGGCGGTGGCCAGCGAGTCGACGCCGAGGTAGGCGAAGAAGATGATCGACGCACCGGCGGAGATGCCGGCGATGCCGTAGGGCAGGAACGGCGACCAGTTGGCGACGTCGACCTTGGGTCCGGCGAGGAGCAGGAACAGGAAGATGGCGGCGAGCTTGACGCCGACCAGCCAGCGGTTGACCGTGGCGCTTTCCTTGATGCCGCGCACCAGCATGAAGGTGATGAACAGCACGATCAGCACGGCCGGCAGGTTGATGATGCCGCCGTCATAGGGAACCGCGGTGATGGCACGAGGCAGTTCGATGCCGGCCGATTTCAGGATGCCGACGAAGTAGGCCGACCAGCCGCCGGCGACGGCGCTGGCGCCGACCGAGTATTCGAGAATGAGGTTCCAGCCCACCAGCCAGGCTAGAAGTTCGCCTCCGGCGACGTAGGTGTAGGTGTAGGCGCTGCCGGCGGCCGGGATGGACGATGCCAGTTCCGAATAGGCAAGGCAGATGAAGATGCAGGCGAGCGAAGACAGCGCAAACGACAGCATGATGCCGGGGCCGGCGAAGTTCGCCGCCGCCACGCCGGTCAGCACGAAGATGCCGGTGCCGATGATGACGCCGACGCCCATCAGCACGATGTCGGTGACGCCCAGCGCCCGCTTCAGCGAATGGTTCTCCACCTCCTTGTGCAAGAGGCCGATGTCCTTGGTACGGAATATGTTCATGGTTCCTCCCGATGGCACGGTGCCGCCCGTCCTCTTCGAGCGGCGAATGCCTTTTGTTTGTCGTCGTCGATAAGCGGATCCTTTTCTCGCCCGCCGCCGATCGCGCGGGCTATCCGTGAATCCCAATAGAGAAAGCCCGGAAGGAGAATTCCCCTTCCGGGCGCGGTGGTCAGGCCTTGGGCTGGAAGCGCGCCGTGAAGAAGCGCAGCAGCTTGGGCTCGTAGATCATGTCGAGGCCCTTGATCGTCTCGCGGTGCTTGTAGAGCGACTTCGCCGCCTCGGCCACGATGTCGAGGTGCGAGTAGGTGTAGACGCGCCGCGGAATGGTCAGACGCACCAGCTCGAGCTTGGGATGGTGGTTCTCGCCGGTCTTCTTGTCGCGTCCGGCGGAGACGATGCCGCGTTCCATCGAGCGGACGCCGCTCTCGATGTAGAGCTCGGCGGCCAGCGCCTGGGCCGGGAAATGGTCCTGCGGGATGTGCGACAGGAAGGCGCGGGCATCGAGGAACACCGCGTGGCCGCCGGTCGGCCGGACGACAGGCACGCCACCTTCCTTGAGCTTCTCGGCCAGATATTCGCACTGGCTGATCCGGTGGTGGATGTAGTTGTAGTCGACCGACTCGACGATGCCGCGCGCCATGGCTTCCATGTCGCGGCCGGCGAGGCCGCCGTAGCTCGGCATGCCCTCGAATAGCACGACCATCTCGCAGGCCTTCTGGTAGAGATCGTCGTCGTTCATGCAGAGGAAGCCGCCGATGTTGACGAGGCAGTCCTTCTTGCCGCTCATGGTGCAGCCGTCGGCGTAGCTCATCATCTCCTTCAGGATCGCGGCGATCGTCGCGTCGGCGTATTCCTTCTCGCGCGTCTTGATGAAATAGGCGTTCTCGACGCAGCGGGTGGCGTCGAACATCACCTTGATGCCGTTCTTCGAGCAGAGTTCGTGAACGGCGCGCATGTTGGCCATGCTGACCGGCTGGCCACCCGCGAGGTTGACCGTCACGGCAAGGCAGACATAGGGGATCTTGTCGGCGCCGACTTCGTCGATCAGCCGGCTGAGCTTGGCAATGTCGATGTTGCCCTTGAACGGCAGCTCGCGCTGGGAGTCATGGGCTTCGTCGATGATGAGGGTGTCGTAGGCCCTGAAGAGACGGTCTTTTTGAACTTCGGCAAGAAGAATGCCGTCTGTCATGAACTTGATGCGCGTGGTCTTTGCCGTGCGATCCTGGAAACGGATCTTGTATCCCACCAGCTTCCGACCCTCTTCACCCAGTTCCTCGGCCACTCTTTCCGAAAGGGTG
>JARKNW010000048.1 GCA_029976075.1 Pleomorphomonas sp.
CGGGCGATGCCGTCACCGACGGAGAGAACCTGGCCGACCTCGGATACCTCGGCATTGCGGCCGAAGTTCTTGATCTGCTCCTTGAGGATTGCGGAAATTTCCGCGGCGCGGATATCCATCAGCCGACCTCTTTCAATGCAATCTTGAGTGCGTCGAGTTTCGTTTTTAGCGACGTGTCGATCATGCGTGAACCTAGCTTGACGACGAGCCCGCCGATCAACGACGGGTCGACATCGAGCTCAACATGAACCGACTTGCCGGATAGATCGGCCAGCGCGCCCTTGATATCGGCCAGCTGACCATCTGATAGGGGAATTGCCGAGACGATGCCGGCGGTTACCTCGCCTCGGCGGTCAGCGAGAAGCTGCCGGTAGCGGCGGAACATGTCGGGCAAGGTCGAAAGGCGATTGTTGGAGGCGACCAGCTTGACGAAGTTGCCGATTGTGCGGCCAAGGTCTGCAGCCTCGACAATGGCGCTGATGGCCTTGAGCTGGTCTTCTGTGCTGAAAACCAGCGACTTCATCAGACGGCGGAGGTCGGCGCTTTCGCGGCGGAGCGTCTCGAAACGGGCGATGTCCGCCTCAACGACTTCGAGTTCACCGGTCTCGCTCGCCAACTCGAACAGGGCCGTGGCATAACGTTCGGCGACCCCGAAGACCATCGTTTCCGCTTCGCTCACGTAAGAACCCCTCATCGGTGCGAACCATCAAAGGTTCACCCGCTTGAACACTTTGAAGATATTCGCAAAATAGAATACGACGGCGGCACGGCGCACGGCCCCGCAGCGAACTTGGCACCGTCTACCACAGGAGTTTCCCTCACGCAACGCATTCACTGGATTCAGGAATTCGGTTTTTGCGCGAATATCCTTAGGTAATTGGCCGCTTGGGGCATCCCCTTAAGAATTGCTTATCCTAAAGTCGAATGGTTTATCGTTTTAGATGGCCTCAACCCTGCCATCCCGGTATCTCATGCCAGCGTTGCATCGCGAACCGGCTCCCAACCCTCAGAGGAAATTCTGCGGATCGATGTCGACATAGGCTTCTACGCCGCGTGTCGGTCTGTCCGCGCCGGCGATCCAGGCGCGCATGTAGGCCGAGAGATCGGTATCCCGACCGGAGTGGGCGATCAGGCGGAAACGGTGTCGTCCACGTACCACGGCGAGCGCCGCCTCGGCGGGGCCCAAAACCTCGACGGCCGGATCTCGGGGCGCCATGCGGGCAAGAAGGCGTGCGTGGTCCTCGGCGAGCTCACGGCTTGGTCCCGATACAAGGATCGCGGCAAGGCGTCCGAAGGGTGGCATCACCGACCGTTCTCGTTCGGCGAGTTCGGTACGGTAGAAACGCTCGGCGTCGCCCGAAACCAGTGCCTCGATCACCGGGCTGTCCGGTGCGTAGGTTTGCAGAAGACCAAGACCCTTGCCGATCACGCGGCCGGCGCGGCCGGTGACCTGGGCGAGCAGTTGGAACGTGCGCTCGGCGGCACGCGGATCTCCCTGCGACAGGCTGAGGTCGGCGTCGACCACGCCGACCAGCGTCAGCTTGGGAAAGGTATGGCCCTTCGCCACCATCTGCGTGCCGACGACAATGTCGCATTCGCCCTTGGCCACGGCCTCGAACTCCGCCCTGAGGCGTTGCACCCCGCCGCCGATATCCGATGACAGCACCACGGTCCGCTTGTCGGGCAACAGCGTCTGCATTTCCTCGGCGATGCGTTCGACGCCCGGACCGCAGGCGACGAGACTGTCGAGCGTACCGCAGGAGGGACAGGCCTCCGGGCGCGGGATGGTATGGCCGCAATGATGGCAGACGAGCCGGCCTCGGAACCGGTGCTCGACCAGCCAGGCCGAGCATTGCGGGCACTGGAAGCGGTGGCCGCACGACCGGCAGAGAGTCAGCGGCGCATAGCCGCGCCGGTTGAGGAACAGCATCGCCTGTTCGCCACGCTCGGTTACCTCGCGGATCGCCGCGACGAGACCGGGTGCCAGGAAGCGACCGCGCGGCGGGCCGGCCTTGCGCATGTCGATGGCAAAGAGGCTGGGCAGATCGCGACCGGTGGCGCGGGCTGGCAGCACGATGTGTCGATAGCGGCCGCGTTCGGCGTTGACGCGACTTTCGAGCGAGGGCGTCGCCGAGGCGAGGATGACCGGAATCTTCTCGATCCGACCACGGACGACCGCCATGTCGCGGGCATGGTAGCTCGCCCATTCTTCCTGCTTGTAGGCGCCGTCGTGTTCCTCGTCGACGACGATCAGCCCAAGATCGGAGAAGGGCAGGAACAGGGCCGAGCGAGCGCCGACCACCACGCGTGCTTCGCCGAGCGCCACCGCACGCCATGTGCGGGCGCGCATCTTCGGTCCGACGTCCGAGTGCCATTCGGCCGGCAGGGCACCGAAGCGTTCCGAGAAGCGCTCGAGGAAGGCGCGGGTAAGTGCTATTTCCGGGACCAGTATTAGCGCCTGCCGGCCAGCTCGCAGCACGTCGGCCACCGCTTCCAGGTAGACTTCGGTCTTGCCCGAGCCGGTAACGCCGTCGATCAGGGTTACGCCATCGGTTTGCGCCTCGCGCAGTTTGGCAACGGCAGTGGTTTGATCGGCCGTCAGCTCGATCGGGTTGAAATCGGCATCCGGTGCCCGAAAGGGGCGTCCGGGTGGCAGGTCGATCTCGGCGAGGGCACCCGCCGTCACCAGTCCTTCGACGACCGAGGGGGAGACGCCGGCTGCGGCGGCGAGGCCGGCGCGCGTCCAGGCTTGGCCCTCGTTCTCGGCGAGCAGCGCCAGTACCCGGCGGCGAGCATCGGTCAGGCGTTCGGGCGACGCGTCGGTGGCGACGAGGCCGCGGATCGGTGGTTCGGGCTCCAGCGCGTCGGGCGCGCGCAAGACCATGCGCATCACCATGCCGCGCGGCGTCAGCGTATATCGGGCGACCCAGTCGACGAAGGTCAGCATTTCCGCCGTCAGTGGCGGACAATCGAAGGCCGCCTCGATCGGGCGCAGTCGGTTCGACGAGGCCGAGAGCTCGGCCGGTTCGCCGGTGACGACCCCGACCACCTTGCGTGGCCCCAATGGCACCTGGACGATGGAGCCCGGTCCCACCTCCATGCCGTGCGGTACGCGATAGGAGTAGGAGAGGTCGAGACCGACGGGTGTGAGCACCTGCACCACTTCGCCGCCGGCCGTCGGGCGGGGACGCGCTTCTCCGAATAGATCATGGATCGAGTGGGCAGGTTTTTCGGTCGGCATCGGCTGATTCGAGATGTGCGGCGTTCGATCATAAGCTAAACGGAGGGCCGTCGCCTCGCCAAGCCGCCGCCAACATGGAATTGCCTCCGACCATGAGTCGTCCCGCCGTTATCGTTCTCTCCTCCTTCGTCGCCCGTGGATCGGTGGGCGCCCGGGCCGCCTTTGCGCTGGAACGGCTCGGCCACCGGGTCTGGACGTTGCCGACGGTTATCCTGCCTTGGCACCCAGGCCATGGCCGGGCCCACCGGATGGCTTTGCCGGAAGCGGATTTCGCTGCTCTCTGTGCCGATCTCGCCCGCTCGCCCTGGCTCTCCGAGGTGGGGGGCATCATTACCGGATACCTCGGCTCTGCCGGACAGGCGGACGCCGCCGCCACACTGGTCGCCGCAGTCAAGGCAGCCAATCCGGCTGCGTTTCATCTGGCCGATCCGGTGATCGGCGATGTTAATGTCGGCGGTACCGGTGGTCTCTACGTGCCGGAGCCGGTCGCCATCGCTCAGCGCGACCGCCTTGTCGCCATCGCCGACATCAGTACGCCCAATCGCTTCGAGCTTGGTTGGCTGACCGGCCGGCCCGTCGAGACGCTGACGGAAATTGCGGCGGCGGCGCGAGCGTTGGGGCCGAAGCGTGTTGTCGTTACCTCGGCTCCGGCGCTGATGGCTGGCAAGATCGCAGTGGCGCTTGTCTCCGCCAACGAGACCATCGTCGCAGAGAATCAGCTGATCGAAGGTGCGCCCAACGGCACCGGCGACCTGTTCTCGGCGCTCTTTTTGTCGCGACTGATCGGCGGCGCATCCGATGAGGCGGCGTTGGCGGCCGCATCCGCCTCCACGTTCGAGGTGATCGTCCGGTCGGTCAAGGCGGGGGCACGCGAGCTCGAACTGGTCGACGAGCAGGACGCTCTTGTTCATCCGATGGCCATGGTCGACATTCGCCGGCTGGCCACGCCTCGGCGGCCCATCGCGCGACCTTCGCCAATCGAGAGCTTGTGAAGGCCTCACGATTGACGTCTATAAGTAGACATCCGTATAACCCGGCGGGCGGGATCCTGTCCGTCGCCCCATTCCTCCAGCCGGACGTTTATCGATGACCGAAACGAAAGCTCCTCTTCGCCCGAAGCTGCCTGCCTCCTTCCCGGGGCGCCTGACGACCGGTTACGAGGCTTTCAGAGAGGGGCGCTATCCCAGCGAAAACGAGCGCTACAAGCGGCTGGCATCCGAAGGGCAGAAGCCGCAGATCATGATCATCGGCTGTTCGGATAGTCGCGTGTCGCCGGAGGTCATCTTCGATGCCGGGCCGGGCGAGATCTTCGTCGTCCGCAACGTCGCCAACATCGTGCCGCCCTATACGCCCGACGGGGAGACGCACGGCACTTCGGCGGCTCTCGAGTTCGCGGTCATGGCGCTCAATGTTCGCCATATCGTGGTGATGGGGCACGGACGCTGCGGCGGTATCGTGGCAGCTCTCGACAGTCGTGACCCGCTGACCCCAACCGACTTCATCGGCAAGTGGGTGTCGGTTCTGGACGACACGGCCGAGCGGGTGCGCTGCGACCACGCCATTGCCCCTGGGCTTCGCTACACCGCGCTGGAGCACGAGGCGATCAAGGCTTCGCTGAAGAATCTTCTCGCATATCCCTTTGTCAAGAACCGTGTCGAATCCGGTTCGTTGGCACTGCACGGCGCCTGGTTCGATGTCTCCGAAGGCGAACTGCACGTGCTTGACCGCGAGAGTGGCGATTTCACCGTCCTCTCCGGTACGCTTGCCCCTTGAACCTTGACGGCAAGGCGATTACGGCTAACGGCCGAAAGCCGGCCGGAGGAGGTCGTGCGCCCTGTTTCCTAGTTTTGAGGATGCGATGATGGCAAAGAATTCGCTGTTCCTGCTGCCCGGCGATGGCATCGGCCCGGAAATCATGGCCGAGGTCGAGAAGATCATCGCCTTCCTGAACGGCAAGGGCCTTACCGACTTCTCGCTCGATCGCGGCCTCGTCGGCGGTTCGGCCTACGATGCCCACGGCGCGGCCATTTCCGAAGCCGACATGGCCAAGGCGCTTGCCGCCGACGCGGTGCTGTTCGGTGCGGTCGGTGGTCCCAAGTGGGACAGCGTTCCTTATAACTGCCGGCCGGAAGCCGGGCTTCTGCGTCTCAGGAAGGACCTTGGCCTGTTCGCCAACCTCCGCCCGTCCATTTGCTATCCGGCACTGGCCGACGCCTCGTCGCTGAAGCGCGAGGTGGTGGAAGGCCTCGATATCCTGATCGTTCGCGAGCTGACCGGCGGTGTCTACTTCGGTGAGCCGAAGGAGATCGTCACGCTCGAAAATGGTGAAAAGCGCGCCGTCGACACCCAGCTCTACACCACACACGAGATCGAGCGCATCGCTCGCGTCGCCTTCGATCTCGCCAAGGCGCGCAACGGCCGCGTCTCCTCGGCCGAGAAGCGCAACGTCATGAAGTCGGGCGTTCTTTGGAACCAGGTGGTCACCAAGATCGGCAAGGAGGAATACTCCGACGTCAAGCTCGATCACATCCTTGCCGACAACTGCGCCATGCAGCTCGTGCGCTGGCCCAAGCAGTTCGACGTCATCCTGACCGACAACCTGTTCGGCGATGTGCTTTCGGACATCGGTGCCATGCTGACCGGCTCGCTGGGCATGCTGCCCTCGGCTTCGCTCGGCGCTCCCGATGCGGTTACCGGCAAGCGCAAGGCGCTCTACGAACCCGTGCATGGTTCGGCGCCGGATATCGCTGGCACCGGCGCGGCCAACCCGATCGCCATGATCGCCTCCTTCGGCATGGCGCTCCGTTACTCCTTCGGCCAGATTGATCTTGCCGCCAAGCTTGACGAAGCCATCGCCCTCGTTCTGGGCAAGGGACTTCGGACCAAGGATATTGCCAAGAAGGGCGAGGCTACGGTCGATACCCGCGCCATGGGTGCCGCCATTCTCGCCGAACTCAAGACGCTGGTCGGCTGACGCATGCGCCTTTGGGCGATCACGCAGTCAGTCACGGGGTTGTTAACTTTGCGGCTCTTGTTTTCCGGTGGCGCCGCACCAAATCCTAGTCATGACGGCATCGCCCATCAGGCACTGCCCCCCGTCTCGCCAGCGGCGGTGACCGTCGGCCGGGTTCCCCTCCCGGCCCCGCGCTGATCCCTAGCGCCGCGCCCAGCCTTCCCCCGAGGCTGGGCGCTTTCATTTCCATGCCCAAAAACGCGATAGGTCTCCACGCCAACAGAACGACGATTGTCGGCGGGCCGGTTTTTCAGTATAGAGCGCTCATGTACGCGAAGCCGCAGATCACGCGCCTGCCGACGTCGGCCGACTACTTCCCGGCCCACGATCACGCACGCTTGCCGTGGCGGTTCCTGGCGCGGCAGACCGGCGACAGCCGACTCCGGCCGTGAGACAATGGCCGAAGTCTTCGGCCTCCCATGATTTCCCATGAATGTCAGGGGCGCGGTTCGCCTGCCCCAACGGAATCGAAAGTCCGATCATCATGACTGCCAAGCTCCGTACCCTCTACGACAAGATCTTCGACGACCACGTGGTCGAGACGCAGGCCGACGGGACCTCGCTGCTCTACATCGACCGCCACCTCGTCCATGAGGTGACCAGCCCGCAGGCTTTCGAGGGCCTGAGGACCGCGGGTCGCAAGGTGCATCAGCCGGGCAAGACGCTTGCCGTCGTTGATCACAACGTGCCCACCACCGATCGCAGCAAGGGGATCGAAGATCCGGAGAGCCGCGAGCAGGTCGGTCAGCTTGCCATCAACGCCGCCGAGTTCGGCGTCGAGTATTACAACGAGCTCGATCGTCGTCAGGGCGTCGTTCACGTGGTGGGTCCCGAGCAGGGCTTCACGTTGCCGGGCATGACCATCGTCTGCGGCGATAGCCACACCTCGACGCATGGCGCTTTCGGCGCGCTCGCCCATGGTATCGGCACCTCGGAGGTCGAGCATGTGCTCGCCACGCAGACGCTGATCCAGAAGAAGGCCAAGAACATGCTGGTGCGCGTCGACGGCAAGGCGCCGGCTGGCGTGACCGCCAAGGACATCGTGCTGGCCATCATCGGCGAGATCGGTACGGCCGGCGGCACCGGACATGTCATCGAATACGCCGGCGAGGCGATCCGCGACCTGTCGATGGAAGGCCGCATGACCGTCTGCAACATGTCGATCGAGGGTGGCGCCCGCGCCGGCCTGATCGCCCCTGACGAGAAGACCTATGCCTATATCGCCGGCCGGCCAAAGGCGCCGACGGGCGAGGCTTTGGAGCGCGCCAAGGCCTACTGGCAGACGCTCTTCACCGACGAAGGCGCTCACTTCGACAAGGTGGTGACGCTTGATGCCGCCAGCCTGCCGCCGATCGTCACCTGGGGCACCAGCCCCGAGGACGTGGTGTCGATCACTGGCGTGGTGCCGGATCCCGACGCCATTGCCGACGAGACGAAGCGGACTTCCAAGTGGCGGGCGCTGGACTACATGGGCCTGAAGCCGGGTCAGAAGATGACCGACATCGCCCTCGACAAGGTGTTCGTCGGTTCCTGCACCAACGGCCGCATCGAAGATCTTCGGGCTGCCGCGGCGGTCGCAAAGGGGCGCAAGGTGGCGTCCTCGATCAAGCTCGCGATGATCGTGCCGGGGTCCGGCCTCGTCAAGGAACAGGCGGAAGCCGAGGGTCTCCACAAGATCTTCATCGAGGCGGGCTTCGAATGGCGCGAGCCGGGCTGCTCGATGTGCCTTGCCATGAACCCCGACAAGCTGGCGCCGGGCGAGCGTTGCGCCTCTACCTCGAACCGCAACTTCGAGGGGCGTCAGGGTTATATGGGCCGTACCCATCTGGTATCGCCGGCCATGGCTGCCGCGGCGGCGATCGCCGGCCACTTCGTGGATATCCGCACCTTCAAGTGACGTGGCGTGTGATCTGAAGCGTGGCGCTGATGGAAATCGGAGGCCGGAGCTCGCTGCTCCGGCCTTTTTCATTGGCGCGAAGCTGTATTCGATGACGAGATGACCTCGGTGGGCACTGATAACCCGACCCTGTTCGGCCTTTGCATCATCATACGGTAAAACACGTAATCCTTTCGGACGGAATGCTCTGCTTTACAGCCAATCTGTCCATATGTTATCGATAACACATGTAGAGGAACAATATAAAACGCGACCGAGGTTCTAGCCAAATGGCTGATGCGCTCAAGATGCGCGGGGTATCCAAGCGATTCCCCGGGGTGGTTGCGCTCGACAATGTCGACCTGACCGTAGGTGAGGGGGAGATCCACGCCATTGTCGGTGAGAACGGTGCCGGCAAGTCGACGCTGATGCGCATCCTCTCTGGTGCGACGAGAATGGATCGTGGCGAAATCCGTATCAACGACGTCGCCGTGGAGATCGGTTCGTCGCAACAGGCGATCAATCTCGGGATCGGGACGGTCTACCAGAACCTCAACCTCATTACCGATCTGACCGTCGCCGAAAACATCTACATGAACCGCTTTCCGAGGCACGGCGGTTTCATCGATCGCCGCAAGATCACCGACGGCGCCAGCCGGGCTCTTCGGGAGATGAACAGCGACATCGCTCCCTCGACGCGGGTTGGCGATCTCTCGGTCGCCGATCAGCAGATGGTCGCCATCGCACGCGTGCTCGCCTACGACATCAAAATCCTCATTCTCGATGAACCGACCTCTTCGCTTTCCAAGGCTGAGTCCGAAGATCTGTTTCGCAACATGCGGCGGCTCAAGTCGCTTGGCGTGTCGATCATCTTCATCAGCCACCACATGGATGAAATCTTCTCGGTGACCGATGCCGTGACCGTATTGCGCGACGGTCGTCTGGTCGGGCGTTGGCAGACCGATGAACTCGACGAGCATGCGCTCGTTCATCATATGGTCGGTCGGGAAGTGACCGAGATGTTCCCGAAGGAGATTGTCCCGATCGGCGATGTCGTCCTGAAGGCCGAGCACGTCAGCGTCGACGGCCTCGTTCACGATGTCTCCTTCTGCGTTCGCAAAGGCGAAGTTCTAGGCATCGGCGGTCTGGTCGGCGCGGGGCGAACGGAACTCGTCAAGTCGGTGTTCGGTGCTTGTCCCCGGCGCTCGGGCGATATCGTGCTGGATGGTCAGCCGATCGATATCCGGAGCCCCAGACAAGCGGTCGAAGCGGGGATTGCCTTCGTCCCGGAGGATCGGCGCCGTGAAGGCCTGATCACCGAGTTCTCGATCGAGGACAACATCAGCCTCGGGAGCATCTGGGATTTGACTCGTCATTTCTCGGTCGACTTCAAGGCCGGAGCGAAGCTTAGCGAGGGCATGATCCAGACGATGAACGTCAAGACGCCGTCTCGCAAACAGCTGGTCAAGAACCTCTCGGGCGGCAACCAGCAAAAGGTGGTGCTTGGCAAGTGGTTCTGCCGCCGGCCGAAAGTGCTCATCTTCGACGAGCCGACGCGGGGCATCGATGTCGGTGCCAAGGCCGAGATCTATCGCAAGATCAGCGATCTCGCCAAGGGCGGCGTGGCGGTGATCATCGTCTCGTCCGAGCTTCCCGAGTTGATGGGTATTTCCGACCGGATCATCGTTCTCAACAAGGGCCGCATGACCGGCGAGTTCATGCGGCCGGCATTTTCCGCTGACCAAATCATGCTGGCCGCCACCGGCAAGGCTGGCACGGAATCACCTTTGCCACGAGGCCAACAGGAATGAAATTCGCCATCGGCAACCAGTCCATGAACGGCGGCGTCGGGGCCGCTCCTTCCGCCAGCCTTCTATCGTTCAATCGACTGAGGGGCATGGGATCGCTCATCGCCCTGATCCTGATCATGGTGGTGTTCGCCATCAGCTCGCCGGCGTTTCTGCAGATCCAGAACCTGATGAACATCATCGTTCAGGTGGCGGTGATCGCCGTGATCGCGGCGGGTGCCATGTTCATCATCCTGACGGGTGGCATCGACCTGTCAGTCGGAGGCGTCATGGCGCTGGCCGGCGTTCTCGCGGCCAGTACGGTGCGCGCGACGGATAGCGCAACGCTCGGCATCATTGTTTGCCTTGGCACCGCGGTGCTGTTTGGGCTGTTGGCCGGTCTTCTTGTCACGTATGGGCGCATCCCGCCGTTCGTTTGTACGCTCGGCACCATGTCGATCGCGCGCGGCATCGCCTTCGTCTATTCCGGGGGCATCCCGATCAGCGGTTTTCCGTCGGCTTTCCGCTTCGCCGGTGCAGGCGAGGTTGCCGGCATCCCGATGATGGTGATCATCCCGGTCGTCATCTATGCCATTCTCTATTTCGTGCTGATGAGGACGCCTTTTGGCAAGATCGTCTACGCCATAGGCAGTAACGAGGAAGCCACGCGTCTCACTGGCATCGACACGCTGAAGTACAAGCTAATCGTCTACTCGCTGGCCGGGTTGCTCACCGGAATAGGGGCACTGCTTTACGTCGGCCGCATCAACTCCGGCCATCCCGGTTCGGGCATCGGCTACGAACTCAATGCAATCGCCGCCGTGGTGATTGGAGGCACGAGCCTCAGTGGTGGTCGTGGCTCGATCATTGGCACGGTGATCGGGGCGCTCATCATGGGCGTCATCAGTAATGGTCTCAATCTCATGAACATAGACCCGTATTTCCAGAGCATCGTGCTCGGGACGGTGATCGTTTTTGCCGTGATGATCGATCAGCATTCACAGAAGTAGCGAAGTGCTTTTCTCCGATCATCGCTAAGCAAAAAGAGGGCGGCGTGCGATTGCGATGCCGCGCTCCAAAAACAGGCGAAGGAGGAAACGTTATGACAACGACGCGACGTACATTTCTGGCCGTCATGAGCATGGCCTTGCCGATGACTTTGGTCGCCGGAACGGCAATGGCCGGCAAAGCCAAGGTATTTGGTTATGCTGTCCAGGACCTTGGCAATCAGTACTGGGTTGCTGTTGCCAATGGCGTCAAGGATCAGGCCAAGGCCCAAGGCATCGAAGTGGTGGTGATGGATGCGCGCACGGATGCTGCTCGCGAACTGTCGAACATCGACGACATGATCCAGAAGAAGGTCGACGCCATCCTGCTGTCGCCATGGGACGCCAACTCGGGTGCCAACGCGGTTGCCGCGGCGAACAAGGCCAAGATCCCCGTGTTCGTCCTCGATATCGGTGTCGCGAGCGGCAGCATCGAAAGCCTGATTGTTTCCGACAATCTCAAGGGCGGGCGGATTGCCGGCGAGTTCGTGGCGAGCAAGATTCCCGCGGATGCCGAGGTCGCACACATCAGCTGCCAGCCGGGCTATGTCATCCCCGCATTGCGCGGCCAGGGCTTCAAGGAAGTCATGAAGGAGAAGGGCATCAAGATCGTCGCCTCGCAGACCGCCGAGTCTCAGCGCGCCAAGGGCATGGACGTCATGCAGAACATCCTGCAGGCCCATCCCAACCTCGCTGCGGTGTTTGCCGAGAACGACGAGATGGCCCTCGGAGCGGTTGAGGCAATTGCCGCCGCCGGCAAGAGCAAGCAAGTTCTCGTGGTCGGATTCGACGGTACGGGAGACGCGCTGGCTTCGATCAAGGAAGGCCGGATGGCAGCGACCGTCGCTCAGCAGCCCTATGAGATGGGCAAGCTCGGCGTCGAAACGGCCACCGCTTTCCTGAACGATGGCAAGAAGCCAGAGAGCGAAACCTACGTTCCGGTCAAGCTGATCACGCCGGACACCCTGCCCGCCAAGTGAGGCGGATGGCAAAGACCGTAGGGCGCCTCGAGTAAAGAGCCAGCTCTCCTTCGAGCCAGACAATGACCAAGAACACCGCGAAGCAGTCTCTGCGGCGCGAAGGAGGAATATCGTCTGCCGAATGGCGACGCCCGACCGGGCGGACCGACGCATCGTCGCCGATCCGCCGCAGCGGCAAGGTAAACATCAATGTCTCTTTCCCATTTCGCGAAGATTCCCCGCACCGAGCTTCTCAAGCGTGTCGGCGGCATGGAACAGATCGGCGGCGCCGAGCTGTTCGTGTTCGGGGAGGGGCCGGCCCGCGGCATGCAGGCCATCAACGTGCGGACCGGGGCGGGCCTAGCCTGTCAGGTGCTGACCGATCGTGGCATGGGGCTTGGCGAAACAAGCATCGCCGGCATTCCGGTCAACTGGCTTTCGGCGATTGGTCCGGTGGCACCTTGCTTTTACAATCCGGCCGGCTCGGGCTGGCTGCAATCCTTTGGCGGCGGCCTCATGACATCATGCGGGCTGACCAACGTCGGCGCAGCCACCACGGTCGATGACGTCGATGTCGGCTTGCATGGGCGCCTGTCGCATCTGCCAGCCCGCGAGGTGGCGATACGACGCCAATGGATTGAAGATCGTTTCGTCATCGAGGTTTGCGGCGTGGTGCGGGACGCCATCGTCATGGGCACCACGTTTGAACTTCGGCGCACCTATCGCTTCGTTGTCGGCGAGAACAGCTTTCGCATCAGCGACGAGATCACCAACGTGGGGGCTTCGGCCGCCCCGCTCTTCCTGCTCTACCACTTCAACTTCGGCTATCCGCTGCTGTCGGAGACCGCCGAACTCGACATCGTGCCGCCTCCAGCTACCACCAGCGTTCGCGACCCGAGCCAGATCGCCGACATTCCTGCCTGGCGACGCATGACCGCCCCTGTTGCGGGTATCGCCGAGCGGGTCTTCTACCATCATCTCGCAAGGCAGGCCGACACGACCGAGGTCCGTCTTGGCAACGTCGTCGGCGACAGGCGCCTCACCGTGACCATGCGTCTGCCCACGGCGGAGCTTGGTTGTCTCGTCGAGTGGAAAATGATGGGTGAGCGCGATTACGTGCTCGGTATCGAGCCTGGCAACTGCTTCGTTGCAGGCCGTGACGCCATCCTGGCCGAGGAGGGCGCCGAGATCCTTGCATCGGGAGCGGTCAAGACCGTCAATATCGATGTCGGCTTCGATCTCGTTCCGGCGAAGGGCACCTGATCATGGCTCCGAACGCCGTCGTGCTGCCTGTTGCATCAGGTGATGTTGCGAACCGAGCCACGAATGACCATGCGGTTGGTCAGACTGAACTGCGGCACCTCGATCGTCGCGTCGAGCTTCTTCAACATGCGGAAGGCCGCGAGGGCTCCCATGTCGTGGCGGGGATTGTCGACGGTGGTGAGGGCGGGGCTGATGAGGCGCGACATGGCGATGTTGTCGAAGCCCACTACCGAGACGTCACCGGGAATGGCCAGGCCTTTTTCATGGGCTTGCTGGATGAAGCCAAGGGCCATCAGGTCGTTGGTGGCGAAATAGGCGGTGGGCGGGTGTTCCATCTGCGAGAAGTACTCGAAAGCGGAAACACCATCCTCGAACTCGAATCCGCAGAAGAACATGAACTGATCGTTCACCGGAATGCCATGCGCCTTGAGCGAGGCGAGATAGCCGCTCTTGCGCCGCAGGTTGGCCAGCACGTTCTGCGGTCCACCGATCAGGCCGATGTCGCGGTGACCATTGGCGATCAGGTAATCGACGGCGGCCTCGGCGCTGGGCTTGTTGTCGATATAGATGTGATCGACGGCGTGCGATGTGATGCGGCGATCGACCACAAGCAGGGGCACGCGGGCGCTCAGGAAATCGAAGTAGGCCGATTCGGCGCGCGGACAGTAAAGGATGACGCCATCGACGATGCGCGACAGCGCGCGCTCGGCGATCTCTTTCTCATTGTCGATTTCACCATCGGAGTCGGCAAAGATCGACTGATAACCGTGTTGGCGCAGAACGGTGGTCGTCCCCTTGATCATTTCCGCGAAGAACGGGTTCTCGATGTCGGGAACAACCAAGAGAATGTTGTTGGTGCTGGAGCGATGCAGGCTGCGAGCAATCTCGTTTGGTCTGTAGTCCAGTTCCTTGATCACCGCTTCAATGAGCTTTCTCGTCTCTGCGTTGACGTAGCCCGAATTCTTAACGACGCGGGACACCGTCATTACAGATACGTTTGCTCGCTTGGCGATTTCTTTGAGAGTTGTCAAGTAATCCTCGGGGAATACAAGATGTATTCAGGTAGATGTTGTCGTTAACATAGAGGTGGATGCCACCCTGTCAAGGCTCGCTCTACGTCCACTGCAAGAAGCACGGCGCTCGCGAGCCGATAAGTTGACCTCGGTTGGGGACACGCATCTTCCTAACGCCAGCGTTTGCCGGCCCGAGCTTCGGTGAGGAAAGTAGTCAAGGAGAAAAAAATGGACAAGAACGGCATTCGCGACCGCGTACTCGGAGAGCTGAACACCAACCATGGGCTATTACCCATGAAACCCTGTTGGGTGGCGCGCGACTTTCTTCCGCCGGGCAAGCGGCTTGGGTTGACCGAGGCCGAGTATGACGCCGGGCCGCGCGGGTTCATTTGCGAGCGCTGGATCGTCTCGGAAACGCAAGCCGACAATACCATCAATATTCCCCATGAGGGGCAGTCCTACATCAAGATGGCGGCCGGCGAGCCAATCCTGCTCATCGATGCGCTTGAAACCTGCCGGGAAGCCTTGCTTGGTCCAGAGTATGCCAAGCGTCATCGCGGTCTAGATCGGCTGCTGAAGATCTATGATTACGAGAAGCGGCTCTTCTACCACATTCATCAGAAGAAGGCCGACGCAGCCAAGGTGGGCATGAACTCCAAGGAAGAGGCCTACCACTATCTCGACGCCGATCTCGGTGCCCATCCCGAGACCTTCTTCGGCGTCCACCCCTATATCGTTCGCGAAGGTCTGCAGAAGGAGCTGCTGTTGCCCTATCTCGTCAACTGGCAGGGCGAGGATGTCTTGAAGCACGCAAGGGCTTACCTCAACGTTGTCGGCGAGGGCTTCCACCTCGCACCTGGAATCCTGCATGCGCCGGGTACCGCGTTGACGCTCGAGCTGCAGGAATCATCGGACATCATGTCGGTGATGCAGGCCGAGATCGAAGGCACAAAGATCGACAAGTCGATGCTCTATCGCCACATTCCCGATGCCGAGGTGAAGGCCAAGCAGGAAGAGGCGGCTCTTGACGATGTCGACTGGGCAGCCTGTGCCGATCCTTACTTCTATGAAAACCATCGTCTCCATCCGCAGCCGATCAATGCCTCGGTCCCGAGCGGCGTCAGCGAGGAATGGGTCTGGTACAACTCGACCCGCTTCAACGGCACGCGTGTGACGCTCGCTCCAGGCGCCAGCTACCTGAGCCCGGCGCTTGGCGTACATGGCATCTTCGTCTGGAAAGGGCGCGGTACGGTGGGAGGCTTCCCCGTGGAAGGCCAGAAAGTCACCCTCAAGGATTCACGCGATGAGTTCCTGGTAAGTCACGACCGGGCGCTCAAAGGGGTCGAAATCAAAAACACCGGCAGTACGCCCCTCGTGCTTTTCAAGTTCTTCGGCCCCGAAATCAATGACGAGATCGTGCCGTTCATTGAAAAGCGCGTGTGATCGAACCTGGCCTTCAGAGGCTCTGCGGGAGCGGCCGGTCGCAACAAGCCAGCCGTTCCTGCCGAGGCGGCAGAACATCCGTCCAGACCGGGGTCGCGCGAGGTCGAGCGCGGCCCCGAAACGTTTGCCAAGCCATGGATGATTTCTGAGTTCGTGGCCTCCGGTGAGGTGATCGGAGATCTGCTATGCCTCATGGAGCCATCGCAGCCAGCGGCCGTGGTAGTCGCCGCGGGCCAGGACATGGTGCTCCCCGGATGGAAACAGCGTGAGGAGAAGGCCGGCGCCCGGTGTTCGTCCATCCGCCTCCAGCCGCAACCAGGCAAGCGGGGCCGCTTCGGCGGCCCGCAGCATCGCGGTCTGGATACCGAGGCGCGCCGGGTCGGCGAGGTATTGCCAGAAGATCGAATGGACCACGACGCGCAGCGCCCCGTCCTTTGGCGGCAGGGCCAGTTCGCGGCCGAGGAACTCCGCCGCGTCGGCGGCGACGACGCGTTCCGGCCGGGCGGCGGCATGGTCGAGGGCTGCGAGGAGACGTGCCTGCCGCTCGGTCTGGTCGGCCCAGACATAGGATAGCAGACGCGTGCGGTGGTCCGCGTCGGACGGATCGAGAGGGGAGAGATCGCAGGCTCTGCGACGGACGACCTGGATCTCTCCGTCAAGCGGCGGCGGTGTATCGCATTCGGGGGCAAGCTCGATGGGGGCGTTCGGGCTGCCCCAGCGAGCGGAGCCGTACCGATAGGCGTAGCGGTCCCAATAAAGGTTGAGGCCGGCACTGGCGCCGATTTCCAGAATGTCGAGCTTCGGTCCGAAGCGACGCGCGAGCCACAGGAAGCCGGGCAGCAGCATGGCTGAGCGACCGACCTCGTTGGTCTGCGGCGGGCTCATCAGGATGTCATGGAGATCGTGGTCATGCCGGGCGATGGCGTTGCCGACCGCGCTCGCCAGCGCTTCGTCGGATGCCTCCACGGGCGGGTAGACGGCGGCGAGCCCGGCATCGCGGCCAGTCAGCACCAGCCTGTGCAGGCCGCCGAACAGGCGTAGCGGAACCGCATCCTCGCCGGCGTGGCCGTTCCAGGCGATGATCCGGCGACCGGTCAATGTCGTGCGGTCGACGAAACGCGGGGCAAGTTCCGCAAGGCGGGCCGTGAAGGGCGAGCCCATGTTGCGGCAGGCTTCGGCCTGACGGCGAAAATGGTCGAAGATATCGCTCATCGCGCTTGTTCCCGGCGTTCCCCGTTGACGTGACGATAACGTTGCCGGAGCTTGATGACCAGCCCGTCCGCTACCGCCACGAATCTGGCAGGCTGCTGGCCAGAAAATCAAAAAACGCGTCTCTGTCTTCTCTCAGCCTTGCCCAAGCTTGCCGCATGGGGCAAGTAATGCTTGTGTAATGCGTAAGTGTCGCTTTTCCGGGGGACTTTTGACCATGTCGCTGACGATTGCCGCTGTCACCCAGGCGGACGCCCACAAGCTGGCGCCCATCATCGCCGCTTATGCCCAGGCGATGAAGCGCGGTGCACCGCGCCGTCCGGACGAGTATTATGCCGAGCTTCTGTCCGTCGATCCGGCGACCGAAGTGCTGGGCGCCTTCGTCGATGAAGAACTGGTTGGTTTTGCGGTCTTCTTCGATCTGCCCGACACCATGTCCGGCCACCGTGTCGGCCATCTGGAAGACATCTATGTCCTGCCCGCCTTCCGCAATCGTGGCATCGGGCGCAAGTTCGTCGAGGTCTTGAAGATCGAGGGCCAGAGTCGCGGTTGGGACCGTCTGCGCTGGGTGGTGCCGCCGCCGGTTGACGCCGCTGCCACCGGGCTTCCCACCGACAACGCTCTCTACGAAGAGATCGCCACGCTTTCGACGTCGAGGCTCTACGACATCATCATTGATCCGCTGTCGCGCAAATCCTGATGGATTGCCTATAAAGCGAGCAGGTGACGCCCAAGCTCAGGGCTTTCCCGGATGGTTGTTTCGCCCTTAAATGCGGTCGCGCTCTACGCGACCGCAGGGAGAAATGATGGCCGTCCTGACCAAGCTGACGCACGTCACCCGCTATGTCTATGACAAGCCGGTGGTTCTCTCGCCGCAGGTCGTGCGTCTCAGGCCGGCTCCGCACAGCCGGACGGCTGTGCCGGCCTATGCGCTGAAGGTCACGCCGGAGAATCATTTCGTCAACTGGCAGCAGGATCCGCACGGCAACTGGCTGGCGCGTTTCGTCTTTCCCGAGCCGACGTCCGAGTTCTCGGTCAGCGTCGATCTGCTCGCCGAGATGGCGGTCTACAATCCCTTCGACTTCTTCATCGAGGATTATGCCGAGCACTGGCCGTTCACTTACGCGCCCGAGCTTGCCAAGGACCTCGCGCCTTTCCTGGAATGCGAAGGAGAGGGCGAGCTTTTCGAGGCCTACCTCAAGACGATACCGCGCGAACGTGCCCAGACGACCAACTTCGTCGTTGCGGTGAATCAGGCTCTACAACAACACATTGGTTATGAGATTCGTCTTGAGCCGGGTGTTCAGAGCCCGGAGGAGACACTGTCCCGTCGTGCCGGTTCCTGCAGGGACAGTGGCTGGCTGCTGGTACAGTTGCTGCGACGGCTCGGACTCGCCGCCCGCTTCGTTTCGGGTTACCTCATCCAGCTCCGGCCGGACGTCAAGGCGCTCGACGGCCCGTCGGGCACCGAGGTCGATTTCACCGATCTGCACGCCTGGGCGGAGGTCTTTATCCCCGGCGCCGGCTGGATCGGCCTCGATCCCACCTCGGGTCTCCTGACCGGCGAGAGCCACATCCCGCTGGCCGCCACGCCGCATTATCGTTCGGCAGCGCCGATCGTCGGCTCCTACAGCGCGCCGCCGGACACCAAGACCGAGTTCTTCTTCGACATGAGGATCGCCCGCATCGACGAGCGGCCACGCGTGACCTGGCCTTTCTCGGACGATGCCTGGGCGCGGCTCGACAGGCTCGGCGAAACCGTCGATGACGATCTTCAGGCCGGCGACGTTCGGCTCACCATGGGCGGCGAGCCGACTTTCGTCTCCATCGACGACTATCAGTCGGAGGAATGGAATACCGCCGCGGTCGGCCCCACCAAGCGCGGGCGTGCCGACGACCTGATCCGTCGCCTTGCGGCCCGCTTTGCGCCGGGCGGTTTCCTGCATTATGGCCAAGGCAAGTGGTATCCGGGCGAAAGCCTGCCGCGCTGGACCTTCTCGCTCTACTGGCGCAAGGACGGCAAGCCGATCTGGCGCAATCTCGATCTCGTTGCCCTTGAACGCGAGCCCGTGCCGGCCGATGCCGACAAGGCGTGTGCCCTTGCGCGCGGCGTCGCCCGTCGGCTTGGCATACCCAGCCGTTGCGCGGTTCCGGCCTATGAGGATCCAGCGCACTGGATCCTGAAGGAAGCCGGACTGCCGGACAATGTCACCTCCGATGACAGCAAGCTCGACGATCCGGAGGCCCGCGCCCGTATTGCGCGCGTCTTCGAGCGCGGGCTCGGCACGCCCAGTGCCTATGTTCTGCCAGTACAAAGGTGGCAAGCCGCTGCCGGGAGCGGCTGGCTGTCGGAAGTCTGGAACTTCCGGCGCGGCAAGCTCTATCTTCTCCCCGGTGATTCACCGGCCGGCTTCCGCTTGCCGCTTGCCTCGTTGCCATGGGTGCCGCCGGCCGCCTATCCCTTCCATGTCGATCGCGATCTGATGGGCGAACTGCCGCCGCTTCCAGATCCGGACGAACTTGCCACGGCCTACGAGCGCTCGCGCGAGCCGGCACCGGATGATCCCCGCGTTGCCCAGTGGATGACCGGCGTTGGCGCGGTGCGTACGGCGATGAGCATGGAGCCGAGAGATGGCCGGCTTTGCGTGTTCATGCCGCCGGTGGCCGGTGCCGACGACTATCTCGAACTGCTCGCCGCCGTCGAGGCGACGGCCGAAGACCTGGGGCTGCCGGTCCACATCGAAGGCTATGCGCCACCGCTCGATCCACGGATCAACGTCATCCGCGTGGCCCCCGATCCTGGCGTGATCGAGGTCAACATTCATCCAGCCGCCGGTTGGCGGGACTGCGTCGCGATCACCTCGGCCGTCTACGAGGAGGCAAGGCTTTCTCGCCTCGGCACCGACAAGTTCATGATCGATGGGCGTCACACCGGCACCGGTGGCGGCAACCATGTGGTGGTCGGTGGCGAGACGCCCTCCGACAGTCCTTTCCTGCGCCGCCCCGATCTTCTCAAGAGTCTGGTTCTCTACTGGCAGCGCCATCCCTCGCTGAGCTATCTGTTCTCGGGCCTGTTCATCGGCCCGACCAGTCAGGCGCCACGTGTCGACGAGGCGCGGCACGACAGTCTCTACGAACTTGAGATTGCGCTGGCCCAGGTGCCGCCGCCCGGCGAAGGGCCGGCCCCGTTGCCCTGGCTGGTCGATCGGCTATTCCGGAACCTTCTGACCGACGTCACCGGCAACACCCACCGTTCCGAGATCTGTATCGACAAGCTGTTCTCGCCGGATGGGCCGACCGGCCGGCTCGGGCTCGTCGAGTTCCGCTCCTTCGAGATGCCGCCGGATGCGCGGATGTCGCTGGCCCAGCAGCTCCTGTTGCGCGCGCTGATCGCCTGGTTCTGGAAGGAGCCGCAGCAAGGCAGTTTCACGCGCCATGGCACGGCCCTGTTCGATCGATTCATGCTGGAGCACTTCGTCTGGCGCGATTTCCTGGAGGTGATCGCCGATCTCAACCGGGCTGGCTATCCGATGGAATCGGTCTGGTACGACGCGCAGCGCGAGTTCCGCTTCCCCTATTTCGGCACGGTCACCCGACAAGGCGTCTCGCTCGAGCTGAGGGGCGCGCTCGAGCCGTGGCATGTCACCGGCGAACAGGGGGCGGCGGGCGGCACCGTGCGCTTCGTCGACAGTTCGGTGGAGCGCCTGCAGGCGCGGGTATCCGGTTTCGATCCCGCCCGTCATGTGCTTGCCTGCAACGGCAGGCGCGTGCCGGTCGCTGCGACCGAGCACAGCGGCAGCTATGTCGGCGGCGTTCGCTTCAAGGCATGGCAACCGGCAAGCGGCATCCATCCGGTGCTGCCTGTCAATGCGCCGCTCACCTTCGAGATCGTCGATCGCTGGTCAAAGCGCTCGCTGGGCGGTGCCACCTACTTCGTCGCTCATCCCGGTGGTCGAAATTACGAGACCTTCCCCATCAATGCCTATGAGGCCGAGGCCCGGCGGCTTGCCCGTTTCCAGGACTTCGGACACTCGCAGGGCATGGTGAACCTGCCGGCCGAAGAAGCGCAAGGCGAGTTCCCGACGACCCTCGACCTGCGGCGACCCGCCGGCATCTGAAAGTGCCTACGACTGGCGGTATCTTGGCGATGCTGCGTCGGTCTGCTTAACTCGGAGCGGGACAAGTCCCCTCCGTCGTCCACCCTGGAACCACCATGAGCCAGCTCCAGACCGATCCGACCGCCAGTGCAAAGAATGCCGGATCGAGCTTCTTGACGCGAGGCTACAAGCCGCTGCCTGGCGCCTATGACGAGATGGCGGCGCCCGATGGCGGCCTGCGTGGCCCCTGGCCTGCGTTCCTCCAGCGCCTGGGGGACCTTGGTGAAGAAGGCGTGCGCGAAGCTTTTGCGGGCGCCGAACAGCAACTGAAGAACTCAGGCGTGTTCTTTCGCGTCTATGACGACCCGGCCGGTGCCGAGCGCCCCTGGCCTTTGACGCCGGTGCCGCTGCTTATTTCTTCCTCCGAATGGGAGGCGCTGTCGGCAGGCGTCCTCCAGCGTGCCCGTCTCGCCGAGGCTCTGCTTGCCGACGTCTATGGCCCCGGGCGGCTCGCACGTGACGGCGTGTTGCCGGCCGCTGCCATTGCCGGTAGTCCGGATTTCCTGCGGCCGTTGGTCGGGGTCTCGCCGAAGGGCGGCCGCTTCCTGCGCTTCTTTGCCGTCGATCTCGGTCGCGGACCGGATGGGCGCTGGTGGGTGCTCAGCGATCGAGCGCAGGCACCGTCCGGTGCCGGTTACGCGCTGGAGAACCGCCTTGCGGTGACCCGCGCGCTGCCGGAGGTGGCACGCGGCCTCAACGTCGATCGCCTCGCTCCATTCTTCCAGGCTTTCCGGGACGAACTTGCCGACCTCAACGCCGGTGCAGAGGCGCGGGTTGGCCTGCTTACGCCGGGAAGGCTCAACGAGACCTATTTCGAACACGCCTACCTTGCCCGCTACCTTGGCTTCCTGCTGGTGGAAGGCGGGGACCTGACGGTGCGAGACGATGCGGTCTATGTGCGGACCGTGTCGGGGCTCAAGCGGATCGATGCCCTATGGCGGCGCCTTGATGGCGATTTCGCCGACCCGCTGGAACTGCGCACCAGCTCGGCGCTCGGAGTTCCCGGTCTTGTGCAGGCGGTGAGGTCCGGCCGTGTCGACGTCACCAATGCGCTCGGCTCAGGTGTCGCCGAATCGCGGGCCTTGATGGGCTTCATGCCGGCGCTCTGCCGGCATCTGCTCGGTGAGGAACTGACACTGCCCAATCTTGCCACCTGGTGGTGCGGACAAGAGACAGAGCGACGGACGGTTATCGAGAGGTTCGATCGGATGGCGATCGCCTCGGCCTTCTCCGGAACCCTTCCCGGGCTTCCCTTCTGGAGCAAGCTTGGCGCGGCGATGACCAAGGGGGAGCGACAGATCGCGCGAGCGCTCGTCGAAACGCGTGGTCTCGACGTTGTCGGCCAGGAGAACGTCAGCCTTTCTACGATGCCTGTGTGGGAAGGCGGGCGACTTGTGCCCAAGCCGTTCGTCCTGCGCCTGTTCGTGGCGGCTGTCGGGGACAACGACTGGATGGTGATGCCTGGCGGCTTCTGCCGGATTTCCGGATCAAGCGACGCCCGTCTCGTGTCCATGCAACAAGGGGCCAGGACGGCCGACGTTTGGGTGCTTTCCGATGCGCCGGTCAAGCAGACATCCTTGCTGCAGCAACCCGATCGTGTCTCCATCCGCCGCTCCACAGGTACATTGCCGTCGCGATCGGCGGATAATCTTTATTGGCTGGCCCGCTATCTCGAACGGGCGGAAGGGACGTTGCGTCTCCTGAGGGCACTGATCAACCGGCTGGTGGAGGCCGGCAGCGACGCCGACCAGCCGATCATTCTCATGCTGATCGAGCATCTGCGCTTCATAGGCGCCATTGATCTCGAACGCGAGGGCTCGGCGGCCGATCTTATTGCCGCCGTTCTCAGCGATCCTGGCTCGCCGTCCGGCCTGCCGGCGTTGACCGGCGCGGCACGTTCCGCCGGTTCGGCCATTCGCGACCGCCTGGCCCCGGATGCCTTCCGGGCCGTGACCGAAGTTGCCGCCCTGTTCGAGACCGGCAATCGGCAGCGTCTCACGCCGGCCCAGATGCTCGATGAAGTCAACCATGGCCTCCGTCGCATCGCGGCTTTTGCCGGCCTTGCCGCTGAGAACATGAACCGTGCCATGGGCTGGCGTTTTCTCGACCTCGGGCGGCGCATCGAGCGGGCGCTTGCCACGGCCGCCGTCGTGCGCCGTTTTGCACTCGAGGCACCGTCGACCGAGGCTCTCGATCTGGCGCTTGAGGCTGGCGACAGCCAGATCACCTATCGCTGGCGCTACGTGATGCGGCCGGCGGCCCTTCCGGTGATCGATCTGCTGATGCTGGACGATGCCAATCCGCGATCCGTCGCCTTCCAGATGGCTCGGATTGTGGAGCATCTGGAAGCCCTGCCAGCGACCCGTGTCGATGGGAGGCCGGTAGAGTTGTTGCGCCTGGCGCGCAAGCTTGACGCACGGATCGCCAACACTGCCGCCGAAAAGATCGAGATGCGCGACATCGACAAGATCACCGGCCGGCTGTTGCGGCTCTCCGGCCTCGTCACCGATCGCTTCTTCACCCAGCGTCCCAGCGAGGCGCGGCCGGAGGAGCTGGAATGATCTACGAGGTGCGTCAGGAAACACGCTACGTCTACACGGCGTCGGTTCCCTACTCGAGCCACGTTGCCCGTCTGCTGCCGGTGGATCGCAAGGGTCAGACCGTGCGGCAAGCAAAGCTCATCATTGCGCCGATGCCGTCGGAGCGGCAGGAGACCTCCGACTTCTTCGGCAACCGCATCTGCCATTTTGCACTCGACCGGCCGCACAACGAGCTTGTGGTTCGCCTTGAGGCCGAGGTTGAAGTCGTTCCGGGCGAGCCTTATCTGGCGGCGCTGACGCCCCCCGCCGAAGAGGTGCGCGCCCTGGCCGCTGCCTGCAGCGATCCCGGTGCTGGTTCCCCGGTGCATGGCCTTTTTGCTTCGCCATCGGTTCCGCTCGATGCGGCTATAACCGGCTATGCCGGGCGGTCCTTTCCGGCGCGCCGGCCGGTCCTGGAAGGGGCGATCGACCTCATGAAGCGCATCAAGGCCGATTTTGCCTATGTGCCGGGCGCCACAGACGCGGATACCAGCCCTTCCGTCGCCTTCGCCGCCCGGAAGGGCGTGTGCCAGGATTTTGCGCATATCATGATCGCTGGCCTTCGCGGCCTTGCACTGCCAGCACGCTATGTCTCGGGGTATCTTCGCACCGAGCCACCGCCGGGCCAGCAACGTCTCGAAGGCGCCGACGCCACCCACGCCTGGGCGGAAGTCTGGTGTGGCGACGAGGCCGGCTGGGTGGGGCTCGACCCGACCAATGGCATCGCGGCGGGTGAGGACCATCTGATCCTCGCCATCGGGCGCGATTATTCCGACGTGTCGCCGCTCGATGGCGTCATCGTCGCATCTGGCGCCCATAGCCTGACTGTCGCCGTGGACGTCATTCCCTTGTCGAACTCTCCGACGCGGCGAACCCTGAGAGTGGTGGAATAAGTCTCAGCCGTTTGCAAAGACGAGGCAGGCCGTCAGGACCGAGAGAAGCGTCGCTCGTGTCGGCGCCGCAAACACGGTGTCATAGGCGACAGGCCAGTTTGCTTCACTGACCGGGCCCAGGCTTTCCGGAATATAGCCGCGACACGCGAGTTCCATCTGCAGCGCCTGCACGCCATTTTCCGGCTGCCCGTAGTGACGGGTGATGTAGCCACCCTTGAAGCGCCCATTGACCACATGGCTGCGGCCCGAGCTGGTCAGGACATTCGCAACCTGTTTCACCAGTTCCGGATCGGCGGATGCTCCATTGTTGGTTCCGAGGTTGAAGACCGGTAGTTTGCCGGCAAATAATCTGGGAATGGCGGAACGGATGGAGTGACAATCGTAGAGCACAATCCGCGCGTTGCTGTTATGTAGCCGGCTAATCTCTTCCGACAGGGCTCGATGGTAGGGCTGATAGTAGGCCGCCGTGCGGGCCTTGATCTCCTCTGCATCGGGCTCCTGCCCCGAGCGGTAAAGCGGCTCGCCGTCGAAGGTCTCGATCGGACAAAGCCCGGTGGTGGCCTGACCCGGATAGAGCGAGGCGCCACTTGGATCGCGGTTGAGATCGATCACCGTTCGCGACCAGTGGGCGCGGACGATGGTTGCATCGAGCTCGTCGGCGAAATCGTAGAGTTGGTCGATCCACCAGTCGGCATCCTTGCGGGCGAGCCAGGGAGAGACGAGCCGGGCTTCGATCTCCTCCGGAATCGCCGTGCCGACGTGCGGCATGGACAGGATGAGCGGTGCCGCTCCGCGTCGGACGACCAGATCCGTTGGGGTGCTCATCGAGTTGACAGCTCCGCCAAGAGGTTGCCTTCGATGGCGGCGGCGAGCCGTCCAGACGTGACGAGGCGTGTCGCCGCTTCCATGTCGGGCGCGAAATGCCGGTCGTCGGAAAGCGCTGGCACGTCGGCCCGCAGCAGGTCGATGGCGGCCGAAAGCGACTTCGAGGTACCGAGGGGGGCATGGAAGCCGATGCCCTGGGCGGCAGCGAGATATTCGATGCCGACGACGTTCGCGGCGTTCCTTGCCATGGCCTGCAGGCGGCGGGCGCCATGGGCGGCCATGGAGACGTGATCTTCCTGGTTGGCCGATGTCGGGATGGAATCGACGGAGGCGGGATGGGCCATCTGCTTGTTTTCGGAAACGAGTGCCGCCGCCGTCACCTGTGGGATCATGAAGCCGGAATTGAGGCCAGGCTTGGGAGTGAGAAAGGCTGGCAGGCCACTCAGCGCCGGGTCGACCAGCATGGCGATGCGTCGCTCGGCTATCGAGCCGATCTCGCAGAGGGCAAGGGCAATGATATCGGCGGCAAAGGCCACCGGTTCGGCGTGGAAGTTGCCGCCGGAGATCACCTCGCCGGTGTCGGTGAACACCAGAGGATTGTCGGAGACGCCGTTGGCCTCCTCGCTGAGAGTGGCGGCGGCCTGCCGCAGCAGGTCGAGGCAGGCACCCATCACCTGCGGTTGGCAACGCAGACAATAGGGATCCTGAACGCGGCCGTGATCGTCGAGATGCGAGGCGCGGATGGCCGAACCCGACAACAGGGCGCGCAGGCTCGCTGCCACATCGATCTGACCCTTGTGGCGACGCAGGACATGAATACGCGGATCGAACGGTCCGTCGGAGCCCTTGGCAGCGTCAACCGAGAGCGCTCCGGTGATCAGCGCCGCCTGGAAAACGCGCTCGGCCTCAAACAGGCCGGCCAGCGCCAGCGCGGTGGACGTCTGCGTTCCGTTGAGAAGCGCCAGGCCTTCCTTGGGGCCGAGGACGAGTGGTTTCAGGCCGTTGGCCTCGAGTGCCGCTGCGGCGTCGACCGTGCGACCCTCGACGAACATCTGGCCTACGCCCATCAACGCCGCCGTCATATGGGCAAGCGGGGCGAGGTCGCCGGAAGCGCCGACCGAGCCTTGCCCCGGAATGACCGGGATCAGCCCGCGTTCGAGACAGGTAGCCAGATGCTCGAGCGTTTCCCAACGCACCCCGGAAGCGCCCTGAGCAAGGCTCGCGAGCTTCATGGCCATGATCAGTCGCACGACGGCTATGGAAAGCGGCTCGCCGACGCCGGCCGCATGCGACAGCACTATGTTGCGCTGGAGCGTTGCGAGGTCGGCCGCTTCGATCCGCACAGAGGCGAGCTTTCCGAAGCCTGTGTTGACGCCATAGACCGGAGCGCCCTTGCCGATGATTGCCTCGATGGTCGCGGCGGCCTTTTCGACAGGGCCGCGTGCGGTGGGGTCGATGGTGGCACCGTCGCCGAAGTAAATGGCGCGCCAGACCGACAGCGGCACGTCGCCGGGCATGAGACGATGCAGAATCGGAGTGTCTTTCATTCACCTCTCCAATAGCGGGCGGCGAGTGGGTTGAAGCCCATTCGGTAGACGAGTTCGGCCGGCCGGTCGGCATCCCAGACGGCAAGGTCGCACCATTTGCCAGCTTCGATCGACCCCGTGTCCCTGGCAAGGCCGAGGGCGACGGCGGCGTGGATGGTCATCCCGGCCAAGCATTCGGCCACGGTCAGACGAAACAGGGTTGCCGCCATGTTCATGGTGAGAAGCGGCGAGGTGAGCGGCGAGGTTCCGGGGTTGCAGTCGGTGGCGATGGCGATGCGGGTGCCATGCTTTCGGAACAGATCGACCGGCGGCAGCTTGGTCTCACGAATGAAGTAGAAGGCGCCCGGCAGCAGCACGGCGACGGTGCCGGCTGCGGCCATGGCAGCGGCGCCCGCCTCGTCGGTGTGTTCGAGGTGATCGGCCGAAAGAGCGCCATGGCGGGCTGCGAGGGCTGCGCCTCCGAGGTTGGAAAGCTGGTCGGCGTGGAGTCGTACGTTGAGGCCCTGGCGCCGGGCGGCCGAGAACAGATCGTCCACCTCATTGGTCGAAAAGGCGATCGTCTCGCAGAAGGCGTCGACGCAATCGGCGAGCCCTTCCTCCGCCACGGCCGGTAGCATCTTGTCGCGAAGCAGCGTCAGATAGCCGGCGCGGTCGTCGCGAAATTCCGGCGGCAGTGCGTGGGCGCCGAGGAAGCTGGTGCTGACCGTCACCTTTCGCTCGTCGGCAAGGCGGCGCGCGGCGCGCAACTGGGCGCGTTCGCTGTCGAGGTCGAGACCATAGCCAGACTTGATTTCGACGGTGGTGACACCCTCGGAAATGAGGCGGTCGAGCCGGGGCAGGGCGCTCGCCACAAGGCCTTGTTCACCTGCGGACCGTGTCGCCGTGACGGTGGAGACGATGCCCCCGCCAGCGCGGGCTATCTCCTCGTAGCTGGCGCCGGCAAGGCGCAGCTCGAACTCATGGGCGCGATCGCCGCCATGAACGAGATGCGTGTGGCAGTCGATGAGGCCCGGCGTCACCAGCCGTTCTTCCAGGTCGACCGTTTCGACGCCGGAGCACTGGCTGTCCGGCAGGCCGGCTTCCGGGCCGGCGTAGGCAATGCGGCCCTCGATGGCGAGAATGGCGCCCTTTTCCACCGGCGTGATGCAAGTGGGATCGGCCATCGTGACGAGGCGGGCGTTGAGGAACAGGCGGGAAGCCATGTCGATACCTGAAGTGGATGTTGGTTTCATATGTATAGACAACCTCCAGCTTGATGCAAGCCATTGGCAAAGGGGCGCATCAAAAGTGACTGTCGGCTTGCGCAAGACAGCCGTGCGGAATCCGAATAGGCCATCGAAAATCGGCATTACGTCACTGGACATCATAGGCCGGAAATGCTGCATTGCCGGCCGCATTGTCCGGCTGCTCTGGAGGGAGGGTCGGCGCTTTCAGCCTTTGCCCGGAGTTCCAACATGTCACCGCTCGCTCTCTTCAATCTCGAAGGTCGCAAGGCGTTGGTGACGGGGGCGAGCCGGGGTATTGGCCGGGCCGTTGCCGAGGCATTGGCCGGCGCGGGTGCCGATGTCGCCGTGACGGCTCGAGACGCGACTGCGCTCAAGGAAACGATTGCCTCTATCGAGGGGCTTGGCCGGCGTGCCGTGCCGCTTGTTCAGGACGTGCGTGACGTGAACGCCAGCCGGTCGACGGTTGAGACGGCGGCCGCCGCGCTCGGTGGGCTCGACATTCTGGTCAACAATGCCGGTTATGAGGAAGTGACACCATCGCTTGCTGTCGAAGAAGACGTTTGGGACCGGGTGGTTGACACCAATCTCAAGGGGGCTTTCTTCGTGGCGCAGGCGGCGGCGCGGCAGATGCAGGCTGCCGGCCGAGGTGGCGCCATCATCAATCTCGCCTCTCTGACGAGCTATGTGGGTGTGCCGACCGCCGTGCCCTATGGTTCGTCGAAGGCGGGCATCCTGGGCATGACCATGGCGCTGGCCACCGAGTGGGCCGGCCTTGGCATTCGCGTCAATGCCGTGGCCCCCGGTTATTTCCGCACGGCGATGACCGATATCTTTTACCGCGACGACGCCTGGCAGGCGTCGATGCTCGGCAAGATTCCGCTCGGCCGCTTCGGTGCGCTCGGCGATCTGGCTGGGGCGATCATTTTCTTGGCGTCAGATGCATCTGCCTACATTACGGGCCAATGCATTCCGGTAGATGGGGGCTATCTTGCCTCAATTTGAGGCGTGCATAAAAATGCTGCTAAAAGCAAGTGACGACCTGTCTAGAGATGTATATGGTACTGGAGCGCTTCCGTACGATCGGGGAACGGAAGTGCGGGAATTCGAGGGTCAGAGAGTAAGGGGATGACGCAAACAGCGGCGATGACCGCCGATACGCCGTTCGCGGTTTCGGTCCGCGACGTCAACATGGTGTTCGATGGCGTGCACGCTGTGCGCGACGCCACGTTCGACCTGGAAAAGGGGCGCTTTCTGACCATTCTCGGCCCGTCGGGGTCGGGAAAGACGACGCTGCTCAGGATGATCGCCGGTTTCGGTCGGCCGACGTCGGGCGAGGTGTTCATCAATGGCCTCGCCGTCGGCAGCGTACCGCCGCACAAGCGGTCGATCGGCATGGTGTTCCAGAAGCTTGCCCTGTTCCCGCATATGACGGCGGCCGAGAATGTCGCCTTTCCCTTGCGGATGCGCCGGTTCGATGCGCGCACCATTCCCGACCGCGTCCAGCGCTATCTCGAACTTGTCAGGCTTGGAAAGCTTGGCGATCGCCGCATCCACGAGCTGTCGGGTGGGCAGCAGCAGCGCGTCGCCATCGCCCGCGCCCTCGTCTTCGAGCCGGACCTGCTGTTGCTCGACGAACCGCTGGCCGCTCTCGATCGCAAGCTGCGCGAAGAAATGCAGCTGGAATTTCGACGTATCCAGCGCGAGCTCGACGTCACCACCATCAACGTGACGCATGATCAGCGCGAGGCCCTGGTGGTGTCGGACGAGATCATCGTCATGGACCATGGCCGCATCCAGCAGAAGGCCCGTCCCGAGGCTACCTATCGTCAGCCGAAGAACGCCTTCGTCGCCAACTTCATTGGCGTCACCAACTTCATCGAGGGCGTGGTGGCGAGCGTCGATGGCGAAGAGATTGCCTTCGAGCGTCCAGGTTTTGCCGGTCGTGTCGGCAATGGTTTCCGCCCGGTGGCGGGCGTGGCGGCGCGAGGTGCGCTCCGGGCCGAGCAGATCCGCATCGGCAGCAGCCGTGAAGTCCTCGGCGACGTCGATACCAGGTTCGATGGCACCGTGACCGATGCCATCTTCGAGGGCGAGCGTGTCGTCTACGAGGTGGCCGTCAAGGATCTCGGCGAGACGACGCTCCGCGTGTTCGATCATGATCCTGTGACCCATAACCAGCACGACATCGGATCGAACGTCGCACTGGGATGGAATGTGAAGGACGTGCTGGTCTTCGGGGATTGAGCCGACCGGCGCGCGAGCATCGGACTGAAAAATGGAAGCCGGTTTTCGGACGATCCGATGCAGCAAGAAAAGAAACAGAGCCAGAGGAGAACGACAATGACTGGATCGACCAAGCCTTCCTTCCAACTCGGCCGTCGCCGTTTCCTGCAGGGCGTTGGCCTTGCCGGTGCCGCCGGCCTCGTGGGCATGCCGTTCGGCCGCGCCTTCGCCGCCGAGCCGGAGAAGCCAAAGGAAATCATCGTTCGCGCCTGGGGTGGTTCCTGGGTCGACAGCCTGAAGGCTGGCGTCTCCGATCCTTTCACCAAGCTCACCGGCATCGCCGTCCGTCATGACCTCACCGAGGACAACGAGATCCAGCCGAAGCTGTGGGCCGCCGCCGCGCAGAAGCGCGTGCCGCCGATCCACGTCAACTGGGACACCACGACCAACGCCACCAAGTCGGCGCTGCGTGGCGTGACCGAGGATCTCTCCGACCTGCCGAACCTCAAGACGGTGAGCGATGCTGCCAAGCCGGTGGGTGTCGACGGCTACCCGATCGTCAACACCTATGGCTACGTCTACGTGTTGGCCTATCGCCCCGAGGCTTTCCCTGACGGCGCGCCCAAGTCGTGGAAGGTCTTGCTCGATCCGAAGTTCAAGGGGCGCGTTGCCGTCTACAACGATGGCATCGGCCTGCATTTCCCGGCGGAGGTTGCCGGTGGCGGCAAGCTTGAGGACATTCCGGCCAACATGCAGCCGGCCTGGGACTTCTTCACCAAGCTCAAGGCCAACGAGCCGCTGATGGGCGAGGATCCCGATTTCACCACATGGTTCCAGAAGGGCGAGATCGACGTCGCCTGCACCATTTCTTCCAACGCCCGCGAAGCCAAGAAGAACGGTATTTCCATCGCCTGGACGGTACCGGACGAGGGTGCGACCTACGAGACGGATGGTCTCTGGGTTCCGAAGCACCTGCCGGACAACGAGCTCTACTGGGCCAAGCAGTATGTCAACTTCGCGCTGACGCTGGAGGCGCAGCAGGTGTGGCTCGATGGTCTCGGCCTGCCGGGCGTCGTGCCGGGCCTGAAGCCGCCGGCCGATCTCGTGGGGGATGCGTCCTATCCGACCAAGGACGAGGACTACAAGAAGCTGCTGCGCGTCTCCTCCAAGGTGCAGGTCGAACACGAGAGCGAGTGGTTCGGCAAGTTCAAGGAAATCATGCAGGGCTGATTGTCAGCTCCACTGCTCAGGGTCCGCCGCGTCGCGGCGGCGGGCCATCTTTCAAAAACGTCAGATCGAAGAATGCGCCCGAGCCGCACCTCCTATCCCCTGTCCTGGCGCCTGATGGATGCCCTCGAAGCGATCGCCGCCGCAGTCTGGCCGAGAAGCTTTTCGGCGGCCGTGCCCTGGCTGATGCTGCTGCCATCCATCGTCCTGGTGGGACTGTTGGTCCTCGGTCTGTGGGACATGGCCGATGGCTCGTTTCGCACGCTGGATACGGCGACTTTCCTGCCGTCCGACGACTACTCGCTCGCCAATTATCACCGTGCCGTCACGGAGAAGCTGTTCTTTACCGTGGCAAGCCGCAGCCTGATCGGTTCGCTGATCGTCACAGCAGTCACGCTGATCTTTGCCTTTCCCTATTCCTACGTCATGGTGCGCACCCGCTCTGCGGGGCTCCGAAAGTTCCTGCTGATCGCCTTGTTCCTGCCGTTCTTCATCGGACAGGTGGTGCGCGCCTACGGTTGGCTGATCATTCTGGGTTCCCAGGGGATGGTCAACGAGGCACTGGGCCTCGTCGGCGTGGCGCCGATGCGCCTTCTATACAACTACCCGGCGGTGTTGTTCGGACTCGTCCAGTACATGCTGCCGTTTGCCGTGCTGATGCTGGCGCCGGCGCTCACCGCCATTCCCGAAGAGATGGAATCGGCCGCCGGTTCGCTCGGCGCCAATTGGGTTAGGACCTTCGTCCACGTGGTGCTGCCGCTGGCCAAGCCGGGCTTCATCGGTGCCGGCCTCGTGGTCATGACCTTGTCGCTCACCGATTTCGCCATTCCCGCCATCCTCGGCGGTGGTTCGCAGGACTTCATCGCCAACGCCATCTATGACCAGTTCTTCCGCACATCCGATCAAGGGATGGGGGCGACGCTGGCGCTGCTGTTGGTGGCGGTCGGCTCCATTATGGTCGGCGTGGTGTTCGCGCTGTTCGGTGCCGGTACGCTCGCCATGGGGAAGTCGAAATGAAGGGCGATCGCTCCAAGGCCGTGACCCTCTGGACTTTTGTCACCATTGCGCTGGTCATGTTGTCAGCACCGACGCTGGTGGTGCTGGGCGCGTCGTTCACCGCCGGCAACATGATCACGTTTCCGCCCGAGGGCCTGTCGCTCAAGTGGTATGAGGCGATCGTTGGCGCCACCGATCTTCGCGACGCCTTCCTGCGTTCTGTGATCGTTGCCACCATCTGCACGGCGATTTCCATTCCCACGGGAACACTGGCCGGCATCGCACTCGCCAAATACCGGGTACGTTTTGCGGCGGGCGTACAGGTTTATCTGCTGTTGCCGTTCACGGTGCCGCTGATCGGATCGGGCATCGGTTTGATGCTGATCTTCGGCAAGTGGGGACTGCTCGGCCAACTCTGGCCGGTGGGCGTCGCCTGTGCGGTGATCAACCTGCCCTTCATGATCTGGGCGGTCACGGCCAGCGCCGCCAGCCTCGACCCTGATCTCGAGCTAGCCGCCGCCAACTGCGGCGCGCCTCCGCTGTCCACCTTTCTCGCCGTGACAGTTCCTGCCGTGACGCCCGGCATCATTACCGGCGCGCTCCTGATGTTCATCCTGGCGCTCAACGAGTTCCTGGTATCGCTGCTGCTTGTCGATGCGCGCATCGTGACGCTGCCGGTGCAGATCTACAACTCCATCCGTTCCATCATCACGCCCGACCTTGCCGCCATCTCCGTGGTGTTCATCGCCGTTGCCGCGATCGCCATCGCGCTGCTCGACTGGCTGGTCGGGCTGGACATTTTCCTCAAGTCGAAATGAAGGCGTGACAAACGCCCTACCGCTCAAGGACTGCTCCCATGACCGACGTCTCCTTCCACGATTATGCCAAGCTCGACGCTGCGGGTCGCGCTGCCCTGCTCAAGCGTTCGGAAACCGACCTGACCTTCTTCCTCGACAAGGTGGGTCCGATCATCGAGGCGGTGAAGACGGAAGGCGACGCGGCGCTCTATCGCTTCGCCCGTGATCTCGATAAGTCCGAAGTGAAGCCCGGCGCACTCAAGGCCACCGAGGCAGAGTTCGATGCCGCCTTCAAGGCCGTCGAGCCGGAGGTGGTGGAGGCGATCCGCTATGGCATCGAGAACATCCGCTGCTTCCACGAGGAGCAGAAGCCGGAGGCCATGTGGCTGAAGGAGATCCGCCCCGGTGCCTTCGCCGGTGACCGGGTGACGCCGATCAAGTCGGTGGCGCTCTATATCCCCCGTGGCAAGGGTGCCTTCCCGTCGGTCACCATGATGACGGCGGTGCCGGCGGTTGTGGCCGGCGTGCCCGAGCTCGCCATTGTCACGCCGCCGACGCCGGATGGTTCGGTCGACGCGGCAACGCTGGTTGCCGCTCGCCTTGCCGGTGTGGAGACTGTCTATAAGGTCGGTGGCGCGCAGGCCGTCGCCGCCGTTGCCTTCGGCACCGAGACGGTGAAGCCGGCGCTGAAGATCGTCGGTCCCGGCAGTCCGTGGGTCGTGGCGGCCAAGCGTCTATTGTCCGGCGTCATCGATGCCGGCCTGCCTGCCGGTCCGTCGGAAGCGATCATCTTCGCAGACGATACGGTGCATGGCGGCCTCGCCGCACTCGACGTGCTGATCGAGGCCGAGCATGGGCCGGATTCATCAGCCTATATCGTCACCCATTCGCGTCGCGTGGCCGAGGAAGCACTGAAGGCGCTGCCCGAGCACTGGGCGCGCATGACGCCGCAGCGCGTCGAGTTCTCCAAGAAGGTGCTAGGTGGCGCCTTCGGTGGCATCATCCTGACGTCGTCGGTCGAGGAGAGCCATGCCTTCGTCAACGCCTACGCGCCGGAGCACCTGGAGATCCTCTCGACTGATCCTTACGCCCATCTCGGCAAGATCACCGAGGCGGCGGAAATCTTGATGGGTCCCTACACGCCGGTGTCCATCGCCAACTTCGGCCTCGGTCCCAATGCCGTGCTGCCGACCAGCCGCTGGGCGCGCACCTGGGGGCCGCTGTCAGTGTTCGACTTCGTCAAGCGTTCGTCGGTGGGCTATGTCACGGCGTCGGCCTATCCGGAGCTCGCTCACACTGCCCGCGTGCTCGCTCGCTACGAGGGCTTTTCCTCCCATGAGCAGGCGGTGTCGTCGGTGCGCGACGCTTATCTGAAGGGCTGAGCGATGAAGGCCGTCCGCCTCTACGCTGCCGGTGATCTTCGTGTCGAGGACATTGCATCGCCGCCGGCCCTCGCGGTTGGCGAGGTGCTGGTCACCATCACGGCAGCCGGCATCTGCGGCTCCGACCTTCACAACTTCCGCACCGGTGCCTGGATCAGCCGGTCGCCGTCGGTGGCGGGGCATGAGTTTGCCGGCAAGGTCGCGGCCATCGGTGAGGGTGTCGCAGGCCTGAAGGTCGGCGATGCAGTGGTCGCCGATTCACGCGTGACCTGTGGTGTTTGCGCTGCCTGTCGCGGTGGTCGGCCCAATGTGTGCGAGAGACTGGGTTTCGTCGGCGAGGTTTGCGAAGGCGGCTTTGCCGAGGAGGTCGTGTTGCCGGCGGCTTTGCTGCTCAAGGCGCCAGCGGATGTGGATGTGGCCGCGCTCGCCATGGCCGAGCCGTTGGCCGTGGCGCTGCACGCGGTCAAGCGATTGGTCGTTCCTGTCGGATCGCCGGTGCTGATTGCCGGCTGTGGTCCGATCGGGGGGCTTGCCGCTCTTGTTCTCTCTGACTGGCACGACGGACCCATTCTCGTCGCTGACCGCAACGCTGATCGCGCATGCCGCGTCGCGGAAGTGACGGGTGCCCGTATTGTGGACCTCACGTCGGAAGCCGTCAGCAAGGCGCTGGCTGGACAGCCACTTCTGGCAGTACTCGACGCAACCGGCCATCCCGGTGTCATCGCAACGCTGCTCGATCTTGTTTCTCCGGGCGGAACGCTGGCCTTGGTCGGGATTGGTCATGGCAGCCTTGCCATTGATCCAGTACGGCTCGTCGAGCGGGAAATAGCGCTTGCCGGTTGCCATGCCTTCGCTGACGAGTTGCCGGAGGCGGTGGCGCTGATGCCGAAGCTGCAAGATCGCCTGTTGGCGCTGGTTGATGAAACCATCACGCTCGATGCGGTGCCCGCCGCTTACAACCGCCTTCTGTCTGGCCGCTCGGTCGGTCTCAAGACCATCATCCAGCCGGGGGCAGCAGAGTGAGCCGCACGGCTGAGATCAGGCGCCTCGCCGCCGGTGACGAGAGTGCTGCGACGGCAGAGCTGACCAAGCTGTTTGCCGACCTGTTCGGTCTTGCGGCCGAGGGCGTTGCGATCAATCGCGACCAATACAGTCTCAACTCGCTGAACGGCTTCCTCTCGGCTGAAGGCGAGGATTATTTCTTCAAGTTCCATCAGGAGGATGGCGAGGAAGCGATGACCGGCGAGTATTACCGCGCCGACATTCTCGCCCGGGCCGGACTGCCGGTGGACATGCCCGTGTTCGTCTCCAACCTGCCTGGCGAACAGGTGTTGATCTACCGTCGCCGATCCGATCCGCGCTTTTCCGACGTGCTACGGGCGCTCGACATTGCGACGCTTGAAGGTCGTCGCGTCGTTGCCGGCGAGGCGGATGCCGTGGCTGCCGAGCGTGCGCTCGATGCCTCGATCGCGCGCGTGTATCTCGAAAGCTTGCATCCGGTCGGTGTTGCCGAGGCGGCCGCCGAACCGATCCATCGTCTGTTCCACGATCGTCTTGTCGAGATGCCCGGCCGACGCTTTCCGGGTGGCCGGCTAGCCAGCTTCTATCTCGGCAACACTGTGCGCCTGCCCGGCATCGAACTCGGTTGGGATGACTTCGCCAGTCGGCGGCTGGTCTTCAACGGACGTCCCTATCGGCGAACGATCGGCGAGCTGTTCGCCGCCGCCGGGGCACGACTGAGGCCGGCTTCGCTGGCCGATGCCGGTGGGGTGGTGGCGCATGGCGATGCTCACAATGCCAATGTCTGGTACGGGCGGGGCGCGGAGGGACCGGTGCTCAGCTTCTACGATCCGGCTTTTGCCGGCGAGCATGTACCGGCGCTGATCGCCGAGGTGAAGGCGACCTTCCACAACGTGTTTGCCCATCCGCTCTGGCTCTACGATCCTGCGGAGGCGACCCAACGGTTCTCTGCCACGGTGAAGCTCGGCGAGGGCACACTCGTCATGGACACCGACTGGGCGCTGACGCCGGTGCGCAAGGCGCTGCTGGCTGCAAAGGCCGAACTGGTCTGGAAGCCGCTGCTTTCCAGCCTCAAGGCGCGCGACCTGCTGCCGGGCGACTGGAGCGAGGTCATCCGCCTTGCGCTGTTCCTTTGCCCCACGCTGGTCATGAACCTGCGGGCAGGTGCGACGACACACACTGAGACGTCTTCTGCTATTGCCTTTGGCGTGGCTGCGATGGTTGGCAGCGAGCCGGAGACAGGCGAAGACGACATGACAAGCTTCCTCGCCGCCATCGATCCCGAACGCTGAGCCCCAAAAGAAAGGGAGCGGCACCCTTGGGGCTCCGCTCCCTCTCGATGACGTGGCGAAGGCGCCGCGAGGCGCCTTCCAAAGGCATGCTCAGGCAGCAGCCGGCATGCACGAGCCCGACGGGCAGACTTCGGCGCACTGCTGCGTGTCGAAGAAGCCCTCGCACTCGCTGCACTTCTTGGCGTTGATCGAGTAGACCTTGCCCTTGTGGGTGATCGCCTTGTTGGGGCACTCGTCTTCGCAGGCGCCGCAGGAGGTGCAGGTGTCGGTATCAATCATGTAGGCCATGGGTGTCACTCCTCTTGGTTGTCAACGGGGCCGCCTGTCCGTTTCTTGTTGCGGCCCCGGTCTCGGGTCGCCGGAGCAAGCGGTTCGCGCCCTTGCTCTCGGCTCAATGTCGGCACATTCGCGTCATCCGGAAAGTCTGCAACTTTCCGGATGCACCCCTGG
>JARKNW010000058.1 GCA_029976075.1 Pleomorphomonas sp.
CGCGGTGCGCAGCGGCGTCGGCGGCAAGCTGGCGACGACGGTGCAGAGCCCGTTCGGCGAGGTGGTGCCGTTCATCCAGGCGATGTGGCTGCACCAGTATAACGACGGCGCCTCGAGCGTGACGGCGCGCTATGTGGCCGACCCCGTGGGCGAGACGGCGTTCACCTCGTTCGGCGCCAAGCCGATCGCCGACATGGCCGACCTCACCGTCGGCGCCACACTGTTGAGCTCGGACGATCTCTCGGTGACGGCGCGCTACGGCGTGCAACTGGCGCCCGAATACACCAACCAGACCCTCAGCCTGCGCCTTCGCCAGCTGTTCTGACGGGGGAAACCCGGCACCGGTGGCGTGGCTGATCGAAGTCCTCGCGTTCAGCCATTCCTGCTGCTGGCTACGCGACTGGCATCAGCTGTTTGCCCTTGCGGATCAGTAGAAATGCCGATGGTCATTTCTACCAAAACAGCTTTTCGAACCGAGTCGGCTCAGTTAATGCTTATGTCAGGTTGCATGAGGCGGTGTGCGGGGGATTGGACCGCCGCCCGCGAAGCGGGGATGGAGCGAGCCGGCATCGGAATGGATGGTGAGGCGGATGGGCACCGTCACCTTTCGATGACCGCATTCCAGAGAGCGAAGAAGGCTGGGGACGACGTGACTTACAATCGGCACCTGTTGAGTTCCACCCTGATCGCCCGGCCGGTTTTCGCGGCTCTTCTTCTGCCGGTCGTCGGCGCCCTGACGAGCCAGGCCGCTCTGGCCGCCTGCTCGGCGGGTACTAATCCGGCAGGGACGACCCTCACGGCGCCGCAGTACCTGACGAGCTGTCCGGCGGACAGCACATACACAAACAATGGTGTGATCCATGTGGGTGGATCGGACTTCGCGGCGGCGGTGTTTGGCAACGGCACCTTTGGCGCGATCGTAAATAATGGAACGATTGCCAGCCCAACTGGGAAAGGCCTTTACATAGGCTACAATACCACCAGCGGGGCTGATGTTGATTCTATCGTCAACGCTGGCACGATCACTGGCGGATACGGCATTTACGTGGGACCGCCGTCCGGCGGCGGCAGCGCAACGAACGTCGGAACGCTGACCAACTCCGGTTCCATCGTGGTGAACAATTACGGCATCGATGTCGATACCCGTAGCCATATCGATACCATTTCCAATACGGGGACGATCACTTCAGCAGGTATCGGCATCGCGGTATTTGGTTCGGTGGGAACGCTCAACAATTCCGGAAGCATTTCAGGTTCAGTCCACGCTATCAGCGTCTATTCGAGCGCCACGCTCGGTGCGCTGAACAACTCGGGCCTCATATCCGGAAAAATCGCCGCCGCCGGCAACCTCCTGATCAACGGCGCCTCGTCGGGCATGGGTACGCTGACCGGTTCCAGCGGCACCGTCGGAACGATCACGATCACCAGTGGCAACCTGACGTTCGGCACCGGCAACCTGCTGCTGAACGACAATGTCAGCGTCGTTTCGCACACGCTGGCCAATACGGGCGCCAACCTCTATGTCGGCACTCCCGTGACGATCACCGGCGCCTACACGCAGTCGGCGGGGGCGTCGCTCAACGTCAACGTCGCCAGCGGCGCGGTGGCCAACGGCGACGTGTCGGCCGACAGCGGCTATGGGCGCCTGGTGGTGTCGGGGGCGGCGACCATCGCCTCGGGGTCGTCGGTCAACCTCACGAGCCAGAGCTACGCCTTTGCCAGCGGCCAGCGGTTCGTGGTCATCCGGGCCAATGCCACGGGGACCGACTACAACGAAACGACGCTGCACTACTCGGCCGACAGCTTTGCCGGCGTCCTCTCCGGCGCGGCGGTCACGTCGGGCAGCACCAAGGATCTGGTGGTGTCGCTCAGCGGCGGCAGCACTTCGCCGGGCGCCACCATTCCCAACGCGATCTCGTCGCTCGGCGGCCTGCAGAGCTACAGCGGTACGTCGGACGCGCAGTTGCTTGACCTCTACAATGCCTCGCGGGCCATCGGCAGCACGGCGGAGGCCAACAGGGCCGGCGAGCAGCTGTCGCCCAGCGCCAGCACCTCGGCGGCCGGGGCGGCGGCGACCACCACCACCTTCGACATGCTCAGCATCGTCGGCAGCCACATCGCCTCGCTG
>JARKNW010000070.1 GCA_029976075.1 Pleomorphomonas sp.
CGCAGAGCAATCAGATCGCCGGATCGGTTGAAGGCGATTACCGAACCCTGAAACGCAAGTACGGCGCGGCCAACTACGACGATTTGTTCGATCTGACCGAGGCATTTCGGCAGCGCATTGAGGAGGGCGAATGAGTTCGGCATCGAAGCGGCAAGCCAGAGCGCAGATCCGGCGGGCAACCGCAGCACTGAATGCGCTTGCCGAACGCGATGAGCAGAGTGCGGTTCTCGCTGCCCAGCTCGCCGGCTTGGTGGCGGTGCTCGCCGAAACCGCCACCGATGGCGCGCAGTTCAACGCTGGACTCGTCACAGCGCTTGCGGCGGGGTCGGTGGGTTCGAAAGTGGCGGGCGAATCCGAGGTGGCGAAGGCGGCCGAAGCAGCCGAGGCCCCTGGCGAAGGGAGGGTGGCGCCGGCATCCGGTCAGGACGAGGCAGTCGGTGACCAGCGGCGCCGGCTGAACGCGATGACCGTGCCTCAGTTGCGGAAGCTGATCACGGAGCAGCGGATCCCGCACCCGCAGATCTCAGCCCTGTCCAAGGCCAAGAAGGCCGCCCTGATCGAGACCATCGTCGCGGCGAGAGCGTCCGGGCCGGCATCGGACGATTCAGTCTCGGCTGGGGTACCGCTCGCCGCGCAGCCGGATGAAGTGCCGCCGGCCACATCTGCGGCGACGCCCATCCATCCGGTCTCAACAGATATGTCGCTGGCCACGGGATCGGCGACGTCCACTCATCCAGTCTCAACAGATGCACCGCCGACCACAGGATCGGCGACGCCCACCCATTCGGTCTCCGCAGATGCACCACCAGCCGGCCAACAGGCTGGTGGCAAGCGCAAACGCATGCCCAGCATCCTCGACCCGTACGCTGTTGCCCGCCAAGAGGGCGAGACCGCGCTCCGCGCACGACTTGCCAACCTCGACGTCGACCAACTCAAGGATCTGGTGCACGACTACGGGATGGACTACGACCACCGAGCGATGCGCTGGACCGACCAGCAACGCCTGATCGGCCGCATCATCGAACGAGTCGACTTCGGCACCACGCAGGGATCGGCCTTCCGAGACGCGGCGCTCCCGGAGAACCCGTAACCACGTCACTCACGCGCATGTTCGACACCTGCTCAGGGCCGCTATGCCCAGAGCTCGAAGCGGCGGCGTGCCTAGTCTCCTTCAGCTGCCAAACGCACGGGCGGCGCGTGCAGCGTCTGGGGGCTCGCGGCGGCGGCGTGCCTAGTCTTCTTCAGCTGCCAAACGCACGGGCGGCGCGTTGAGCGTCTGGGGCTCGAGGCGGCGGCGTGCCTAATCTTCTTCACCTGCGGCGTTGGATCGATCCAAACCCGCCAATTCGGCAGTTTTCGGCTCAACTGAAGAAGATCTGTCACGCCACCGCGCGCCGCCTTCGATCCGGAGCCTCTGGTCATCGCGGTTTCCAGCCCAACCAGGACCGCTGAGTCGCCTTCCGCGGGGGCACGACGGAGGAACCCGACCGGCTAGGCTGCTGAAACGCGGTCGCCATTCGTGATGGGAGTTCAAATGGAAGACCCCCTGGACCAGGTGGTGCTGCTCAACGAGGACGGCCAGCCGATCGGCAGCTATCCGAGGCAGGAGGTTCACAGCTCCGAGACACCGCTGCATTTGGCTTTCTCGTCCTACCTGTTCGATCCTGCTGGCCAGTTGCTGCT
>JARKNW010000090.1 GCA_029976075.1 Pleomorphomonas sp.
TGAACCGCGCCGGGTTTGCCGGAGGCCCTAACTTCCAAATAGGATAGGGCCATGACAGCCAAGACGACCAACAAGTTCTCCCCCGAAGTGCGCGAGCGAGCCGTTCGCATGGTGCTGGACCACGAGGGGGAGCATTCCTCGCGCTGGACGGCGGTGCAGTCGATCGCGGCCAAGATCGGCTGCTCGCCGCATACGTTGCTGGACTGGGTGAAGAAGACCGAAGTCGACAGCGGCAAGCGCGCAGGAGTTCCGAGCGATGTGGCCGAGAGGCTGAAGGCGCTCGAGCGCGAGAACCGCGAACTCAGGCAGGCGAACGACATCCTGCGCAAAGCCAGTGCTTTTTTCGCGGCAGCGGAACTCGACCGCCTGTTGAAGAAATGATCTCGTTCATTAACGAGAACAAGGCTCTACACGGGGTCGAGTCGATCTGCCGACACCTGCCGATCGCCCCGTCGACCTATTACGAGCACGAAGCCAGGCGGGTTGATCCCGCCCGGAGACCCGAGCGGGCGAAGCGCGACGAGATGCTGGTCGCCGAGATCCGGCGCGTCCATGCCGAGAATTTCTCAGTTTATGGCGTGCGCAAGGTCTGGCGTCAGTTGCAGCGCGAGACGATCGACGTCGCCCGCTGCACGGTGGCCCGGTTGATGCGGCGAGCGGGGTTGGCCGGTGCCATCCGAGGCAAGCCGGTCAAGACCACGGTGAGCGACAAGAGCACCCCTTGTCCGCTCGACCACGTCAACAGGAACTTCCGTGCGCCAAGACCAAATATGCTGTGGTTGTCGGACTTTACCTATGTGTCGACGTGGAGCGGATTTGTCTATGTCGCCTTCGTCATTGACGCCTTCGCCCGCAAGATCGTCGGCTGGCGGGCGAGCCGGTCCATGTCGGCGGAGTTCGTCCTCGATGCGCTCGACCAGGCTCTCCATGATCGACGTCCCGTTCATGGCGGCGGTCTCGTTCATCACTCAGATCGCGGCGTTCAATATGTCTCGATCAAATACACCGAGCGCCTCGCTGGCGCCGGCGTCGAGCCATCGGTCGGAAGTATAGGAGATTCCTACGACAATGCGCTCGCCGAGACGGTGAACGGCCTCTACAAGACCGAGGTCATTCATCGGCGCGGACCCTGGCGATCCTTCGAGGCCGTGGAATTCGCCACGCTGGAATGGGTCGACTGGTTCAACAACCGGCGGATCCTTGAGCCGATCGGGAACATCCCGCCTGCCGAGGCCGAGGCCCGCTTCTATGCCATGCTGGACACCCCAGCCATGGCCGCATAATTTGATCTCAACGGTCTCCGGCAAACCCGGCGCGGTTCAATAGGTTCAGGTGAGGCACTCGCGATATCCGCGGCTCGCCTTCTGACGCTGGATCTTCGCAAACTGCGCCAGCGCCTCTTCCTCATGTGAGAAGCTCATCGCCCTCATCTGGCCGCGCGTGCCGATGCGGCCCCAGCGCCGTGTCAGGCAGACGTCGCCGAACAGCGTCGGCTCGATCGACAGCGCGTAGAAGCGCGCCATGTTGCGGGTGGTATCCCGGCGTTCGATGTAGAGGTGGCGAGGGGTAGCGGTCATGTGCGGAAGGATCGCCAATCGACGCCATCGCGTCCAAAGACAGTTTTGAATCGATGGGGTCGCGCCG
>JARKNW010000097.1 GCA_029976075.1 Pleomorphomonas sp.
TCAGTTTCTCGCCGCAGGAAAGCCGGCAAAGATCGCTATCACCGCGATCATGCGCAAGCTCATCGTTCTCGCCAACGCCCTTCTTGGTGCCGGTCGGAAGTGGCAGCTAAAATCCCCTTGATCAACACGGATACTCTAGGCGCGAGGGCACGGAAGCCACCGCGCCAGATCACATCCCGTCGGCCATCGCGTCAGTAGGCCTCGGTGAGTGACCGGCTCTTGGCAATGGCATCGAGCGCCTTGAGGTCCGAGAGAAGGGGCGCAATCCAAGGAAGCGGCAGCATGTTCGGCCCGTCCGATGGTGCGCGATCGGGATCGTCGTGCGCCTCGATGAACACGGCCGCGCAACCGACGGCCACGGCGGCACGCGCAAGCGTCGGCGCGAACACGCGCTTTCCGCCCGATGACGAGCCACGACCGCCGGGCTCCTGCACCGAATGAGTCGCATCGAACACCACCGGATAGCCGGTTTCCGCCATGGTCGGCAGTCCGCGGAAATCGGTGATCAGCGCGCCGTAACCAAACGAGGTCCCCCGGTCGGTCAGTAGTACACGCTCGTTGCCGGTCGAAGCCACCTTGTCGGCGACGTTCTGCATATCCCAAGGAGCCAGGAACTGCCCCTTCTTCACGTTGACCGCCTTACCCGTCTCTCCGGCGGCGATCAGCAGGTCGGTTTGGCGGCAGAGGAAAGCAGGAATCTGCAGGATGTCGACCACTTCGCCAGCCCGACGCGTCTGCTCGACGTCATGGACGTCGGTGAGCACCGGGCAACCCAGGCGCTCGCGAATTTCGGCCAGAATGGAGAGGCCGGCCTCAATGCCGACGCCGCGAGTCCCCTTGAGCGAGGTCCGGTTGGCCTTGTCGTAGGAAGCCTTGAAGACGAAAGGCACGCCGGCCGCTTTGGTTGTTTCAGCCAGAAAGGTGGCGATCTTCAGCGCGTGCTCGCGGCTCTCGATCTGGCAAGGACCGGCGATCAGCACAAAGGGGGCAGTGTTATCGAAGGTAACGGAACCGACGGTGACGGCTTTTTGCGGCGTGGCAACGGCCATGAGCGAAGACCTTTTTGGACAAGAGGACGCCCGGCCGATCCAGCCGGGCGCAACGTTGTTTCAGCGCTGGAAATTACGACCAGCCAGCGATTTTTCCCAGGTCAGCGCATGCCCCACGATGGTGTCGAGGTCATCGAGCTTGGGCTGCCATCCGGTGATCGAGCGCAGACGGGTCGAATCGGCGACCAGTGCAGGCGGATCGCCGGCGCGGCGCGGTGCCATGCGGACGGGGAAATTGACCCCAGAGACGCGCTTTACGGCGTCGATGACATCGAGCACCGAAAACCCATGACCGTAACCGGCGTTGGCAACGAAGGTTTCGCCGCCATCCATGAGATGCTTCAGGGCCAGGACGTGCGCCTCTATGAGGTCGCTGACGTGAATATAGTCCCGAAGGCAGGTGCCGTCCGGCGTCGGATAGTCGTTGCCGAACACGTCCATACCGTCGCGCTGGCCGAGGGCGGCCTGGGCGGCGACCTTGATGAGGTGCGTGGCGCGTTTGCTCGACTGGCCGGTGCGGCCCTTCGGATCGGCTCCGGCGACGTTGAAATAGCGCAGGGCCGCATAGCGGAAGCCGTAGGCGAAGGCGCTGTCGCGCAGCATGATCTCGGTCATCCACTTGGACGAACCATAAGGCGACACCGGCCCGAGCGGCACCTTCTCGTCGATGAGATCGACACCCGGCTCGCCATAGACCGCGGCCGTCGAGGAGAACAGGAAGGCCTTGACCTTGCCGCGCACCGCCGCCGCGATCAGCGAGCGCGATTTCACGGTGTTGTTCTCGTAATAGGAAAGCGGATCGGTCACCGAATCCGGCACGACGATCGAGCCGGCAAAATGGGCGATGGCGGTCACGCCATGCTCGGCGATCAACTTGTCGACCAGTTCGCCATCGCCAATATCTCCGACGACCAGTATCGCTGCGCCGGGAATGACCGCGTCGTAGCCGGTCGAAAGGTTGTCGAGCACGACAACGCTCTCGCCGCGGTCGACGAGGGCATGCACCATGTGACTGCCGATATAGCCGGCACCACCGGTCACCAGAATGGACATAGAGAACTCCTCGGATTCCTGTCGGCACCTGCGAGGCGCCGGAAGCGAGACTTCTCTATCGCCCGTTTGGCGGTGTTTTTCCAGTGGGAGGATACCCTTGGCCGTAATTGTGCGTCAGCGACCGCCGCAATCGAAATTCATGTGCACATTCTCAGCCAACAGGGGAAATTAACGGCTCATTAACTACTTTTTTCGCAGTTTCCTGCATATTTTTCAATGTCCGCGGTGAAGATGCGATTCGATAGCCGGGGCCGGAGAGGGGAAGAGGATCGTTCATGGCTCAACTATCGGGGCCGTTTGTTCCAGCCACAGAAGACATGTCGGCAAGGCGCCTTCGTGTCGTCGATGCATCCGACGCGGCCGCAGCCCGGCGAACGATCACCGTTCTTCACGTCGGCGACATGCCAGATGATACGTTCCTCATCGGTAGGCTCGTCGCCGCACTGCCGAGCTTCGCTGCCACCTTCGTCGTTGCCGGCACGAGGGAGGCGGCACTGTCGGCATTGGCGCGGCAGCGTTGCGATATCGTCTTGTGCGAGTTCTGGATGGCTGGCCAGACCACAATGGCCTTGATCGACGAGATCAAGACGTTGGCCAATGTTCCCGTCATCCTGATGTCGGCACTCGAAAACGACGACATCGAGCTCATAGGCCGCCGGGCCGGCGCCGATGGCCTGCTCAGCAAGAGCGACCTTGCCGCCGCAACCCTCGATCGCGTTTTTTCGACGCTATTGCTGCGCCGTCCGCCGGTGCGCCGCGATGCCGCATCGATGCTCAGGGCACTGATGGCCGACTTGTACGCCGTTGGCCTGGCGCTACGCCCGGAGCGCAAAGGCGATCGTCAGACGGATCACGTGGCCAGGCGCGCGGCGCTTGTCCGGTCCATTGCTGATCTCGAAGCAGCCAGCAGATCGGGTGCCGGCGTTCAGCGCTTCGATGCGATTTCCTTCTTCGTCGATGCGGTGAAGAAACAGAACTTCAGAGCGGAGGCGGAGGGCGCTGTCCATTTCCTTGCCCCGTCCCTGCCTTTGCCCATCGAGACGAGCCCGACGCTTTATGCCGACCTCGTCGAGGGCTTCCTCGCCGAAGCTGGCGATGTGGCTGCGAGTGGCGGCGTCGCGACGGTCTCGCTCAAGGCGATCTCCGGAAGGCTGATCGCAACGATCGACCCCTTGGGTGGCGAGACAACAGCAGGCGACGCCGAGGCACGGGCAGCTGCGGCCGAGCGTCGCCTGCTGATCGAAGGTCTGGCACAGGCTTGCGGAGGCACCATTGTCTTCTCGGCCGAAAGCGGACATGTCCTCAACGTGCCGTTGCGGCTTTCCCGCCAGTCCGACTGATTGCTGCGTCAGGCGTCAACAAAACCGGCCATCACCTCCAAAACGTGGAGGTGATGCGACCGGTTGTCGCTGCCAATCCAGTCGATGGTCTGCCCCGCCGTCAGACCAATCAACGCCGCGCCGACCGGCGTGAGAACCGAAACGTAACCCTTCTCGATATCCGCCTCGCCTGGGTAGACCAGACGAATGGTGCGCGGCGCGGCTTCATCCAGGCTGAAGCGCACGACGGCTCCCATGCGCACCGTTCCCGGGGCGAGGCGATCGTCGGCTACAATCCGCGCACGATCGAGTTCAGCCGCCAGCTGATCGGCCGTCGGAGAGTCCCGATCGGCAAAGGCATCGGCCAGATTGGCAAGACGCTCGTGATCGGAACGGGCGAGGGTTATGGCTGGCGGGCGCCGCCGACGTGCAACGGTTGTCATGGTCGTTATCCTTCAAAAGGGAATGGCCCGCTCTCAAACGGGACAATTTCAAAAAAGACTGGAATGAGATGTCGCGCTGAGTCGACGGGTTTGGAATAATCCGGCGTCAAGGCCTCACGGCCTGCGCGCGACAAAGCGGGACCGTGAGATCAGTATCCCGTGAGGGGATAGATCCTGCAAAGCACTCGGAGATGGTTAGTCCGCGGTTCCATGCTCGGAAAGATCGGTACTTGCGCTCACAAAGTCAAGTCGACGAGCCGTCAACGCATCAAAACGGCGTCCGGGAGCGTATGGCCGCGGTCAATGTCCCCTCATCGAGGTAATCCAGTTCGCCACCTACCGGCACGCCGTGCGCGAGGCGGGTAACCTTGACGCCGAGGCCATCGAGACGATCGGTGACATAGTGGGCGGTCGCCTGGCCATCGACGGTGGCGTTGACGGCCAGGATCACTTCCTTGACCGCAGGGTCGGATGCCCGTTCCACAAGGCCGGCAATGTCCAGATCGTCGGGACCGATGCCCGAGAGCGGCGACAGGACACCGCCAAGCACATGATAGCGGGCGTTGACGGCGCCGGCCCGTTCCAGCGCCCAGAGGTCGGCAACGTCTTCGACGACGACAATCACCGATCCATCACGGGTCGGATCGGTACACACGACGCAAGGGTCGGACGTATCGACGTTTCCACACACCGAACAGACCCGCACGCGATCATGGACGGTCCGCATTGCGTCGGTAAGTGGAGCCAGCAACTGGTCGCGCCGCTTGACCAACTGCAAAGCCGCGCGGCGAGCCGAACGGGGCCCGAGGCCCGGCAGACGAGCCAGAAGCTGGATCAGCCGCTCGATTTCCGGTCCTGTCACGCGACGGGCCAAGGTGACCTCCGTTCATGCACAGCCGGGATAGTCATGACATAAGGTCAATGACGTTCGTGCCGGGCATGCATCAAAAAGTCGATCAGAAGGGCAGCTTGAACCCTGGAGGCAGCGGCAGGTTGCCGGTCACCGACTGCATGCGCTCGGCAACGCGCCCATCGACGTGGGCCCTGGCATCCGTGAAGGCGGCGATGATGAGATCCTCGACGATTTCCGCCTCGTCGGGTTTCAGAAGCGAGGGATCGATGCGGAGATTCTTCATCTCGCCCTTGCCGGTGACGGTTACCGAAACAAGACCGCCACCCGACGTACCGGTCGCCTCGAGCTTGGCAATCTCTTCCTGCGCCTCGGCCATGCGAGCCTGAAGCGCCTGGGCTTCCTTCATCATCTTGCCAATGTCGCCGAACATGAAAGCTCTCCTGGTGGATTGTCTTGCCGCCAGATGGCTGCTCCAATCGCCCTTGTCAACGGTCGCGGCTCAATCGTCGAAATCGCCAAGCCCAGGGTCGGGCATTTCGTCGATGAAGCCCTCGGTCCAGTCACCGGTATCCTCGAAGGTCGCGTCACCGCCGGCCGGCCCTGCCGGCAACTTTTCCGGTTCGTCTTCGAACTTGACGTCGACGATCTCGGCGCCTGGAAACAGGCGGAAAATGGCGGCAACCACCGGATCGGTGAGTGCGTCGTCAACGGCCTCGCGCCGGCGCGCCTCGCGCGTCTCGGCGATCGTCGGCCGCCCCTCTTCCCGGGAAATGGCGACAATCCAGCGGCGGCCGGTCCAGCCGGTAAGCTTGCGGCCCATCTCGCCGGCAAGACCGGGGTTGGCCCCCTCGACGGGCGAGAACTCGATGCGTCCATCCTCAAAACGCACGAGACGGACATGGCGTTCGAGAGCGAACTTGAGGCCGATATCGCGATTGCTCTCGGCCAGCGCCACCACCGCCTCGAAGCTATCGAGGCGCGGACCAGCCGCCATCTCGGGCTCGGCGCGGTGTGCCACGGCGCCAGCAAACCCGTTGGCGGCCCGAGCGCGTGGCCCGTCTCCGCCGCCGGATGGTCCGGTGGCCGGTGGGGTCAAGCCAGGAAAGCTGCCGTCCTTCAGCATCCGCAACGCCTCGTCGGGCGTCGGCAGGTCGGCGGCATAAGCCAGGCGGACCAGCACCATCTCGGCGGCCGGCAGCGGCCGCGGCGCCGTCTGGACCTCCTGGATACCCTTGAGCAACAGCTGCCAGGCACGCGACAGGATACGCACCGAAAGCCTCTCGGCAAAGTCGCGGCCGCGCGTCCGTTCGGCCTCGGTGAGCGACAAATCGGTCGCGCCATCCGGCAGATGCTTGAGCCGCGTCACCAGGTGCACGAAGGCCGCCAAGTCGGACAACACGGCGACGGGATCCGCACCCGTATCGTATTGGTCGGCCAGGATCGCCAATGCGTCGGCGACGTTGCCCTTCATCACCGCTTCGAAGAGATCGACGACACGCACCCGATCGGCAAGGCCGAGCATGCCGCGAACCGCATCGGCAGACACATGGCCGCCACCGTGAGCGATCGCCTGGTCGAGGATCGTAAGACTGTCTCGCACCGAGCCTTCCGCGGCACGGGCGATCAGTGCCACCGCCTCCGGGTCGGCAGTGACCTTCTCGGCGGCAATGATCCGGTCGAGATGGGCCGCAAGTTCGCCCGTCGGCACACGGCGCAGGTCGAAGCGCTGGCAGCGCGACAAGACGGTGATCGGGACCTTGCGGATCTCCGTCGTTGCAAAAACGAACTTCACATGCTCCGGCGGCTCTTCAAGCGTCTTCAGGAGCGCGTTGAAGGCCTGCGTCGACAGCATGTGCACTTCGTCGATGATGTAGACCTTGTAGCGGGCCGACACCGGCTTGTACCGCGCCGCCTCGATGATATCTCGCACGTCGTCGACGCCGGTATGCGAGGCGGCGTCCATTTCGATGACGTCGACATGCCGGCCTTCCATGATGGCTCGGCAATGGGTGCCTTCGCGATCCATATGGACGGTCGGGCGATCGATTTCGCCCGGAATCTCATAGTTGAGGGCACGCGCGAGAATACGCGCCGTCGTGGTCTTGCCCACGCCGCGCACGCCGGTCAACATCCATCCTTGCGCAATGCGCCCGGTATCAAACGCATTTTCGAGCGTGCGCACCATGGCGCCGTGACCGATCAGGTCGGCGAAGCTCTGCGGACGATACTTGCGGGCGAGGACCCGGTAGGGCGATGCGGCCGTCTGATCGGCGGGCGTCAGAGTGTCCGGCATGCTCGCAACCTGAGAAACGGAGGGTGGGAGGCCGACGAGTGACCCGAGCCGAAGCTCGTTGGGGCTGCTTCCTTCCGGACCTGACCCGGTTGGCGAGTGGTTCGTCCACTGCCAACCTCCCGAGCCACATATCGCGGTGTTGTCGGAAAAATGCAAGAGGCGGTTTTGGCTAACGCGCTTCATAGCTGGCTTCAGATTGCCGTATTGACGCGAAACCATTGCCTTCGCGCCGTAATGATGAAAATTTCGGAAGGAAAACCAATGCGCGGGGATGACCGATGATTCGAGCTTTCGCCAAGAGCTTTCCCAGCCGGCTCCTCATCGCCGCCACGACTTTACTACCGCTCCTGATGAGCGCGCCGGCGCGAGCCGAGGAACCGGAATGGCGGACAGCGGTGGCTTTGAGTGGCGAGCCACGCTATCCAGCCGGCTTTCCCCACTTCGACTACGTCAATCCGGCCGCGCCCAAAGGCGGCGAAGCCCGGTTTGGCGTCGAGGGCAGCTTCGACAGCACCAACCTGTTCCTCGGCATCAAGGGAACGCCGGCCGGCGCCGTGGCGCCCGTCTACGAAACGCTGATGACCCCGTCTCTCGACGAGCTCGACATCTCCGCATCCTATCCGTTGCTGGCCGAGGCGATCCGCTACCCGAGCGACTTCTCCTGGGTCGAGTTCCGCCTCAACCCGACGGCGCGCTGGCAGGATGGCAAGCCGGTTACCGTGGACGACGTCATATGGTCGTTCGACACGCTGAAGGAAATCTACCCGACCTTCACAAGCTACTACGCGCATGTCGTCAAGGCCGAGCCGGCCGGCGACCGGGTCATCCACTTTGCCTTCGACGCGCCCGGCAACCGCGAGCTGCCCAGTATCATGGGCCAGCTCTATGTGCTTCCTAAACACTGGTGGCAGGACGCGGATGCGTCTGGCAAGCAACGCAATATCCACGAGACGATGCTGGAGCCACCGTTGGGCTCGGGCGCCTACAAAGTCGCTGCGGTCGACCCGGGCCGACGGATCACCCTCAGCCGCGATCCTGACTATTGGGGCGCGAAGCTACCGGTCTCCATCGGCTCGAACAACTTCGACCGGTTGACCTACGACTATTATCTCGATCCCACTGTCATGATGGAGGCCTTCAAGGCGGACAAATACGATCTCCGCGCAGAGAACTCCATGTCCCGCTGGGTAACGGGCTATGACTTTCCGGCCGTGCGCAGTGGCCAAGTGATACGCACCGCCTTTCCACGACGTTCCACGGGCATCATGCAGGCGATGGTTCCCAACCTTCGTCGCGACAAGTTCAAAGACGCACGCGTACGACAGGCCCTCAACTACGCCTTCGACTTCGAGACCATGCGCCGTACCCTGATGCACGATCAGTCCGACCGGGTAAACAGCTACTACTTCGGCACGGATCTCGCTTCGAGCGGCCTTCCCGGGCCGGACGAGCTCAGGCTCCTCGAACCCCTCAGGGGGCAAGTCCCCGCCTCGGTGTTCACGACGCCTTATGCAAATCCTGTCGGCGGCACGCCGGAGGCGGCACGCGCGAATCTTCGGCAGGCGGTGAAGCTGTTTTCCGAGGCCGGCTGGACCATCCAGAACGGCCAGATGCGCAACGCCAGGGGCGAGGCGTTCACGATCTCCTACCCCGTCCAATCCGAGGGCGAGCAACGCACGGTCATCCCGTTCAGCAAGTCTCTCGATCTCATCGGAATAAAGCTGGACATACGCATCGTCGACAGCGCCCAATATCAGAATCTCTTGCGGGACTTCGACTTCGACATGGTGACCGGCATCTGGGCGACGTCGCTGTCACCCGGCAACGAGCAACGCGAGTACTGGGGGTCGACATCCGCCAAGATTCCGGGCTCGCGGAACATTACGGGTATCAGTGATCCCGCTGTCGACACGTTGATCGACAAGGTGGTTTACGCGCGCGACCGCGAGGAGTTGGTCTCTGCGGCCCATGCCCTTGATCGAGTGCTGCTTGCCAACAACTTCCTCATCCCGCAGTTCTACTCGACGGATACCCGCTACGCGTACTGGAACCGCTTCGGGCATCCTGCGGAGCTGCCGAAATACTCGTTCGGCTATCCCGATATCTGGTGGTACGACGCGGCCGGCGCGGCAGCGGCCGGCCTTTCCCGCTGAGCGCGCCGAGACGAGGGCTTCCGGTTCATGGCAGGTTACATCCTTCGCCGCCTTCTCCTGATGATCCCGACGCTGATCGGCATCATGGCCCTCAACTTCGCCGTGGTGCAGTTCGCGCCCGGCGGACCGGTGGAGAAGGTGATCGCCAAACTGCAGGGTACCGATATCGGCGCTACCGATCGCTTCACCGGCGCCGGTGCCGATATGGGCAGGCAGGCGGCGCCCGATCAGATGGCCGGCGAGGCCGTCACGTCAAAATACCGTGGCGCCCAAGGACTTGATCCCGAGTTCATCAAGAAGCTCGAGAAGGAATTCGGCTTCGACAAGCCGCCGCTCGAGCGTTTCGGCCTGATGCTGTGGAACTATGCCCGCTTCGACTTCGGGCAGAGCTATTTCCGCTCCATCTCGGTGATCGACCTGATCAAGGAAAAGCTGCCGGTCTCGATCTCGCTCGGCCTCTGGATGACGCTGCTTTCCTACGGCATATCCATTCCGCTCGGCATCGCCAAGGCTGTGCGCGACGGCTCCCGTTTCGACGTCTGGACCTCATTCGTCATTGCGGTCGGCTATGCCGTGCCGAGCTTCCTGTTCGGCATCCTGCTGATCGTGCTGTTTGCCGGCGGCTCCTTCTGGTCGATCTTTCCGCTGCGAGGCCTCACCTCCGACGGCTGGGCGGCAATGGGGTGGCCCGAGCGCATCGCCGACTACCTGTGGCATATGGCCCTGCCGCTGCTCGCCATGGCGACGCATGCCTTTGCCACCACAACCCTGCTCGTCAAGAACTCCTTCCTCGACGAGATCCGCAAGCAATACGTGCTGACCGCCCGCATGAAGGGTCTTTCCGAGCGCAAGGTGCTTTACGGCCATGTCTTCCGCAACGCGATGCTGATCGTCATCGCCGGTTTCCCCGGAGCCTTCATCGCCTCCTTCTTTGCCGGCTCGCTGCTCATCGAAACCATCTTCTCGCTGGACGGCCTCGGGCTACTGTCCTTCGAATCGGTGATCAATCGGGACTATGCCGTTGTCTTCGCAACCCTTTACGTTTTCTCGCTGATGGGTCTCGTCATCAATATTCTCTCCGACCTGACCTACATGTGGATCGATCCGCGCATCGATTTCGAGAGCCGGGAGGTATGACCACCGTGGCCGCCCTTCCTGCTGCCAGGCGTCCCTGGCTTTCCCCCGTCAATCGTCGCCGATGGCAGAATTTCAAAGCCAACCGGCGAGGCTGGTGGTCGTTCTGGATCTTCATGGTGCTGTTCGTGGCGACGCTTCTGTCCAACATCGTCGCCAACGACAGGCCGCTGATCGTCTCCTACAAGGGCGAGATCCTGTTTCCGGTGCTGGTCGATTACCCGGAAGAGAAGTTCGGCGGCTTTCTCGCCATCACCAACTACCGCGATCCCTACAACCGCGACGAGATCGAGAACAACGGCTGGATGATCTGGCCGCCGATCCGCTACTCCTTCGACACGCCCAACACCGAGGCGCCAAGACCCGCACCGTCGCCACCGGCCTTTCTGCTGAGCGCAACCGAGCGATGCGCCGGTTACGCGCAAGGGGTGAACGACAGGGATTGCGTTTTCGGCAACATGAACTGGCTCGGCACCGATGACCAGGGCCGCGACGTCGTTGCCCGCGCCCTCTACGGCTTCCGCATCTCGGTGCTGTTCGGCCTGACGCTTGCCATCGTCTCGTCGATCATCGGCGTCGCGATCGGTGCCGTGCAAGGATATTACGGTGGACTGACCGACCTCCTCATGCAGCGTTTCATCGAGATATGGAACGCCGTGCCGACCCTTTATCTCCTCATCATCGTCTCTTCGGTGATCGCGCCGTCGTTCCTGGTACTGCTTCTCATCCTGCTCGCCTTTTCATGGACGCACCTCGTAGGCGTCGTGCGCGCCGAGTTCCTGAGAGCCCGCAACTTCGAATTCGTGCGAGCGGCGCGAGCGCTTGGCGTCGGCAATCTCACCATCATGCGCCGGCATCTGCTACCGAACGCGATGGTTGCGACGCTGACGTTCCTGCCGTTCATCCTCAACGGCTCGATCACCACGCTGACGTCGCTCGATTATCTCGGCTTTGGCCTGCCGGCCGGCTATCCGTCGCTTGGTGAGCTCCTGAGACAGGGCAAGACCAACGTCTTCGCCCCCTGGCTCGGCATTACCGGCTTCATGGTAGTCGCCGTCATGCTGAGCTTGCTGATCTTCATCGGCGAGGCGGTGCGCGACGCCTTCGATCCACGCAAGACGTTCCAATGAGGCCCGCCATGACAGAAACCACTGGCGGCGCCCTTCTCTCCGTCCGCAACCTTTCCGTAGCCTTCCGCCATGAACATGGCGAAACGCTCGCGGCTTCCGGCGTTTCCTTCGATCTTGAGAAAGGCCGCACGCTGGCCGTGGTCGGCGAAAGCGGCTCGGGCAAGTCGGTGACGGCTCTTTCCATTGTCCGGCTGTTACCCTACCCCGCCGCCCGGCATCCCTCCGGCGAGATCCTGTTCAAGGGCCGCGACCTTCTGAAGGCAGATGAAGCCGAGCTCAGGAAAATACGCGGCGCCGACATCACCATGGTGTTCCAGGAGCCGATGACCTCGCTCAATCCGCTGCATTCGATCGAGCGGCAAATCGGCGAAATCCTGAAACTGCATGGGGCGAGCGGCGAGGCGGCGGTCCACCGGCGGGTTGTCGAGCTTCTGACAGAGGTCGGCATCCCCGACCCCGAAAGCCGGCTCTCGGCCTATCCCCACCAGCTTTCCGGCGGCCAGCGGCAGCGTGTGATGATCGCCATGGCGCTTGCCAACGCCCCGGACCTGTTGATCGCCGACGAGCCGACCACCGCCCTCGACGTGACCGTACAGGCGCAGATCCTGACCCTTCTCAAGACGCTGCAGGCACGCCATGGCATGGCCATCCTGTTCATCACCCATGATCTCGGCATCGTCGAGCGCTTTGCCGACGACGTGGTGGTGATGACCAGGGGCGAGGTGGTGGAAGCCGGTCCAACTGCCCAGATTTTTGCCGCGCCGAAGCATCCCTATACCCGGCATCTGATGGCCGCGGCGCCCAAGGGCGAGCCCCCCTTGGCGTCCCTCGACGCACCCGTCGTCGTGGAAGCCGAGCAACTGCGCGTCTGGTTCCCGATCAAGGCGGGCTTCCTGCGTCGGACCGTCGGCCACATCAAGGCCGTCGACGGCGTTGACCTCAAGCTGCGGGCCGGCCAGACGCTGGGCGTCGTCGGCGAAAGCGGTTCGGGCAAGACGACGCTGGGCCTTGCCCTCTTGCGCCTCATCTCCTCCGAGGGGCCGATCGTGGTGCTCGGCCGCCGTATCGATGGACTGGATTCGCGCGCCATGCGGCCACTCCGACGCGACGTACAAGCCGTTTTTCAGGACCCTTACGGCTCGCTTTCCCCGCGCATGACCGTAGCGGACATTATCGGGGAGGGGCTGGCGGTGCACGAGCCTGGCCTCGCCGCAGATGCTCGTGATGCCCGCGTCGTCGAGGCGCTCGTTGAGGTGGGTCTCGATCCCGAGACGCGCCATCGCTACCCGCACGAGTTCTCCGGCGGTCAGCGGCAGCGTATCGCCATCGCTCGGGCCATGGTGTTGAAACCCAAATTCGTCATGCTGGACGAGCCCACCTCGGCCCTCGACATGAGCGTTCAGGCTCAGGTGGTGGATCTCTTGCGTGATCTGCAGGCAAGGCATGGGCTCGCCTACATGTTCATTTCCCATGACCTCAAGGTGGTGAAGGCGCTCGCCAACGAGCTCATCGTCATGAAGGCTGGCAAGGTGGTGGAAGCAGGCCCGGCCACCGAGGTGTTTGCGGCGCCAAAGGATCCCTACACACAGGCGCTGATGGCCGCAGCCTTCCGACTGGAAAGCATCAGCAGCAACGCCAACCGATAACTATGTGGTTTCCTGCGGCGACCGGAACAGAGTGCCGTCATAACCGCCGGTGGCGATGTCGCGGCATAGCGGCTGCCATTCGCAGAGTTCGCAGGTAGCCTTGAACGCGCCGTCTCGATAGGCGGCTCGCAAGCGGGCCCGAAGCTTTTCGTCGAAGGTGAACCTGTCGCCGGTTCGCAGCGAGCGTCCGAGATGATCGGCGATCAGGGATAGGGCTCGTCGGTCGCGCTCGGGAACGGTTGCCTCATGACAATGAGGGTGTTCCTCGGCAAGGCAAAGAGGTGCGCAAATATCATCCGCACCTTCGACGAGTTCGACCGTGGCGCCCGCCAGGAGCCTACCAGCGGTCGCTGTCATACCGGCGACGAAGTCCGGCGAGTAGCCTAGGCCCTTGTAGGTCAGGAGACAGAGGAGATGATGTCCCCTCAGCCTCACTGTCTGATTGTCGCTCACGACGCAGGTCAGCTCGCCGCCTTGCGGTCACGCTCACGGCGGCGCTCCGCCGACGGCTGGTAGGCGATGCGAGCATGGAACGCGCAATAGGGAATGCCGACGTCCGACTTGCGGCCGCAGAAGAAGAAGTCCGGCTTGCCTGGATCACCAACCGGCCACTTGCAGGTACTCTCCGTCAGCGAAAGGATGGTCACCTTCTCAAAGACCGGCGGCTCGATTTCGGCAACCGGAGCGATCGCCATCGCCTCTTCGATCTGAGCATCGGCCTTGAGGGCCGTTGCACCGATGGTGATCGGCCGGACTGGCGCTGCCGGACGGCTGGTCGTTTGGGTCTGCGCCACCGGGCGGCTCGCCGCCGGCTTGACACGCGGCGGCGCGGCGACCGTCGGCCGAGCCGGCTGTACCTGTGGCTTCGACCGGCCCGACAGTCCAAGCCGGTGCACTTTGCCGATCACCGCGTTACGGGTCACCGCGCCGAGCTCGGCCGCAATCTGGCTGGCGCTCAACCCTTCAGACCAGAGCGTCTTAAGGCGCTCGACGCGTTCGTCGGTCCAGGACATCTTGTCACCCTCTCTTCGCCGCATCACCCGGGGAATCCCTCGGGATACGCCCGGTCCATACATAGGTCCGGCAACGCAAAACACATGCGATTGTATCGCTGAAGCGTCCCGCCACGATATCTCGTGGCGACGACATCTAGGCTACAATGGGCCTTCTCATCGGCGCAATGACCACTGAGTCACGCCCCGCGACCCTTTACGACTTTTCAACAAATATCGTGGCGCCGCTGCACCGCTTCAACCACCATGCTCCATTCCGATTCGTTTGTGGCGGAAGTGCTTGTCCGGCTGCTGCAATTTCGGGCGACAGAACCTCAAAAACCTTGACAGTCCGGGCTTTTCCCATGGTATAGAGCCGCGTTGCGAGGGGCCGCGCCGCCGAAAAGCTGGGGGCGCGGCCTGCTTTTTTCATCCCGCCGGCCTCGTGGCTGCGGCACCGGTACCCGCAGGAACCCCCTATCACTGAAAAGGAAACTGTCATGACCGCCCCCGGTTCCACCTCTCCGCTCTATGCGACATTCTCGCGCGCGGACGTGGCCTTCGAACGAGGCGAGGGGGCTTGGCTCATCGACAGCCGAGGCGAGCGTTGGCTCGACTTCGGTTCCGGCATTGCCGTCAATGCCCTCGGGCATGCCCACCCGCATCTTGTCGAGACACTGAAGTCCCAGGCCGAAAAAGTCTGGCACGTCTCCAATGCGTTCCGCATTCCCGACCAGGAGCGCCTGGCCGAGCGCCTTGTCGCCAACACCTTTGCCGACCGCTGCTTCTTCACCAACTCGGGTGCCGAGGCGCTGGAATGCGCCTTCAAGACCGTGCGCCGCTATCATTGGGCGAAGGGTCACCCCGAGCGGTTCCGCATCATCACCATGGAGGGGGCCTTCCACGGCCGGACACTGGCGACCATTGCCGCTGGTGGGCAGGAGAAATACCTGGAAGGCTTCGGGCCGAAGGTCGATGGTTTCGATCAGGTCCCGTTCAACGACATTGCCGCTGTCAGAGCGGCGGTGACGGCGGAGACTGCGGGCATCCTGGTCGAGCCGATCCAGGGTGAAGGTGGTGTGCGCGTCATTCCGACGGAAAGCCTCAGAGCGCTCCGGCAGATCTGCGACGAGAACGGCCTGTTGCTGATCTTTGACGAGGTGCAGTGCGGTTACGGCCGTAGCGGTCGCTTCTTCGCCCACGAATGGGCCGGAGTGACACCGGATGTCATGGCGGTGGCCAAGGGTATCGGTGCCGGTTTCCCGCTGGGTGCCTGCCTTGCAACCGAAGCGGCGGCAGCCGCGATGAAACCCGGCGTGCATGGCACCACTTATGGCGGCAACCCGCTGGCCATGGCGGTCGGCAACGCCGTTCTCGATGTGGTGCTTGCCGATGGCTTCCTGGAAAGGGTGCGCGCGGCAAGCCTGCGTTTCAAGCAGTCCCTCGCCGGCGTTGTCGACCGTCATCCGGAGCTCTTCGAGGAGGTGCGTGGCGAAGGATTGCTCATCGGCCTCAAGTGCAAGCGTCCGGTGGCCGAGATGAACGCGGCTTTCCGCGACCAGCATCTCCTGACCATCGCAGCCGGAGACGGCGTGGTGCGCCTTCTGCCGCCGCTGATCGTCAGTGACGAGGAGATCCTCGAGGCGGTGAAGCGCATCGATGCCGCCGCCACCGCCCTTTCCACATCTTCCGCCCCCGGGGCGGCCGCCAAGTCGGCCTGAACGAGACGACAGAAATGACCGACAACAGTCCGAAGCATTTTCTCGACCTCACCGATCTCTCGACCGAAGAGCTCCGTTCCATTCTCGCTCGTGCCCGCGACCTCAAGTCGAAGGTTAACGGTTGCCGCCCCGGCTTCGGTCCGCTGGCTGGCAAAGTGCTGGCGATGATCTTCGAGCGCCCCTCGACACGCACCCGCGTTTCCTTCGACATCGGCATGCGCCAGCTTGGCGGCGAAACCGTCATGCTGACCGGCGCTGAAATGCAGATCGGCCGCGGGGAGACCATCGCCGACACAGCCCGTGTCATGTCGCGCTATGTCGACGCCATGATGATCCGCATCCTTGACGTCAACGCCCTGCATGAGCTGGCCGAGTATGCCACGGTACCGGTGATCAACGGCCTCACCAAGGTCAGCCACCCGACACAGGTGATGGCCGACATCATGACCTACGAGGAGCACCGCGGCCCCGTACAGGGCAAGACCTTCGCGTGGACCGGCGACAGCAACAACGTGTTGAACTCGCTGGTGCATGCGGCTGCACGCTTCGGCTATACCATGCGCATCGCCACGCCAAAGGAACTCGCCCCGGCACAAGGGCCGATCGACTGGGCGCGCGCCAATGGTGGCCGCATCGAGGTGACCAACGACCCCTTCGAAGCCGTGGACGGTGTCGACGCCATCTTCACCGATACCTGGGTTTCGATGGGAGACGAGGAAGGCGAGCGCCGTCGCCACAATCTTCTTTCGCCCTACCAGGTGAATGATCGCCTGATGGCCGCCGCCGATAAGGACGCCGTGTTCATGCACTGCCTGCCGGCCCATCGCGGCGACGAAGTGACCTCTTCGGTCATGGACGGACCGCGCTCGATCGTCTTTGACGAAGCAGAGAACCGCCTGCACGCTCACAAGGGCATTCTTGCCTGGTGCTTTGGGGCAATGGAGGACTGATGAGCGCTGTCGATCGCCCTTTCACTGCCGCCGGTGATGACGCCGTACTGCCGTTTGCCGTCGAGGCGCTCGATGTGCGCGGTCGCGTCGTGCGGCTTGGACCGGCGATCGACACCATCCTTGGCCGTCATGACTACCCACCCGCCGTCTCGCGCCTTCTGGCCGAAGCGGTGGCGCTGACGGCTTTGATCGGCACGTCGATGAAGTTCGAGGGACGCTTCATCCTGCAGACGCAGTCGGATGGCCCGGTGAACATGCTGGTGGTCGACTTCGACGCCCCGGATGCATTGCGTGCCTGCGCCCGCTTCGATGCCGAAGCTGTGGCCGCCGCAGTCACGGCAGGACAGGATCGACCCGAGGATATGCTCGGTCGTGGACATCTTGCCATGACCGTCGACCAGGGCGCCCATATGAGCCGCTACCAGGGCATCGTCGAGCTCGACGGCCGGTCGCTAGAGGAGGCTGCCCACGGCTATTTCCTGCAGTCGGAACAGATCCCGACCCGCGTCCGCCTCGCCGTTGCGGAAGTGCTGACGCGCGATCCCGGGCGGGAACCACACCGCACCTGGCGCGCGGGCGGCCTGTTTCTGCAGTTCCTTCCGGAATCATCGGAACGTGTCGGTCAAAGAGATCTGCACCCCGGCGATGCCCCAGAGGGGACTCATACGGCCGTGGAGGAAGATGACGCCTGGATGGAGGCGCAGAGCCTCGTCGGTACGGTCGAGGATGCCGAGCTGATCGACCCGTCGGTCAGCGCCGAAACGCTTCTCTATCGGCTGTTCCATGAGCGCGGTGTCCGCGTATTCGAGCCGCAGCCGCTCGTCGAACGCTGCCGCTGCTCGCGCGAGAGCGTCAGGACCATGATCGCCTCCTTTTCGCCTGCCGAACGTGTCGACATGGTCGAGAACGGTCGTATCGGCGTGACCTGCGAGTTCTGCTCGACACACTACGATTTCGACCCGCAAGAGTTCGAAACGATCGCCGAATGAACTTGCGCTGACGAGTTCTCAAATGAACTCGCCAGCGCAAAGCTACATTCCATTTTTTGAAATCAACCTCGAGCTTCAGGCGCCGGGGCCGCGCAGGGCCAGAGCTTCAGGCCCTTCAGGTGGGCGCTGGCGTTCGACCTCGGCCTTAAGCCGGGCTGCCTCGCGTCGGCTCTCGCGCGCGGCGCGGCGAACGTGCCCCTGCCCGAACCAAGACCCGACACCACCGACCAACACGCCAAGCGCCAATGTGGCGAAAAATATCACATAGAGCGGAACTGTAAGCGAGAGGAACGGTGCCGTCGGGTTGAACGGATCAAGCACCAGGGTCACGACCTGATTGTTGACCACCGCGAGCGCCACGATCACGATGGCCAGCGGGCCGAGCACGACGATCCGGAGAAAGGTCTTCACGCGGCGTCACTCCTGCCGACCGAGGGTCAGCTTACCTTGCCGTCGTTGAGGCGTTCGCGCATTTCCTTGCCGGTCTTGAAGAAGGGCACGAACTTCTCGGACACCGGCACCTTCTCGCCCGTGCGCGGGTTGCGTCCGGTGCGGGCCGGCCGGCTCTTCACCGAAAAGGCGCCGAAGCCCCGGAGCTCGACGCGGTCGCCACTTTTCATGGCGTCAACGACGGTGCCGAGGATGGTGTTGACGATGTTCTCAATGTCGCGCTGGTAGAGGTGCGGATTCTGCGCCGCGATACGCGCAACCAGTTCAGACTTGATCATGGGCGAAAAGCTCCCTGCCGGCTGAGCGAATGAAAAAAGTCATTGAAGGTCCGAGCTTTGAGGGTGCCAAACCGACACGAGCCCGTCAAGCCGACCTTCGCCGTTCCATGCGGAAAGGTCAATGCCGACCATGCGACCGACCGCCGCCATCGCGCGATCGGCCAAGCCCAAGCCAGCATATGGCCGCTCCGGAGACCAGTCGACGACCTTGAGGTCCTTGGCGATACCCTTGGTGCCTTCCAGCCAGGCGATGGCTGCGTCCTCGCCGCCGATCTCGTCGACGAGCTTTAGGTCAAGCGCCTGTCGGCCGGAGTAGATGGACCCATCGGCAGCCCTCAGGACGTCGGACCGCTGAAGGCCGCGCCGCTCGGCGACGATGTCGACGAACCAGGCGTAGGTGTCGTCGACAAGCCGCTGGATCATGGCGGCAGCGCCCGGCTGCTCGGGATAGGTGAACGGCGAGGGCTCAGCCTTGAGCGGCGCCGACTTGACCGTCCTCACGTCGACGCCGATCTTCTGCATCAGCGCACCGACATTGCCGTATTGGAACAGCACGCCGATGGATCCGGTGATGGACGTGCGCTCGGCGAAGATCCGATCGGCGGCGATCGCCGTCATGTAACCGGCCGAGGTGGCAAGGGTGCCCATGGTGGCGACCACCGGTTTCTTCTCGGCGATGTCGCGCAAACCGTCGTAGAGCTCTTCGCCTCCGACGGTGGTTCCGCCAGGGCTGTCGATGGAGACGATCACCGCCTCGACGGCGTCGGAAGACGCTATGTCCTTCAGCATCTTGCG
>JARKNW010000100.1 GCA_029976075.1 Pleomorphomonas sp.
GCCGAGCTGGATCGTCCGCGAGGAGGTGACGGCGGGCCGGCTGGAAAGGGTCCTGCCCAGGGAAATCGACATCGTCGTTCCCTTCTACGCCGTCTACCCCAACCGCGGCTACCTGCCCGCCAAGACGCGCAGCTTTCTCGACTTCGTCGCCGAACGCGTCGCGCGCGAGCCGTTCATCTGACGGCGCTTACTCCGGGTTTTCCAGGCTGAACATGTCGGCGTTCTCGTCGAAGGCGAAGAGTTCGGCATAGCGAGCCCAGGCGATCACGGCGTGCAGCGTCTCGTCGGCATAGTCCTCGGACATGTAGTCCTCGAGCTGCTGGCGGAAGCGCACCGAGGGCGCGGTGTGGGTGGGGCGCTCGTCGAGCACGCTGCGGATCAGGCCGACGATCGGCACGTAGTTCAGAAGATGCTGGGCGAACAGCTTCTTGCGGTCGTCGGTGCCAAGTCCGGCGAAGGTCTTGCCGGCGTCGGTGAGCAACAGGTCGCCCTCGCTGAGGTTGGCAAGGCGGAGGAGCTGCAGCGTTTCGGCGAGGTGGAACAGCTCGTCGGCCTCCATCTGCAGGCGGTCGGCGAGGATCGGCAGGTCGGCCCGGCCGTGGAAGGGCTCGGCGGCCAGCGCTTCCAGGAGGCCGGCCATCTCGTTGGTGGAGACGGGGTTCAGCACCATGCCGACGCCGGTGCCGGGGATGCCGGTTTCCGCCGTGGTCTTCGGTTCGGCACGGCGGGTCATGTGGGCGTAGATGCTGTCCACCAGCTTGCGGAACGCCGGGTCGAGACGGTTGCGCGGGTGCGGCAGGTCCACCCGCATTTCCGAGGCGATGCGGCCGGGATTGGAAGAGAACACCAGGATGCGGTCGCACATCAGCACCGCCTCCTCGATGTTGTGGGTGACGATCAGCACCGATTTCATCGGCAGCCGGCCCTCGACCCAGAGATCGATGATGTCGGTGCGCAGCGTTTCGGCCGTCAGCACGTCGAGCGCCGAGAAGGGCTCGTCCATCAGCATGATCTCGGGGTGGACCACCAGCGCCCGGGCAAAGCCGACGCGCTGGCGCATGCCGCCCGACAGCTCCTTCGGATAGGCGCTTTCGAAGCCGTCGAGACCGATCAGGTCGATGGCGGCGAGCGCCCGGCTGCGCCGTTCGTCGGCATCGACGCCGAGCGCTTCGAGGCCGAGCTCGACGTTCTGCAGCACGGTGAGCCAGGGGAATAGCGCGAAGGACTGGAACACCATGGCGAGGCCCTTCGGCGGACCGGAGATCGGCTTGCCGCGATAGAGCGCTTCTCCCGAGGAGGGGGAGGACAGGCCGGCGATGATGCGGAGCAGCGTCGACTTGCCGGAGCCGGAGCGGCCGAGCAGGCCGACGATCTCGCCCGAGGGGATGGTGAGGTCGACGTTCTCTAGAACGAGAAGATTGTCGCCATTGGCCTTGGGGAACTCGCGGCTGACGCCCTTGATGGTGATCAGCTCGTCGGTGGCGACGGAAACGGTCGTGGTCATGGGAGACCTTTCCTGATCAAGCGATGCGGAGGCGGCGTTCGGCGTAGGCATAGAGCGGGCGCCAGACGATGCGATTGGTGACGGTGACGAACAGGGACATGACGGCGATGCCCAGCACGACGCGCGGGAAGTCGCCGGCCGTCGTCGCGGCGGCGATGTAGGAGCCGAGCCCGGTGGCCGTCAGCTGGTGGCTGCCCCAGCTCGCCGCCTCGGCGACGATGGCGGCGTTCCAGGAACCGCCCGAGGCGGTGATGGCGCCGGTGACGTAATAGGGAAAGATGCCCGGCAGGATGACGTTGCGCCACCAGCGCCAGCCGGTGAGGTGGAAACTGGCGGCAGCGTCGCGCAGGTCGGAGGGGAAGGCGCTGGCCCCGGCGATGACGTTGAACAGGATGTACCACTGGGTGCCCAGGATCATCAGCGGGCTCAGCCAGACATTGGCGTTGAGGTGGAAATCGACGATCAGCATCACCACCGCCGGGAAGGCGATGTTGGCCGGGAAGGCAGCGAGGAACTGGGCGAGCGGCTGCACTTTTTCGGCAAGGCGCGGACGCAAGCCGATCCAGACGCCGATCGGCACCCAGACCAGGGTGGCGAGCGCGATCAGCACCAGCACGCGGATCAGCGTGATCACGCCCTTGCCGAGGGCTTCGCCGGCGTCCGCTAAGGTGAGGCTCTCGCCGATGAAGCGGACGACCTGCCAGCCGATGGTGAGCGTGGCGACGCTGACCAAGGCAATCCAGAGGCCGTCGACCAGTCTTGCCGAAACCGTCGGCAAGCGGAAGGAAAAGCGTGGAGCGATCGGCAGCGACCAGCGCCAGCGGCCGATGCCGCGCAGGGCATCGGAGGTCATCTGCGACAGGGCGCGCAGCGAACGCGTCTTGCGGAAGAGGTCGAGCACCCAGGAGGAGGGCGCCTCGCCCGAGGCCGTCTGCTCGACGCGGAACTTGTCGGCCCAGGCGACGATCGGCCGGAACAGCAGCTGATCGTAGGCGACGATCACGGCGAGCATGGTCAGTACGGCCCAACCGACGGCGGCAAGATTCTGCTGGTGGATCGCCTCGGCCACGTAGGAGCCGACGCCGGGCAGCGTCACCGTGGTGTCGCCGACGGTGATCGCCTCGGAGGCCACGACGAAGAACCAGCCGCCGGACATCGACATCATGGCGTTCCAGACGAGGCCCGGCATGGCGAAGGACACGTCGAGATGCCAGAAGCGCTGCCAGGCCGACAGGTGGAAGCTCTGCGACACTTCGTCGAGATCCTTCGGCACGTTGCGCAGCGACTGGTACATGGAGAAGGTCATGTTCCAGGCCTGGCTGGTGAAGATGGCGAAGACGCAGGCAAGCTCCGCCCCGAACACCTTGCCGGGGAACAGGCCCATGAAGAACACGACGGTGAAGGTGAGGAAGCCCAGGATCGGCACCGACTGCAGGATGTCGAGAACGGGGATCAGCACCAGCTCGGCGCGCCGGCTCTTGGCGGCGACGGTGGCGTAGACAAACGTGAAGATGAGCGACCAGACCATGGCCGCCAGCATGCGCAGCGTGGTGCGCAGCGCATATTCCGGCAGGTGCCAGGGGCTGAGATCGATGGCGGAGGTGGAGACGGCGCTGAGCGGTGCGTCGGCTTGGTTCACACCGTAGACGATGAGAACCAGAAAGCCGACCACCAGCACGAAGGCTGCGACATCGAAGACATTCGGCACGAGGCCGCGGCCGACGGCGGTCGGCGTAACCTTATGAAAAACCATAACTTGTCATCTCCTGGTCAGGCAGGATGATTGTTTGTCGCGAGGCGACGGCGCGCGGGATCAGGCGCCGACTATTGCCCGGGGACAGACTGGCTCGGAGATGACGGGAAGCGGCGCGGGCGCCGGGGTAGGGGCAGCTTTGGAGGCATGTGTGGCTCGTCCTCATGCGCGAAGGCACGGAGGCGAGCCGAGGAACGGCTCACACGTCAGCGCACTTCACGCGGTTGCGACTAGGTCGACTGTGACTGTCCATTGTCTTTCTGTTGGCTGGTGCGGCGGCGATCGCCGTGCAGGACCCAAATCCTCCTGTCGGCTGTCATTGTCAAGCAGTGATCGTGCCGTTTCGATCAGGAAAACTTGAGCGCTGGCGGCCGGCTTGCGCCGGCTGCTTGGCATGGACGTCCGCCGCCATCACGTATCGAGCAGCGAGGTGCCGTAGGAGTTGTCGATGATGCAGAGCCAACGGCCATCTTCCGACCTGCGGAAGACGTAGGTGGCGCGGCGGACGATCGGCTCCGGCTGCCCTTCGACATCCAGCAGCGATTCCATGATGACAAGGGCGGTATCGCCGCCTTCGATCACTTCCATCCGGCCTTGCCGCACCTTGAGGGAGTTCTTGAAGTGGGCGGCGATCGCCACGAAGGCTTTGCGGATCGCCGTCTTGCCGGTGGCGTTGAGGCCGGGCTTGACGACCAGCGTGGCGTCTTCGGCGTAGAAGTCCATCACGCGGTCGAAGTCCTCGGCGGTGATCGCCCGGTCGGCGGCTTCGATCAGCTGTCTCAACTCGTGTTCGGCCATGTTCGTCTCTCTTTCTGGAGGAGCCCGGGAGACGGAACAGAAAACCCGCCTCGGGGGCGGGTTGTTTTCAGCGGACAAGACGCGTCACCCCACCCATCACCCGATGGCGGGAATAATCGACGGGGCGAAGGTGTGAGCGGTGTCCATCACCCTCGGGTAGCACGGGACGGTGCGCCGCTCAATGCCGACGCCTTCAGGGGGGGCGATGGTTTGGGGCGTTCCGCCAGGGATGGCGGCGCCGTCTGCAACCTCAGGCAAAAGCTTATCATGGTAAAAATGCTGATGATAAATATCTCGGAAACAAGCAATGTATCTGTTAGGTATCTGGATGGTGGCTGGAAGCAGACGTCGTATCTCGTAACGAAATGAAGGCCTTGGGATGGAGGCTTCTGCCGCGGATGGGGTTGGGATGGCTGACGATCGACAGGTTTGCGACATCGTGAGGACAACCGGCGCACCGCGTCTGCGCCGCTGCTTGGGCTCGGCATCCTCCGCTCTGGCCATCATCGTCGCATCAACGCATCTGCCGTCGGGCCAGGCCTGGGCGGGCGATGTCGACGTGAACACAACGAAGACCGTCGTCTACGGCAACAGCGACCCCAGCGATCCCCAGACGCTCGTCACTTCCGCCTCATCCAGCAACAACACATTGCGCCTTTTGCCCGGCGCCAATATCACCCAGAACGCTTATGGCGGATACGCGGATGCCACCACGGCGGAGGGCGTCGCCAACTCGAACAGGTTGAATGCGTCGGGAGGGACCGTCGGCCAGAACGCTTACGGCGGCTACTCCAACCAGGGGGACGCCAGCTCCAACACGGTGGTTATCTCCGGCACTTCGATCATCACGGGAGAAGTCGCCGGCGGTTACGCGGCGTCGGCCACGACCGGCAAGGCCGAGAACAACACCGTCACCATCGAGGGCAGCGCCCAGACCTCGAACAGTATCTATGGCGGCCGTTCCGAAAGCAGCCTGGCCGGCGGAAACGTGGTGTCCATCGGGGAGGATGCCGTCATCCGCGGCGACGTGTATGGCGGCTACTCGCAGAATGGCGCGGCGGCGCAGAACAGCATCACGATCGGCGGCAACACGAACGTGCGGACTGAGAGTATATCCGGTGGCTTTTCCAAGCTCGATGCGACCGACAACAGCATCACCGTCACCGGGGGGCGTGTCGATGTCGGTTCTCTGATCGGTGGCAACTCCCAGACGGGGCGCGCCCTTGGCAACAGGCTGACGATCAGCGGCGGTGAGTTCGTCAGCAGCACTTTGCTCGTTGGCGGCGCTGGTCATCTGAATGCCACGGGAAACTCCGTCGACATCAGCGGCGGGGTCTTCGCTTCGGCCGACATCATCGGTGGCGTTACCGAGACGGCGTCGGCCACGGGCAACACGGTGACGATCAGCGGGACGCCGACGTTCGGCATCAACGGCTTGAATCTGCGTGGCGGGGATTGCGCCGGAACTTGCTCGGGCGACCTGTTCTCGGACAACACGCTCAACCTCAAGACTATGGGGCTCACCGTCGCCAATCTGGGGCGGTTCGAGTACCTCAACTTCTACCTGCCGACGACATTCGCCGCCAATGACACAATGTTGACGGTGAACGGCCTTGCCAAGCTGACCGACGACAGCGGCACGTCCTCCACCGTCAACGTCGGCATCAACGGTGCCACCTCGGCCCTGGCCGCGGGCGACACCATCACCCTGATCCGCGCTGGAACGCTGATGACCACCCCCGGTCTCAACAGCACGGCCAACGGATCGGGCATGCAGGGCGTGACGCTGAAATACGTGTTCGGCATCGCCACCCTTGGCAACGACCTTCTGGCCACCGTTCAGTCGGTCGGCGTGTCCGAGGAGAGCAAGGCGTTGTCGGAGGGCTTCGTTTCTGGGGCGTCGCTGGTCAACGAGGGCGCCGATCTCGCCGCCGGCAAGGGCATGGCCAACGCCATCGGCGGCGCCGGGGCCGACTGGTCGCCCTTCGCGGCGGTGTCCGGCGGATCGATCCGCACCAACACCGGCTCGCATGTGGACGTCGACGGCGTGTCGCTGGTGGCCGGCCTGTCGCGCGGCGTCGACCTCTCCATCGGCCGGCTGACGGCCGGCGCCTTCGCCGAGTTCGGCAGCGGCAACTACGACACCTTCAACGGCTTCGCCTCAGGCGACATTCGCGGCCACGGCAACAACCACTATGTCGGTGGCGGCCTGCTGGGCCACCAGGATTTCCGCCCCATGGGGCCGGGGCATGCCTATGCCGAGGGCGCGGCCCGCGTCGGCGTCGCCAACAACAACTATTCGAGCGCCGACCTGACCTCGGGCGGCGTCGCGGCCGGCTACGACACGTCCTCGCCCTATTATGGCGTCAGCGCCGCCGTCGGCTACGTCTGGTCGGTTGGCGAGGCGATGACGGTGGATGTCAGCGGCAAGTATCTGTGGTCGCGGCTTGGCTCCGACAGCGTGCAGCTCACCACCGGCGAGACGGTGCACTTCGAGGCGGTGAGTTCCGAGCGCACCCGCCTCGGCGCCCGCGTCACCTACGCCCTCTCCAACAAGGTCACGCCCTATGCCGGCGCGGCCTGGGAACACGAGTTCGACGGCAAGGCCCGCGCCAGCACCAGCGGGCTCGCCATCGACGCGCCATCGATGGCCGGCGACACCGGCATCCTCGAGGCGGGGCTGACGCTGAAGCCCTCCGAAGACCTGCCGCTCTCCATCGACCTCGGCCTCCAGGGCTTCGTCGGACAGCGCGAGGGCGTGGCCGGCAACCTGCAAGCCAGGCTGGCGTTCTGAAGACGCCCCAGGCCGTTCCCCGACGCGACAGAGCGTCCTGCCTGCCCAATGAGGCCGCGGGCCGATGCGTTGCCGTCTTGTTGGGCTGAGGCAAGTTGTCGGTCTACGTGTGGTTTTGACGAGCATAGGTGCATTTACGACTGTCTTTTCAAGAAGGAGCGGTCATTCTAGTTTCACTCGTTAAGCGTTAGTCGCCATGGTCGATGCTCGCAATTGCATGATCCCTCTCTGGCCTCTCGGTGGTCGCTCGGGTGGTTTGCGCTGCTCTTTGGCGCCCCGTCGGCATTGGAGGCGATGACCCGATGCTCACTCAGTCCCGCTATCAGGATCTGCAGGAGTTCATCGAGAGGTCCAACAAGTGCCGGAACACCGGGGAGCTGAACGCCGTCTTCTGCGACTGTCTCGGCCGCCTTGGCATCGACATGTATGTGTTCAGCTATGTCCATCATCAGAACGACATTGCCGGCCACGGAGTGAGTTCGAGTTATCCCGGCGATTGGCTCGACCATTACATCAGCCACAACTACATCACGTTCGACCCGATCTATCGGATCGGTTGGGAGAAGAGCGGCGTCTTCGACTGGGCGTCGATCTCCAAGACCCACGCCCTTACCAAGGACGAAACGCGCCTGATGAACGAGGCCAGCGATGCCGGACTGAAATCCGGCGCCGCCGCGGCGATCCATCTCGGCTACGGCAGCATGATCGGGTTCGGCTTTGCCAGCAGCAGCCGCCATTCGTTCGGCCGCGATCACCTGAGCCAGCTCTACGCGATGGCCGGCCAGTTCCAGTTGGTCTTCACTTCGCTGGCACCCAATCCGGAACGCCCGGAGGTCCGCCTGTCGGTTCGCCAGAAGGAGGTGCTGCGGTGGATCGCCACGGGGCGGACGCGCGTCGACATCGCCGACCTCATGGGCATCAGCGAAGACACCGTCGATGATCACCTCCGGCAGATCTTCCGGAAACTCAAGTGCAACGACAAGGTGGTCGCCGTGCTGAAGGCCGTGCAGATCGGAGCTATTTCGATTTAGACGAGCAAGGGGCAGGGAAGGCCTCTTAACGCGCTAATCGACCTATCCCCTTGACTCAGCAGGATGATCTTTGGTCCCGGCCGAGCATGCACCACGGAGTTCCGTAGTGTTCAGCGCCGATTCAGCCGCTATCGTCGGCCTCACGAAGCGGGGGCAAGGCTTCGGTCCCGATGCGGTTATTTTAGTACTAGGGCAACAGCTGACAGTCATAATGGACTTAAGCATACTCAAGGCAGCCGCTCCGAGCCTATCGGGGCGGCTGTTTTGTCAGTGGCGCCGCCCGCGCTCACAGCAGCGCCTCTTTGGCCGCCTTAAGCACCTCCCGCGTCAGCTCGGGGAACTGGCCGGAGACGAGGCGACCCACCTGCCAGTAGAGCGTCACGTCCAGCGTGGCGCCGGGCACCAGTTCCACAAGGCGGCCGGATGCCAGGTGATCGGCCACCAGCTGCGTCGGATTGAGCCCCCAGCCCATGCCGAGGAGCGCCGCTTCGACGAAGCCCTGGGTCGACGGCAGCCAATGGGTGGGGCCGGGCTCGCCGGTGCCCAGCGTCGCCCGCACCCAGTCCCGCTGCAGGCCATCCTTCTGGTTGAAGGTGATGGCCGGTGCCCGGGCGACCGCCTCGATGGTGACGCCTTGCGGAAAATGGCGGGCCATGAAGGCCGGGCTGGCGGTGGCGTGATAGCGCAGGCGGCCGAGCGGGCTGACCTTGCAGCCGGCCACCGGCTTTGACAGCGATGTGACGGCGGCCACCACATGGCCGCGCCTCAGCCAGTCGGCCGTGTGGTCCTGGTCGTCGACGGCGATGCGCAGGAGTGCCTTGGAACTGTCGGCGAAGGCGGCGGCGGCCGGCATGAACCAGGTGCCGAGGCTGTCGGCGTTGACGGCGATATCGAGGGTGATCGGACCGGCCGCCGGGTCGCCGAGGCCGGGCAGCCGTTCGAGGAGGTCGTTTTCCAGCATGCCGACCAGCTCGACATGGCGGCAGAGCCAGGCGCCCTTCTCGGTGGCGGTGCAGGGATTGCCCCGCTCGATCAAGACGGTGCCGAGCCGCTCCTCGAGAAGGCGTACCCGCTGCGAGATGGCCGAGGGGGTGACGGAAAGCGCCCTGGCGGCTTTCTCGAAGCTGCCGGTGCGGACGATGGCGGCGACGGCGAGCGCGGCGGAATAGTCGATCATCGATTAGCCTGGCTAATGTGGGTAAGGTCCACTTAGCCTAACTGATCACATCGGTGCCGGAACCACCAGTGCTCGCACCAGTGCCAGGCCGGCGAACAGCGCGCCGATGGAGCAGACCACGGACGCGGCGGCATAGGCGAAGGCCGTCATGCCCTCACCGCGCTCCCAGAGCATGGCGGTATCGAGCGAGAAGGTGGAGAAGGTGGTGAAGCCGCCGAGAATGCCGGTGGTGAGGAACAGGCGGAGCGGCTGCGGCAGGCCGCTTTTCTGCGCCCAGTATTCGCTCAGAACGCCCATGACGAAGCTGCCGATGACGTTGACCGCGAAGGTGCCATAGGGAAGGCCGGTGCCGATGAGGCGGGCGGTGCCGAGGTTGACGCCGTGGCGCAAGGCACCGCCGACACCGGCCCCGATGAACACCAAGAGGTAGCCGAGATAACCCATCAACTGGTCTCCTTGAAAAACGGGTCAGCACATCATGAAAACGGGGATGCGGGCGGCGGCGAGTACGTCGCGGGTGACGCCGCCGAGGATCGCCTCCCAGAGGGCGCCGTGCTTGAAGGCGCCGATCAGCAGGCTGTCGGCGCCGAGCCGGTCGACCGAGGCGAGCAGTTGCAGGCCGACGCTGCCGGCGTCACGCTTCAGGGCGACGCAGTCGACGGCGATGCCGAGGTCGCCAAACAAGGCACGGGCGGAGGATTGGTAGTCGGTGCCGGGCTTTTCGATGGAGACGACGGTGACCTTGCCGGCCCGCTTCAGCCAGGGCAGCGCCTGACGCACCGCCCGCCTGACCGCATCGCCAGGTTTCCAGCCGATGACGATGTGGCGGCCGATGACGCGTTCGGGATGCGGCGCCGATCTCGGCTCCGGCGGCGCCACCAGCAGCAGCCGCTTCGACCAGAACAGCGTGGCGTGGAAGGCGTCGCGGCCGTCCAGGCGCACCGGATTGCCCATCACCACGAGGTCGGCGTGGGCGGTCTCCTCAGCGACCAGCTGTTCGACGTCGCCCTCATCGCTCTTCCAGCTGACGGGTGGGCGCCGGCGGTCGGCGATCCAGGCGTCAAAGGCGGCCTTGGTGCGGGCGAGGCGGTCGGCGATGGTGCCTTCGCGCAGCTCGCGCAGTTGCTGGATGGCGATTTCCTCCGGCGGCACGAAGGCGAACTTCGGGTTGAAGCCGACATGGATGGCCGAGATCGACGCCTCGAAGCCGTTGGCGGCGGCCAATGCGCAATCGAGGCAGGTGGCCACCGTTTCCGGTTCCGGCAGCAGCGCGACGATGATCCTCGGCTGAGCGACTTGGCTGGTGTTCATGGCCCTCTCCATCCGGCAGGGCGCCCCCTGCCTTTCCGGTTCTTGTCGTTGTGTGGGCCAACAAAAAACCCGCCGGCGGCGGGTTCGAACAATGCCCTGCCGCGACGGACCTGTGGCCCGTTCCAAGCAGGAGCTATCAGCACTGAGGCGGTTGTCGGGAAGCTCCATTCCCATCAGATGCGAGTAGAATAATCCTGTCTTTTCAGTCTGTCAAAGCGTGGAGGCATCACAGGTCCGGCACCGGGACGGGTTGGCTTTCCGGTTAGTTCCGCTAATTGCGAGTAAGCAGCTTTAATTTGTCTAATCCATCGGCGACCGTTAGGGCAGGCGGATTGCAACGGGGGCGTCAGTGGATCTTTCGGCTTACCTTTCCGCCTATCTTTCCGGGCTCGGCATGGGAACCAGCCTCATCGTCGCCATTGGCGCGCAGAACGCCTTCGTGCTGCGGCAGGGGCTGAAGGGCGACCACATCTTCGCCGTCTGCCTCACCTGCGCGCTGTCCGACGTGGCGCTGATCATTCTCGGCGTCAGCAGCTTTGCCCGCATATCCGCCGTGCTGCCCTGGCTGGATCCGGTGATGCGCTTCGGTGGCGCCGCGTTCCTCGCCTTCTATGGCTTCCGCAACCTGATGTCGGCGCTGCGTTCGCATGGTGCGCTGGACGTCAGCGGCGGCAACGGCGCGACGCCCCTGATGGCGACACTATTGGCCTGCCTTGCCATCACCTGGCTCAACCCGCACGTCTACCTCGACACGGTGGTGCTGCTCGGCACCATCTCCACCCAGTATCCGGGGCGGGAGGCGGCGTTTGCGCTCGGCTCCATGACGGCGTCCTTCGTCTTCTTCTTTTCCTTCGGCTACGGCGCGGCTAGGCTCCGGCCGATCTTCGTCCAGCCGACGGCGTGGCGTTTGCTGGAAGGAGCCATCGCCGTGATCATGTGGACGCTCGCCGGCAGTCTGGTGCTCGGGGGATAGGGAATTCCAGAAACGCGAAAGCCGGCGAGAGTGTCGCCGGCTTCCTCTATCGCGGACTGGCGGTTCTTTCAGGCGGCTGCGAACTTGGTGACGAAGGTTTCCACCACGGTCTTGAGATTGTTGGCCTTGGACGACAGGCCGGTGGAGAGGTTCATCAGTTGCGTCGAGGCGGCGCCGGTCATCTCGGCGGCCTGACCGACGCCGGAGATGTTCTGCGTCACCTGCGTGGTGCCGATGGCCGCCTGCTGGCAGTTGTTGGCGATTTCCGTGGTCGCGGCACCCTGTTCCTCAACCGCGCTGGCGATGGCGGAGGCCACTTCCTTGATGTTGGTGATCGTCTTGACGATCGAGGTCATGGAATGGACCGTGTTGTTGGTCGATTCCTGGATCTCGCCGATCTTGGTCTCGATGTCGCCGGTTGCCCGTGACGTCTGGTCGGCGAGCTGCTTCACCTCGGCGGCGACGACGGCGAAGCCCTTGCCGGCCTCACCGGCACGCGCCGCCTCGATGGTGGCGTTGAGCGCCAGAAGGTTGGTCTGCTCGGCGATGTTGCGGATGATGTTGATCACGTCGCCGATCGCCGCGGCGGACGAGGCCAGCGTCGAGATGCGGGCGTTGGAAGCCTGCACTTCGCCGAAGGCGAGATCGGCGACCTCGGCCGAGTGATCGACCTGCGAACTGATCTCGTGCACCGAGGCGGCCATCTCCTCGGAGGAGGCGGCGACCGTCTGCACGTTGCTGGAGGCCTGCTCGGCAGCGGCGGCCACGGCCTGTGCCTGGCGGGCGGTTTCCTCGGCGGTGGCGGCAAGGCCATGGGCGCTGTCGGCGATCTCGGCCGAGGAATCTGCGAAGTTGGCCGCCAGCGCCTTCATCTCTCCGACGAACTCGTCGGCGAGCTTCTGGCGGGCCTTCAGGTGCTCCCGCTCGGCCTGTTCGCGGGCCTCGCGTTCGGCATGGGCCTTCTCGTCGGCGATCATGCTCTGGCGGCACTTCTCCAATACGCCACCGAGGATGCCGAACTCGTCGCGCCGGGTGGCGATGGTCACCACGAAGTTCTTCTCACCCCGGCCGAGCGACAGCACATAGTCAATGGCGATGCCGAGCGGCCGCATCACCGACAGGGCACTGACGACGGCGATGGTGATGGCGATCAGCGTCGCCACGATGCCGATGCCCATTTCCAGCCGGACACCCTCGGCGGCGCCGTCCATGCTGACCTGGCCCATCTGCTGGGCCAACTGGCCGTAGGCGGCCGACAGGTCGGTGCCGAGCGCGTCGATCTTGGGATAGATCGCCGCCAGTTCCGAACGCAGGTTGGAGTTGATGGCACCGGTATCGCCGGTCATGATCTGGTCGGCCAGCGTCTTGACGCCGGCGTGGTAGCTTTTCAGCGTCGAGGCCATCTCGGTGGCCTTGGCCTTGCGGGCCGGGTCCTGGGTGTTGGCGGCGACGTCGTCGAGCTTGCCTTCGGCAGCGGTGAAGGCCTGGCCCATGCGGTCGAAGATCTCGGCCTGACGCTTGGGTTGTGCCATCGCCTCGTAGAAGGAGGCGCGACCCATGGCGATCTGCTTGAGCGCTACCTCCATGTTGAGATTCAACGTGTAAACGCGCACCGACTCCTTCGTGTAGGACGAGGAATCCGTCAGATATACATAACCTGCCCAAGTGACGGCGATCAGCATCAGCGTCACCAGGCCGAAGCCCGCGTAGAGCCTGTGAGAGATCTTCAAGCGGTCCATGGTTTCAATCCCCGCTGGAAACACAGGAGTCGATTAATCTAAAAAGGTATTCACTTTGTTAACGGTGCGTATCTGCAACGTTACAATGAAGCGTAGCGAATTATGGCTAGGCAATTATGTCATTGCGGCTGCGGAAAATGGCTGGAGACTGTTTGTCTTGATTTCGGTGTCCTGCGAAATGTGCTGAGAACGGCCGTCATCATGTCTCCGATTCGTGTATTATACGATGAGGATATCTGATTATATTCTTGATCACCGTCGGGCAGAGCAGCTTAACAAAAGTAAGTGTTGTCTATATTTCGCTCTACTATATAGAAGAAATTGATTGCTCATGGCGGACTATATAACGTGTTTTTACCTATGCATGTAGGACCTATGGGTGTAATGGAAGAATTATGTGCAGGTATCAGAGTAATTATGTGAGTATATCTTTCTCCTTTTCTCTTTGAATTTTGCCATGTTGGGTTGTGCGAGTTCGCATCAAAGATGTACGGCCCGGTTGGCTGCTACCGAAATCGGTTGCCTGCCTTTGCCGCGGTATGCATTGCTCATGTCGCGCCTTTCCGGGGATTGTTGCCGTCACCGGTATTGAACCATTACCGGATGGTGTGATGGGCAAATCTCTGAAGCCGGGCCGGCCCCGTGGCGGCCCCTGTGTGCCGCGACCGTTTTTCGCCTTGGCCACGATCAATCAATCGATGGTTGCACCAAGTCGTACGATGGCCAGGGAATGCGCCTCGAAGAAGATCGTCCTCACGCTGCATATGGGCCGAGGGCCGATAGCGGCACGTGCAACTCTTCCATGCCGGCGAAGGCTTCGAGGAGATGCTCGACGGTGACGCGGACGCGCGGCGCGATCAGAGCCCGATGCGGGTATTGCAGCGTCATCTCGAAATTGCCGGGATGGTGGCTGTCGAGCAGCAGCGCTTTCATGGTGCCGGCGACGAGATGCTTCCAGGCGTGGTGGACGCCCACTTCGGCGATGCCGGCACCATCGAGCGCCGCCTGCGTCAACGCTTCGGGCGAGGAAAGCCTCAGCACTGCCCGCTCCGTATTGGCCGTGGTGAGGCTGCCATCGGCGGCGCGGAAGTTCCACGGCGAGACGCGGCCACCGAGGAAGCGCCGCGTCAGGAGACGATGATTGCCGAGATCCTCCGGTGTGCGCGGCTTGCCGTGGGCGGCGAGATAGGTGGGGGAGGCCACCAGGACCAGGTTCATCTGGCAGACCGGGCGGGAGATCAGCGAGCTGTCGGCGATGTGGCCGCCACGCAGCGCCATGTCGTAGCGGTCATGCACGAGATCGACGAGGCGGTCGTCATAGTCCACCTCGATGGCAAGGCCGGGATAGCGGTCGATCAGGCCGGGCAGGATAGGCGTCAGCTGTTCGCGACCGAAGCCGACGCTGGTGGAGATGCGGACGCGGCCGGTGGGGGCGGCCCGGTGGGCGATCACCGCTTCGGCCGCCTGATCCAGCGCGGCGAGTGCGACGCGCGCCTCGCGCAGGAAGGTCTCGCCTTCCTCGGTGAGGTTGAGGGTGCGCGTGGTGCGGTTCATCAGCCGGACACCCAGCGACTTCTCCAGCCCGGCGATATTCTTGCTGACGGCGGCCGAGGATACGCCCAGGGCGCGGGCGGCGCCGGCGAAGCTGCCGGCATCGGCGGCGTTGATAAATGAGAGTATGGCGCGCACGCGCTGGGTGGAATCCATGATCGGCCGTTCGGTTGGGGATCATTCTCAACGTCAGGTTATGTAATCACCAACCCGATGGAGCATTCAAGTCATCAATGGCCTTGCCCTATATAGCCGTCGAGCCCAACGGCAGATGGGAAGTCCGATGTCCGCACCCGCCTGTTTCATCTTCCACACCACCATCCACGACCGCGAGGCGATCGCGCCCTATCTCGCATCGGCCATGGCGACGGTAACGGCCTTCGGCGGGCGACGCCTGTTGATGGGCGGGCCGGCCACGGCCGTCGAAGGCCAGGCGCCGGAAGGGCTGACGGTCATCCTCGAGTTCCCCAACAAGGCGGCGGCGGAAGCCTGGTACGCCTCGCCCGTATATCAGGCGATCCTCGGCATCCGCCTCGGCTCGTCGACGAGCAACGCCTATCTCGTGGAAGCCATCGACCAGAGCATCATCCGACCGGCGTGGAACGAGGATCGACAAGATGATGCTTCAGGCACAGAAGCTTGGAGCGCAGATCTGATTCAATCAGATCGGACAGCGCTCTAGTTCATCCAGCGGCGCTACGTCCTCCAGGCAGATGACGGATCTGTGATTTTGTTTTCATTGGATCGTTCTGTCATCGCTCTGGACGGCGACGGCCGCGAGCCGAAAAGGTCGAGCGGTGCACGTAGGTCGCTTGAAGTGCCGTGCTTGCCAAACTCCAGAAAGCCCACCCATGAAAACGCTTGTGATCGTCTCCCATCCCTATTTTGATCGTTCCTCCGCCATCAAGGCATTGCAGAAGGTGGCCGGCAGGGTGGCCGGCGTGACGGTGCGCAATCTCGAGTCGATCTACGGCAGCAAGACCGCCGCCTTCGACGTCGCCGCCGAGCAAAGGGTGGTGGAAGCGGCCGATCGGATCGTCTTCCTGTTCCCGATCCACTGGTTCAACATGACGCCGATGCTGAAGGCCTACCTCAACGAGGTCTGGACCTATGGCTGGGCGTTCGGCCCCAACGGCACCGCCCTCAAGGGCAAGACGCTGCAAGCCGTCGTCACGGCCGGCGCCAGCAAACACACCTATTCGGCCGAGGGGCTCATCGAGAGCACCATCGACGAGGTGCTGACGCCGCTCAAGGCCTCGGCGCTCTACGTCGGCATGACCTACCTGCCGCCGCTCGCCTTCTTTGAGACGACGGGCGTGGACGACAGAGCGCTGACCGCTTTTGAGCAGCAGCTCAAGGGCGAGCCCGCTCCGCTGGCGGTCGCCGGGTGAGTGAAGGAAGATCCAAGATGACCCAACATCTGACCGATGCCCAGAAGGCCTATAACGATATCGCCCCGGCGCTCGCCGACTATACCGACAACGTGCTGTTCGGCGACGTCTGGAAGCGGCCGGGCCTCAGCCCGCGCGACCGCAGCCTGATCACCATTTCGGCGCTGGTGGCGCTCTATCGGGTCAACGAGTTGCCCTACCATGTGAAGCTGGGGCTGGAGAACGGCCTCGGCCGGGAGGAGATCGTCGAGACGATCACCCATCTCGCCTTCTACGCCGGCTGGCCGGCGGCAAATACCGCCGTCACCATCGCCCGCAAGGTATTCGCGGACGCCGGCAACTAAACGACAGGATGGAGAACAGCATGAAAGCCACGGTTCTGCACGGCCCGCGCGACGTTCGCTTCGAGGCGGTTGCCATTCCCAGCATCGAAAAACCGACCGATGCCATTTTGAAGCTGTCGGCCACCTGCGTCTGCGGCTCCGACCTCTGGCCCTATCGCGGCATCCAGCCGGTAAACGAGCCGACGCGCATGGGCCACGAGTATTGCGGCGTGGTGGTCGAGGTGGGCAGCGCGGTGACCACGGTCAAGCCGGGCCAGTTCGTCATCGGCTCGTTCTTCGCCTCCGACAACACCTGCCCAACCTGCCAGATCGGCTACCAGTCGTCCTGCGCCCATCGCGAGTTGGTGGGCAATGCCCAGGCCGGCATGCTGCGCGTGCCGATGGCCGACGGCACGCTGGTGGCGACGCCCGACATGCCGCCGCCGTCGATGATCCCGGATCTCCTGACACTGTCCGACGTGATGGGTACCGGCTGGTTCGCCGCCGACGCGGCCGAGGTGAAGCCGGGCAAGACGGTGGTCGTGGTGGGCGACGGCGCCGTGGGCCTGCTGGCCGTGCTTTCTGCCAAGCTGAAGGGCGCTGGCCGCATCATCGCCATGAGCAGCCATCCGACCCGTCAGGCGCTGGCCCGCGAGTTCGGTGCCACCGACATCGTCCCCGAGCGTGACGAGGCCGGGGTTGCCCGCATCATGGAGCTGACCGGCGGCGTCGGCGCCGACAGCGTGCTCGAATGCGTCGGCACCCAGGGCGCCTTCACCCAGGCGATCCAGAGCGCCCGCAAGGGCGGCCACGTCAGCTTCGTCGGCGTGCCGCATGGGGTGAGCCTCGACGGCTTCCAGCTGTTCTTCGCCCACATCCACCTGCATGGCGGTCCGGCGCCGGTTCGTCGCTTCCTGCCCGAACTGATCGATCTGGTCTGGACCGGCAAGATCCATCCGGGCAAGGTGTTCGACCTGGAACTGCCGATCGAACGGGTGGCCGAGGCTTACAAGGCCATGGACGAGCGGCGAGCCATCAAGGCCCTGCTCAGGGTATAATCAGCCAAGGAGACCACCATGCCGCATGTCGTCATCAAGATGATCGAGGGGCGGGGCGAAGAGCAGAAGCAACGCATCGCCGATCTGGTTGCCCAGGCGATCATGGACGGCGCCGGCTGCAAGGAAAGCGCCGTTTCGGTCGCCATCGAGGATGTGCCGGCGGCCGACTGGACCGCCGCCGTCTACAAGCCGGACATCGAGCCGCAGATGGACAGGCTCTACAAGAAGCCGGGCTACAAGCCGGACTGAAGGGCAGGGCGCGCGATATCGACGTTGCGCTCCATCCTGCCTGAGGTCCTGCGCCTGAAGCGCAGGACCTCGGACGAGAAGGGCGCGCGCCGATATCAGCCGCCCCGGCGAGGTGACGCTGAGAGTGGAGACGGCCGACCAGGGATTTCGAGGTTGCGCCGACGCGTGGCGAGGCGTTCAAAGAAGAACCCGCGCCACGCGCGACCGTCACCGTGACAGGAACGATTGTGATTGCCTTGAGGCCCATGCGGGAGAGCGAATATCCCGCCTATCTCCAGTATCTCATTCCCGATTACGCGGCGGAGATCGCCGCCAACTACAGGCTTTCAGAAGCCGCTGCCCGCGCGCAGGCTGAAAGGGAGGTCGCCAGCGGTCTGCCGGACGGCGTCAATACCGCCGGGCAGGTTCTGCTCTGCATCGTCGATCCGTCGGAGGCCACTGAAAAGCTCGTCGGCTATCTCTGGTACAAGCCGGACGCGGCGATGTTGTCGGCCTTCATCACCGATTTTCACATCCTCTCCGCCCATCAGGGGCAGGGGTTTGGCAAGCTGGCCATGGCGCTGCTTGAACGCGACCTCAAGGCGAAGGGCGTCACGCAGATCAAGCTCCGGGTGGCCGGCGACAATGATCGCGCCCGGCATGTCTACGAGGTCAGCGGCTTCCACGTGACCGGCATCAACATGAGCAAGGTGATCGGTGAGGGGTAGGGGGCGGTTTGGAGCGCGATATCGCTGTTGGGTTCCATCCTGCCCGAGGTCCTCGCTTTCGCGAGGATGACAGAATTATATAATTGAATCCGCCTGATAGATCGCGTTCCCTATCAAGCCGTCATCAACTCTGTTGGACATTGAGATCCTTCAGTCTTGCGTTGAGGATGACGATGATCTTTCTCATGAGGGCGCCGATTGCGACGATTGGCCTCTTTCCGTTTTGGATAAGGCGTTGATAGAAGTCCCGTAATGGTCCCTTTGCGTGGCTTGCGGCCAGCGCCGCCATGAAGAGGTGACGGCGCACTTCGGAGCGTCCACCGCGCATC
>JARKNW010000102.1 GCA_029976075.1 Pleomorphomonas sp.
TCGCAGTGGTGGCAGTTCGCTCTCGAGAGCGAGCAGGCCATGGGCGAGATCGAGGCCCTGCGCAAGCAGTATGACGAGAGCCGCAAGCGGCTCGAGCAGCGCTTCATCGACAAGGTGGAGAAGCTACAGCGCGGCGACGAACTGCCGCCGGGCGTCATGAAGATGGTCAAGATCTTCGTCGCCGTGAAGCGCAAGATCCAGCCGGGCGACAAGATGGCCGGCCGTCATGGCAACAAGGGTGTCGTGTCGCGCATCGTGCCGGTGGAAGACATGCCGTTCCTCGAGGATGGCACCCATGTCGACATCGTGCTGAACCCGCTGGGCGTGCCGTCGCGCATGAACGTCGGTCAGATCCTCGAGACCCACCTCGGCTGGGCCTGCGCCGGCATGGGCAAGAAGATCGGCGAGATGCTGGAGGCCTATCGGCACAGCCACGAGATCGAGCCGCTGCGCGAGCTGGTGGTCGACACCTACAAGGGGTCGCCCAAGACCGAGAATATCGGTGCCTACACCGACGACGAGATCCTGCTCCTCGCCAATCAGGTGAAGAAGGGCATCTCGATCGCCACGCCGGTGTTCGATGGCGCTCGCGAGCCGGACATCAACGAGCTCTTGGCCAAGGCGGGTGTGAACACCTCCGGTCAGTCGGTGCTCTATGATGGCCGTACGGGTGAGCCCTTCGACCGCAAGGTCACGGTCGGCTACATCTACATGCTGAAGCTGCACCATCTGGTCGACGACAAGATCCACGCTCGTTCGATCGGCCCGTACAGCCTCGTGACCCAGCAGCCGCTGGGCGGCAAGGCGCAGTTCGGTGGCCAGCGCTTCGGTGAAATGGAAGTGTGGGCGCTCGAAGCTTATGGCGCGGCTTACACGCTGCAGGAGATGCTGACGGTCAAGTCGGACGACGTGGCCGGTCGTACCAAGGTCTACGAAGCGATCGTCCGTGGCGACGAAGCCTTCGAGTCCGGCATCCCGGAAAGCTTCAACGTGTTGGTCAAGGAGATGCGTTCGCTCGGCCTCAACGTCGAGCTGGTCAACTCCAAGGAACACGTCGTTCTCGCGGACGAGCGTCCTCAGGATGCGGCGGAGTGATCCGGCGCGCCTAAAAACGGAAAAGCCTTGAGCTGTCGGCGCCCAAAAGCGCCGGCAGTTCGGCGTGTCCCGAGCGTTTCCCAACTGGGAAATGCTCAAGAGTTTAAAGCTTGTGCATGTTCTCTTGGCTCGGATCCGAGCCGAACGTGTACAGGGAACCGGCGCCACAGGCGCCTCTGAGATTTTTCATGTGGCCCCCGCCGGCGAGGCGGACAGACGGCGGTCGGGCTGCATCACAGGAGAAGAGCCGATGAACCAAGAGGTCATGAACCTTTTCAACGCACAGGCTCCCGTGCAGGTCTTCGACCAGATCAAGATC
>JARKNW010000103.1 GCA_029976075.1 Pleomorphomonas sp.
AGGGACCATTACGGGACTTCTATCAACGCCTTATCCAAAACGGAAAGAGGCCAATCGTCGCAATCGGCGCCCTTATGAGAAAGATCATCGTCATCCTCAACGCAAGACTGAAGGATCTCAATGTCCAACAGAGTTGATGACAATCTATGCATATGATATGTATATATAAATCTGTCTTCCTGCGCGAAGGCGCAGGACCTCAGGCAGCAAATGGCGAGCGACTGATATAGATCGCTGACCGAACCGGCGCGCTTCGCTGTTGTCTTGAGGTTACGCGGCGCGGGCGTCGCGGGAGAAGGACTCGATCAGGCCGCGCATGCGGACGATTTCGCCTTGAATGGTGCCGGCGGTGGCGGTGACGTCGCCGGCCACCGTCTGGGTGCGATTGGCGGCCTCGGCCAGTTCCATCGTGCCCGCCGCCATGTCGTCGGTGGACGACGCGGCCATGGCGGCGCTGCCGGAGATCTCCGCCGTCGCATCGCCCTGACCCATGACGGAGGCCGACAGTGCGCCGGCGGCGCCGTCAATGTCGGCCATCGAGGCGGCGATGTCGCGGATGAGCGCGACGGCCGATCGGGTAGCGTCGCCGATGCCGTCGATCAGCGCACGAATGTCGTCGGTGGCCCGTGTCGTCTGGTTGGCAAGGCTCTTCACCTCGCCGGCCACCACGGCAAAGCCGCGCCCCATTTCACCGGCGCGTGCCGCCTCGATGGTGGCATTGAGAGCCAGAAGGTTGGTCTGGGCGGCGATCGACCCGATGAGGTCCACCACCTCGCCGACCCGCGAGGTGGTATCGGACAAGCCGGCGATGACGCCGCTTGCCGTGCGGGCATGTCCGGCGCCGGTGCCGGCCACCGTGACGGCGACATCGGCCTGATCGCGAGCCACCGACTGCGAGCGGGCCAGTTCGCTGGCGGCGGCGGCCATGGTGCGGACGCTTTCGGCGGCGCTGCCTGCGGCGAGCGACGTGCGTTCGGCGAGCTCCGCCGCATGGGACGCGGCGCCCGAAAGGTCGGCGGTGCCGCGCCCGAGCTTGTCGGCCAGGCCTTCGACGGTGGCGATCACGCCGGCGGCCGCGCCATCGAAGCTGGCGATGGCGGCCTCCAGCGCCGCGCGCCGCTGCTCACGCTGGGCGTGGTCGAGCTCGGCGGCATGACGAAGTTCCTCGCGTTCGCGGCCGCTGGCCTGGAAGACCAGGAGCGCCTCGCCCATCGCGGCGATCTCGTCGCCGCCCTTGCGGGCGGGAACGGTGACGTCGAGGTTGCCGTGGGCCAAGGCATGCATGACGTGGGTCAGGGCGCGCAACGGCTTGGCGATCCGACGGTTGAGCAGGGCGGTGACTACGACGGCCACGCCGACGATGCCGATGACGACGGCCAGTACGACCAGGCTGACGCGGTCGCGGTCGGCCTTGGCGGTGGTGGCGATGCCGTCGGCCATCTGATGCAGGCCGTCGGCAACGGCAGCCGACAGACGCGTCGCGTCGCCGCGCGCTGACTCCAGCGCCTCGGTCGCCCGGCGCAGGCCGGTCGCCGCCTTGCGATAGTCGGCAACGGGGGCGGCCACATCCTTGGCAGCGTCGGCGCCGAGCGCGGTGATCGTGCCGTTCACCCGGTCGATCGCCGTGTCGATCGCCTTGCCATGGGAAGCGTCCGGACGCAGCCGGTAGTCTTCGGTGGCGAGCAGCAGTTCGTAGGCGGCGGTGCGGAAGTCGCGCACCATGCCTCCGAAGGCGGCGGTGCGGTCACGACGGATCGACAGGCCGGCGGCTCGATTGAAGGCCTTTTCGGCGCTCGCCCGCGCGTCGGCATTCACGGCGTCGATGCGCTGGTCGATGGTGGCAAGGCGTGGCGACAGGCGCGGCCACTCGGCGGCGAGATCGATGAACTGGCTGTTGTCGTTCTTGCGGGCAACGGTCTGATAGAGATCGGCCGTCAGACCTGATATGGCGCGCAGCGCCTCGGCAAAGGCTGGGTCCTCGTTCTGCACCCGGGTGTCCTCGACAAGACGGGTGGCGGTCGAGAGCGCGTTCTGACCGGTGGTCAGCTGGGAAAAGTCGCCGGTGCGGAGATGGGCCTCGAAGGCGGCGCGCGCCCTGACCAGTCGCAGTTCGGCGTCGGTGAGACCGGACACGATGGAGCGCGTGCCATCCAGCGCGGCATCGACCGCCTGAAGATCGTCCTCGGACTTGCCAAGATCCTCGACCGCCCGGGCTTCGAGCTTGGCGGCCGCCGCGGCAAGGGCGGCAAAGGCGCGGTCGATGTCGGCGCTGGCGGTGTTGATGCCCTCCCAGCCGACGGCAAGGCCGTGGACAGCTTCGGAAAGATCGGACGTCATGCGGGAGAGCGCCGGCGTCGCGGCGGCACCCTGCTCGACGGCGGCAATGCCGGCCTGGGCCGCCTCGGCATCCTCGGGTCGGCCGGACGCGTAAAGCGACTGGATCGCCGCCGTGGCGGTGTTGATGTCGGTGAGCGCCGTCGATACCTCGGTGACGGTGTCGATGGCGGCGCCTGTCCGCATCAGGCCGAAAAAGCCGGCGCCGCCGGCTGCCCCGGCGAGTAGAACCAGAATGAGCGCGAAGAAGAAAAGCTGCGCGGTGATGCTTCGTCCTGCTCGCATCGTATAGACCTCGATTTATCGATCTTCGAAAAGCATAAGCGGGGTATCGCTTAATGAGGTCTGAATGTTCACAAGTAATCATATGAATTTTATATGACACGCAAAGAGAAATATGCTGTCCATTATTGAGGTTGTCTGTTACCGGTTACGGCAGGTTGAGTCGCTAGCGGTTCTTAAAAGCATTCCTTTTCCAGCCGATGGAGCGTGGACAGCGCAGCGGTGTCGTCATTGTCCTCGAACAGTTCTGCCATGTAGTAGACGTGGGCGTGCATCAGCAGCAGCCGGTCGGCGACCGGTTGTTCGGCTGCCTCGGCGTCTGCGAGGCGCCGACGGAAGCGGTCCCAGAAGGGATTGGCGAAGGCGGGGTCGTCGATGTAGCGGCGAAGATGAACGAGTACCGCCTCCATGTTGCCCTCGAAGTCGATGCCCTCGAAGGTGACGTAGCGGTCGTTGGCGGGTTGGTCGGCGGACGGCATGGTTTGTCTCCTGTCTCCATGTCGAGTTGCCGTCCTGAGGTGCAATCACCTTGCCAGGTTGTGAAAAGGCTCTGATATCCGGGGTTTTCCTGAAGAAAGACGCCCACTCTGCTGGACGATTCCGTCCAGATCGATGTCTCGTTTGTGACAATGAGTGCCAACTACATCGATATAGTAGTCGTTCACCCGGCGATTTACGCGTTTAAGCTCCTTCGGGCAAAGACGACGTCGTGTTTCTACGGAAGATTTTCTGAAGCAAAAGGGGCACTAAGTGCCCCGAAAAGCGGGGGTAGGCGACCGCGCCCGACCCGTGGGCGTTCCGCCAAGATGGCGGGGCCCGGTTCGATACTGAGAAGGATGGAGCATCAGATGACCGACGTGATCCTCAAGGACGCCGTCAAGGCGATTCCCACGAGCCAGGCCCTCATCGAAGACCCGTTGCTGAACAAGGGCACGGCGTTCACCCAGGCCGAACGCGACGCGTTCAAGCTCAATGGCTACTTCGGCGATGCCGTCGAGACGCTCGACACGCAGGTTGCCCGCAGCCTCGAGACCATCCGCGCCCTGCCGACCAATCTCGACCGTTACGTTTACCTGCGCGACCTGCAGGACGCCAACGAGACGCTTTACTTCGCGGTGATCACCCGCAACCTCGACGAGCTGCTGCCGATGATCTACACGCCGACCGTCGGCGCCGGCTGCCAGCAGTATCACCACATCATCCGTCGTCCGCGCGGCCTGTTCATCTCCTACCCGAACCGCGCCAAGATGGACGAGATCCTCGCCAACCCGCGCTATGACAACGTCGAGTGCATCGTCGTCACCGACGGCGAGCGCATCCTCGGCCTGGGCGACCAGGGCGTTGGCGGCATGGGTATCCCGGTCGGCAAGCTCGCCATCTACACCGGTTGCGGCGGCATTGCTCCCGACACCGTCCTGCCGATCACCCTCGACACCGGCACCAACAACGCCGAGCGCATCGCCGACCCGCTGTACTTCGGCTGGAAGCATGAGCGCGTTCGGGGCGAAGAGTACGACAGCTTCATCGACCAGTTCGTCGAAGCCGTGAAGAAGCGCTGGCCGAACGTTCTCCTGCAGTGGGAAGACTTCCACAAGAACAACGCCAACCGTCTCCTGGACAAGTATCGTGACGCGCTCTGCACGTTCAACGACGACATCCAGGGTACCGCTTCGGTTGCCACCGGCACGCTGCTGTCGGCCATCCAGATCACCGGCAAGTCGCTGAAGGACCAGCGCGTCGCCATCCTCGGCGGCGGCTCTGCCGGCGTCGGCATCGCCGACCTGATCCGCATGGCCATGGTCGCCGAAGGCCTCTCCGACGAGGAAGCCCGCAAGCGCTTCTTCATCGTCGGTCGCTACGGCCTGGTCACCGAGAAGACCCCGAACCTCGACACCTTCCAGCTCGGCTTCCGTCAGGACAGCAAGATCATCGACGGCTGGGACGTTGCCGAGGCCGGCAAGGCTTCGCTCTACGAAGTGGTGAAGAACGCCAAGCCGACCGTGCTCGTCGGTGTGGCCGGTCAGCCGGGCATGTTCACGGAAGAAATCATCCGTGAAATGGGCAAGCACACCCAGCGCCCGATCGTCTTCCCGCTGTCGAACCCGACGTCCTGCGTCGAGGCCCAGCCGTCGGACATCATCAAGTGGACCGAAGGCCGCGCCATCATCGGCACGGGCTCGCCCTTCCTGCCCTTCGAGTTCGAGGGCAAGACCTACCATTTCGCCCAGACCAACAACTCCTACATCTTCCCGGGCGTCGGCCTCGGCACGCTGGCCGTTGGCGCCAAGCGCGTGACGGATGCCATGTTCCTGGCCGCCGCCCGCGCCCTCGCCGAGCTGTCGCCGGCCAAGGCCAAGCCGGGCGACCGTCTGCTGCCGACGCTGGACCGCATGCGTGAAGTTTCCTCGCACATCGCCGTCGCCGTCGCCAAGCAGGCCATGGCCGAGGGTCTGGCCCCGAAGATGGACGACGCTGCCATCAAGGCCGCCATCAAGGCCAAGGTCTGGGAGCCGGTCTACAAGTCGCTGGTGTGAACCACGACAATAGCTGAATGAGTTGAGCCGGGCGGTCCAAAAGGCCGCCCGGTTTCGTTTTGGGGCGCTTTGTTTGGAAAGTGCCCCCCATCTCAAGGCCGTGTTGAAGAGTGCATCGACTGCCTGACCCAGAATGTGCCATCAGGGTTGCCGTCTTTGGCGTTGAACATTTCGGGTGGTGGTGATGAAGCGTCGTGCTGGCCGCTTGGCGGCGGCTGTAGCTCTGCTTGGACTTCTGCCAGCTCTATCAGGCTGTGCCGGATTGAATAATGTGCGTGAGCTGGATGCTGGCCAACACTACCGGCCCTCTCCGGCGAAGGCGGTGCTTCTCTACGGGAGCGAGTTGCAAAGCCCGTGGGCGGGTGGCTCGATGGCGAGGCCAACCGCGCTTGATTTTGAAGAATACGATGCGGTCGCCGGTCGTAATAGAGGCAACTGTTGGCGATTCAACCATACAGAAAGCCTGCTCGACACAACCAAGATCGGCGCTCCGAAATTCTCGGCTTTCATCGTCGATCCAGGTTACTTCGTTCTGAACCGCTTTTCAGCACCTGACAGAGCCGTAACCGATGCGGCGGCGTTCTACGCAGCTCCGGGTACTGTGTCCTACGTTGGGACCTACGTGTACAAGGGCGAGAAGAACGGCCTTGAGCTACGCAGGGATTTGGCGGAAGGCCAGGCGGCGGCCGGGCAGTTCCCCGGACTTGCCGGGCCTGTCGTGATAGCGCCCACGATTCCTGTTCGGGAGAATAATGCCTTTCTTTGTACGCCCTGACAAAGGCATCCCTGGAACCCGAGCCATGTTTTGACGTTGCGTTTCATCCTGCCCGAGGTCCTCGCCTGCGCGAGGATGACGCTTGATGCAATGTTCATGGTCGGCGAAATATTTGTTTCCTATATATAAATCTGTCATCCTTGCGAAAGCGAGGACCTCAGGCAGGAGGGGGTGAGATGGTTGCTATAGGGCGCCCTCCACCCAATCCAACTGAGTGAAGGTAGATCTCGGGCCGCCTTGGTTTTATCGGAGCCTGATACAGCCCTCGTCACCTTCTCGTCCTGAGGTCCTCGCTTTCGCAAGGATGACAGACCTATATATTTCAATATCTTACCGAAAACCGAGTGCTACGTCGAGCCGCCTGCAAGGCTATTGGATATAGGGCTCGGTTGGGCTGTTCAGTCGGCTTGACGTGGTCGTTTCTGAAATCGGGTGGTTTCGGTCGCGGTGCAGCGGCAGGGTAGGGCAATCAACTGGAGCCTGCCGATGTCCGCTCTCATGTCTCCCGAATTCCTCATCACCTCGCTGATCGTCGTGGCTTCGCCGGGCACCGGGGTGATCTATACGCTTGGCGCCGGTCTCGGACGCGGTGCCCGCGCGGCGACGATTGCCGCCTTCGGCTGTACGCTGGGCATCCTGCCGCATCTTGCCGCCGCCGTGCTCGGCCTCTCCGCCATGATGCAGACCAGCGTTGTCGCCTTCGAGATCCTGAGGGTGGCCGGCGTCGCCTATCTTCTCTACATGGCGTGGATGACGCTGAAGGAGACCGGTGCGCTCGCCGTGGCGGCCGATGGTCGCGATGCTTCGGCGCTCGACATCACCGTGCGGGCGATCCTGCTCAACCTCCTCAATCCCAAGCTCACGGTGTTCTTCCTGGCTTTCCTGCCGCAGTTCGTGGGGCACGCTGACGCGCATCCGACTCTTCGCTTCGTCGAACTCGGCGGCGTGTTCATGGCGATGACCTTCGCCGTGTTCGTGGTCTATGGAGTTGCCGCCGCCACGGTTCGCGATCGGGTGCTGTCGCGGCCATCGGTGCTCGCCATGATGCGCCGCCTGTTCGCCGGCGCCTTCGTTCTTCTGGGATTGAAGCTGGCGTTGACCGAGCAGAGCTGAAGACGGTCAGCGAAAGTCCACCGCCATCAGCAGGCACAGTGCCAGAAGGCAACCGAGCGAGGCGAAGAAGATGCGCTTCGCCCAGCGGCGGTCATCCCCGACGGCAGGGCCGGTGGCGGCGACATGCAGCCAGTAGCCGCCGCAGGCGACGGCCGTGCAGAGATAGGCAAGGCCGGTGAACCCCGCGAAGGGCAGGGCTATCGAGGCGGCGCCGAAAGCGCCGATCGATACCAGCATCCGCTGCCTGGTGGCGGCGATGCCGTGACGGAACGGATAGGTCGGCACGCCGGCTGCGGCATAGTCCTGGCGGCGGAGAACCGCGATGGCGTCGGAATGCGGGATCTGCCAGAGCACGAACATCAGGAACAGGATGACTGCCGCGCCATCCAGCCGGCCGGTGACGGCGCAATAGCCGATGACCGGCGGTGTCGCGCCGGCGAGGCTGCCGACCAGCACGCTGACCGGCGAGCGCCGCTTGAACCAAAGACTGTAGGGCCCGACGTAGATGACGAGGCCGAAGGCGGCGACGGTTGCCGAGAGCGGGCCGGCGATCAGCGCCAGCAGCAAGAGGCCGCCGCCGGCCAGCAGGCCGCCGTAGGCGGTGGCGGTTGGAACCCCGACCGCGCCGGTGACCATCGGGCGGCGTGCCGTGCGGGCCATTCGAGCGTCGATGTCGCGGTCGATGACGTTGTTGACGACGCAGCCGCCGGCCACCACCAGCGCCACGCCGAGAAGCGTGGCGGCGAGAAGGCCGATGTCGATGGCGCCGCGCGCCGCCAGCAGGAAGCCGCCAGCCGTCGAGATCAGGTTGCCGCCGACGATGCCGGGCTTGACGAGGCTCACATAAGGGTTGCGGCTGAGTGTCGTCACCTCAGAATGCCTCGGGTGTCATGGTCATGCCCGGCATGCTCGGCATCATCCGCTCATGGGCGCTGAACATGATCCAGATGCTGCCGCCGACCAGGATGCCGACGACCAGGATGGCGAACAGCGCGGCGTAGACGTTCCAGCGCTGCTCGAGCGAGCCGTCGATGTGCAGGAAGTCGACCAGATGGACGAAGATCTGCGCGGCGGCGAGGGCGAGGATGACGAAGATGGTGGCGTTGCGCGGCAACGCCCCGGTCATCACCAGGGCGAAGGCGGCCCCGGTGAGGATCACCGACAGCAGCATGCCGCGGACGTAATGATGAAGCGATGCACCGGCGCCAGGGAGATGCTCGGTCTTGTGGTCGGTCATGTCAGAGCACTCCGATCAGGTAGACTTCGGTGAAGACGACGATCCAGATCACGTCGAGGAAATGCCAGAACAGGCCGAGGAGCCCCAGGCGGCGATGGACCGTGGCGGTGAGACCGTCGCGGGCAAGCTGGACGGCCATCATGATCATCCACAGGAGACCGGTGAAGACGTGCAGGCCGTGGGTTCCGACAAGCGTGAAATAGGCCGACAGGAAAGCACTGCGGCTGGGGCCGGCGCCTTCCTCGATCAGGTGATGGAACTCGTAGAGCTCCATGGCGATGAACGCTGCGCCGACGACGAAGGTGACCGCCATCCAGAGAAGGGTCGCTTGCTTGCGATTGTCCTGAGCGGCAAGCGTCACGAAGCCGAAGGTGACGGAGCTGAGGAGCAGGACGCCGGTTTCGGCCAGCACGTAGCCGAGATCGAAAAGCTCCCGGCCGGTCGGGCCGCCGGCATAGCTGCGGCCGACCACGGCGAAGACGGCGAACAGCGTCGCGAACAGCACGACGTCGCTCATCAGGTAGAGCCAGAAGCCGAAGACGGTCTTCTCGGTCAGCTCGGCGTCGTCCGCGTGGGCGGCGGGATGCTGCTTGGCGTGGAGCGAGTGGGCCTCGGGCAGGTCGAGAATGGTCATGGCTGGCCAACTCCCTCGAGACGCTGCATTTCCATGGTCTTCACCTGGTCGGCCGGGATGATGTAGGCGATGTCCTCGTCGAACAGGCGGACCATCAGCGCGGTGGCCATGGCGACGGCACCGAGACCCACCAGCCACCAGATGTGCCAGACGAGTCCGAAGCCGAGGCCGAGGCTGAAGAGGCCCATCAGGAAGCCCGCCGCCGTGTTTCGCGGCATGTGGATGTCGTGGTAGGGCGTCGACCGCACGAACATGCCGGCGCCGGTCGCCTTCATGTTGGCCCAGGCGTCGACCTCGGTGACGCGCGGCGTCTCGGCGAAGTTGTAGATCGGCGGTGGCGACGAGGTGGCCCATTCGAGGGTGCGGCCATCCCAGGGGTCGCCGGTCGTGTCGCGCAGTTCCTTGTGCTTCCAGATGCTGTAGGCGATCTGCAGGATGGTGCAGAGGATGCCGGTGGCGATGATCGCCACGCCGACGGTGGCGAGGATCAGCCAGGGCTGCCATTCCGGGTTGGGGTAGTGGTTGAGCCGGCGCGTCATGCCCATGAAGCCGAGTACGTAGAGCGGCATGAAGGCGACGTAGAATCCGACGAGCCAGCACCAGAAGGACGCGCGACCCAATGGCTCCGACAGTCGGAAGCCCGTAGCCTTGGGGAACCAGTAGTTGATGCCGGCGAACATGCCGAACACCACGCCGCCGATGATGGTGTTGTGGAAGTGGGCGACCAGGAACAGGCTGTTGTGCAGCACGAAATCGGCACCCGGCATGGCCAGGAGAACGCCGGTCATGCCGCCGATGGTGAAGGTGATGATGAAGCCGATGGACCAGAGCATGGGCACCGAGAAGCGCACGCGGCCGCGGAACATCGTGAAGAGCCAGTTGAACATCTTCACGCCGGTGGGCACGGCGATGATCATCGTGGCAATGCCGAAGAAGGCATTGACGTTGGCACCGGCGCCCATGGTGAAGAAGTGGTGCAGCCAGACGACGAAGGAGAAGAAAGTAATGGCAATGGTCGCCCAGACCATCGTCTTGTAGCCGAACAGCGGCTTGCCGGAGAACGTGGCGACGACTTCGGAAAACACGCCGAAGGCGGGCAGGACGAGGATGTAGACCTCGGGATGACCCCAGGCCCAGAACAGATTGACATACATCATCTGCTCGCCGCCGCCGTCGTTGGTGAAGAAATGCGTGCCGATGTAGCGGTCGAGGCCGAGCAGCGCCAGCGTCACCGTGAGGATGGGGAAGGCGGCGACGATCAACACGTTGGTGCAGAAGGCGGTCCAGACGAAGATCGGCATGCGCATCATCTTCATGCCCGGCGCCCGCATGCGCAGGATGGTCGCCAGGAAGTTGACGCCCGTCAGCAACGTGCCGATGCCGCTGATCTGCAGACTCCAGATGTAATAGTCGACGCCGACATCGGGACTGAAGGAGAGCTGCGACAGCGGTGGGTAGGCGGCCCAACCGGTCTTGGCGAACTCGCCGAATACAAGCGAGGCGTTGACCAGCATGGCGCCGGAGAAGGTCAGCCAGAAGCTCAGCGAGTTCAGGAAGGGAAAGGCGACGTCGCGGGCGCCGATCTGCAGGGGCACCGCGATGTTCATCAGCCCGACGACCAGCGGCATCGCCACGAAGAAGATCATGATCACGCCATGGGCGGAGAACACCTGATCGAAGTGGTGCGGCGGCAGGTAGCCGGGATTGGGATCGAGGCTCATCGACTGCTGGATGCGCATCATCACCGCGTCGGTGAAGCCGCGCAGCAGCATGACGAGGCCGAGCAGGACGTACATGACGCCGATCTTCTTGTGATCGACGGATGTGATGTATTCCGACCAGAGCCAGCCCCACAGACGATGGCGGGTGATGAGGACCGCGATGCCGAGCGCGCCCAGGGCGGCGACGCCGACGGCGCCCATGATGATCGGTTCGGTGTAGGGGATCTGTTCGAGGGTGAGCTTGCCAAGAAATGGGTTCACGTCGTGCTCTCCGCGATTGCCGTCCTGTCGCCCTCGGGCGACTTCAGTGTTCCACCTGTCCCGACTGGTCCGGCGTCGTCTGGCTGGTCTGCTCGGACGGCGTTTCGCCCGCCCCGTCCGGCGGCGGCGTGTGGCGATACTTGTTGATGAGGCTCATCAGCAGGCCAGGATTGCCCGGCGCGTAATAGACGACCGGGCTGTTCTCCCGCTTCTTGGCAAGCTCGCCATAAGCGGCCTCGTCGAGCGGCCGGCCGGCGGCGGCGACCTTGCGCGTCCACGCCTCGAAATCATCCTCGGAGGTGGCAAGTGCGTTGAACCGCATGCCGGAGAAGCCGGCGCCGCTATAGTTGGCGGAAAGGCCGCCGAACGTACCCGGCTTGCTGGCGATCAGGCTGAGTTCGGTGCGCATGCCGGCCATGGCGTACATCTGGCCGGCGAGGCCCGGAATGAAGAACGAGTTCATCACCGTGTCGGAGGTGATCTCGAAGTGCACCGGCCTGTCGATGGGGAAGGCGACCTCGTTGACGCTGGCGATGTTCTGCTCGGGGTAGACGAACAGCCACTTCCAATCGAGCGCCACCACGTCGATCTCCAGCGTCTTCTTGCCGTTCTCCTCCAGCGGCCGGTAGGGATCGAGGGCGTGGGTGGTGGTCCAGGCAAGCCAGCCGAGGGTGATGACGATGAGGAGCGGTACGGTCCAGACCACCACCTCGATGGCATTGGAGTGCGCCCAGTTGGGCATGGCGTGAGCGCGGGTGTTGGAAGCGCGGTACCAGAAGGCGAAGAACAGCGTCAGGATGATCACCGGCATGACGACCAGCATCATCAGTGCCGTCGAGATCAGGATGAGCTGCTTTTCCTTGGCGGCGATCGGGCCGCCCGGATCGAGGACCGGGTAGCGGCAGCCGGCCGACAGCAGGGTGAAACCGAGGAGAACGAGGGCCGCATGAAGGCGGGAAAGACCAGATTTCAGAGGTGCAAGGCGCTTGGAAAAGGACGCGACACCAGTTCCGGGGCGATGCTTCAAATAAGACATGCGAACATCCCGTAGCGCGCGGTAACCCGCGGCCAAACGTAGCCCCTCCCTCCGTAATAACACGGAAGGGCGCTTTCGGTTCCAAGCCTCGGTCGGCCGGTGCATCATTTGTTGTTGATCGGCGGTGGCCTTACGTCGGCCGCCGGGGAGGTGGAGGCGGATGCCGAGGTGGTGTTTGTGGTGAGCCTGATGACCTTCTCCAAAGACAGGCCCTGGACGACGGACGAGAACAGGATCACCGCGTAGGTGGCGGCGAGGATCAGTTCGCGCTCGCCGCCGTAGGGCACGGACAGGGCGAGTGCCGCCGAAATGGCCCCACGCACGGCGGCCCAGGTAAGGATGACGCCAGCCCCCTTGTCGAACCGAAGCCAGTTGCCAAGGGTGGCAAGCGTGGCCGCGACGGTGGCCGCGCGAGCGACGAGCACGACCGGCACGGCGATCAGGCCGAACATCAGGGGGATCGCCTGAAGGTGCAGCACCAGCACCTCGAGGCCGAGAAGCACGAACAGCGCGGCGTTGAGAAGATCGTCGACGAGCCGCCAGAAGCCGTAGAAATAGGCGCGGGTCTGTTCGCTCATCGCACGCGGTGCGCCGAGGTTGCCGATCAGGACGCCCGAAGCGACGACGGTGATCGGGCCGCTGACGCCGATCATGTCGGCCAGCGCGTAGCCCCCCATGGCGAGAGCAAGCGAGATCAGCACCTCCACCGAATAATCGTCGATCTTGCGAAAGGCCACCATGGCGGCAAAGCCGGTGACGATGCCGAGCAGCAAGGCGCCGGCGATCTCCACCAGGATTTCCAGCGAGGCCTCGGCGATGCTGGTGTCGCCGTCACCGGTCGCCATCGACAGGGCCAGCCCGAACAGCACCACGCCGACGCCGTCGTTGAACAGGGATTCTCCCATCACGTCGACGCGCAGTCGGTCGGGCAGGGGAACGTGCTCGAGGGCTGCCGACACCGCGATGGGATCGGTCGGGGCGATCAGCGCGCCGAACACCAGACACCAGGCAAAGGAGATCGGAAATCCGGCGATCTGCGCCACTCCGTAGAGCATGCCGGCCACCAGTACGGCCGACAGCGCCACGCCGATGGTGGCAAGCAGGGCAATGGCGAGACTGCGTCGTTTGAGTTCGTGCCAATCGATGGTGATGGCGGCGGCGAACAGTAGGAAGGCCAGGACGCCGTCCATCAACGCCGCCTCGAAGTCGATGCGTCTCAGCATCGCCTCGACGGCGGCCACCGGCCAGAGCGAGGGAACCGTGCGTTCGATCAGCACCAGCACCACCGCCGCGCCGAGGCCCATCACCAGCAGCGCGATGTGGTCGGGCAGCCGGATGAACCGCTGGTTCAGCCAACTGAAGGCAGCGGTGGTGACCACCAGGAGCGCGAAGACTTGGAACAGCGACAGTTGGGCCTCCGTTCAGCTCTCGGGCGTGTTGCGGGCGGGAGAAGGACCGGGCGACGTCGCGCCCGGCCCCTTGCGGGGCATGGTCGGTCAGGGCAAGGCATAGGCGATCAGCTCGTCGCTGATCGGCGTTTCCATGAAGTGATGGCCGCCGGCCATGATCACCACGTATTGCTTGCCGTTCGCCTCATAGGTCATCGGCGTCGCCTGCCCGCCGCCTGGCAGCGTGTCGGTCCACAGTGTCTTGCCGGTCTTGAGGTCGATCGCCCGGAAGAGATTGTCGGTGGCGGCGGCGATGAATATCACTCCGCCGGCCGTCACCACCGAACCGCCGTTGTTGGGCGTGCCGATGTCGACGGGCAGCATCGAGGGAATGCCGAACGGGCCATTGGTGCGGGCGGTGCCGAACGGGCGGTCCCACAGCGTCTTGCCGGTCTTGAGGTCGATGGCCCGAATGCCACCGTAGGGCGGTTCCTTGCAGAGGAGGCCGGTGAGCGGCAGGCGCCAGCCGGCATTGACGTTGACGGCGAACGGCGTTTCGGCCTGCGGGTCGCCGGCGCCTTCCGCGCCGCCGATCTCGCCGCGTTCCTGGCCGCGCGGTGCCCAGCCCAGACGATCTGCCTCATCGCGCGGTACCAGGCGGACGTAGTTGGGCATGTCGTTGTAATTGGCGACGATGATGCCTCGGCCGGGGTCGACGGCAACGCCGCCCCAATCGGATCCGCCGTTGTAGCCCGGGTATTCGATGCTGTGGCCGTCGGACACCGGGGGCGTGAAGAAGCCCTTGTAGCTCGCGTTGCGGAACTCTATGCGGCAGACCATCTGGTCGATCGGCGACATGCCCCACATGTCCTTCTCGGTGAGGTCGGCCTTGCGTAGCGTGTGGTAGAGCGAGTGCGGCTGGGTCGGCGAGCGCTGCTCGGGCTCGACGCCGCCACCGGGTGCCGGCCGTTCCTCGACCGGGGTCAGCGGCTTGCCCGTGCGGCGGTCGAGCACGTAGATGTCGCCCTGCTTGGACGGCAGCACCAATGCCGGCACGGAACCGCCGTCGGCGGGGAAGTCGACCAGCGTCGCCTGCGAGCCGAGGTCGTAATCCCAGACGTCCTTGTGCACGGCCTGGAAGTGCCAGACAGGCTTGCCCGTGCTGACATCGAGGGCGACCAGCGAGGTGGCGAACTGGTTCTCGGGGTCGCTGCGCTGACTGCTCCAGTAATCGACGGCCGAGTTGCCGAGGGGAAGATAGACGAGGCCGAGCTGTTCGTCGCCGCTCGCCGCCGTCCACATGTTGGGTGTGCCGCGCGCGTAGGTGCGATCGCCCTGCGGCACGCCGGTGAGGTCGGGCTGCTTCATGTCCCAGGCCCAGCGAAGCACGCCGGTCACCGCGTCGTAGCCCTGGATGACGCCCGAAGGCGCGCTGCGGATCTGGCCATCGAGCACCTGATGCCCGGTGACGATGATGCCGCGCACGATGGTGGGGGCGGCGGTGATCGACAGCATGCCCGGGTGGACTTCGCCCATGCCGACCTTGGTGTCGACGGCGCCGTCGATGCCGAAGCCGGTGCAGGGTGCGCCTGTGTTGGCATCGACCGCGATCAGGCGGGCGTCGAGCGTGCCTTCATAGATGCGGCTGGCGCAGGCTTCGGTGGAGGCGACGCCGGGCAGGGTATAGTAGGTCACGCCGCGGCAGGCGGCCGTATAGGGAATCCAGTTATCGTCGATCTTCGGGTCGTAGCGCCAGCGTTCCTTGCCGGTGGCCGGATCGAGCGAGATGATGATGTTCTTGGGCGTGCAGAGGTAGAGCGCGTTGCCGACCTTGAGCGGCGTCGTCTCGGCGCCGTATTTGCCTTTTGCAAAGCTCGATTTCGGCAGGTCGCCGGTGTGGATGTCCCAAGCCCGCTTCAACTGGCCGACATTGTCGGGCTTGATCTGGTCGAGCGGCGAATAGCGGCGCGCACTCTGGGTGCCGCCGTAGGCAGGCCAATCGGCGCCGGCCTGCCACAGCGAGGGATCGGACATGGCATTGGCCGGGCCGGCCGGGGGCAGGTCGCCGGCGTAGTTGGTGACGTTGGGATTGGGCAGGGCCATGCCGATCGCCACTGCCAGCACGACGATGATCCCATCGGCGACGAGCACCGTGCGCCAGCGACCATGCCGTGGCAGCAGCACGGGCATGGCGGCGACGACCAGCAGCAGCATGACGGTGGGCGCCACGACGCGCGGCAGCAGAGCCCATCCATCGAGACCGGACTCCCACAGGGCCCAGATCAACGTGGCAGCATAGACCACCACGTAGAACCACAGGGCCAAGGCACTGCCGCGATAGAGCAGCCAGGCGGTGGCGAGAAGGCCGAGACCTGCCAGTGCGTAATAGGGCGAGCCACCGATCGAAATGAGATAGACCCCGCCCAGGAGCAGGACGAGGCCGATGACGGCAATAACCAGCGCGAGAATAAGGACCGGCCATGGTGGCCGGCGTGTCGTGTAGAGGATGACCATGTTCGCCTCCGGACGGATGGCGTTCCAGACTTGCCCCGACGGGATGCGGGACGGCGCAAGACGGGATGACTGACGATGGCGCCCGGAAAAACTTGGGTTTGCTCGCCGCTGGATCCTGTCGACTTGGCGAAAACGTCCGGTCATCCATCCGGTTCCGCAAAAAGACTCTGGCAACTGTGCGGTCTGTCGCCATTGATGTTTCGAAATGTTTCCGATTGAACTCCGATCCTCGGCATCACGGCGGTCGGCAGATCACCCGCCAAGGCAAAGGTGCCTCTTGACGACGCTTTCTGAATCGAATCAATTGGCGCGTCGCCTTTGGTCCGGCAGGATGGCGACAGTTGTTTCGAGGGGCCTTTCTCGCCATGTCCACCGCCGCCGTATCCGCGTCCGACAGCATCGGCCGCGCCGAGCAGTTCTCGACCCGCGTCGCCTTCTTCATTGCCGGCTTCGGCGGCGCCGTCTGGGCGGGGCTGGTGCCGTTTGCCAAGATGCGTGCCGGCCTTGAGGCGGGCGGCCTCGGGCTATTGTTGCTGGCCTTCGGCATCGGCTCGATCATCGCCATGCCGCTTGCCGGGGCGCTGGCCGGAAAATATGGCTGCCGCCGGGTGCTGATCGCCACCTCGCTGATGGTCTGCGTCGCTCTGCCGGCGCTGGCTACCGTGTCGAACGCCGTGCTGCTCGCCGCGTCGCTGTTCATCCTTGGTGCCGGCGTTGGCTCGGTCGACTGCGTCATCAACATTCAGGCGGTGATCGTCGAGCGGGCGGCCGGCCGGGCGCTGATGAGCGGTTTCCACGGCCTGTTCAGCGTTGGCGGCATCGCCGGCGCCGCCGGTTGCGCCGGCATCCTCAGTCTGGGCGGATCGCCGGTCACCGTGTCGTTGGTCGCCGTCGTCTTCACGGCGGCCTTGCTCGCCTGGGCGGCGCCGCATTTCCTCACCGTCGGCGGCGACACGTCGGGCCCTGCCTTCGCGCTGCCGCATGGCGTGGTGTTGTTCATCGGCATCCTCTGCTTCATCGTCTTCCTGACGGAAGGTTCCATTCTCGACTGGAGCGCGGTGTTCCTCACCTTCACGCGCGGTGCCGATCCGGCCCACGCCGGCTTCGGTTACGCGGCCTTCGCGACCACCATGACCATCGGCCGCCTCAGCGGCGACGCCATCGTTCGGCGGGTGAGCCGCACGACCATCATCCTGGTCGGCGGCTTGCTGGCGGCGTCTGGACTTCTGGTTGCGACGCTGGTGCCGTCGGTGACGGCGGCGATGATCGGCTTCGCGCTGGTCGGCGCCGGCTGCTCGAACATCGTGCCGGTCCTCTACAGCGCCATCGGCAAGCAGACGCTGATGCCGGAAAGCGTTGCCGTGCCGGCGGTAACGACGCTCGGCTACGCCGGCATCCTGCTCGGGCCGGCAGCCATCGGCTTCGTCGCCCACGTCGCCTCGCTGCCGACCGCCTTCCTGATCATCTCGGTTTTCCTGATCGGCGTGGCAGCAAGCGGTCGTTTCCTGAAGGTCTGACGAGGGGGTTTGCAGAGGTCGGCAACGATCTTTATCTTCGCGCCATGATCTACGTCGCCGACCGCCTCTATATCGATGAGAAGGACCTTTCCTTCTCCTATGTCCTGGCGTCCGGGCCGGGTGGACAGAACGTCAACAAGGTGGCGACGGCGGTGGCGCTGCGCTACGACCTCTACAATGCCTCGGGCATCCCCTGGGAAACCAAGGTGCGCGCATCGCGCATCGCCGGTCCCTCCCGGATCACCCAGGCCGGCGAGATCGTCATCCAGGCCCAGCGCTTCCGCTCGCAGGAGCGCAACCGCGACGACGCGCTCGAACGGCTGAAGGCCATCCTGGCCGAAGCGGCGGTGCCGCCGAAACCGCGCGTGGCCACCAAGCCGACACGGGCGAGCAAGGTGCGCCGGGTCGACGCCAAGACCAAGCGCGGCGCCATCAAGCGGGATCGCCAGCGGCCGGCCGGCGAGGATTGATCATGGCGCTGCTGTCGGGGCGATGTCTGTGCGGTCGGGTTCGCTACGAGGCGGATGGCGACGGCGCCATTGTCGACTATTGCCATTGCGACAGTTGCCGACGCTCCACCGGAGGTGCCACCGTTGCCTGGATGCAGGTGCGGCCGGATCGCTTCCGCATCATCGCTGGCGAGGCGGCGGCCCACGCCTCCTCGGAGAAGATGGTTCGGTATTTCTGCAGTTCTTGTGGCAGCCAGCTTTTCATGACCGATGCCGGCGGACGATCTGTCGGCATCACACTCGGCACGCTCGATGACAAGAACGCCGTGGCGCCGGCCGCCCATGGTTGGGAGGACGACCGTCCGCGTTGGCTGTGCCTCGCCGACGGTCTGCCGCGTTTTGCCGGCGATCCCGACTACGATGCCTGATCGTTACGACGTCTGATCTTCCGGGGCGGGCAGGGCGCCCGTGTCGTCGTCGGCATCGGCGGCTTCCAGGAGGCCGGCGTCGAGCCGCTTGGTCGTCTTGAGGCCGAGGCTGCGCAGCATTTCCGCCTGGCGGACGACATTGCCGCGGCCGGTGGCGAACTTGCCATAGGCGCGCTCATAGGCGTTCTGGGCATCTTTCAGGCCCTTGCCCACCTTGTCGAGATCTTCGACGAAGCCGACGAACTTGTCGTAGAGCTCGGCGCCGCGCTTGGCGATGTCCTGGGCGTTCTTGCTCTGCTGCTCCTTTTGCCAGAGCTGGGCGACGATGCGCACCACGAACAACAGCGACGACGGGCTGACCAGCAGGATGTTCTTTTCCCAGGCCTGATGCCAGAGTTCGGCGTCGCGGGTGATGGCCACAAGGAAGGCCGGCTCGATCGGCACGAACAGGATGACGAAGTCGAGCGCGCTGATGCCGTGGATCTCCTGGTAGTTCTTGGCCGAGAGATCCTTGATATGGCCCCGGATGCTGTCGAGGTGGCGGCGCAGCGCCGCCTCGCGGGCGCCGTCGTCCTCGGCGGTGGAGAACAACTCGTAGGCGTTGAGCGACACCTTGCTGTCGATGACCATGAAGCGCTGGCCCGGCAGGTTCAATACCACGTCGGGCTGGATGCGGCTGCCATCGTCGCGCGAATGGCTCTCCTGGGGGGTGAAGTGCACGCCCTTGACGAGGCCGGCCGCTTCCAGCACCCGCTCGAGGATCAGTTCGCCCCAGTTGCCCTGGCTCTTGTTCTGGCCGCGCAGGGCGGAGGTGAGGTTGTTGGCGTCGCGCGACAGCTGCTGGTTGAGGTTGAACAACTGCCGGACCTGTTCGCCGAGTGCCGAGCGCTCCTTGGCCTCGTTGATGTAGACTTCCTCGACCTTGCCCTTGAAGTCGGCGAGCTGCACCTTGAGCGGGTCGATCAGCGTTCCGAGCGAGGTGCGGTTGGCTTCCGAGAAGGACTTGGACTTCTCCTCGAGGATGTCGGCGGCGAGCGCCTTGAACTGATCGGACAGCTGCGTCCGGGCCTCCTGCAGCAGGGCGAGCTTCTCGTTTGCCGCCTTCCGCTCCTCGTCGGCGCGCGAGCGCATGTCGGTAAGGGCGACGCGCGCCTCGCCGAGCAGCCGCTGCGCTTCCTCGCGCTGCTCGCGGGCATGCTGTAGATCGGACTTCAGCGCTTCGGCCTCTTCCGTCTTGGCCCTGAGGTCGGCGGTGGTGGCGCTGAGCCTGGACTGCACGGCGCCGAGCGCCTCGCGCAGGTCGGCCTCGTCTTCCTCGTTCCTGGTCTTGGTGTCGGCGAGTTCCGTGCGTGCCGCCTCCAGCTCCTGCTTCAGGCGCCGCGTTTCGTTGTCGCGCTCCTCCAGCGTGGCGCGGATGCGCGCAAGGTCGGTGCCGAGACCGGCGTGCCGCTCCTTCAATGCGGAGAGCTGCGTGTCGGCATCGGTGAGACGAAGGGCGCGTTCCTCGAGACGGGCAAGCTCCAGACGCCCGGCCGCTTCGCTCGCGGCGATCCGGCTGCGGGCGGCTGCGCTCTTGATGGCATAGATCATGAGACATGCCACCAGGATCGCGACCAGGACGATGATCGGCATCGCCTCGGCGAGCGTGGTGGTCTTGAACAAATCCGGCACGGCGACTCCTTGTCGTTTCCGTTTTGTTTACCATATCTGCAACGCCTCGCCGAGGAAACCGCACGCTAGCGGTGGCGGGTTTCCCGAGGCTGGATGGAAAAAGGCGGAAACGCTGGGGTCGCCTTGAGGGGCGACGCGGGGCTGTGGATAGAGGCGGCTAACAAAATCCCGGAAATCCGGGGTTTTACCAGCTATCTGCTTCTGTGACGGTTTTTTGAAGAAAAGCCGTTGACAGGTCCGGGGAGGGTCCCTATAAACCGCTCCAACGACGGCGGCGCTGCGGCGACGTGGTGCCGGCGGATGGTTCGTCGCCTAGTGCGACGGTCTCGGAAGGGAGATGAAACGGCGGTTTCGCTGGATCATCAGTGATCTTCCCGAACGGACGTTAAGTGCATGTCCGGGCGTTTTGGTCGGTCGAGGTCGTCATGTTGACGGGTTTGGCGGGTCAATGTCTGACGCGCTCTTGAGGTCCCGATTTCGAGGGTAATCCCCTCCGTTCTTTGACAAGTGAATAGGAAGAAAGAGAAACGTGGCCGGCGCTTAGGGCGATCGGTGCGTGACTGACCCGAGAGGGTTGGTTGGGTGCCAAGAAGAGCTAAGTCCGGAAGACACGTTTCTTGATAATAAGGACCGTTTCGGTCGTTCCTGTAAGGGGATGATTGGAATGGACCTCGTCAAGTGAACTTGTGATTTCGGGAAAGAACTCTTTGAACATGAGAGTTTGATCCTG
>JARKNW010000105.1 GCA_029976075.1 Pleomorphomonas sp.
CTGAAAAGAAAGGCATGTTCGATTGGTACTTCAAGTCCAATCTGCTATCGCGCATCATGATTGCGCTGATTGCCGGCGTGATCGTCGGCATTGCGCTGGGGTACGGCGACCCGGAGACCAGCAAGGGGTTTGTCGAGAACACCAAGTTCCTTGGTGACATCTTCATCCGGTTGCTCAAGATGATCGTCGTTCCGGTGATCCTGTTCTCGCTGATCGGCGGCGCGGCCAGCATCGCCCCGTCCAAGCTCGGGCGCATCGGCGTCAAGATCATCGCTTTCTACATGGCCACCTCGGCCCTCTCGGTGGCGCTCGGGCTGTTCTTCGCCAACCTGCTGCAACCGGGTGCCGGCATGAACCTGGTCGGTTCCGCCGGTGTGGCCGGCAAGGCCGCCCAGGCCCCGTCGCTGGCCACCGTGTTCATGAACATCATCCCGACCAACCCGGCCGAATCGCTGGCCAAGGGCGACGTGCTGCCGATCATCTTCTTCGCCATGCTCTTCGGCCTGTCCATCGCCTTCCTCAAGGACGCCAAGGACCCGGCGCTGGTCAAGGGCGCGAATACGCTCTATGAAGTGGTGAACGCCGCCGCGGAAACGATGTACAAGATCGTGCATGGCATCATGCAGTACGCCCCGATCGGCGTGTTCTTCCTGATCGCCATCGTTTTCGCCCAGCAAGGCGCCAAGGCGCTCGGCCCGCTGCTGCTCGTCACCCTGACGGTGTACCTGGCCCTGATCGCCCTGACCATCATCGGTTACGGCGGCCTGCTGACCGTGTTCCGCCTCGGCTTCTTCAAGTTCATGAAGGGCGCCAATGAAGCGCTGATTACCGCCTTCGTCACGCGTTCGTCGAGCGGCACGCTGCCGGTGACGATGCGCGTCAGTGAAGAGAAGCTGGGCATCCCGCGTTCCATCTCCTCCTTCACCCTGCCGCTGGGGGCCACCATCAACATGAACGGCACGGCCATCTACCTGGGCATCTGCGCCATGTTCGTCGGTTACGCCATCGGCCAGCCGCTGACTTTTGCCCAGCAGATGACCGTGGTCACCACCGCCACGCTGGCCGCCATCGGCACCGCTGGTGTGCCGGGCGCCGGCGCCATCATGCTGCTGATGGTGCTCGAGTCCGTGGGCCTGAAGGTCGAGGCCGGCTCCGCCGTTGCCGCCGCCTACGCCATGATTCTCGGCATCGACGCCCTCCTCGACATGGGCCGCACCTGCCTGAACGTCGGCGGCGACATGGTCTGCACCGCCATCGTCGCCAAGGGCGAGGGCGAACTCGATATGGAAAAGTGGGCGTGATCGCCTGA
>JARKNW010000110.1 GCA_029976075.1 Pleomorphomonas sp.
GTCACCAAGAAGAACTCCCGCACGATGACCGAGAAGATGACCAAGACCAAGTACGATCCGGTCGCGCGCAAGCACGTCGAGTTCAAGGAATCCAAGATCAAGTGATCCGGCTTGGCCGGACGCGCCGCAGGGCGCCCGGCCTGGACGACGATCCACGCAAGAGGCACCCGCTCGGGTGCCTTCAGACTGCTGACAAACCCCTGGCTTTAGCCGGGGGTTTTTGATTCAATGGGTCATGTTGAAGAAACCCGGCCCGCAGCAGACCGAACTTGAGATGGTCAGCCTCGAGAGTTTGGTTCCGCAAGATCATCTTCTTCGCAAGATCGAAGCGGTGATCGATTTTTCCTTCATTCATGATCGGGTTGCCGGGCTCTATTGTCTGGACAACGGTCGTCCGCCGCTCGATCCGACCTTGATGTTCAAGGCGTTGTTCATCGGCTATCTGTTCGGGGTTCGCTCGGAGCGTCAGTTGGTGCGCGAGATCGAGGTGAACGTCGCCTATCGCTGGTTCCTTCGTCTCAAGCTGACCGATCCGGTGTTCGAAGCTTCGACGCTGAGCCAGAACCGTCGGCGGCGCTTCAACGATACGAGCGTGGCGCAGGACATCTTCGACCACATCGTCGAGCAGGCGATCGGGCATGGTCTTGTGGACGGCACGGTGCTTTACACCGACTCGACGCATCTGAAGGCCAATGCCAACAAGGGCAAGTACGACCTGGCCATGGTGGCCAAATCGCGCTCGGACTATTGGGCCGACCTCGACGCAGCCATTGACGAGGATCGGGCCGCCCACGGCAAGGCATCGCTGAAGCCGAAGGAGCGGACGCCGGCCGAGAAAGAAACCAAGGTGTCGCGGACCGATCCCGACAGCGGCTACATGGTGCGCGAAGGCAAGCCGAAGGGCTTCTTCTACCTCGATCATCGCACCGTCGATGGCCGCCACGCCATCATCACCGACACCTTCGCCACGCCGGCCAGCATCCACGACAGCGTCGTCTATCTCGGCCGTCTCGATCGGCAATGCCAGCGGTTCGACTTCGATGTTCAGGCCGTCGGGCTGGACGCCGGCTATGCCACGGCCGGCATCGCCAAGGGGCTG
>JARKNW010000113.1 GCA_029976075.1 Pleomorphomonas sp.
TGAAAGCGAACGCGTTCCGACTCGCTGGTGGCCGGCCGCATGGTCACCGGACAGGTGACGAGCGACAGCTTCAAATACCCCCTCCAGAACGTATGCGATGCCATCCGACGGTCCTCCGGCTGCCTGAAGAAAACGGCCGGACGACAGCGTGGTTCCGCTCGATACTCAGGTAACGCAACGCGCTGTATCAAGTCAGGGAACCGTCAGCATCCCTTCGAGAGGCAGGCTTTCGAAATCGCTGATCAGCACGTTGAGCCGAACCGTCCAGGCTCCGCCGACGGGGAATATGAGTCCGTCGACGCTCCAGTGCCCGTCTTCGACACGGGTGGCTTGTCGCTGCAAGGGCTCGATGCCGGCGGTGGGATTGGCAAGGCTCACCCGTACCTCCTTCGCTATCAACGGCCGTCCGTTGGCGGCGCTCAGTCGGATGTCGAGGCCGCCTTGATCGACGAACTGGATCATCGCCATGCCCTTGGTTGTGTGGATATGCAGCATCTGGCGATGACGGAGCGCGGCTTCTGCATCAGCGATGCTGCGCGGCGGCGGCGTGAAGCGCCATCCCGCGACTATGCTGATCACTGCCAGTAGCAAACATACATCCACGGCGAGCACTTGCCGCAACCGCCGGAGTGGCGCAACGGCGCCGGTGGCTACACGTGGCACGAGGATGCGCCGGTTCAGGGCTCCGATGGCCAGCATGCACAGAACCAGCACCATCTTGCCGGCCAACAGACGTCCATAGTCCGTTTCAATCAGGCTGGTCGCAGTCACCTGTTGCAGATAGGCGAGCGTCAGGCCGGTCAGTGCCAGCCCCAAGACGGTCGGCAGCAGCAAGCCGGATAGCCGAAGGGCGGTTCGGCCGGCAGTTTCGTGGCGCGTCGCCACGAGGATGAGCAAAGGGAGCAGCGAGCCGCCCCATACCGTTGCCATGGCCCCATGCAGGGCGAGGGCGGGGCGCGCCACCCAGACGGGCGCCGCCGTGCTGGCATGGCCGCTGAGCGTCAGGGCGAAAGCAATGACGGCAAGGCTCGCCGAGGCGATCATAGCCGCAACCGGGCGCACGGAAAGGCGAAGGGCGATGGCGGCAAGGGCGAGTGCCATCGAACCGAGCCCCAGCGTTTCGCCATAGCGAGACTGCAGGCCGGCCTTCCAAGGAGCCACGCCACCGAGATCGGCGAGGCCCTTGCCGAGTTCGTCGAGTCCTTGCAAGCCGAAGGAAATTATCGTTGCGATGGCGCCGAGACCAAGAAGCGCAGCAATGGCACGATCCGCCACGACTGGGCGCCTACCCGCGGCGATGACCGTCAGAAAGAAGGCACCACCGACGCCACCGATCCAGCCGATATAGACACCGATCCGCGCCAACCAGATGACGACCGCCAGTGCATGCGACACTCCGCCTTCGGTGACGACGCGCCGGCTGGCGTGCCCCACGGAGAAAGTCGCCGTGCCACCGATCGGATGGCCATCAGCCGAGGCGACGCGCCAGCTTAGAGCATAGGTGCCCTCACCACGGGCAGCCGGTAGCTCGATGACGAGGTCGTTGTCTTGCGTCGTTGGCGTGATGTCGATGCTCTCGCCCCTGGGATCGAAGAGCTTGAACGCCAGCGGAGTGACCGGCTCATTGAAGGAAAGCCTTACAATGCCGGGCGCCGTGGTGACGATGCTGCCCTCGGCAGGTTCGCTGTCGATGAGGGTGGCGTGCGCGAGGCATTGGCCGATCAGCATCGCACAGCCGACGACGACAAGAGCGAGCCTTGCGAGGAAACGCAGCATCGGAGCGTCCTTGAGTAAGGCGACGCGCTTTTCACGCGCCGCCCGTCCAATCACTTGGCGGGAGCGACGATGTTGAGGCCCGGTGCCGGGAACTCATAGTCGTCCGAAGTCTTTCCGGCGGCCGGAATATCGATCCAGCGTTCGACCTTGCCGCCGTCGCACTCCTGCACAACGGGGAAGTAAACGGTGTTGCCGGACGCGAAGGCGCTGGTCAGCGTGCCGCGGAAGACGAACTCGTCATAAAAGTCGTCGGGCAGGTTGCCGCTCCAGGATAGTTCCTTCACGCCTTCGGTGACCTTGGCACCCCAAAGATCGTAGCTTTTCTCATACTTGCCCTTGGAGATGTCGAGGGTCCAGCCCGCCTTGGGCATCGGTTTCACAGCAATGAATCCCTCGGGAATCTGCACCCTGACCTTCAGTGTGGCAGCGCCCGCGCAGCCGTGAGGCACGCGCAGGACGGCTTTGTAGGTAGAGCCGGCTGGCGCCTGCGAGGCTTCCAGGGTGACATGGGCGAGGGCGGAAACAGGGGCAGCAAGCAGCAGCGCGGCAGCTCCAAGAGCGGCCAGTTTGGTCTTGGTCATGGAATGGTCCTTAGAGATCGAATGATGGAAAGGGTCCGATCATGCGATCTCCGGAGGTGCCCGCGCTCCTAAAGGTCCGATCTTGGGGCGACCAATGGAATGGACAGCGTCGGTGGTGACATCGAAGGCGGCAACCGGAGTCTCGACGCGTTGCGGGAGGCCGGCAATCCGGTCGAGCGGTCCTACGGCGGTGCCGAGCTTGCCACATAGCACGCACCAGTCGCACCCACCCTGACCGGAAGGCGCGCCATGCTGATCATCGTGATGAGCAGCCGCCGGCGACGAATGGCAAATAGCCGTGGCGTCCAACTGGGGGGCAACCGGCCGTGGTATTGGCAAGGCGAGCTGAAGCGCCAGGGCGATCACAGCCACCAGCGCCACCACACCTCTCGCCGTTTGCCCCCAGCCGCCCACAATGCCATCCAGCTTCAGTTGCGATTGGCTCGCAATATGCCTCAAGTTGGTAGGGCATTCTTTGTTTTATCGCAAACTCAAGTTTTAACCCGCAGAAGGCGGTGGCTTTTCCTCGGAAAGTCTTCTTGAGGATTGATCCGGCTCCCCTGCCGCTCGTAAACTGAGTGCTTCGTCGGATCCTCGGATCTTTCTGTGACACGAGGTGCCTCAAAGCGGCCGGAGCGAATGAAGCTGAAGCGTTATTTCTGGCCGGTGGTGGCGACAGCAACGATTGTGCTTTCCGTCTGGCTTCTTCTCCGGGAGCTCCACGGGCTTTCCTTGGAAAAAGTCGGCGATAGTCTGGCGGCAATCGAACCACTTCATTGGGTTTTTGCAGGTCTGTCGACGCTTGTCGCCTATGCCGCGCTGGCCGGCTACGATCGGGTTGCCCTCCTTCATCTCCGCAAGCGAATCGACTGGCTTTTCATCACCGTCTGTTCGTTCACCACCTATGCGCTATCGCATAACATCGGTGCGTCGGTGGTCTCCGGTGGTGTGGTTCGCTATCGTGCCTACACGACAAAGGGGCTATCGCCCGCCGAGATTGGTCTTCTCATTGCCTTTTGTTCGTTCACTTTCATTCTTGGCACCATAACGATGGTCGGGATCGTTCTCGTGCTCGACCCCGATATCGTTCTGCGCTTCGGCGATCTTCTGCCCATCTCTGCGTCACGGGCGACCGGCGGCTTCCTGTTGCTTCTCGTCGCTCTCTATCTGGTTGGCAGCGTCATGCGGTTCCGGCCGCTTCACCTCGGGCGTTTCGCCATCGTCTATCCATCGCTGCACGTGACGCTGTCGCAGATCGCGGTGGGCACCTGCGAGCTGTTGGGGGCGGCTGGCATCATTTATTTCGCACTGCCCGAAGCCGGAAATCCCGGCTACTTCGTCGTGCTCGGCATCTTTCTGATGTCTTTTTCGGCGGCGCTGATTTCACATGTTCCGGGCGGCCTCGGCGTGCTCGAACTGGTGTTCGTCATGGGCCTGCCGGATATGGCCGATGCCGACGTGATCGCAGCGCTACTGGTGTTTCGCCTGTTCTATCTCATCGTCCCCTTCGTGATGGCGCTGGTGGTGGTGCTTCTGTTCGAGCGGTCGCGCTTTCGATCCGAGAGGGCATCCGAAAAAACGTGATGCCAGGAAACATGAGCATGAGAATGATTTGCATGTTTCTCGTTTTCTCGACCCAAATGCGCTATCATTGACAAGCCTTGGTGAAGCAGTCGGCGCCCGACGAAGGAGGAGGGACGATGACCATCTCCAGCCTGCCGCTTTTGGTCCGCTTTCTCGTCCGGCACGCGGCCATTGGCTTTGGTGTCGCCGTGCTGTTTGTCGGCATGTTGCTGGTCCTTGATATTGGCGGCATCGCAACATTGATTTTTGCTTCCTCCTCGGCGGGCCTTGCACTGGCCATACTGACCTTTTCCGTCGGGCTCACGTTCTCCAGCGTGCAGATGGGATTTGCGGTGATGTTTCTTCGCGACGACAGTTGATGGCGCGAAGGCCACTATGCGTCTTTCCCAACTCGTTTTTCCGGATGCCTTCTCTAGGGATGGCGCCGCCGGTGTTTGTGGCGGACGTTGAGGCGTCCCGACGGGTGTCGGCAATCGCTACTCCCATCCGGAAGACCTCATGAGCTCTGCCCACTCGACCGATGCCACCGCCAATCCCGCCCCGCTCGGGCTGATGGGATTCGGCATGACCACCGTCCTTCTCAACTTCCACAATGCCGGCTTCTATCCAATGGATACGATGATCCTGGCCATGGGCATCTTCTATGGCGGTCTCGCCCAGATGATCGCCGGAGTCATGGAGTGGAAGAAGGGTAACACCTTCGCCGCCACGGCCTTCACCAGCTACGGCATGTTCTGGTTGGCGTTGGTCGGTCTCATCGTGCTTCAGAAGACATCGCTCGGCATCGCCGGTCCTGGTCCGGATGCCGCCATGCCAGCCTTCCTCGGCATGTGGGGCGTGTTCACGGCCGTGCTGTTCATCGGTACCCTGCGTCTCAATCGCGCCTTGCAGGTGGTGTTCGGATCTCTCACCGTATTGTTTGCCCTGCTTGCCATCGGCGATGCTGCCGGCAACGAGGCGATCACCCATCTCGCCGGTTGGGAGGGCTTGTTCTGCGGTGCCTCGGCGATTTACGCCGGCTTGGCGCAGGTTCTGAACGAGGTCTATGGCCGGACCATCTGGCCGATCGGTCCGGTGGGCCGCGCCTGATCTGAAATCGGAATAGCAAAGACGTGGGAGGGATTTCTCCCGCGTCCATCAGATCAGGCCGGTCCGTGACTTCTCCATGGGGCCGTGAAATGCGCGTCGGCCCGGCTGCGTCAGACAATGCTGCGCCTACCTATTTCCCCGCCTTGTTGCGGCCCCTATATTTCAGTAAATTCGTATATAAGAGTTACATGGAATGGAGTCGGTCATGAAAATCATCATCATCGGCGGTGTTGCCGGTGGCGCCACCGCGGCCGCGCGCCTTCGTCGTCTTGATGAGAAGGCAGAGATCGTTCTCGTCGAGCGTGGCCCTTACATCAGCTTCGCCAATTGCGGCTTGCCCTACCACATCTCCGGCGCGATCGCCGAGCGCGACAAGCTGCTGGTTACCTCCGAAGCGGGGTTCGAGGCGCGCTATCACGTCGATGTCCGCTCGCACACCGAGGCGCTTTCGATTGATCGTACGGCCAAGACTGTGACGTTGCGCAACCTCGACAACGGCGTGGAGGTCATCGAAAGCTATGATCGGCTGCTGTTGTCGCCAGGCGCCGAAGTGCTCAAGCCGCCGATTCCCGGCATCGGCTCGCCGCGCATTTTCACACTGCGCAACATCCCCGACCTCGATCGCATCATGGTCTCGCTTGCCGAGCAGAAGCCGCGCCGTGCCGTCGTGATCGGCGGTGGCTATATCGGTCTCGAAGTCGCAGAAAACTTCCACGAGCGCGGGCTGTTTACGACCGTTGTCGAAGGTGCTCCGCATGTACTCGCGCCCTTCGACGACGAAATGGCATCCATTGTCCATGCCCATATGCGCGACAAGGAAATCGAGCTTTTCCTCAACGACAAGGTCGAGCATTTCGAGGATCGGTCCGATCACACCATCGTCTTCCTCGCTTCGGGCAAGCGCATCCAGGCCGATATCGTCGTACTGGCTATTGGTGTTCGCCCGGAAGTCAAACTCGCCCGGGACGCCGGCCTTGAGTTGGGCGCTGTCGGCGGCATCAAGGTCAACGAGCACCTCGCCACTTCCGATCCCGCAATCTTTGCGGTTGGCGATGCCATCGAGGTGATGAACAAGGTGTCGGGCCGCATGGCTCTGATCCCGCTCGCCGGCCCAGCCAACCGCCAGGCCCGTATCGTCGCCGACAACATGCTCGCGACCGATCCTGCAAGCGACAGGGGCTATGGCGGCACACTCGGCACCGCCATCCTGAAGGTCTTCGATCTCGCGGCTGCGTGCACAGGACTCAACGAGACGGCCGTCAAGGCCCTGGGCATTCCTTATCGGGCCACCATCACACACTCGGGTTCGCATGCGTCCTATTATCCGGGCAGCCAGCAGATCAGCCTGAAGCTGATCTACGGTCTCGACGGCACGATTCTCGGGGCGCAGGCGGTGGGCATCGATGGCGCCGACAAACGCATCGACGTCATCGCGACGGCGATCCGCGCCGGTCTCAATGTGACCGACCTCACCGAGCTGGAACTCGCCTACGCGCCGCCTTTCGGCTCGGCCAAGGATCCGGTCAATATCGCTGGCTATGTGGCTGAAAACGTGCTGAACGGTCGCCACGAGATCATCGGCTGGCGCGACCTCAGCGATCTTCTGCGGGATGGTCTGGGGCCCGTTCAACTCATCGATGTTCGTACGCCGGAAGAGTTTTCCATCCGTACCTTGCCGGGTGCGCGCAACATCGAGCTCGATCGTCTGCGCGAACGGATCGGCGAGCTCGATCCCGATAAGCCGCTTATCGTCTTCTGCCAGGTCGGCCTGCGCGGCTATCTTGCCTATCGCATCCTGAAGCAGAACGGTTTCAAGGATGTCCGCAACCTGACTGGTGGCTTCAAGACTTATGCCTGGGCCACCGAAAAGCAATCGAGCACGGATATCTTCGACTACGAGGACATTCGTCGAAGGGATCCTTCGGAGATCGAGGTTCAGAAGGGCAGTTGTCGCGTGACGGTGGCAGCCGGCGTACAAACGCTCGACGCTACCGGCTTGCAGTGTCCTGGCCCCATTCTCAAGACTTTCCGCGCCATCGAGGCGATGGAAACCAGCGAACTGCTGGAAGTGAAGGCATCGGATCCTGCCTTTGGTCGCGATATTCGCGCCTGGGCGGACAAAACCGGCCATCAGTTGCTCGGCGTCGAGAGTGAGAAGGGCACCATTACTGCCCGCATCCGCAAGGCGACGCCGCCGCCGGCTCCATCCGCAGGTACACCGCCAGCAGCGCGCGACGGTACCACGATGGTGGTGTTCTCCGGGGACCTCGACAAGGTGATGGCGTCGTTGATCATCGCCAATGGTGCGCTCGCCATGGGCTCGAAGGTGACGCTGTTCTTCACCTTCTGGGGGCTGAATGTCTTGCGAAAACCCGATGCCCCCAGCCCGCGCAAGCCGGTGATCGATGCCGCCTTCGGTTTCATGCTGCCGAAGGGAGCGTCTCGACTAAACCGCCTCTCCAACATGAATTTTGGCGGCATGGGCGGATGGATGATGCGCAAGGTGATGGGCGCCAAGAATGTCGATACGCCGGCAAGCCTGCTTGCCTCGCTCGTTGAAGGCGGAGCCAAACTAGTTGCCTGCCAGATGTCGATGGACGTCATGGGGATCCGGAGGGAGGAACTGATCGACGAGGTAGAGATCGGCGGTGTCGCGACCTTCCTCGGGGAGGCGCAGCAGTCGGGCACGACTTTGTTCATCTGATCTGGTTGTCGTTGAAGAGCCATGGGGCCGTCACAGATGTGGCGGCCCCGTTTTGTTTCGCCCGTCGGCTGCGTCCAGCCAGAGACGAAAGTTGCATCGGTCTCCCACAAAAAATACTGTATATTATTATATACTAAAATAAGCGGCTTGGCCGTGGCTGGTGTGGAGAGCGAACATGTCGCACGTGGTGGTTCTGGGGGCAGGGCTCGGTGGTACGATCATGGCCTACGAGCTGCGCAAGGTTCTCGGTCGCGCGCATCAGGTGACGGTGATCAACAAGGGCAATACTTACTCGTTCGTACCGTCGAATCCGTGGGTCGCCGTAGGGTGGCGCGATCCGGCCCATGTCGAGGTAGATCTGTCGCCGGTTTTCTCCAAGACGGGCATCACGCTGAGAGCCGAAGGAGCCGAGCGGTTGCTACCGGAAGAGAACCGCATAGAGTTGGTCGGTGGCGACAGTGTCTCCTACGATTATCTGGTGGTGGCTACCGGTCCGGAACTCGCTTTCGATGAGGTGCCGGGGCTTGGTCCCCAGGGGTACACCCAGTCGATCTGCCAGGTCGGCCATGCCGTTGAGGCCAAGGCGGCGGTCGATCGGCTTATCGCCAATCCAGGGCCTGTGATCATCGGGGCCGCACAAGGGGCGTCCTGTTTCGGTCCGGCCTACGAGTTTGCTTTCGTGTTGGACAAGGCGCTGCGCAATGCCAAGGTACGAGACCGCGTACCGATGACCTTCGTCACCCCCGAGCCTTATATCGGTCACCTCGGCCTCGATGGAGTCGGCGACACCAAGGGACTGCTCGAAAGCCAGCTGCGCAGTCATCACATCAAATGGATCACCAACGCCCGGATAGAGGCGGTCGACAGCGGCGCGATGCATGTCGAGGAGTTGACCGAAGACGGAGCCCCTAAGGCAAGGCACGATCTGCCCTTTGCCTTCTCGATGATTTTGCCGGCCTTCCGCGGCGTCGGCGCGGTGCGAGGGGCAACCGGCCTCGTCAATCCGCGCGGCTTCGTCACCATCGACAAGCACCAGCAGAACCAGACGTTCCGCAACGTGTTCGCCATCGGCGTCTGCGTTGCCATTCCGCCGATGGGCAAGACGGCGGTTCCGGTCGGAGTACCCAAGACCGGCTTCATGATCGAGTCCATGGTGACGGCCACCGCCCACAACATCGAACGGATGATCGAAGGCAAGACGCCCAATGCCGAGGCATCCTGGAACGCAATCTGTCTGGCCGACTTCGGCGACAACGGTGTTGCCTTCGTTGCCCAGCCGCAGATTCCGCCCCGCAATGTCAACTGGTCGTCGTCAGGCTACTGGGTGCATGTCGCCAAGGTCGGCTTTGAGAAGTACTTCCTGCGGAAGATCAGGACGGGACAGTCCGAACCCCTCTATGAAAAACTCGCCTTGCAGGTCATTGGTGTCGACAAGCTGCGTTCCATCCGATTTGACGAGGAGACTGCGGCCTGATCTTCTGTTCGTCAGAAATGACGGCGCGGCCCGTGAGGACCGCGCCGTTTTGTCTTTCTGTGTGCCTCCGCTTACTCGGCGGCGGCGGTCCGCTTGTTGCCGCGGAAAATGAACCCGACGTAAAGGACGATCAACCAGACCGGCAGCACGAGGACCGACAGGCGCATGTCCGGCATCTGGGTCATCACCACAATGATCATGGCCATGAAGGCGACGCAGAAGTAGTTGGCGATCGGATAGAAGGGAGCCGGGAACGTCAGCTTGCCAACCTCATGAGCATGCGCCTTGCGGAACTTCATGTGTACCAGCACGATCATCACCCAGGTGATGGTGGCGGCGGTGGTGGCAACTGCCATCACCTGCATGAACGCGCCCTCGGGGATCAGGTAGTTGATCGCGACCACGACCAGCGTACAGGCCGACGAGAACAGGATCGCCACATAGGGGACCTTGTTGCCACCGAGCTTGGTGAACACCTTGGGAGCATTGCCCTGCTCGGCGAGGCTGTAGAGCATGCGGCCGTTGGAGTAGATGCCCGAGTTGTAGACCGAGACCGCCGCCGTCAGCACCACGAAGTTCAGGATGTTGGCAGCCGAGCCGATACCGAGCTTGGAGAAGATCGTGACGAACGGGCTGCCTTCCATGCCGACCTGGTTCCACGGAAAGATGATCATCATCACCGTGAGCGAGCCGATGTAGAAGAGCAGAATACGCCACATCACCTGACGGATGGCCTGGGGGATCGACTTCTTCGGATCGTCGGCTTCGCCGGCGGTGATACCGATCAGCTCGGTTCCACCGAAGGAGAACATGACCACGACCAGCGACAGGAGCAGCCCCCAGATGCCGTGCGGGAAGAAGCCGTCGTGGACCCACAGGTTGGAAAGGCCGGTTGCTTCGCCGCCGAGCCCGAAGACAATCAGCACCAGGCCGAGCACGATCATGCCGATCACGGCCAGCACCTTGATGATGGCAAACCAGAACTCGGCTTCACCATAGAGGCGGACATTGATCAGGTTGATGGCGGTGATCGATACCAGCACGATCAGCGATGTCAGCCAGTGCGGGAAATCTGGGAACCAGTAGGCGACGTAGATGCCCACCACGGTCAGTTCCGCCATCGACACCAGGATGTAGAGGAACCAGTAGTTCCAGCCGGCCAGGAAACCGGCAAACTCCCCCCAGTATTTGTAGGCAAAGTGGCTGAAGGCACCAGCCACCGGTTCTTCGGTCGACATCTCACCGAGCATGCGCATGATGAGATACATCACGAAGCCGCCGATGATGTACGAAACGATGATGCCGGGACCCACAAGTTGGATCGAGGCGGCCGAGCCGTAGAACAGGCCCGTGCCAATCGCCCCACCGAGGGCGATCATCTGGATGTGGCGGTTCTTTAGACCGCGCGCGAGATGCGATTGCGTTTCCGAAGACATGTTGTCCTCCCGTTAAACCCGATAGCGCGGGGCGCGGCCCTCTGCCATCCGGTCGATCCCCTGTCGATACGAGCGCCGCCATCCCTCCTCGGCCAGCGGCGCCCGCCTGCTTGCGTCGATCATTCCGCTCTGAGAGCGGCGACCGTGTGTTCCTCGTTCTTCAGCCCGGCCGATTAGCCGGCGATTGGCTCAAGGTGAGCCTGGAAGTGCCTCAGAATTGGCGGCTCCCAGGTGATGCGGTAGCCGCGCTTGATGGTGTGGGCGCGCTTCTTGATCTCGATCAGGGCCTCGGCCATGATGTCGATGTGTGCCTGCGTGTAGACCCGGCGCGGAATGGCGAGACGGGTGAACTCGAAGTCGGCCTTGAGCTGCTCGCCCGTATCCGGGTTGTTGCCGAGCATGTAGGAGCCGATGTCGCAGGAGCGAATGCCCGCTTCCTTGTAGAGTTCGACGGCCAGCACCTGGCCGGGGAACTCGTTGTAGGGAATGTGCGGCAGCATGGCACGGGCATCGACGAACACGCCGTGACCGCCAGCTGGCGACTGATAGCCGATGCCGGCGTCGTCGAGACGGGCGGCGAGATACTCGACCTGACCGATGCGGTAGCGCAGGTAGTCGTTGTCGATACCCTCATAGAGGCCGATGGCCAGCGCTTCGAGATCGCGGCCGGCAAGGCCGCCATAGGTGAAGAAGCCCTCGAAGGAGATGCAGTTCGCCTTGATCTTCAGGATCAGCGGCGAGTTGGCATCCTTGACGCCGATCATGCCGCCGATGTTGACGATGGCATCCTTCTTTGCCGACATGGTGAACATGTCGCCATAGGAGAACATCTCGCGGATGATTTCCTTGATCGACTTGTTCTGATAGCCGGGCTCGTCACGCTGCACGAAGAAGGCGTTCTCGGCATAGCGGGCGGCGTCGATGTCGAGCGGGATGCCATGGGCCTTGGCGACCTCGGCCACCTCGCGCATGTTCTGCATCGAAACCGGCTGACCGCCGGCCGAGTTGTTGGTGATGGTCATGACGAGCAGGCCGATATTCTCGGCACCCAGCTCGGCGATGGTCTTCTTCAGCTTTTCGACATCCATGTTGCCCTTGAAGGGCGCACGGTGCGACGGGTCCTTGGCGACCGCGACGACGCAGTCGATGCAACGGGCGCCGGTCAGCTCGACATGGGCGCGCGTCGTATCGAAGAACATGTTGGAGATGGCGAACTTGCCCTTGCCGAGCAGGATCGGGAACAGCACCTTCTCCGCGGCGCGGCCCTGGTGAACGGGCTGGATGTAGCCATAGTTGAAGATGTCCTTGCCCGCCTCGAGCAGCTTGTAATAGCTCGACGCGCCGGCATAGGCCTCATCGCCACGCATCACGCCGGCCCACTGCTCCTGGCTCATGGCACCGGTGCCGCTGTCGGTCAGAAGATCGATGTAGCAATCCTCACCGGCCAGATTGAAGAGGTTATAGTGCGCCGCTGCGATCTTTGCTGCGCGCTCCTCCGCCGTCAGCATCCGAAGCGGCTCCACCGCCTTGATCCGGAATGGTTCGGGGAAATACTTGATAGCCATTGTCCGTTACCTCCTACAGACCATTGGGCACCCCGGTCGTCGCGAGCGACAGGCGGACAGCGTCTCTAGGAATCTGCAAACATTTTTGCACATAGGCGAGAATTTGCCGCCTATGTGGTCATATTTGTGCCATTCTACCTGCGTTGTGTCAATTAATTTACATTATCCTAGTGTTTCCTCGGATTTCTGGCTGTGGATGTGGGGATATTTTTGCAATTGGCATGGGTGTTGGTAATTTAGTTGCGTTAACGATGTTCATCCTTGCCGACAATTGCGTCACGCGCGGGAGTACTTCAGGAAATGTACGAGGGGCCGGTTCCGCTGATCCGGATTGACAAAACAGGTGCGACGACTGCAACTCGGGCGGAAAGGCCGGACGGAGTCCGGCGAGGAGACGTGCCGATGCCGGGCAGTTGGATCCAGCGTTACATGAAGCTGACCGAGTTTCTCGGCTCTGTGCTCGGACCCGATTATGAAGTGGTGCTGCACGATCTCGGCGATGCCGACAAGTCGATCATCGCCATCGCCAATGGTCACGTCAGCGGCCGGACCATCGGGGCGCCACTCACATCGGTGGCCCTGCAGTCCATCATCAATCATTCCTATGAGACGCAGGACTACAGGCTCAACTATGTGGGCGTTGCCGGCACCAAGTTGCTGCGTTCATCCACCTTCTTCGTCAAGGACGAAGAGGGACGTCTCGTAGGCATGCTCTGCATCAACTTCGACGACAGCCGTTACCGCGAACTGTCCGATCGCATCCTGAAACTGCGCCATCCCGACGTTTTCGTTGAAACCAACTTTGCCTATGACGAAGAGGCTGCGGCCGTGCGCGCCACGCCTCCATCCGCCGACAGCAGCGAGAGTTTTCCCAACTCACTGACTGAGCTTGCCGATCATCTGCTCGACGAGGAACTGCGTGCCCGGGAGGCTGCCGGCGAGCGGCTGAGCCATCGCGACAAACTGGCCTTGGTGGAAATCCTCAACGACAAGGGCATCTTCATGATGAAGGGTGCCGTCAAATACGTCGCTGATAAGCTAGGTTGTTCGCAGACGACGATCTATCGCTATCTCAATCGGATGAACGGCGGAACCGAGGATGGCAGCGAGAGCTGACCGGCCTTTGAGCGGAAGCCAACTGTAAGCCGATCCGCTCGACAAGGATGGCCCGCTGCGGCGGACCATCCTGGTACATGCACCTAAGCGTCATCGTCCGCCATCGCGCTCAGCCAACGGTGAACTGTCCGTCGCCGGATGCACCTTTGTAGGCGATGGTTGCGTCCATCGACTTGAAGTCAACATCGAGGGCAGCGCGCTCGGCTTCGTTGGTCCAGCTCAGTACCAGTCGGCTGGGGGACGGCTGCTCCACGGCGAAGTCGCCATCGAAGGCCGAGTGGCTGTTGCGGAAGCGAGCGAGATCGAACAGCTTCTTGACCATGGGCTTGCCGAGTGCCGCCCTGACTTCGTCTGGCGTGTAGTAGTGGCGGTTGATGTCGCGACCGACCTTGGTGCGGTGAAGAAGGTCCATGTCGTTCACGCCGCCGAGCAGGCCGATGTAGTAGACCTGCGGAATGCCCGGAGCGAAGAACTGCAAGGCGCGCGCGATGAGATATTCCCGGTCGCGCTTGCCGAGGGCGTCGTAGTAGGTGCAGTTCACCTGATAGAGATCGAGATTGGAGGCGGCCGCGCCCGTAGCCTGCCGGCTCTCGCCGCCGGAGCGCTCATGCATCGTTTCCACCAAGGCGTCGAGCGCGGCGGGAGCAAGCAGCCCCGGACGGCCGTCGGTAGCGGCGCCGACGTCGATGACGCCGATACCGTCATGGGTATCGAGCACGGTAATGGCGTTGCGCGGGCTGATCTTCAGCCATTCGGCAAGCGGTCCCGCCTCGGCCGTGAACAGCGAATGCAGCACCAACGGCGGCAGCGCGAAGTCATAGACGCGGTCGACTTTCTTGGCGATCTCGATCTGGTCGCGATAGTAGCTGTGGATCTCGACCAGCACCTCCATGCCAAGGCCACGCGCCTTCTCTGCCAACTCGCCAAGGAACGCATAGGTCTCCGGGATCATGAACGAGCTCGTTCCCGGCTTCTTGACGGCGTAACCGGCCGCATCGAGACGAATCGCGGTCACGCCACCTTCCTTGAAGCGGGCGAGGATGGCGTCGAGATAGGCGGTGCCATGCTTTGAGAAGACGTCGATATCGATCTGCTTCGGCGTGAAAGTCGTCCAGATGAGGCGCTTCGAGCCGTCGGCAAACGACATCTTGTTGAAGGGAAAGCCGGGACGAGGGCGGTAGATGGTCAGCAGGTCCTGTTCGGTGGCGCCGTCCGGGAACACCTTTCCGAAGGTCAGAAACATGTCGGCGAATGCGGAGGCGTCGCCCTTTTCGACAAAGTCCTTGAAAGATGGGGAGTCGGCCGACACGTGGTTGACGATCATGTCCGCCATGATGTCGACCGATGTCGATAGTGCCCTGACGTCGTTCCAGTCGCCAAGGCGTGGGTCGACCAGCGTGTGATCGATCGGATCGAAGCCTGCGTCGGCACCGTCGATCGGATCGAAGAAGGGAAGGGGATGGACGCCGCCGATCACCCCTTTGAGCGGGCCGTCAACCAGAGCCTTGAGGTCTGAGAAACCACCGGCGGTCAGCCGGTCGACGTAGGTGATGAGCTGAACTTGGTTCTTCACGATGCTGTTCCCCGGGGAACGCTCGCCCGTCGGCCTGGTTCGCGCGTCGGGCTGGAGGTGGGCGGTCCAGATTGTATCGGCGGAGCACTCATGTCTGGCCAGGCCAAAGGGTTGAACCAGCGGATGCTCGTCGGAAAAGCGAAAATCACTTCCGGGGCGGCCCGGAAGTGATTGAGTGCGCGCCGCGTCTTCGGCGGCGGATGCCGGCTTATTCGGGTACGAAGCGGCGGGCGTAAGCGTTGCCTTCGGCGTTGAACAGATGGCAGTCGTCGCCGGAGAAGACGAACTGGCGCTGCTCGCCGGCCTTGACCGGAACGTCGCCATCCAGAACCGCGATGAGGGACGTCTCGTCGCTGCCACGATGGGCCTGCACGATGGTCTGGTGGCCGAGACGCTCGACGAAGTTGACGGTGACCGGCAGCCCGCCCTCGGTTCCGATCTTGATGTGTTCGGGGCGGATGCCGAGCGTCAGGTCGTTACCGGTGACTGCACCGGTGGAGTCGACCGCCACCTTGAGCGTCGGAACGCCATCGCCTGATACGGTGATGCCATCGGTATCGACCGCGCTTGCCTTCACGTTCAGGAAGTTCATCTTCGGCGAACCGATGAACCCTGCGACGAACAGGTTCTGCGGGCGGTGGTAGAGTTCGAGCGGTGCGCCCACCTGCCGTACGTTACCGGCTTCCAGCACGACGATCTTGTCGGCGAGCGTCATGGCCTCGACCTGATCGTGCGTGACGTACACCATGGTTGAGCCGAGGTCTTCGTGCAGCTTGGCGATCTCGGCGCGGGTCGATACGCGCAGGGCGGCGTCCAGGTTGGAGAGCGGTTCGTCGAACAGGAAGATCTTCGGCTCACGAACGATGGCTCGGCCGATGGCAACGCGCTGGCGCTGGCCGCCGGAGAGCTGGCCGGGCTTGCGGTCGAGCAGATGCTCGATGTGCAGGATCTTGGCGGCCTTGGCCACCTTCTCGGCGATTTCTGTCTTGGAGAAGCCTGCGATCTCCAGCGCGAAGGCCATGTTGGCGTAGACCGACTTGTGCGGATAGAGCGCATAGGACTGGAACACCATGGCGATGCCGCGGTCCTTTGGGGCGATGTCGTTGCAGACCTTGTCGTCGATCAGGATCTCGCCGGAGGAGATCTCCTCGAGACCGGCAACCATTCTGAGCAGCGTCGACTTGCCGCAACCGGACGGGCCGACGAAGACGACGAACTCGCCGTCGCGGATGTCCATGTCAACGCCCTTGATGATGTCCACCCGTCCGAAGCTCTTGCGCACGTTGCGCATCGTGAGGCTGGCCATGTGATAACTCCCTTGTTCCCTTGACACCGGCGGGTTCCGTCTTCGCGGAACCGCACGCGCGGGGTTGTTCAATGTTCAGCCGATCACTTCACCGAGCCGGCCGTCAGGCCGCGGACGAAGTAGCGCTGGAGCGAGAAGAAGACGATCAACGGCAGCAGCATCGACACGAAGCCGCCGGCGGTGAGCAGATGCCAGTCCGAGCCACGCGAGCCCACCATGTCGGCAAGCCGCATGGTCAGGACCTGTACGCCCGGCACGTTGCCGATGAAGATCAGCGCCACCAGGTAATCGTTCCAGACCCAAAGGAACTGGAAGATCGCAAAGGAGGCGAGCGCCGGTGTCGAGAGCGGCAGCACTAGCCGCCAGAAGATCTTGAAGTGCGATGCACCGTCGACGATGGCCGCTTCCATGATCTCGCGCGGCAGCGTCGAGATGTAGTTGTAGAGGAGGAACACCGCGAGCGGCAGGCCGAAGCCAGTGTGGGCTAGCCAGACCGACATGTAGGTGCCGTTGAGCTTCAGATGGACGTAGTCCGACAGCACGGGCACCAATGCAATCTGTAGCGGCACCACCAGAAGCGCCACCATCAGCGCGAACACCAGCTTGCGGCCCGGGAAGCGCATCCAGGCAAAGCCATAGGCTGCAAAGGCGGCCATCAGGATCGGGATGACGACGGCGGGGAAGGTGACGGCCATCGAGTTGATGAAGGCGTCGGACATGTCCTCGCCCTTGCGGGCCGCCTCTTCGCCGTTCCCCTGGATGGTCACGTTCTTGCCGGCGAGCACGTCGTGATAGTTCTGCAGCGTGGTGGCCGGCAGGCCGCTCCACTCTTTTTCCTGCACCTGCACGGTGCCCGCACGCTTGTTGCCGATCCAGACGACACGCTTGCCGTCGGATGACTCCACACCCTGGCGAAGTTGTTCGAAGGTGCCGGAAATACCCTCGAAGGTCATGACGCCGTTGCGGTCGATCGATGGATCGGGGGTGAACTGTTCGGTGGTCACCCAGACGCGGTGAGGCAGGACCGTCCACCAGCCCGACGACATGATCTCGTCACGCGGGCGGAAGGAGGAGATGAACAGACCCAGCGTCGGGATCAGCCACAGAAGGCAGATGACGATCAGCGTCGTGTTGACGAAGACACGCGGGAAGGGATTGCCCTTTGACTTGGCCATCACAGGGTCTCCCTCTTGTTGAACTGGCGCAGGTTGTAGACCATCACCGGAACGACGGTCAGCAGCAGAATGATGGCAATCGCCGAGCCGAGGCCGAAGTTGCGGTTGACGAAATACTGGTTGTAGAACTGGGTGGCGATCACGTCGGTGCCATACTGGCCGCCGGTCATCACCAGAACCACGTCGAAGATCTTCAGCGTGAAGATGATCACGGTGGCGGACACCGTGACGACGGTGCCCATGATCGACGGGATGATGATCGAGAAGAAGATCTTGAACTCACCGGCGCCGTCGACGCGGGCCGCCTCGATAATGTCGGTCGGCACCGCCTTGATGGCAGCCGAGAACAGCACCATGGCGTAACCGGTCTGCATCCAGACGACGATGACGATGAGGAACAGGTTGTTCCATGGCTGCAGCATGGCGATCCATGCCTGGGGTTCGCCGCCAAAGGCGACGACGATCGCGTTGAGCAGGCCGATCTGCACGTCGCTGGGGTCGCGGACGGCATAGATGAACTTCCAGATGACACCGGCGCCGACAAGCGAAATGGCCATCGGCATGAAGATGATGGCTTTGGCGAGGTTCTCGAACCGGCTGCGATCGGCCAGCGCGGCGACAACGAGGCCGAAGATAATGGTGAAGCTGGCCCCGAACACGATCCACAGGACGTTGTTGCGGAAGGTGACCAGCATGAACGGCTCGGTGAACACCGTTATGTAGTTGGCGAGGCCGACGAAGTTGCTACCGTCGCGGTCGAAAAGGCTGGCGATGAAGGTGCGCACCGCCGGCAGGGCGAGGAAGTAGACGACGAAGGCGATGGCGGGAGCCACGAAGACGATGGGCGTCAGACGTCGCTGCCACTGCGAGGGGGTGAACTCCACCAACTGGTTGGCGATCAGGTAGAGGATAGCCATTCCACCGCCGCCCCAGACCATGGCGAACAAGGCCGTCACCAGCTTGGGCGCCTGGCTGTCGCGCAGTACGAAGAAACCTTCGAACAGCACGATTGCCGCGACTATGCCGGCCAAGAGGGTGAAAATCGCGCGATTTCGCCGTCGACGGGCGCGCGCAAGTTCGGCGGAGTGTTCGTCCGCGTCAGCATTGAGAAGCGTCATGTCTATCCCCCGGAGCGCGACTTGTGGCGGCCGGCTCATCCGTATGCACAGCGGCTGTTGAGAAATCAGGCGTGTCGACCGGAGCTTCCCAGCCCGGTGTCAACCCGATCGACGGATTCCGGCCGGGCATCCGGTACAGACACCGGCTCCGGATGGGACGGTAAACCTTGCTCGGCCCCAAGAATCCGCATGAAAGGCTGGTCTGGAGGAAGACGCTTTCTGCAAGCATCATCATGTTCCGTCCCGCCATTTCAGGTCGCGGCCCCCACTTCATTTCCGCGGGGGCGCGCTTGTCATAAGTCTTAACCGAAAGTCAACCTTGTTGGCCAGTCGGATTAAGTCGAGTGCTTACTTCTTCGGCCAAGAGGCATCGATGGCCTTGAGGGCGCTGTCGAGATCCGTGGTACCCGACACCCAGGCAGTCATCTGCTTCCAGAACGAGCCGGCACCGACTTCGCCCGGCATCAGGTCGGAACCGTCGAAGCGGACGGCGGTGGCGCCGGCCAGGATCTCGGCGACGCCCTTGTCGACTTCGTTCTTGTACCAGGAGAGATCGGCATCCTTCTGCGGAGCGATGGCGCCGCCGACGGCGAGCCAAGCCTTCAGGTGCTCGGCCTTGGCGAAGTACTGCATGACGGCACGCACTTCCGGACGATCGTTGAAGGCACCCCAGATGTCGCCGCCGACTTCCACCGGCTTGCCATAGGCGGGGTCGATACCCGGCAGATAGAAGAACGAGTAGTCAACACCAGCCTTGGCCTTTTCGGGGAAGAAGGCGGTGATGAAGTTACCCTGCTTGTGCAGCCAGCACTTCGGCGGATCGGAGAACATGTTGACCGGCGAGTCGCCGAAGCTGGTCGACACGATGCCCTTGCGGCCGCCGTAGACGTTCTTCTCGTCAAGCCAGATCTTGCCGATCAGCTCGGCAGCATGCTTCACTTCGGGCGAAGCGAAGGGCAGCTTGCCTTCGGTCCACTTGTCGTAGTTCTCCAGCGAGGTCGTGCGGAGCATGAACTCTTCGAGCCAGTCGGTCGCCGGCCAGCCGGTGGCGGCGCCAGACTCGATGCCCACGCACCACGGGGTGTCGCCGTCGGAAACGATCTGCTTCTGAAGAGCTTCGAGTTCGGTCCAGGTTGTCGGGACCTTGTAGCCGGCAGCGTCGAAGGCCTTCTTCGGATACCAGACCAGGCTCTTGACGTTGACGCGTTCCCAAACGCCGAACAGGCCGGGCTTGCCATCCTTGCCGGCCTTGGTGGCCATGTCGATCCAGCTCGGGATGTACTGCTGCAGGTAGTAATCCTTCTGGGCCGACAGATCGACCAGCTTGCCAGCCTTGGCGAAGTTGGCGAGCAGGCCGGGCTGCGGGAAGTCGGCGATGTCGGGCGGGTTGCCTGCGTCGGAACGCGTGGCGATCGTCGCCTCGAACTGCTTGGAGCCTTCATACTGAATGTCGATGCCGGTGGCTTCCTCGAACGCCTTGATGGTGTCGTTGAAGCGGACTTCGTCGCCAGCGGTGAAGGGGCCGAAGGCAGTGACCTTGGCGCCCTTGAACTTGCCGGCGAAAGCGTCAGCCAGTTCCGACGGAACGTTATCCGCCGCGGCGGCGGCCGTGACGGCAGCGAAGGCGACGAAAGCCGACGCCATCAGGCAGGCATTAAGCGATTTCAGTTTCATGCAAACCTCCCAACTCGGGTCCTAAAGAACAATCGCGCACCACGCGCGACCTTTGACGCCTTCCCCTCGACGGAAAGCGGTGGCGTCATCAGCGTGGCGGAGCAGTCGTCCGGCGCACGATGAGTTCGACGGGCAATGAATCGCAGATCGGCGCCCCCTCCGGCTCCTCTAATCGCCTGAGAAGGGCCTCGACGCTGCGACGCCCGGATTCGAAAAGCAGCTGACGAACCGTCGTCAGCCCCAGAAAATCGGTCATTTCGATGTCGTCATAGCCGACGACCGACAGATCGCCGGGAACATCCAGCCCTGCGTCGCGGGCAGCCTCGAGAACGCCCAGAGCCTGGGTGTCGTTGGAGGCAAAGATCGCCGTGGGCCTTTCGGAAAGCGCCAGCATCCGCCGAGCGAGGTGCCGCGCGACCTCGCGGCCGAAGCTGCCGTCAAGGTGGAGCTCGGGGTTGACCGGCAACCCGGCTTCTGTCAGCGCCCGACGGTAGCCCTCGAAGCGATCCTCCCCGGCCGTGAAATTGAACCCGGGCTGAGGAACGTCACCGATATAGCCGATCCGATGATGGCCGAGATCGATAAGGTGCTGGGTCGCCATCCGGCCACCCTCAACGTCGTTGATAACGATACGGTCGAAAGGCTCGCAAACGGGATTTCCGACATCGACAAAGACGATCGGAACCGATGACCGCTGGAAGCGCGCTATGTCCAACCCCGACGGAGGCAACGAAATGACGATGACACCATCGACGCGCCTCGGATCCGGAACGGTCCGGAAGTAGCGATCTCTCTTTTCTGTGGCGTCGACATTGTAGATAACGACGTCATAGCCGTTCGCCGAGGTCGTTTCCTCAATACCGTGGAGCCGCTCCACAAAGACAGAGCGAGTAAAGAACGGAGCGATGACAGCAATGCTTTGCGTCTTCCCCATGGATAAGCCGCGAGCAGCAAGGCTTGGGACGTAATTGAGGTCTCGGACGGCCCCCATGACTTTGGCTCGGGTCGTTTCCGATACGCGCGGATTGTCGTTCAGCACTCGTGAAACAGTGCCGAGGCCAACTCCAGCCCTCTCAGCTATGTCCTTTATCGTCGGGCGCATATGGGCAAACATGTTGTGGAAGCGTTTCCATGGAGTAGCACAGGAGATGTCGATGAGCAATAGATGCAACTTCGACTTAAGTCCAAGGTGGTGTTCGGTACGGTAGAAGAGGCTCCGATAGCTTGGTGTTGAAAACGTGAGGTTCTTTGAAAGCGGCACTGAAAACGATACGACTAAAGGTCTAGGCCCATTTGGGGGGAGGACGCAAGCTCACCTTGGGTTTGTACGTAGAAATAGACGAAGCCACCAGCTTGTTTCCGCCGGTTTAGGCTCTTTTGAGATCGGAACCTTCGTCGCATTTGGCTGTTTTTGCTTCCAGGGAAAGCCGGATCCTGATCGAACTAAATTTTGTGGATTTGAAACGTTGGCGGAGCCTCGCTATCATCGAACTTGCTTGGGGCGCTTGCGGGGGAGCGTTCGTGAAGATGGGGGCATGGAGCGCGTCAAAGACTGCCGGCTCATTGTTTTTGCAGGACGGAGCAATCAGCGGTAGAATGGTGGCGTGGGATACGCGTTCTTTGGCGCTTTTTAATGTGCCGTCGGGTGTTCTGCGTTATGTCTTGACCGGTCGCATGTTACGGCGGGAAGACAGGGGGACTTGCGACGAAGCTGGACGTTTCTGCCGTTTGGGCCAAGGCCGGACGGATGAGAGACCTGCCTTGGGTGGGCGCGTGGCCGCACCGGAAAACAGAGGGGAGGGACGGGGTGTTTGAGCTTTTCAGGAAACGCTCGCCGCTGCGGCAGGCCTGGAGCCGAACAGACGCTGATCCGGAGGCGCTCCGCGAGTATGATGCCTTCGGGCCGTGGCTCCTACAGATCAGATCCGCCGCCGACATGCCTCCCCGGTTCCGGTCGGCCTATGCAGGGCTTGAGGACTCCGACTATCTGATCAAGATCCCGCGCTCCATGGACCGGCGCGACGCTTACCCCGGCGCCGATCTCTACGGTGCGGTTTTCGCTCTGGATGTAGATGGCTTTACGCTTCTTGAGGCTGTGGATGGCGCCGAAGGCTTCGTCAGCCGTCAAATCAGTTGGGACGATGTGGCAGCCGTCAGAATCGTCAGCAATCTGCTGCGCTCCGATTTTGCGCTACTCCTCAAGGAAGGAGATGAGCTGACGGTCACCTATAACTCGGTATCCGCCGAACTCATGACGCGCGTCGCGGCTTTCGTGCGCCAACATTGCATGGAGGCGGATGACTTCGGCGCCAGCACACCCAATGATGCCGAGGAATTCGAGGATTTCTTCTTCAATGCGATGCTGGCCGAGGAGCGTCACGGTGGCCAGTTCATGCTGCCGATTTACTTCGAGCCACCAGGAAAGTCCTGCCGAAACGCCCAGAACCGCCGCCGTCTCACCACCGGTCTTCTGATACTGCTGTCTGGTGGCGAACTGGTCGTCATAGACCGCGATACGCCAACGCGGCGTCGTTTCTTTGCCCATTATGTCTATCGAAAGACCTATCTGAGCCTGAAGTCGGTCCGGGCTTTCAGGCTGCAGCCACCGCCTGAAAACATGCCCGGCCATTTCATGATGCTGGAGCTGATCATCGAACAGCTGCGTCTCGGCATTCCTTGCTTCAGGTCCCCCGATCGGGTGATCGAGCTTTTACGCCGATATGGCATTGTTCGACTTTAGAGCGCTTTTCGGCGAATGAGGCTGCCGATTTGCAGCAGGCTGGCGATGAGCCCGAACGCCGCTCCGATTGCTGCGACGGCGGTCCAGCCGCCAACTGGCCAGACGGCCCCCGCCAGAGCGGAACCCGTGGCGCCACCGAGAAACATCAGGCCCATGAACAGCGTGTTGATCCGCGCTCTGGCTTCCGGGCGTAGGGCATAAATGATGTGCTGGTTGGAGATCAGCGCACTCTGGACGGCGAAGTCGAGCACCACAACGCCGACGACGAGACCGGCGATCGCCGACCAAAGGCCAAACACCGCCCACGCTGTCAGTGTCAGGAAGGCACCGAGGGCGATGACCCCATGGGGTCCTCGCCGGTCCGCGACATGACCCGCAAGGGGAGCCGCCATAATGCCGACAAGCCCCACGACACCGAACAGGCCGGCGATATCGGCGCCAAGGCTGAAACGCGGGTCTTCCAGGCGCAGGGCAAGGACGGTCCAGAAGGCAGAGAAGGCGGCGAACAACAGGGCCTGCGTAACCGCGGCCAGCCGCAGTTCGGCGAACTCGCCGAAGAGATGGATGAGCGACACCATGAGGCGGCGGTAGCTCAAGTCGCCACCGGGGTGGCTGCGCGGCAAACGCAGCCCCATCCAGACCGCTGCCCCGACGGTGAGGGGAACCCCCAGCCAGAACATCGCGCGCCAGCCGGCGTGCTCGCCGACAAAACCGGCCACAGTCCGGCTGAGCAGGATGCCGGAAAAGAGACCGGCCATCACAGTTCCAACCGTCACACCTCGCCGGTCGGGAGCCGCGAGGTGCGCGGCGAAGGGCACCACCTGCTGCGCAACAGTCGAGGCGAGGCCGACGGCGAAGGATGCGATGAGGACCAGCGCCGCACCCGGCGCCACAGCCGTCGCCGCCAGAGACACTGCCAGCAAGAGAAACTGCCCGACGATCAGCGCACGACGTTCGAAAATGTCGCCGAGTGGTACCAGCAAGAACAAACCGGCGGCGTATCCGAGTTGCGTGGCCGTCGGGATGTAAGGCGTGAGCGAACTTTGGAGATCGCTCTGCATCACGCCCAGAAGTGGCTGGTTGTAGTAGATATTGGCAACGGCAAGGCCGGCGGCGGCGGCCATGGCAATGGTGAGGCCGCGGGAAAGCCCGGACGGCTCAACGGCCGCCGAAGCTGCGGAAGAACTCATGATGATCTCCTGACCCTGCGGTCATGTGCGAGCGGAGGGAGGAAAGCTCGCTGGCAAGATATTACGAATAATAACCAATTCCTGTATAGTGTGCGGTATTGAGGAGGCCGCATAACGGAATTCGATATAATGGAAATTGAAAGCATTATCGTTTTCGCCGAGGCGGCTCGTACTGGAAGTCTTGCGTCCACGGCCCGCAAGCTCGGCCTTGGCCCGATGGCAGCCTCGCGTCGGCTCGCCGCCCTCGAAGCCGAACTAGGCGTGCGTCTCGTCCACCGAACGACGCGGGCGCTTTCCCTTACCGTTGAAGGAGAGGCTTTTCTTCCTCACGCTGAGGCGATGGTCGAAGCCGCCGCCAATGCGCGTGCAGCGGTCAGGCCATCGCAGACGGGGGCCGCCGGCCTTCTGCGGATTACGGCGTCCGAACCGTTTGGCCGGAAGGTGGTGACGGCAATGATGCCGCGCTTTCTCGCCGACAATCCCGAGGTCCGCGTCGATCTGCAGTTGACCGACAATGTCGTCGATATTGTCGCGGCCGGGGTCGACCTGGCTATCCGCATTGCTCCCTTGCGCGACAACACACTGATAGCCCGCCGTCTGGCCGACAGCTCTCGCCAACTGTACGCCTCACCAGCCTATTTGGCCGCCGCAGGCACGCCAAGTCGTCTCGTCGATCTTCGCAATCATGAATGCCTCGCTCTGAGCGGGGCGGGGAGTTGGACTTTTCTGGTCGGAGATCGCCTCCGGCGGGTCAAGGTGTCAGGACGCTGCAGCAGCAACTCCATCGAGGCCTTGCACGGAGGCTGCCTCGGCGGATTGGGGCTGGCACTTCTCTCGGACTGGAATGTCGTCGATGATGTTGCAGCTGGCCGCCTCGTACCTGTTCCTCTGGTCGATGCCGTACCGGAAACGCTGGGCATCTGGGCCGTTTACCCAACCACACACCTTGTTCCTCCCAAGGTGAAACTGTTCGTCGAGGCGCTGAAGCGACACCTTGCCTCATCCGAACGGAGTGAGGTCGTCGTTCAAGCCGGAAGCATGACTGAACCAACAGGTCGTCGAGGTGAGTAGGGCATCGGCGCCGCGCGACCGAAGCGGATCAGCAGGTCAGGCCGCAGATCTGGCTCACCGGCCAATGCGGCAAGCTCACTCCGGAGTTCAGGCACCTCTACCGGTTGATTGAGAAAGGAGGTGGCAAGACCAAGTTTCGTCGCCGTCAGCATGAAGCGCTCCGCCGCACGCCCCACTTTGGCCCAATGCTTTGGACTCGCGTGATCGCCGAGAAATATCGCAACGCCCGCTGAACTCGACATCTGCGCGGCGCACTTGTCGTCTTCGGCAGCCGCGTCGAAGAACAGGCTGAAGCCGATGCGACCTATGAACTCCGGCATCGAAGGATTCCCTGTCACGGGAGCATAAAGGCCATCGCCGCTCTCAATCGCCGATGACGCGCTGAACCGAATCCAGAATTTCAGCTCGGCGACAAAAGCCGGATCCGCAAGTTGTCGGCGATTGCCTGCGACGACCAGGTCGCGGAGACGGGATATCTCGTTGCTATCAGTGACGATCGCGACCCGGACGCCGTGCTCGGCGGATGCCGCTTCGAGCTGCTTCAGATCGGATGCCGAAGCCGGCTGACCGGCGAATATCGAACGGGTGGATTGCCGGCTGGGAATCACGTCGACCAGCGGACTGCGGACGATCCGTCCCTGCTTCCAAGCATAACTGACGAACCCGTTGTCTTCGACCACGACCTCACCGGTGCGTCCGGTAGCCGAAGCCGCGAGGGCCAGGTTCTCCGCCGCGCAACCGAGCGAAACGTAAATATGATGGTCATCCGGGTCGACCACCGGTGTGCGGCGACTGAGGTCTGGGCGGATACCGATCTCGTCGCCGGCCGTCGAGAACTGCCAGCTCTGCGTGTTGTGCCCGTTGGGCGCCAAGGTCGCGAAGCGGATGACTTCTTCTATTCCGCCGTCCGGATCCAGGGGCCTGCGCAAGGCGGCAGAATATTTGTCGTAGGACGAGGCGCGCGCAGGTGACGAACCTAGGATTGTCGGCGCGATACCCGCCGACAGCGCGCCGAATCTCAGAAACTCACGTCTGGTCATGGAGATCTCCTCCGCGGGTCAGGGCACTTTGACTTGGCGGGACGGCGACAAGGCGTCGGCTCAACCAGGCAAGGTGCTGCCGCACGACGACCCAATCGGTGTCGGTGGCGATGGCTATCTGACTGAAGACGGGCGTCCGGCGGGCGCGGATCAACAGGAACTGGATACCGGCCGACACCAGCGCCACCGCCGTGTTCATCTCGACGATGTCAAACTCGGTTCCGCCGCCGAGGCGTTTGGCAACCTCTACGCCCCAGTCCTCGCGCGCCTGATCCAGGGCGGCGGTCAGCGGATTGGCGATGTTGACCTCCATTGCCAGAATTTCGATGGTCAACGGCCGGCTTCTGAGTGCTTCGACATAGCGGTCGAAAAAGCCGATGAGACGGTCTTCCGCAGGTAGGTGATCGTTATCGGGTGCAATGACTTCGTCGACGGTTGGCCAGAAGTCCGCACTGCGGCCGAAGGCGGCGAGCAGATCGTCGATCTTGCCGAAGTAGCGATAGATCAGAACCTTGTCGACGCGCGCTTCTGCGGCAACAGCGGTGATGTTGAGGGCGGGAAAGCCATCACGCGCCAGGATGGTCCGAACCGCACTGATAATCCGAGCTTCGGTATCGGTCCGGTTCCGTGCCGGACCTGCGTTTTCATCCATGCCGCGCACTCCATATGTCACGCATGAGTGACATATGGAGTGCGCCCATTTCCGTCAAGCAGAAGTGGAAGAAAAGGGTAAAATGCGTTTCATCCGACTTGCATCCTTCAGCCAAGGCGCCTATATCGCCGCCCACTTGAGCCAGGAGAGGCGCGTACTGCAATGAATGACAGCCTGATCGCAGATCTTATTTTCCCTGCCATCAGGACTCGCATTCATGCCCGCTTCCATCACGCTTTCCGGTCTCAGCTATTCTACGCCTGACGGTCGCTCTCTCTTCGATAATCTGAATCTGGCTTTCGGCTCCGAACGTACAGGCCTTGTTGGTCGTAACGGCGTGGGGAAGTCGACGCTGTTGCGATTGATCGCCGGCGAGCTGGCGCCACGCTCCGGTACTATCGCCGTTAGTGGGCGTCTGGCGGTCTTGCGGCAAATCGTCGCCCCGCCGACCGACATGACAATCGCCGATCTTTTTGGGGTTCGCAGTGGTTTGGCCTTGCTCGATCGGGCAGAGGCTGGCGATGCTGACCTTTCCGAGTTGGCTGCTGCGGACTGGACGCTGCCGACGCATCTTGAAGCTTCGCTTTCCAGACTTGACCTGAGCGTTGGGCCATACACGCCTCTTGTCTCATTGTCGGGCGGCGAGACGACGAGGGCCGCTCTGGCCGCTCTCACCTTTGACGAACCGGACCTGTTGTTGCTCGACGAACCGACCAACAACCTCGATCGCGATGGCCGACGGGCGGTTGCCGATCTGCTGGCCAGTTGGCGCGGTGGTGCCGTCGTGGTCAGTCATGATCGGGAGCTTCTCGAAAACATGGATGCCATTGTCGAGCTCTCTTCTATTGGCGCGAGTCGTTACGGGGGAGGCTGGGGTGCCTACAGGGCGCGCAAGGCGATCGAGCTCGCCGCCGCCCGTCATGACCTCGACGATGCCGAGCGGCGGCTCTCCGGTGAGCGGCAGGCCGCCCAGGCTCAGGCGGAGAAGCAGGCGCGCCGAGCCGGCACGGGAGCACGCAAGGCGGCGAGAGGCGACATGCCAAAAATCGTTGCTGGTGGTCTTGAGCACAAGGCCGAGGAGACACGCGCCGCCGATGCCCGCCTCGCCGAACGTCGGCTGGCGGCAGCCACTTCGGCTGTTGAAGAGGCGCGCGGCAAACTTGAAGTCCTGGTGCCTTTCTCGGTCAGTCTGCCGTCGTCCGGTCTCGTGGCCGATCGTCTGGTAATCAGGCTCGATCAGGTTTCAGTCGGCTACGATACGAGGGTGCTCATTCGCGACCTGTCACTGGAGGTGAGAGGACCGGAGCGCATTGCCATTGCCGGCCCCAATGGCTCCGGCAAGACCACGCTGCTGCGAACGATCACCGGCGATCTCTTTCCCTATTGCGGCACGATAGACCGGCGTGTCGATTTCGCTTTTCTTGATCAGAGGGTATCGCTGCTCGACGAGGCGGCGACAATCCGCGACAACTTCCGACGGCTCGATCCGAGCTCCGGGGAGGAAGCCTGTCGGGCCAGCCTTGCGCGGTTCAAGTTCAGGGCCGATGCCGCGCTCAGAACGGTTGGTAGTCTTTCGGGCGGCGAGCGCCTCAGGGCAGGGCTCGCCTGCGTGCTCGGGCGCGCTCAGCCGCCGCAGCTCGTCATCCTCGACGAGCCGACCAACCACCTCGATGTCGAGTCGATCGAAACCGTCGAGGCCGGTCTTCGCGCTTATGACGGCGCACTTCTGGTTGTGAGCCACGACGAAGCCTTTCTTGAGGCGATCGGCATTGGCAGGCGCGTAGTCCTCGCGACGTGATGGCGTGATTCCGTTCTTCGCCCACGTCGCCCGTGGCCACCGGTGCATGGAATCATAATCGATTGAACGCCGCCAATCCCGGTATTTGGGCAGGAAATTACCTTCGGGGCGGATGGCATGGAAAGCTATTCCGGCTTAATTAGTACAAAATACGTATTTGATACGTACTGGCACGTAGAACTTTGGGCGAAATTCGTAACCGGAGTGTTGAAGGCAGGAGAAATCCCAGAAATTAGCCGAAATGCTCAGTTGACCTGGATGCTTGATGCTAATTTGTTCTCTATATGTTCATATTTTCAGAGGCTGCGATCCTATCCCTTGTACGGTCTTACAACGATTGATCCCTCATACTTCAGTCGGTATTGTCTTTTTCAGGAACGCTAATCCGGGCCGCTCGGTTATGGGTGCCGGGCGTTGGAGAGACTGGTAGGAGAGTCGACTGTCATGGGGTTATCTGATGGGGGTCGCATGGTCCCCGGTGATGCTCTTTTATGGTGTAGCCACCAAGGCAGAAGTCTCTTTCTTCAGGCTGCGAACCTTACCACCCCTGTCGGCGCATCGTCTCATAAGTCCCTCTCTTACAAATGAGACCGGAACGGGCGGCGATATGTCCATCGGAGAAAGCTGATGTCAAAAGCTCCTACCAAGAATGCCAAGCTGATTGCCTGGGTTGAAGAAGTCGCCAAGCTGACGACTCCGGACCGCATCTACTGGTGCGATGGTTCGCAGGAAGAATACGATCGTCTCTGCCAGGAGCTGGTCGACGGTGGCACCTTCACCCGCCTGAACGACAAGAAGCGCCCGAACAGCTTCCTCGCCCGCTCCAATCCGTCGGACGTTGCTCGCGTCGAGAGCCGCACCTTCATCTGCGCCAAGACCAAGGAAGAAGCCGGCCCGACCAACAACTGGGCCGATCCGACCGAGATGCGCTCCACCATGATGGGCCTGTTCAAGGGCTGCATGAAGGGCCGTACGATGTACGTGATCCCCTTCTCCATGGGTCCGCTCGGCTCGAAGATTGCCCAGATCGGTGTTGAGCTCTCCGACAGCGCCTACGTCGCCGTTCACATGCGCATCATGACCCGCATGGGTACCAAGGTGCTCGACGTGCTCGGCAATGCCGACTTCGTCCCCTGCATCCATTCCGTCGGCGCTCCGCTCGAAGCCGGCCAGAAGGACGTCGCCTGGCCCTGCAACGACACTAAGTACATTGTCCACTTCCCCGATACCCGCGAGATCATGTCCTACGGCTCGGGTTACGGTGGCAACGCCCTGCTCGGCAAGAAGTGTCTCGCCCTGCGCATCGCCTCGGTCATGGCCCGCGATGAGGGCTGGCTGGCCGAGCACATGCTCATCCTCGGCGTCAAGAACCCGAAGGGCGAGAAGTCCTATGTCGCCGCCGCCTTCCCGTCGGCCTGCGGCAAGACCAACTTCGCCATGATCATCCCGCCGAAGGCCTATGCTGGCTGGGAAATCACCACCATCGGCGACGACATCGCTTGGGTGAAGCCCAACGCCGACGGCGAACTGCGCGCCATCAACCCCGAGAACGGTCTGTTCGGCGTTGCCCCCGGCACCAACGAAGTGTCGAACCCGAACGCGCTGCGCACGCTGCACGCCAACTGCATCTTCACCAACGTCGCCCTGACCGACGACGGTGACGTGTGGTGGGAAGGCATGACCGACGAGGCTCCTGCTCACCTCATCGACTGGACGGGTAAGGACTGGACCCCGGACTGCGGCCGCCCTGCTGCCCATCCGAACAGCCGCTTCACCGCTCCGGCGAGCCAGGTGCCGTCGATCGATCCGGACTGGGAGAACCCCGCCGGCGTTCCGATCTCGGCCTTCATCGTTGGCGGCCGTGTTGCCACCGCCTTCCCGTTGGTCATGCAGTCGTTCAGCTGGAGCCACGGCGTCTACCTTGCCGCGACCATGGGTTCCGAGCAGACGGCCGCGGCCGAAGGTACCGGCATGCGCCGCGATCCCTTCGCCATGCTGCCCTTCTGCGGCTACAACATGGGCGACTACTGGGCGCACTGGCTCCACATGGGCCGCAATCTGCCGAAGGCGCCGGGCATCTTCCGCGTCAACTGGTTCCGCAAGGACGAGAACGGCAAGTTCATGTGGCCGGGTTACGGCGAGAACATGCGCGCCCTCGAGTGGATCGTCGGCCGTGTCAAGGGCGAGGCTGATGCCGTCGAGTGCCCCTATGGTCTGGTACCGCGTTACGCCGACCTCAACATGAAGGGCATCGACTTCTCCAAGGCCAAGTACGACGCCATCCTCAAGGTCACCAAGACCAAGGCGCTGGCCGAGGCCGAGGACCAGGGCAAATACTTCGCTCAGTTTGGGTCTCATCTCCCCAAGGAAGTGGAACTCGAGCGTCAGTTGTTTGCTGCTCGTCTGGAGCGCACGCCCGACGTGTGGGAACTCAAGGACTGATAAGTTTGCGCTAAGGCGCAACTATCTTCCGACGACTAAGGACGGCCCCCGAAGACGGGGGCCGTCTGTCTTTTGACCGGAGAGCTGCGCAGGCGGCGCTTGTCACTTCCCGGCTGCCGATAGCCCAAGATTGGGATGTCGATCGTGAGCAAGCTCAATCGTCAGTGGCATGAGGCGAACCCCATGCCTAAGAACCCGACGCCCGAACAGCGTATGGCCTGGCACGCCGGGCATGCGGCAAACTGCCCCTGCCGCGTGATGCCGGCCGGGGTCATCCGGATGTTTGTCGAGCGAGGTCTGCCGGTTCCCGACCAGTTGGCACTCCAGGCGGCTGCGGACAAGAAATCTTGAGGCACTCCGTGCCGGCAAGTTGGTAGATCGCTTCGTCAATCTATCGGAAGAACTGTAATTTATCTGCCATACAGATAAATCGCGCAGTCGTGATCACCCATATCCCGCTCTATCTACGAATTTTTCTGGAACCTTTTTGCGTTTCGGACATATTTATGAACGGGCCGCCGACAGGGGCCGCCGTCCGCCTCTTGCGGGCCTCGGTTCCGGACCGGACTTCGTTTTCGTTGCGACGATCCTCTACGGCCTCGGTTGCAGTTTCAGTCGGCGTCATCGAACGTATGTAAGTTCGGCCTTGTTGAAGACCGCAAAAATCGATGTCGCCGCTATAGCGTAGGTGGGGGACCATGCGATGGTCTGGGCGGAAAATATTCTCCGCGGCCTGCTTAATAAGCTGGTGACGCGAGGTTCGTTTGAAGTTGAACTCTATAACGGCACGCGGTGGACGTTCGGCGATGGCAGCGGCAAGCGTGTCGTAGCCAGACTTGCCGATCGCAAGGTCGCTGCGGAGCTGATCCGCGATCCCGAAGTTCGCTTCGGTGAGTTGTATATGGACGGCAGGCTCGATGTCGTCGAAGGCTCGCTTTACGAAATGCTTGAGTTGCTGCTCCAGCATGGCGTGGGCATGCGGAAGTTCACCGGGCGCAAGCTGTTCCTGATGGCGCGAAAGTTCCGGCATTTCTTGTTCGGTCGCAATACGTTGTTGCGGTCGCGCCGTAACGTCGTCCATCACTACGATCTCAACGCCGCTTTCTACGATCTGTTCCTCGATACCGATCGCCAGTATTCTTGTGCCTATTATGCCGCGCCGGACATGACGCTTGAGGAGGCTCAGCGTGCCAAGTGCCGGCATCTCGCAGCCAAACTTCTGATCGAGCCTGGCATGAGCGTGCTGGACATCGGTTCGGGGTGGGGTGGTCTGGGCCTTTATCTTGCGGAGGTCGGCGAGGCGGGGCGTGTCAAAGGCGTGACCTTGTCCGACGAGCAACTGGCCATCGCCAAGAAGCGTGCCGCGGACAAGGGATATGAGCACGTCAAGTTCGAGCTTCAGGATTACCGCAACACCCGTGGAACCTTCGATCGCATCATATCGGTCGGGATGTTCGAACACGTCGGCCCGGAGAATTACGACACTTTCTTCCGCAAGGCGGCAGACCTCCTGACCGATGATGGCGTGTTCATGCTGCATACCATCGGACATACCTCGACGCCGGGCCTGACCAACGGCTGGATAACCAAGTACATCTTCCCCGGCGGCCATCTGCCGGCTTTGTCGGAAGTGGTCACGGCCGTAGAAAAGTCGGGACTGATGATGGCCGATGTCGAGGTTTTGCGTCACCATTACGCCGATACGCTCCGCGAATGGCGGTCTCGCTTCATGGCGCGACGCGACAAGGCGCTCGCTCTCTACGACGAGCGCTTCTGTCGGATGTGGGAATGCTATCTCGCGCTCTGCGAGGCGGCTTTCCGCTTCCTCGATGTCGTGGTCTATCAGTTCCAGCTGACCCACCGCAATGACGTGGTGCCGATCACCCGCGACTACATCGCAAGACGTGAAGCCGAGTTGTTCGCGCGCGAAAAGGCCTTGGGCGAACCGACGGCGGCGCGGTCCTGGCGCGATATGGCCACGGTGATATCGGGCGGCTAACTGTCGAAGCTACGAGATGTTGTCTTCCCTCTCGCTGCAAGCCTTGCGAGAGGGACAACGATCAATACTGTGCAATTCCGGCAGCCATTCTGCGCGTGAGTTCATAGAGTGCGATGCCGCTGGTCGTGGCGACGTTGAGGCTGTCAAATCGGCCGGCCATCTCGATCCGCACGGTTTCCGCAGCAGCCATCTCCTGATCCGGCAATCCTGGTCCTTCTGCTCCAAGCAGCAAGGCAAGCGGTTGGTCTGTCGGGACTTCATCCAGCCGGCAGGTGCCCCGCGGCGACAGCGCAAGCACCCGATAACCCAGAGCTTTGAGAGAGGCTGCGACATTTACCCCTCTGTCCAGCCTTGTGAAGGGCACCTGCAGCGCACCTCCCACCGAAACACGTATGGCCTTGCGGTAGAGCGGATCGCAGGACGTGGCGTCAAGCACCATTGCGCCAGCGCCGAAGGCAGCGGCATTACGAAAGATCCCGCCCATGTTGTCGTGGTTGGCAATGCCTGCGAGACCGACGACGACGCGCGGCCTGTGGGCCAGAAGATCGACCAGGGAGGGGCAGGGGAGCCTTCGCCCCAAGCCCAGCAGGCCGCGGTGGATCGGAAAGCCAACGATCGTGTCCATCAGGCTCTGTTCGGCAACGTAGATCGGCAGATCTTCCGGAGGAGACCATGCCTGTGCCGTACTGATCCGGTTGTCGGCAATCAGGAGCGCTTCCGGTCGAAAGAGCGAGTTCCTTGACAAAAAGACGGCCAGCACGCTTTCGCCCTCGGCGATGAAGGCGTTACCATGCGCATGCTGAAGATCGCGGTCCCGGACGTTCATGAAGGGGGCAAGACGTGAATCGGCCGGATCCGTAATTGGTATGAGCATGACCTTGCCTTGCGCTTCTTGACCGGTGGACATGGAGTGTCACCGTTATTAGCTGAAGGGCTCGGAAGCCAGAGGCTCGTGGCGAGGGGGTAGAAAGATGTCCACCCATCGACTGATTGGATTGTCCGCGGGAGTTGCCGGTGCCGCGGGGGTCGCGACGCTTGCCGTCGGTGCGCATGCCCTTCCTGGTGCCAACCTCGACATGGCGGGAAACATACTGCTGTTCCATGCGGCAGCGCTTTTGGCGCTTTCCGGCGCCCAGGGAACGCGGTTGCGCGGCCTCGCCGCGTTGTTGTTCTTTGCTGGTTGTCTTCTTTTCTCCGGCGATCTGATCTTCAAGGCGGCGACGACCAGAAGTCTGTTCCCGCTGGCCGCGCCCTCGGGTGGCGTCGCCTTGATCCTCGGGTGGCTGGTGAGCGCCGTCGGAGCCTTGTTGCCGTCCCGAAGCTGAGGCTCGATTCTCCGCGGATTTCAGCGGTGCGGCCTTGACTCTTGGACGGCCAAATGGTCGTGTCCGCCCCGAAACTATTGAGGAAAGCCAACAAATGACCAACGCCTTCGTGTTTCCCGGTCAGGGCAGTCAGGCCATCGGCATGGGCAAGGCCCTCGCCGATCATTACGCCGCCGCACGGGCGGTTTTTGAGGAGGTGGACGACGCTCTTGGAGAGAAGCTGTCCGACATCATCTTCAATGGTCCTGAAGATCAGCTGACATTGACCGCCAACACCCAGCCGGCGTTGATGGCCGTCAGCCTTGCCGCGCTAAGGGCGCTCGAGGCGGAAGGCATCACGATCAAGCAGCATGCCTCCTTCGTCGCCGGTCACTCGCTGGGCGAATACTCCGCACTGGCCGCCGCTGGCGCGCTGAGCGTGACGGATGCCGCCCGACTGTTGAGGACTCGCGGCAATGCCATGCAGAAGGCTGTGCCGGTGGGCGAGGGCGCTATGGCCGCGCTGCTCGGTCTCGACTTCGAAACGGCCGCCGCCGTTGCCAAGGAAGCGGCCCAAGGGGATGTTTGCGAGGCCGCGAACGACAATGCCCCCGGGCAGGTCGTGGTGTCGGGCGCCAAGCTGGCCGTTATCCGCGCCGTGGATATTGCCAAGGCCAAGGGTGCCAAGCGCGCCATGCTTCTCAATGTCTCCGCCCCCTTCCACTGCCGGCTGATGCAGCCGGCGGCCGAAGCCATGGCCGCGGCCCTTGCCGCCGCGACGATCAACGCGCCGATCGTTCCGATTTTCGCCAACGTCACCGCCGCGTCGACCTCCGATCCGGAGGCTATCCGCAAGCAACTGGTTGCTCAGGTGACCGGGACCGTCCGTTGGCGGGAGAGCGTATCGGCCATGGCCGGTGCCGGCGTCGACAAGTTCGTGGAGGTCGGTGCCGGCAAGGTGCTGTCCGGTCTTATTCGCCGCATTGCGCCCGCTGAAGGGGTGATCGATTTCGGTAAGCCGTCGGATATCGCCGATGTCAAGGCGCTGCTCGGCTTAGTTTGATGGAAAATCATACGGTATAATGATACCGCATGAATTAACCTATTGATTTTCAAGGGTAGGATGCCACCCGTTTTGCTTGACAAACGGGTGGCATTTCCATATTTGAAAGCGCGACGGCGGCGCCCGGCAACGGGAGCCGCCCTTTCGCATCGTCACCGGTGCGAAAGATGAGACGAACCGGCCGCCTCTCCGGCGGCCCAAATCGGAAGACGGTAACGCCCATGACGACCTATACGGCGAAGCCGGCGGACATCGAGAAGAAGTGGGTCTTGATTGACGCCGAAGGCCTCGTGGTCGGCCGCCTCGCGACTGTAATCGCGATGCGCCTCCGCGGTAAGCACAAGGCCACCTATACCCCGCACATGGATGATGGCGACAACGTCATCGTGATCAATGCGGGCAAGGTGGTGCTGACCGGCCGCAAGTACACTGACAAGACCTACTACTGGCACACCGGCTATATCGGTGGCATCAAGGAGCGCAAGGCGCGCCAGATCCTTGAAGGCCGCTTCCCGGAGCGCGTGCTCGAGAAGGCCGTCGAGCGCATGATTCCCGAGGGTCCGCTCGGCCGTCGCCAGCTTTCCAACCTCCGCGTCTACGCCGGTGCCGAGCATCCCCATGCCGCCCAGCAGCCGGAAGTCCTCGACGTCAAGTCGATGAACAAGATGAACACGAGGCCTTGATCCATGGCTGAGCTCTCCTCCCTCGCTGAACTCGGCGCTGCCGACGTCGC
>JARKNW010000114.1 GCA_029976075.1 Pleomorphomonas sp.
GGTGCCGCAGACCGATCGCCACATGGCGTTCATGTCGCGCTCGCTCCAGCCGACGTGCTCGGCGATGGCGGCGTCGTTCATCGACGAGACGCCGACTTCCCGACCGGCCTCGTCGTAGAGCCCGCTCTTGATGACGCTGCCGCCGATGTCGATCCCGAGAAAATGGGGCATGTCGCGTATCTCCGAGGGCCCTGAACCACCGCTCGTCGCGCCGAACTCACCTCGGCGGCCGATAAGTGGACGATCAATGAAGTGAAGCAGGAAAAGAAGGTGCCGCCGATACGGTCGTCGGCACCCAAGTTACGTCGCGGGGATTTCCCCGCGACGTTTTCAACAAACGATCAGAAGTCGAAGTTGTTGATGTTTTCCTTGGTGAAGGTCACCGGGTCGCCGAGCAGGACGACGGAACCGTCGACGATCTTCAGATCGCCCAGCTTGCCGGCCTTGACCGACGTGTCGCCCGGCTTGAGGGTGCCATCGACGGCGGCACGCAGCACATGCGTGGCCGCATAGCCGAGGTCGCTCGGATTCCAGAGGACCACACCGTTGATGCAGCCGCTGTTGACGTAAGGCTTCATGGCGTTGGGCAGGGCAAGACCGGTGACGGCGATCTTGCCGCACATGTTCGCCTGCTTGACGGCCTCGGAGGCAGCCGGCGTGGCGACGGTGGTCATGCCGATGATGCCCTTGAGCTCGCTGCCGTACTTGTTCATCAGCGTGTTGGCCTGGTTGAAGGACAGGATGTTGTCTTCCTGGGCCTCAACTGTCTCGAGCCACTTCATCTTCGGATGGCACTTCGCAGTGTAGGCGCCCATTTCCGCAATCCAGCGCGCCTGCACCGGCGTGGTGAACGTGGACGTGACGATGGCGAATGCACCGTCTTCGCCGATCTGGCTGGCGATGTTGTCGATGAGCGCCTTGGCAACGCCATTGAACGACGCCTGGTTGACGAACCATTCGCGGGCGTCCGGGGTCGCGTCGGAGTCGTAGCCGACGACGTGGATACCCTTGGACAGCGCCTTCTTCAACACCGGAGCGATGGCCTCGGGGTCATTGGCGGCGAAGACGATGCCGTTGACGCCGGAGGTGACGTAGTTGTCGATCAGAGTGATCTGGTCGTCGATGTTGGCCTTGGTCGGTCCGTCGGTCTTGGCTTCGACATTGCCGAGATCCTTGGCGCCTTCGGCAACACCCTTGGCCGTGGCGTTGAAGTAGCCGATACCGATCAACTTGGGAACATCGACGATGCTGATCTGCTTGCCCTTGAGGTCGGCGGCATTCTGCACGGCCGCACCATTGTAGGGGCTGGCGGTCGGCGCGGCGGCGCTGCCATCGCAGGCGAGCGGCGAGGTGGGCAGGCTATCGCCGCCGGTCCAAACGTCCTCGGCGTAAGCGGTGCCGGCCATCAGCGCCAGACCGGTGGTCAGGCAAAGCAACTTCTTCATGGGTAGTCTCCTCTCTATTGGCTCAGAATGGAGGCGCCGATGTTCTTGATGTTCCGGCGCCGTTGGGGGACTCGGGGCTGTGCTCAGTCCCGTTTCCTGTTGGCAAGATTGCTGATGAGAATGGTCAGGATCAGGATGGACCCGATGACAATGATCGTGCCGTCCCCCTTGATTCCCGCGAGGGTGAGACCGTTCTTCATCGTCTGGATGAGCAGGATGCCGAGCAGCGTGCCGATCATAGTGCCGCGACCGCCGAAGATGCTGGTGCCGCCAAGCACCACGGCGGAAATCGCATCCATCTCGATACCCATGCCCATGTCCGAACGGGTCGTGGACACTCTCGAGACGAAAATGACAGCGGCGAGCGCGGCCATGGAACCGGAGGCGGTGTATATCAGCAGCTTGGCGCGATCGACGGCCATGCCCGAGAAGCGTGCGGCGGTCTCGTTGGCGCCGACGGCATAGGTGACGCGCCCGAAGGTCATGTAGCCGAGGATGACAGCGGCGGTGATAACCAGGATGCCGAAGATCCAAAGCTGCGTCGGCACACCGAGAATCTCGCCCTGCCCCAGCACATAGAACCAGTCCGGATAGCCGCGCACAGAGCGAGCCTGGCTGACACCTTCGGCGAGGCCACGATACAGGGCCAGCGTGCCGAGCGTGGCGATCATCGGCGGCATGCGTGACTTGATGATGATCAGTCCGTTGACCGCGCCGCAGACCGCTCCAACCAGGACGGCGATCACCATGGCCAGCGGGAGCGGCACGCCGAGCGTCTTCCAGACGACGCCAAGGGTGATTGCCGCCAGGCCGAGGATCGAACCGACCGAGAGGTCGATGCCGCCGGTGATGATGACGAAGGTCATGGCAATGGCGATGATGCCTACCTCAGTCAGCATTCGGCCCTGGTTCAGCAGGTTATCGACGGTGAAGAAGCGATCGGACAGGTTGGCGGACAGCGCAAGCGCCAGCACCAGCAGCAGGGCGAGGATCGTTTCGTGACGGAAGACATATCTCGACAGCACGGGCGGACGCTCCGGTTCAGTGGAATTGGCGACGGCGCATGGCGTCGGCCAGAACGGTTGCGAGGATCAGCACGCCCAGAACGGCGCGGAGCCAGTAGGCGGAGATGTTGAGGAAGATCAGGGCCGAGCTGACGGCGGAGAAGAAGATCGCCGCCAGTGTCGAGCCGTAGACCGTGCCGCGACCACCGATGATCGACACGCCGCCGATGACCGACGCGGTGATGATCGTAAGCTCCAGATTGTTGGGAACCGTCGACTGGATGACCTGCAGCTGCGTGCCGAACAAGACCGCTGCGATACCGGCGAACATGCCATGCAGCGCAAAGACACCGACCGTAAGGCGCTCCGGACGGATTCCGACGGTACGAGCCGCTTCCACGTTGCCGCCCACGGCGTAGATGGCACGGCCGAATGGGGCGTAGCGCATCCAGAGACCGGCGGCGATGGTCAGGACGATCATGAAATAGACCGGCGAGGGAATGCCAAACAGACGGAACTGAGCGATCAGGAACTCGGGTGGCAGATTGCTGATCCAGACGCCCTGAGTCACCGTGATGAGACCACCCTTGAGGATCGACACGACGCCGAGCGTCACCACGATCGCCGGAATTCTCGCATAGGCGACGAGAACGCCAACCACGCCCTCGACAAAGACGCCGACAAGGACCGGGATCAGCCATGCCACCCAGACCGGATAGCCACTGACCGCCAGCGTTCCGGCGATCGAAGCCAGCACGCCGATCAGCGCCCCGACCGCGACGTCGATGTGGCCGAGAAGGATGATCATCGTCATGCCGATCGCGGCCACGGCGATGTAGGCGTTGCCGGCGACGATGTTGTTGACGTTGGTCGAGCCTAGATAATTGGGATTGATCAGGCTGACGACAACGACGATGACCAGCAGGGAAACCAGAACGGCCGTCTCCTGCCCGTAGGCTCGCACGAACTTGAGAAGGGCGGAAGCGGACAGAGAACTTGAGGCTTGGGTGGGAGAGTGGCTCACCGCTCGATCTCCTGATGACGGGCGCTATGGGTCATGGCCGCGCCAACGCTTTCGAGCGTGGCGCTGACGCGCGGGATTTCGGCGACGAGCCTGCCTTCGTTCATCACCAGAACGCGATCGCTCATGCCGAGAACCTCTGGCAGCTCGGATGAGATCATGATGATGGCGATACCGTCGCGGGCCAGGTCCCCCATCAGCGTATAGATTTCAGCCTTGGCCCCGACGTCGATGCCACGCGTCGGCTCGTCCATGATGAGGATGCGTGGCTTGGTACCGAGCCATTTGGCGACCACCACCTTCTGCTGGTTGCCGCCGGAAAGCTGTCCGGCGATCTGGTCGGCACCCCAGGTGCGGATGGAAAGCTGCTTGATCGACTGAACGGCCAAAGACCGCTCCTTGCGGCGATTGACCAGGAAATAGCGCGAAATGCGATCGAGGATGGGATGGATGATGTTTTCGCGGATGGTTTCCGCCTTCACCAGCCCCTGACGCCCGCGATCCTCGGGGATATAGGCGATGCCGAGATCGCGCGCCTCCCTGGGCGAGCCGATCGCGACCGTTTTCCCGTCGATCCGGATCTCACCCGACGTGGCCGGCGTGATACCGAACATGGTGAGGGCCAGTTCGGTACGGCCAGCGCCAACCAGCCCTGCGATGCCGACGATCTCGCCAGCCCGGACATGCAGGCTGACGTTGCGAACCCGATCGTTGCAGCAGAGGTCACGCGTTTCCAGCAGAACCTCGCCCAGAGCAACCTCCGCCTTCGGATAGAGCTGGGCGATATCGCGACCGACCATCATCGATACGAGTGTCGGCTGATCGACTTCGTCCCTGTTGCGCGTGCCGATCATCACACCGTCACGCAGCACGGTGATGCGATCGGCAATGGCAAATATCTCGGCCATGCGATGGCTGACGTAGATGATGCCGACCCCGCGATCACGAAGACGACGAACGATGTCGAGCAGACGCTTGGCGTCGGTTTCGGCGAGAGCTGCCGTCGGCTCGTCCATGATGACGATGCGGGCATCCTGCGACAGGGCCTTGGCGATCTCGACGCGCTGACGGTTGGCGACCGACAGCGTGCCGACGACGGCATCGACATCGAGGTCGTGGCTGTCGAGGCTGTCGAGAAGCGCCCGTGCCTTGGCCTTCATTTCACGCCAGTCGATGTTGCCAACCGTTCCGCGGGGAGCATGACCGAGGAAAATGTTCTCGGCGACAGTCAGGTCGGGAAAGAGCAGCATTTCCTGATAGACGGTGGCAATCCCGCGCGCGTTCGCCTCTTTCGGAGATGAGAAGTGGACCTCTTCTCCGTTGACACGCATCTCGCCGCCACTCGGCGTGATCACGCCGGCGACGATCTTGATCATTGTCGACTTGCCGGCGCCGTTCTCTCCCATGAGAGCATGAACTTCACCCGCCCGGACGTCGAAGTTGACCCCAGTAAGCACGCGAACGCTGGCGAACGACTTGGAGATGTTCGATAGCTCAAGAAGGCAGGCCAATGCGTCGTCCCTCCGCCCATGAGACGAATCCGCGCATCACGCTCGCAGGGAACAAGGCCCGACACCCAAGATCGCCCGTCACACCGGTTCGGTGGTCTCCAGGCGAACATGTCATCCATCTTCGTTTCGACATCCGAATGCGGATGGAGTGCCTCAATCACTCCTGCGGAACGAAGACGGTTTGCTCCTACCCCACGCGCTTCCCGTCGCGCCTTCATCTCGGCTGATTGCCGTTGATCATGAGCGCAACGATAGGAGCCGCGATGATTTCAGTCAATCGTTCTTGATTGAGATTTTTCAGATTCAAGATTGTCACCAAGTGCCTTTCATCGGCGAGAGCATCTCCATTCAGCCAGGTCCGCCCAAAGGTTTGCTTCTAACAATCCGCATTTTCAATACCTTATACGGGCATCACGGCGACCTGGGATCCGGACAGCTCCACTGGACTCCAGCTAGCCACGTATGACTACGGACAATCTACGCATGATCGATATCGATCACTCAAGATGGAGTGGAGGAGTCTTCCGCGACGCGGACTCAAGGGCGATACCGCACGCTCATGGCGCGCGGCATTTCGTCGGCACCAACAGTCTGGAAGAAGATCACGGCCGGGATGAGCGCATCAACCAATGCGGCCGCAGCGGATTACCGACCGTCCGAAATGCCTTTTGGGCAGCAAGTGCCAGACGATGCCACCACGCGCCATCGGCTACCAGTTCCAGAAGGATCCAGAGGGAATGGCGCCCGTTTGATGCACTGGCGTCATCGCTAGGGTCAAAACCCAATCAGCCAGTTGAATAATATCATCTACCGTGATTCACTTCATCAAACGATGGAGTTGGAGCATGGCAGGAGAGTTCTGGCTGGACGACGATCAGTGGGCAGCGATCGAACCGCTGCTGCCTACTC
>JARKNW010000153.1 GCA_029976075.1 Pleomorphomonas sp.
CGTCTACGCCGGTGCCGAGCATCCCCATGCCGCCCAGCAGCCGGAAGTCCTCGACGTCAAGTCGATGAACAAGATGAACACGAGGCCTTGATCCATGGCTGAGCTCTCCTCCCTCGCTGAACTCGGCGCTGCCGACGTCGCTCCGGTGGCCGAGGCCCCGGTGCACGTTCAGAAGCTCGACAAGTTCGGCCGCGCCTATGCCACCGGCAAGCGCAAGAACGCCATCGCTCGCGTCTGGGTCAAGCCGGGTTCCGGCAAGATCATCGTGAACGACAAGGAGTTCAACGTTTACTTCGGTCGTCCGGTGCTCCAGATGATCGTCCAGCAGCCGATCTACGCCGCTGCGCGCGACGGTCAGTTCGACATCATCGCCACCGTCGCCGGTGGCGGCCTGTCCGGTCAGGCCGGTGCGCTGCGCCACGGCATCTCCAAGGCTCTCACCTATTATGAGCCGGGCCTGCGCGGCGTGCTCAAGAAGCTCGGCTTCCTGACCCGCGACAGCCGCGTCGTCGAGCGCAAGAAGTACGGCAAGCGCAAGGCTCGCCGCAGCTTCCAGTTCTCGAAGCGCTGATCCGGATTTCGGATTGCAATATGGAAAGGGCGGTGCCGATGGCGCCGCCCTTTTCGTTTCGGTAGTCAGCTTGGAAGGCTGCTGCCTTCAGTCCTTCATCTTCAGTCCGACTGGATCGGGCGGCAGCGGGATGAACTCCGTCTCACCTACGATTTCCGGGAAGCGACGGGCGCGCCAATCGGCCTTGGCAGCTTCGATGCGCTCCTTGGAAGATGAAACGAAGTTCCAGTAGATGTGGCGCTTCTCGGGGAACGGCTCGCCGCCAATCAGCACGAGGCGTGTCGGCTCGGTCGCCGCGAGAACCACCTCGGTGCCCGGTTTGAAGACGACGAGTTGGTTCGGCGGGAAGATGCCTTCCTGCCCCTCGATGCCCACGCCACCACTGATGACATACGCCGCGCGCTCGATGTGATCCGCCGGCACCTTGAATCGCGCGCCGGCTTCCAGATGCACGTCGGCATACATCAGATCGGAGTAGACCGGCACCGGCGAGCGGGTACCAAAGCCATCGCCGGCCACCAGCGTCATTCGCACGCCCGTGTCGGAGAGGGTGGGGAGGGCGGTCTTGTCATGGTGGCTGAACAGGGGGGCGATTTCCTCACTCGCCTTCGGAAGTGCCACCCAGATCTGCGTGCCGAACAGGCTGCCACCAGCCGTATGCACAGCTGCGGGAAAGCGTTCGGAGTGCACGATACCGTTGCCTGCCGTCATCCAGTTGACCTCGCCGGCCCGGATCGTCTCCTTGTGGCCGGCGCTGTCACGATGGACCATCTCGCCGTCGAACAGATAGGTGAGGGTCGAAAGGCCAATGTGCGGGTGGGGTCGCACGTCTTCGGCTTCACCGGCGCCAAACATCACCGGTCCCATCTGGTCAAAGAAGATGAAAGGTCCGACCATGCGGCGCTGAACCGACGGCAATGCGCGGCGCACCTTGAACCCGCCGAGATCGCGGACGTTCGGAAGAATGATCTCCTCGATGCGGTCGCTGCCGCCCTTGCCGGGAATGCTCATGGTCTATCCTTTCCTGTTATTGGTCAGGATAAGTGTTTAATCGGATGAGCGGTAGCTGCCGTTTGTTGAACGGTGTTTTTTGGGGCTGCAGACAAATCGAGTTGAATGAGGTGGCGGGCAACGAAAGCAACAAATAAAAAAGCAGGGCCGAAGCCCTGCTTTCTAGTTCCGCGTGTCAGCCCATAAAGCCTACAGATAGAAAGACCTCCCAATCCATCCGCTGGCGGCAGCGTTTTCCGCGCCTATATGGGTTTTCCCTCCCAAGACTCAGACCGCGATAACTGGAAGGCATTCTGCTTTTGCCTATTTTGACGGCCTCATTTACTGAGGCATTTCGTCTTTTGGCTGTGCCGTCCTTATTTATGGCCGGTACCATACACTGCGATTTTTGGTTTGTCATCCATTTGTGCATAGGCTGCATGCTTGTGCAGCATGGGCCAATTGCTCCGCAGTCCTTACAATCGAATTCAGGAAATATTGCCATATCAAGGGGTTGCGAAAGCGTTCTGGAGCGGTTCCGAGTTGTTGCGATATCCGTGGTTTGCCCCATAGACTAAAGTCATAGCGATTGGCCGCGTATCGCGTTGCTTTCAGATGATCGGTGACCGATCGGTCTTGTTTTTTCAAGGTCGATGCGCTTTGAGTAGCGCGCTCATCCAAACACGCGCGAGAGGATTCCATGCGTCTCAGCCGGTATTTCCTGCCCATTCTCAAAGAGGCGCCCAAGGAGGCCGAGATCGTCTCGCACCGCCTGATGTTGCGCGCCGGTATGATGCGCCAGCAGAACGCTGGTATCTATTCCTGGCTGCCGCTCGGCCTCAAGGTTTTGAAGAAGATCGAGGCGATCGTCCGTGAGGAGCAGGATCGCTCCGGCGCCGTCGAGATCCTGATGCCATCCATTCAGCCGGCTGACCTTTGGCGTGAGAGCGGTCGCTACGACGCCTATGGCAAGGAGATGCTGCGCATCATCGACCGCCATGAGCGCGAGATGCTCTACGGTCCGACCGCCGAGGAAGTCGTCACTGACATCTTCCGGACCTATGTTCGCTCCTACCGTGATCTGCCGCTCAATCTCTACAACATTCAGTGGAAGTTCCGCGACGAGGTGCGTCCGCGCTTTGGCGTGATGCGTGGCCGCGAGTTCCTGATGAAGGACGCTTATTCCTTCGACGTCGATCAGGCCGGCGCGCTGCGCGCCTACCACAAGATGTTCGTCGCTTATCTCAGGACCTACAAGCGGCTCGGCCTGACCGCCATTCCGATGCGGGCCGATACCGGACCGATCGGTGGCAAGCTCAGCCACGAGTTCATTATTCTCGCATCCACCGGCGAGAGCGCCGTGTTCTGCGACAAGGACCTGCTGGACCTGCCTGTGCCGGGCGAGGACGTCGATTTCGATGGCGACCTGTCGCCAATCGTCGACATGTTCACCACCCGCTACGCTGCCACAGACGAGATGCACGACGAGGCGGCGTTCAGCGCGCTGCCGGAAGAACGGCGGGTGTCGGCGCGCGGCATCGAGGTGGGGCATATCTTCTCCTTCGGCACGAAGTATTCCGAGCCGATGGGGGCCAAGGTGGCCATGCCCGACGGTAGCGAGCAGCCGGTGATCATGGGGTCCTATGGCATCGGCGTTTCGCGCCTGATCGGTGCCATCATCGAGGCGAGCCACGACGAAGCCGGCATCATCTGGCCGGAAAGCGTCACGCCGTTCGGCGCCGGCATCATCAGCCTGCGATCCGACGATGCGGCCGTCAGCGCAGCTTGCGAAGACGCCTACGCCAAGCTTGCCGCTGCCGGCAAGGATCCGCTCTATGACGACACGGCGGCCCGTCCGGGCGCCAAGTTCGCGTCGATGGATCTGATCGGCTTGCCTTGGCAGATCATCGTCGGGCCGAAGGGCCTTGCCGACGGCGTCGTCGAGCTGAAGCGCCGCGCCACCGGAGAGAAGGAACTGGTGTCGCTGGAGTCGGCCATCGCCCGCGTCACAGAAAAGGCCTGATTGTCGCTGAAGAGGGGCGGCGGCATGCCGCCCCGGAAGCTGCCGATTCCGTCTGGAAAACGCGGAAACAGCAGCTTGCCGGCGGACGGAATTTGCTAGTCTCATGCGTCGCCGCCCGGTGGCGTCAGCGAGTCGGCCATGGTCCCCGGGGCGTGGCGCGGCGGTTCGGCGTTTGGAGGTCTTTGGATGAGCGAGGCGAAAGCGGGGCGTCCTTTCGCTCCCTTCGAATGGATACTGGCCGGCCGTTACCTGAGGTCCCGTCGCAAGGAAGCCTTCATCTCGGTCATCGCCGGCTTCTCTTTCGTCGGCATCATGCTGGGCGTCGCCACGCTGATCATCGTCATGGCGGTGATGAACGGCTTCCGTGGCCAGCTGATGGACAAGATCCTCGGCATCAACGGTCACGCCGTCGTTCAGCCGATCGACAGCCCGCTCACCGACTACGCTTCCGTCGCCGATCGTCTTGCCGGCGTCTCGGGTGTCAAGATCGCCATGCCCTTCGTCGAGGGACAGGTGCTGGCGTCCGGCCCCTCCGGAGCCTTTGGCGTGCTGGTGCGTGGCGTACGCAGCGCCGATCTCCAGAAGCTGCCGCTCGTCTACAACACCGTGCAGGTCGGCTCCTTCGACAAGTTTGACGAGGGAACCGGCATTGCCATCGGCCAGCGCCTCGCCGAGAGTCTCGGCGTCACGGTGGGGGACAAGGTTACGCTTGTCAGCCCAAAGGGAAACGTCACCGCGCTTGGAACGACGCCGCGCGTCAAGGCCTATTCGGTCTCCGCCATCTTCAAGATCGGCATGAGCGAGTATGACGGCACCTTTGTATTCATGCCGATCGCCGAAGCGCAAAAATACTTCATGATGGACGACAAGGTCACGGCCATCGACGTCTTCCTCAACAATCCCGATGACATCGGGTCGATCAAGGACAAGCTGACCGTCGATGCCGGACGGCCGGTGCTGATCACCGATTGGCGGCAGCGCAATGTCACCTTCTTCTCGGCGCTGGAAGTCGAGCGCAACGTGATGTTCATGATCCTGACCCTGATCGTGCTGGTCGCGGCGCTCAACATCGTCTCGGGCATGACGATGTTGGTGAAGGACAAGAGCCACGACATCGCCATCCTCAGGACGATGGGGGCAAGTCGCGGTTCCATCCTGCGCATCTTCCTGATTACCGGTTCGGCAATCGGTGTCGCAGGAACCATCGCCGGCTTTGGGCTCGGCCTTCTGGTGTGCCTCAACGTCGAGAAGATCCGGCAGTTCGTGTCATGGCTCACATCGACCGAGTTGTTCTCGCCTGAGCTTTATTATCTCAGTCAGCTTCCCGCCGACATGCAGATGCACGAGACTGTCAGCGTCCTGATCATGGCTCTGGTGTTGTCGTTCGTCGCCACCATCTATCCCGCCTGGAAGGCGGCCCGTCTCGATCCCGTCGACGCGCTGAGGTACGAGTGATGCCGGCCATGGAAACCCTCATCACCGGCGTCGAAGATCCGGTCCTGAAACTGGTCGGCATCGAGAAGTCCTACAAGGAAGGCACGGGCACGCTGCCCATCCTTCGCGGCTGCGACTTCAATCTGTTCGCGGGTGAACTGACGGCGCTTGTCGCGCCATCGGGCGCCGGCAAGTCGACGCTTTTGCACATCACCGGACTCCTGGAAAAGCCGGACACGGGCGATGTGGTCATCGGCGGCAAGGCTTGCGGCAAACTCGATGATGCCGCGCGCACACGGCTCCGCCGTACCGAGATCGGCTTCGTCTATCAGTTCCATCACCTCCTGCCGGAGTTCTCCGCGCTTGAGAACCTGATGATTCCGCAGATGATCGCCGGGCTCGACAAGAAGGAGGCCGCCAAGCGAGGCAAGGACCTGCTCGCCTACATGCGGCTCGAAAAGCGAGGGACGCATCTTCCGTCGCAGTTGTCGGGTGGTGAGCGGCAGCGTGTGGCGATTGCCCGCGCGGTTGCCAATGCGCCCAAGGTGCTGCTGGCCGACGAGCCAACCGGCAACCTCGACCCGAGAACTTCCCATTATGTGTTCGATGCGTTGGCTGCGCTGGTCAGGGCCACAGGCCTTGCCGCCATTATTGCCACGCACAACATGGCGTTGGCCGAACGGATGGACCGGCGCATCACCCTCGACGAAGGGCGGATCGTCGAACTCGAGTGACCTTGCAACCGCCTGTCACATAGTTCTGGAGAACCGGTCATGTCCCGCATCACCTATGTAAACGGACGTTACGTTCCGTCGAGGGAGGCGGTCGTCAGTGTCGAGGATCGCGGCAATCAGTTCGCGGATGCCGTCTATGAAGCCTGCCAGATCAAGGACGGCGCGATTATCGATCTTCGTCGCCACCTCGACAGGCTTGACCGGTCGCTGGCCGAGCTGAGGATCGAAGCTCCGATGAGCCGGGCGGCAATGACCCATGTGCTGCGCGAGGTTGCCCGCCGCAATCGGGTCGAGAATGGTTATGTCTATTGGCAGATTTCGCGTGGTGCCGCGCCCCGCGATCACGCCTTTCCGGTTGGTGTGAAGCCGACCTTCACGGCGACGGCCAAGTCGCTGGATTTTGCAGCTGCCGCGCTTCGTTACGAGAAGGGGGTCCCGGTCATCACCCTTCCGGACAACCGCTGGGATCGCGTGGATATCAAGACGGTCGGTCTGCTGCCCAACGCTTTGGCCAAGCAGGCGGCACGCGAGGCGGGCGCCTTCGAAGCGGTGTTCGTCGACGCCGATGGTTATGTCACGGAAGGCTCCTCCGCCAACGTCTGGCTGGTGGACGCCGAAGGCAGGATCGTCACCCGTCCGGCCGATCATGGCATTCTGCGCGGCATTACGCGCTCGGTGCTGATCGATGTCGCTGCCGCCGAAGGCGTTCCGGTGGTGGAACGCCGCTTCACCGTGGCGGAAATGAAGGCTGCTCGTGAAGTGTTTCTGACTTCGGCCGGTGCGACCCTGTGCCCGGTGGTGAGTGTCGACGGCGAGACGGTGGCCAATGGCGCACCCGGCAGTGTCGCCGCGCGTCTGCGGCGGCGTTTCCATGACATTGCCGAGCGCACGCCCATTTGACGACTTCGGCTGTGCTTGGCAAAATTGTCACATCTCAGATGAAACACGGATAGCACGAGCCCGCCGACGGTGACACGCATTCGAAATGGACTGGTAATTTCCGACGCGCCCGGCGTAACCATAAGTCCGGGCGACGCGTGGCGTCGGTGTGGCGTTTGCCCCTCACAAAAAAACGAAGTCGAAAAGGCCGAATAAAATGGCGGACAAAGCCCAAAATCTTCAGGACACCTTCCTCAATCATGTCCGTAAGAACAAGATTTCGCTTACGATTTTTCTGATCAATGGCGTCAAACTGCAGGGCGTGGTCACCTGGTTTGACAATTTCTGTGTTCTCTTGCGGCGCGACGGGCACTCCCAACTCGTCTACAAGCACGCCATTTCGACAATCATGCCGGCCCAGCCGTTGGCGCTCTTCGAGGGCAGTGAGGAACCGAACTGAGTTCGACTTGTTCCGTTGTCGTCCGCTCGTGGATTGATCCATGGGCGGACGACAACGGGGTTCATATTGGCCGCATGCGGCGTGGCTTTCGGGAGGCCAAGTGACCGACGAACAGGATCTTGAAGAGGGCGGCCGTCCTCGCAAGAAGGGTGTGGATCGTATCGAGGAGCCGGCGAGAGCCTTGGTTCTTGTGCCCGATCTTCGTCAGCGCGGAAGCCGGGACGAGGCGGTCGTGACCACCCAGCGCGATCTCGAGGCGCGCCTTGAAGAAGCTTTCGGTCTGGCTCAGGCGATCGATCTCGATGTGCGAGCCACCATTCCCGTGCCGGTCAATCAGCCCAAGCCCGCGACGCTGTTCGGCGCCGGCAAGGTTGACGAGATTGGCGAGATGGTGAGGACCGAGGAATTCGACCTCGTCATCGTCGATCATGCCCTTACTCCCATCCAGCAGCGAAACCTGGAAAAGGCCTGGAAAACCAAGGTGATCGATCGCACGGGTCTGATCCTTGAGATTTTCGGCGAGCGGGCTCGCACACGCGAAGGCCGGTTGCAGGTGGAACTTGCCCACCTCAAGTATCAGAAGTCGCGCCTTGTGCGGTCCTGGACCCACCTTGAGCGGCAACGCGGTGGCTTCGGTTTTCTTGGCGGCCCCGGTGAAACTCAGATCGAGGCGGACCGTCGGCAACTCCAGGAAAAGATCACCCGCATCGAGGCCGATCTCGAGCAGGTCAAGCGCACGCGCGATTTGCATCGACGTCAGCGGCGCAAGGTGCCGCACCCGGTGGTCGCCCTCGTCGGTTACACCAACGCGGGCAAGTCCACGCTGTTCAATCGCCTGACCGAGGCGGACGTCTTCGCCAAGGACCTTTTGTTCGCAACGCTTGATCCAACGCTCCGTCGCGTCAAGCTGCCACACGGGACGGATGTCATCCTGTCGGACACCGTGGGCTTCATCTCCAACCTGCCGACCCATTTGGTCGCGGCCTTTCGGGCGACGCTCGAAGAGGTGATCGAGGCTTCGATCATTCTGCATGTACGAGATATCTCGCACAAGGATACCGACGCGCAGGCAAGCGATGTCGCAGAGGTCTTGAAGCAGCTTGGAGTCAACCCGGAAGATCGCGATCGCATCATCGAAGTGTGGAACAAGATCGACCTCGTTGAAGATGCCAGGCGCGACGTTCTGCTGGCGCAGGCCAAGACCGAAACGCCCGGCGGGCAGGAGCGGCACGTCGTATCCGCCGTCACCGGCGAGGGACTGGCCGAACTGTTGGCGGTTATCGAAGCCAGGCTCGTTGGCGCCAGACCCGTGCATGAGCTTGCGCTCGATCCCTCCGATGGCGCCGGTCTCGCATGGCTTTATGATCATGGCGAGGTTCTGGAACGGCATGCGGGCGACGACGGCACGTTACATCTCACGGTGCGTATCGCCGACAAATCCATGACGGCCTTCCACCAGCGCTATGGCGAGCGCATTCAGCATCCACTCGCGGAAAACTGATATTTCACGGACAAGTTTAGCAGCCTGACTGGAGTATTGAGCATTCTTCGGGTTGACTGAAGTACCACCGCCGAATCAGCAGAAAGTGGAGACTATGAACCTACCGTCCAGGCGAGCCATTCTCGCCGCGCTGCCTCTCGCCCTTGCCGCTTGCGTCACGAATCCCGGCGGGCCGTCAATGCCGCCGCTTATCGATCCGACCAAGCCGAAGCGATACTCCAAGCCATCTGCGGAGTATGTCGCGATGTACGGCGAGATTAAGGACGGTGGCTTCACTGTTCCGGCCGTCGATCTGACGAAGGTCAATCCGGCATTCCTGCGCCGCGAGGTCGACTACGCAACCGACGAGCCGGCCGGTACCATCGTGATCGACACGCCCGCCCGCTACCTTTACCTGGTTCTGGGTGATGGGCGGGCCATGCGCTATGGCATCGGCGTCGGTCGCGAAGGCTTTGCCTGGTCCGGTTCGGCGGTCATCCGCCGCAAGGCCAAGTGGCCGTCCTGGCACCCGCCTGTGGAGATGCAAGCCCGCGATCCGAAGGCTCGCAAATGGGCCGGCGGCATGCCTGGCGGCCCGGACAATCCACTCGGAGCCCGGGCCCATTATCTCTATCAGGGCAACATCGACACCCTGTATCGTATTCACGGTACGGTGGAGCCATGGACGATCGGCAGTAACGTTTCTTCCGGCTGCATTCGATTGATCAATCAGGATGTCATCGACCTGTTCGAACGGGTGCCGGTCGGCACCGTCGTCAAGGTCTTGGAACGCCCGGCATCCCCCGCCGCTTGAGTCTCGGGCCGCCCCCGCAACAGGCGCGGGGCGGCCTCGTCCTCCACATCCCGCAAGGCGCTTTTCGCCAAGAGTTTGAATTCCTTCGCAGCCAAAATAGGGGGAAGACAAATTAACCTTGCCGCGCCATAGTGCCCTTGCGTCGACCATTTTGGCGTCGAGCGGGCGGGGAAGAAGCGCCTGCTCGTTGCCTCTGGTTCCGTTCCGGGCCGGCTATTGCCGGCTGCGCCATCGACGGGAACCGGGCCGACGGCGGGAGAAGTCGGGAGGACAGCATGATTGACACTTCTAACAACAATCGTCGGTTGGCGCGCGAAGCGATGGCGTTCGTGCTGGCCGGGGGGCGGGGCAGTCGCCTCAAGGAACTCACGGACCGCAGGGCGAAGCCGGCGGTCTACTTCGGCGGCAAGAGCCGCATTATCGATTTTGCTCTATCCAATGCACTCAATTCGGGCATCCGCCGCATTTCGGTGGCAACCCAGTACAAGGCACACAGTCTTATCCGTCACCTGCAGTACGGTTGGAACTTCTTCCGGCAGGAACGTAACGAAAGCTTCGATATTCTTCCCGCTTCGCAGCGCGTCGCCGAGGACAAGTGGTATGTGGGAACCGCCGACGCGGTGACGCAGAACATCGACATCATCGAAGCGCACAACATCGAATACATCATTATCCTGGCTGGTGATCACATCTACAAGCAGGACTACGAGATCATGCTCGACCAGCATGTCTCGTCCGGTGCCGACGTGACCGTTGGCTGTATCGAAGTGCCACGGATGGATGCCACTGGCTTCGGCGTGATGGCGATCGACGAGAGCGCCCGCATCATCGATTTCGTGGAGAAGCCGGCCGACCCGCCCGCCATGCCTGGCCATCCGGATCTGGCGCTCGCCTCCATGGGCATCTACGTCTTCAAGACCAGCTTCCTCATCGATCTGCTACGTCAGGACCAGGACGATCCAAATTCCAGCCATGATTTCGGCAAGGACATCATTCCGGCCATCGTCAAGGGCGGCAAGGCGATCGCCCATAAGTTCTCCGACAGCTGCGTTCGGTCGTCTTCCGAGGCGGAACCCTACTGGCGCGACGTCGGTACGATCGATGCCTTCTGGGAAGCCAACATCGACCTCACCGACTTCATCCCGGCGCTCGATCTTTACGATCACAAGTGGCCGATCTGGACCTATACCGAGTTGACGCCACCGGCCAAGTTCATCCACGACGAGGACGGTCGGCGTGGTGCCGCCACCAGTTCGCTGGTATCGGGCGGCTGCATCATCTCCGGTTCACGGGTCGACAAATCGCTGCTGTTTACCGGGGTCCATGCCCATTCCTATTCGGACGTCGAACACTGCGTCATATTGCCCTACGTCAATGTGAACCGGGGCGCTCGCCTGACCAAGTGCGTCATCGACAAGGGCGTGATCATCCCGCCGGGTCTCGTGGTGGGCGAGGATCCCGAGCTGGACGCCAGCCGCTTCCGCCGCAGCGAGGGAGGCGTATGCCTTATTACCCAGGACATGATCGACCGGCTGCAGCTTTGATTGCGGTGTTTAAAGAGGCTCCGGGGCCTGGCGAATGCCGCGTCCCGGTCTGAACGGAGACATGCGCCGCAGTCGGCAATCCGCCGAAGGCGGCGCCTCCATGAGGAGGCGGAGAAAAGCCACCACTGCCAAATGAACTACCGCCGACTTTCGAAATAATGCGAGTGTTCCACTTACGAATTTGTCATGCCTTTGACGTAGATGAGAAATTCGTGATGACTTCAACGAGCGGATGCGCCAGCATCTTGGCGAGTTGGTTTAACCGGTCGGAGTGATCAAGTGCGCGTCCTATTCGTTGCCTCCGAATGCTATCCTCTGATCAAGACGGGTGGTCTCGCCGATGTCACCGGTGCATTGCCGCTGGCTCTCGCCAAGCTCGACTGTGACGTTCGCGTGCTGATGCCCGCCTATCCCGGCGTGTTCGGTCATCTTCAGGGCATTCAGGAGATGGCTAGCTACCCGGACGTATTTGGCGGGCCTGGCCGGCTGCTCTCCGGAGAAACCTCGGATGGCCTGAAGGTGTTGGCGCTCGAGGCCAGCCATCTCTATGAGCGGCCAGGCAATCCCTATCTCGGCCCTGACGGCAATGACTGGTGGGACAATGTCCGTCGGTTCGCGGCATTGTCGGCGATCGGTGCGGCTGTCGGTCGCTTCGGGGTCGACGAGTGGAAGCCGGATATCGTGCATTGTCACGACTGGCAGACCGGCCTCGTGGCTCCCTACCTTCTGGCTGGTCCCGCTGAAGGGCGGCCGAAGACGGTCTTCACGATCCACAACATCGCGTTTCAGGGAATTTGCGGCCGCGCCGACTTTGATACCTTCGGCTTGCCATCGAGCTTCTACACGCCGGCCGGCCTTGAGTATTACGGCTATTGTTCCTTCCTGAAGGGTGGGCTGGTGTTCTCCGATAGGCTCACGACGGTCAGCCCCACCTATGCGCGCGAGCTTCGCACCGCCGAGTTCGGCTTTGGCATGGAAGGCGTGCTCAACGAGCGCTCCAAGGTGCTGAGCGGTATCGTCAACGGCATAGACACCAAGATTTGGGATCCGGCCACCGATCCTCTGACCCCTGTCAACTATGGCCCGCGCAAGATGGCCGGCAAGGCGGCTTGCAAGACCGAGCTCCAGAACCGCATGGGGTTGCGGGTCGACCCCGATGCCCCCTTGATGATCGTGGTAAGCCGTCTCACGGGTCAGAAGGGCCTCGACATGCTGCTGCCCAACCTGGACGGGATCGTGCAGCGTGGTGGACAGCTGGCGATCCTTGGCGCGGGCGAACATGGAATGGAGCGGGCTTTCGTCGACGCCGCCGCGGCAAATCCGGGGGCTGTCGCCGTTCATATCGGCTACAGCGAGCCGCTCAGCCATGCGATGCAAGCCGGTGCCGATGCCATCCTCATCCCGTCGCGCTTCGAACCCTGCGGCCTGACGCAGCTCTACGGCTTGCGTTACGGCACCATACCGCTTGTCGCCCGTACCGGTGGGTTGGCCGATACGGTGATCGATGCCAACGATGCATCTGTTCGCGCCGGGACGGCGACCGGCATTCAGTTTGCGCCGATCTCCGCAGGGGGGCTCGGTTTTGCCATCGAGCGGCTGTTTGATCTCTTCCATAACAAGAAGGTCTGGCGGGCGTTGCAGGCGCGAGCGATGGCCCATCCGGTAGGGTGGGAAGATTCAGCGCCCGATTATGTGGCGCTCTACCGCGACCTGACGGTTGAGGGCGTTTGAAGTCTCATGACGGTGTCGATCCGGTCCGGGCGGCCGTATCCCCTAGGTGCGCAGTTCGACGGGGAGGGTGTCAACTTCGCGCTCTTCTCGGCGAATGCTACGCGCGTCGATGTCTGCCTGTTCGAGCCGCTGACCGGATTTGAACACGCGCGTCTGACGCTGCCTGAATGCACCGACGAGGTATTTCATGGCTATGTTTCGGGTGTTGGTATCGGCACGGCCTACGGATTCCGCGTTCACGGGCCTTATGACCCGGAACATGGACATCGGTTCAATCCCCATAAGCTGGTTATCGACCCCTACGCCAAGGTGCTGACGGGGCGTCTGCGCACCAACGATCTCATGGCCGGCTTCCAGCCGGTGACGCTCGACGATGCCAGTTTCGACACTCGCGACAGTGCTCGCGTGGTTCCGAAGGCTTTGGTCACCGACTCGAGGGTTCCCCCTTGCGTGAGCTTCCGCCCGGCACGCCCCTGGCGGGACACCGTCATTTACGAAGCCCACGTTCGTGGCCTCACCATGCAGATGCCGCGTTTGCCGCGCGCCAAGGCCGGTACCTACGAGGGGCTCGGCGCGCCGGAAACCATCGAGCATCTGACCAAGCTTGGCATTACCGCGATCGAGCTGATGCCCATTCAGGCCTTCGTGGATGATGGGTTTCTCACTCGCAAGGGACTGTCCAACTACTGGGGCTATTCGCCACTCTGCTATTTCGCGCCCGAACCGCGCTACGATCATGGGGAACGGGGCGTTTCGGTGGTCGATCGCGTGCGCAACATGGTGTGCGCTCTGCACGAGGCGGGTATCGAGGTTTTGCTCGACGTCGTCTACAACCATACCGGCGAGGTCGATCAGTTCGGGCCAACCATCTGTTTCCGCGGCATAGACAACGCCAGCTATTATCGTCTTAATCCTGACCGTCCGCGCTGGTACATCAACGACACAGGTACCGGCAACACGCTCAATGCCGGGCACCCGCGCGTGACTCAGATGATTCTCGACTCGCTTCGCTACTGGGTGGAGGCAATCGGCGTCGACGGCTTCCGTTTCGACCTGGCAACCTCGGTGGGTCGCGAGCCGCACGGCTTCGATGCGGAAGGACGTTTCCTGACCGCGCTGCGGCAGGATCCGCTTCTGTCGACGGTGAAACTGATTGCCGAGCCGTGGGATATCGGTCCCGGTGGCTATCAGCTCGGCAACTTCCCTCCCGGATTTTCCGAGTGGAACGACCGCTTCCGCGACACGGTGCGCGCCTTCTGGCGTGGCGACGAGTTGGTGGCGCCGGAACTGGCGGCGCGACTCCTCGGCTCGCCGGACAGATTCGACCGCTCAAATCGCAGGCCATCGGCGTCGGTCAATTTCATTACCGCTCACGACGGCTTCACGCTGAGGGATCTGGTCTCCTACGCAGCCAAGCACAATGAGGCCAATCTCGAGGATAATCGCGACGGTCATTCCGACAACCACTCGACCAACTATGGTACGGAAGGGCCTTCCACGGACCCGACGATCGTTGCCACGCGCAAGCGACAGATGCGCAACATGCTGGCAACGCTGCTATTTTCGCAGGGTACGCCGATGCTGCTCGCTGGCGACGAACTCGCCAACAGCCAGCTCGGCAACAACAACGCCTATTGCCAGGACAATCCGGTTGGCTGGGTGACATGGAACCCGGCCGACGATGCGGAGCTTGCCGACTTCGTTGCCAACGTCGTTCGATTGAGGCAGACCCATCCGGTGTTTCGTCAGACTCGCTTTCTGCATGGCACGCCACGGCCTGAAGACGGGCTGATCGATGTCGAGTGGATCGCCGTGTCCGGGCGGCCCATGTCCGGCAGCGACTGGAACAGCCGCGAGTGCAAGGCCTTCGGCGTCTTGTTGCGCGATTCGGCGCTGCCGCACGCGGAGGAGAACGGCGATGCCGTCTATCTCATGCTGAACGCTCACCGCGCCAATCGACGTTTCCACCTGCCGCCCTCGCGCGACGGGCTCAGCTGGAAGCCGATCTTGAGTTCCGACATGCCAACCGGTCGTCCCGCCGCCGCCACGCCACGTCGCGCCTGGCAGGCGGTCGAGGTGCCGGGACGCACCTTCCTCGCTTTCGTCGAGGTAAGAGCTTAAGTAATTGCTATAAGATGACATTGCCTCTCGGGGAGTGACAGGGAATGCAGATCAAGACAATCGCTACCAAGCCGATCGACGGCCAGAAGCCGGGCACCTCCGGCCTTCGCAAGAAGACGCGCGTCTTCATGCAGCCGGGCTATCTTGAGAACTATGTCGAGGCAATCTTCGCCGGCGTCGGCGGTGTTACAGGCAAGGTTCTGGTGATCGGCGGCGATGGCCGATTTTTCAACGACAAGGCCATCCAGACCATCATCAAGATGGCCGTGGCTCATGAAGCCAAGAAGCTGGTGATCGGCAAGGGCGGGCTGTTCTCGACGCCTGCTGCGTCGAATGTCATCCGCAAGCTCGGCGCGTTCGGTGGCATCGTGCTGTCGGCCAGCCACAATCCTGGCGGCGAGGATGGCGACTTCGGTATCAAGTTCAACGGCTCGAATGGCGGACCGGCGCCCGAGAATGTCACCGATGCCATTTTCGCGGCCACCAAGACCATTGCCGAATATCGCATCGCCGATATTGCCGACGTCGACCTTGATCGTCTCGGATCTTCCAAGGCCGGCGGCACCGACATCGAGGTGGTCGATCCGGTCGCCGACTATGTCGAGCTGATGGAAAAGCTGTTCGACTTCGACAAGATTGCGGCGCTGATCAAGTCTGGCTTCACGCTGCGCTTCGACGCCATGCATGCGGCCACCGGCCCCTATGCCAAGGCGATCCTCGAAGGCAAGCTTGGCGCGGCCCCCGGCAGCGTCATCAATGCCGTCCCGCTGCCCGATTTCGGCGGTGGTCACCCCGACCCGAATCCGATCTATGCCAAGGAGCTCTACGATTTCATGGCGTCGCCCAAGGCGACCGATTTTGGCGCCGCCTCGGATGGTGACGGAGACCGCAACATCGTCATCGGTCGTGGTGCCGTGGTCACGCCTTCGGACAGCCTCGCGCTGCTGGCCGCCAATGCCCATCTCGCCAAGGGCTACGCCAAGGGCCTTGCCGGTGTCGCCCGATCGATGCCGACCTCGGGTGCGGTCGATCGTGTCGCGGAGAAGAAGGGCCTCGACTGCTACGAGACGCCGACGGGGTGGAAGTTCTTCGGCAATCTGCTCGACGCGGGCAAGGTGACGCTGTGCGGCGAGGAAAGCGCAGGCACCGGCTCCGACCATGTCCGCGAGAAGGATGGTCTTTGGGCGGTTCTCCTGTGGCTCAACATACTCGCCGTGCGCGGCGAGAGCCTCAAGGACATCCAGCAGAAGCACTGGGCGGAGTATGGCCGCACCTTCTACACGCGCCACGACTACGAAGCGGTCGAAACGGCGGCCGCCGAGGGGCTGGTAAGCCGACTGCGCGACATGCTGCCGACGCTGCCCGGCACCAAGGTGGCCGGCCTTGAGGTGAAGAGCGCCGACGACTTCGCTTACAACGATCCGGTCGATGGATCGGTGACCAAGAAACAGGGCATTCGCATCCTGTTCAAGGGGGGCGAGCGTGTCGTCTTCCGTCTGTCGGGTACGGGCACGGAAGGCGCGACCCTGCGTGTCTATCTCGAGAGCTTCGAGGCGGATGTGGCCAAGCACGGTCAGGATGCTCAGGTGGCGTTGGCCAAGGTCATCGAAGCGGCCGACAAGCTGGCTGAAATCAAATCTCGGACCGGTCGACAGGCGCCGGACGTCATTACCTGAAACCAGCGACCTTCAAAGGACTGTAAGCCCGGGCCCAACAAAGGCCCGGGCTTTTCTGTCAGTGCGACAGGAAGACGCCGTTGTTCGTGGTGGTGGTCGTTGTCGAGCCGTTCGATATGGCCGACTTATCTGGTGACAGATTCCAGGTTGCCTGGTTGAGGATCAATGAGTCGGCGACGATCGTGACTTGATCGAGTGCGGCGGTCATGCCGGAGTTCATGGTGAGCTGGCGGCTCGGCAGGTGGATGAGGCCGGAAAGCGCGTGCCCTGGGCTGTCGTTCCACGGCCACTGTGACACGTACGTATTGGCAGTCGTCTCATACATCAGGATGTTGGCGTAGGTACCCGTTGTCGGCGCCTTGAGATAAGTTCCGGCTCCCGAATTGAACTGAAACTTCGACGTATCGGCAAAATAGAAGGTGACATCGGTGCCCTGCAGCGTGCCCTGAATATTCCAGTCGCCACCCTTGATGATGTAGAGGCCGGGGCTGAACGTCGAGACGGTTTTGGAATTGTTGAAATTCACGCCGCCGCAATGCACCCCAGGCTGGAAAGTATAGGTTGCGGTGTCGATATTGCGACTGTTGTAAGTGCAGTTTCCAACGGTGACGGGCGGAAGAGTCGTCGCGTAGGGATCGCTGGCCGGCGAGCAGCTTTTTTCGAGATTGGGGTGCGTTCCGCCGTTATCGATGATGCTCGCGCTCTTGATGCAGATCTTTTTCGAGTTGATTGTTGTCCCCGAATTGAAGATCGCCGCTCCGCTTGCACTCGACTGCACATGAATCTCGCAGTTTGAGGCGTTGACCGTTGCGCCCGAGTTGACGAGCAAGGCCTGAGAGTTCTTCGACGTCAACAGAATGCAGACGGTACCGGCGGCCGCTGTCGTAGTGGTCGTCGTCTTGGGGGTTGCCTTTGCTGTAACCGTTACCGACGTATCGCTCTTGCCGATGATGCTCATGAAAGAGAGAGGCACGGTAATTGTCGCCGAGCCGGAAACGCTACCGTCGCTGTTGCGGGTAAAGCTGGATTTGAGATGCTCGTCCCCGATGCCCGTGTCGGTCAGATTGGCAGCGAGAGCAGCGCTGCCAGCGTCGGCATAACCTGAGCCTGTGGTAACAGCCGCGCGAATGGTTGCCTGATCGAGGGATCCTTGCAGGATTTCCTGTGCTCTGAAGGTTTGGGCAATATCCACAGCCGCGCCGACAGCCACCACAAGAACCACCAAGGCGATGGCCATGACCATGCCGATCGAGCCGCGGAGATCTGCGATCAGCTCACGCAGGTCGAGAAGCGTACCGGACCGTTTGAAACTACGGTGGCCAGTCATCATTCAACCTCATGTATTCCTGGGTGCCATCAGAGCTTGGTGCAACCCCAGAGTTATATCGTTGTCATTCTCGCGGTCGAGCCCGCGCAGACTGAACGTTTGTCGCATCTTGAACGTTACGACATGAATAATCCTTTTGCCGTAGCGCTAAAATTTTACGCGATTACGGAATAAACCATGGCCGGCGCAATCTTGAGCGGCGATGACCAGGATCACTGACATGCTTTTTTGCAGCCTGCCCAATTCTTGGGTGACAAAGCGTTTTGGGCGGCATTAAAAGGGCGCACCAAATGCGGATCGCTGGAGGGAAAATTGTCGCTCGAAACCGTGACCACGATCGCCGAACTCCGTGACCGGCTCCGGCCGGGGCGGCAGGCCGGCAAGAGCGTCGGTCTGGTGCCTACGATGGGGTATCTTCACCGGGGGCATGCTGCGCTCGTAGATCGGGCGCGGGCGGACAATGATGTTGTGGTGACATCGGTCTTCGTCAATCCGCTGCAGTTCGGTCCGAACGAAGATTTCGCGCGCTATCCGCGCGACCTCGATGCCGACCGCAAATTGCTTGCCGCCCATGGCGCCGACATCGTTTTCGCTCCCTCCGTCGAGGCGATGTATCCCCGCCCAATCGCCACGCATATCGAGGTCGAGGGGCTTTCGGCTCGCCTGGAGGGCGAGCGTCGGCCAGGCCATTTCCGTGGTGTCGCGACTGTTGTCGGCAAGCTGTTCAATATCGTCCAACCGGATCGCGCCTATTTTGGAGAGAAGGATTACCAGCAGCTCCAGGTGATCCGTCGTATGGTCGACGACCTTTCCTTCCCGCTGGAGATCGTTGGGGTTCCGACGGTTCGGGACGTCGACGGCGTGGCGTTGTCGTCGCGCAACATCTATCTGTCGTCTTCCGAGCGCGCTGCGGCGCCTGTGCTCGGCCGCTCGCTTGCCGCCGCGGCCGACGCCATCCGGGCAGGGACGGTCGATCCGAGGGCGATCGATACCGTCATCCGAGGTGTACTCGCCGCTGAACCTCTGGCGGAACCGGATCTTGTCGCCATCGCCGCCGCCAATACTCTTGAGCCGATCGATCCGAAGGTCCCGCCGCCGGCGATCGCGCTGATGATTGCCGTCCGCATCGGTCGTACGCGCCTGATCGATCAGCGTGTCGTTGCCACTGCCTGAACAGTCATATCCGGATTCAGGTCTCGGAGGTGTTGATATGAGTGCTCCCGTCCGCTCTCGCCGTACCTCGGTCGCCGACATCAAGGCGTTGAAGGGTGTGCGCCCGATCGTGAGCCTCACGGCTTATACCGCGCCGATGGCGACGCTTCTCGATCCGCATGTCGATTTCCTGCTCATCGGCGACTCGCTCGGCATGGTGGTGTACGGCTTTGAGACGACGCTACCGGTGACCCTCGACCTCATGATCGCTCATGGCGCGGCGGTTGTGCGTGGATCGAAAACCTCGCTCGTTGTCGTAGACATGCCTTTCGGCTCTTACCAGGAAGGCCGCGAACAGGCCTTCCGCTCGGCTTCGCGCGTCCTGGCGGAAACCGGCGCTCAGGCGGTGAAGCTGGAAGGCGGCGAGGAGATGGGCGAAACAATCCGCTTTCTCACCGAACGCGGTGTGCCCGTGCTGGGCCACATTGGCCTGACGCCCCAAATGGTCAATGTCTATGGCGGCTACAAGACGCAGGGACGCAATCAGTTCCAGGCCGCCAGGATCAAGGCTGATGCCCGCGCTGTTGCCGAGGCCGGCGCATTCGGCTTCGTCCTCGAAGGAACCATGGAGCCGCTCGCCCGGGAGATAACGGCGGAAGCGCCAATCCCCGTGATCGGGATTGGTGCCTCCCCGCAATGCGATGGGCAGATCCTCGTCAGTGAAGACATGCTCGGGCTCTACAACGAGTTCATTCCGCGACACGTCAAACGTTTCGCCGACCTGGGCGCGGAAGTGTCGAAAGCGGCTGCTGCCTATGCCGAGGAGGTCAAGGCGCGAAGCTTCCCCGGTCTTGAGCATACCTTCCAGCCCAAGGCTTGAAAGCCATTTGGACCAAGTGATGAGTGGTAATCTCGCTTCCAACGGCCGGGTCCGGGTTCCCTGCCGGGGCGGTGTTCGTGTGCCATTACAGTGCCGACCTGGTTTGAGTCTTCCCTAGGGCAAGTTGACTTACGTATACGTGAAAACACGCGGTACGAAGGCCGCCATTCGAGCGAACTTGTCCCGACGGCTTTGGACGAAGTGCCGATGCGTGCCGCAGTTTTTCTTAAGTAACCTGTGGTCTGGGCAAAAAGTAACCTGTCTGCATATTTCATGGGCGTTGTTTCGATTATCATTTGCGCATGTGTAGTTTATGGTCAATTTGAGGCGCTTTGCGATTGACCATCGGCATAATTTGTAATCTAGTAATTGAAGAGCCTGTCAGTTCGACGGGCGTGAAGCGGGCATCTATGGATTCTAGCCTTCAGCGAAATGATGAAGGTTAGCCTTGGAAATCGTTTCAAAGCTATAGGTTCGGTAGGTTGGATGTGCTTCGGCGTCGCCACGATACGTGGAAGATGGCAAAAATAACAATAGCACCCGCGTGCCGGATCTTGTTGGTCATCAGGGGAGACTTTCATGCGTTCCAACACGATTAAGATTCTGCTGGCCGGCGTCGCGTTCGTCGGCGCTGGTGTCGTCAACGCTTCGGCGGGTACGCTCGACGATGTCAAGGCCAAGGGCTTCGTGCAGTGCGGCGTCAACGGCACCGGCCTTGCCGGGTTTGGTGCGCCGGATGATGCCGGCAACTGGAAAGGTCTCGATGTTGACGCTTGTCGCGCCGTGGCTGCAGCCGTCTTTGGCGATCCGGCGAAAGTGAAGTTTACGGGCCTTTCGGCCAAGGAGCGCTTCACGGCCTTGCAGTCGAAGGAAATCGACATGCTGGCTCGTAACTCGACCGATACGATGAGCCGCGATACCCAGCTTGGCATTACGTTCACTGGCGTGAATTACTACGACGGCCAGGGCTTCATGGTGAAGAAGTCGCTTGGTGTCTCTTCGGCCAAGGATCTCAATGGCGCTTCGGTCTGCGTGCAATCCGGCACAACCACCGAGCTCAACCTTGCCGACTACTTCAAGTCCAACGGCCTGACCTTCAACGCCGTGGTCTTCGAAAAGCAGGAAGAGGCGGACGCCGCCTACGATGCCGGCCGTTGCGATGCCTACACGACGGACGCTTCTGGCCTTTATTCGATCCGCCTGAAGATGACCAAGCCCGATGACAGCATGGTGCTGCCGGAAATCATCTCCAAGGAGCCGCTTGGGCCGGCCGTGCGCCAGGGTGACGATCAGTGGGAGTCCATCGTCCGCTGGACCCACTACGCCATGCTGATCGCCGAGGAATTCGGTGTGACCCAGGCCAATGTCGACGAGATGAAAAAATCGGAGAATCCCGAGGTGCAGCGTCTGCTGGGCGTTGGCGAAGGCGTCGACTTCGGTACGCCGATCGGCCTCAACAAGGACTGGGCCTACAATATCATCAAGGGCGTCGGCAACTACGGCGAATCCTTCGAGCGTAACGTGGGCGAGGGGTCTCCCCTCAAGATTGCCCGCGGGCTCAATGCGCTGTGGTCGAAGGGTGGTCTTCAGTACGCTCCCCCGATCCGCTGATCGCGACGGCGAGGGGAGGCGCCCAGCAGGCGCTTCCCCGGCTTCCGGACTTTGGGATGCGTCGGCTGATGCCGGCTGTCGGCCATGGGGATTCCTGCCGACGCAGAGGACGCGTGTAGGCGCACCCGCTACCTTGCGGTTTGCCCCGTCGCGCCTGTTGCGCACCCTTGTGTGAGTTAGGCTTGGACGCCTGCTTGGCGCCCTCTCTCGAGGTCTGACATGACGCTCCGAGACAAGACGGCAGACGATACGCCTCGATCATTCTTTCGCGCCGTTCTTTATGATGCGACGATCCGCGGCTGGGTGTTTCAGGGCCTTGTTCTGTTATTCCTGATCCTGTTCGCGATATGGGTGGTCCACAACACCGCCGCCAACCTTCGCGCCGCCAATATTCCTTTTGGCTTTGACTTTCTCAACATGCGGGCGGGCTTCGACATCTCGCAGAAGCCCATCGACTACACGCTGGATTCCTCGCATGCTCAGGCCTTCAAGGTCGGCCTTCTGAATACGATCATCGTCTCGGTGCTCGGTATCATCTTCGCGACGATCATCGGATTCGTCGTCGGCATTTCCCGTTTGTCGAACAACTGGCTGCTGGCGCGGGCTGCCACGGTCTATGTCGAGACGCTCCGAAACATCCCGCTCCTGCTGCAACTCCTGTTCTGGTACAAGGCCGTGCTTTCGGTGCTGCCGGGGCCGCGTCAAGGCTACATGCTGCCGTTGTCGATCAACCTTTCCAATCGTGGCCTGACCATGCCGCGGCCGATCGTCGGCGAAGGCTTCGAGGTCGTGCTGTGGATGGTGCCGGTAGCCGTTCTCCTGGCGTGGGCTGTCGCCCGGTGGGCCAAGCGGCGTCAGATTGCAACCGGACAATCCTTTCCCATCTTTCGTGCTTCGCTCGGCATTATTGTTGGTCTGCCACTGGTCGTCTTCCTCCTGCTTGGCGCGCCGCTGACTTTCGAGTTTCCCGAACTCAAGGGATTCAACTTCGTCGGCGGCATGGTCGTTCATCCTGAGCTGATCGCCATGTTGCTGGGCATCTCGCTCTACACGGCGACGTTCATTGCCGAGACGGTGCGTGCGGGCATTCTCGCCGTATCAGGCGGACAGAGCGAGGCTGCTTTCTCGCTTGGTCTCCGGCCGGGTCAGACCATGCGTCTCATCGTTGTACCGCAAGCCATGCGCGTCATCATCCCGCCGCTCACCAGTCAATATCTCAACCTGACCAAGAACTCGTCGTTGGCGCTGGCCATCGGCTATCCGGATCTGGTGGCGGTTTTCGCAGGTTCCACGCTCAACATCACCGGTCACGCCATCGAGGTCATCGCCATCACCATGGCAGTCTACCTCGCGCTTAGCCTCATCACAGCTGCGCTGATGAATTGGTTCAACGCCCGCGTGGCATTGGTCGAACGCTGAGGGAGGCGGGGCATGAGCCGCATCGAAACCGACACCGTCTTCGTCCGCCGCGACTTTCTGGAGCCGGAGGCGCCGCCGCCTTCGCTCGGTGGCTTTCCGGGGTGGGCGCGCAAGAACCTGTTCTCGTCGCCTCTCAACATCGCCATCAGCCTCGCTATGCTGTTCCTGCTGGTCTGGGGGCTGCCGCCACTCCTCAAGTGGCTATTTGTCGATGCCGTCTGGACCGGTACCAATCGCGATGCCTGTCTGCCAAAGAACGGCGAGACGGTCGGGGCCTGCTGGGCCTTCGTGAACGCCAAGCTTGCCCAGTTCACCTTCGGCTCCTATCCGGCCGACCAGCGTTGGCGACCATCTCTGGTAATGATCGTGTTCTTTCTCGGTCTCGCCTGGGTGGCCATTCCCAAGATGCCGCGTCGCCGCGAAGGCACCTGGCTGATGCTGACCGCGTTTCCGGTTGCTACCTTCTGGCTCCTTTACGGAGGCCTCGGCCTGCCGATCGTCGAGACGTCCAACTGGGGCGGCCTGCTGGTCACACTGGTGGTCGCTGTCACCGGTATTGTTGCGTCGCTGCCGCTCGGCATTCTTCTCGCCCTCGGGCGACGGTCGAAGATGCCTTTCATCAAGATCCTGTCGGTGGTGTTCATTGAAATCTGGCGCGGCGTGCCGCTGATCACCGTGCTGTTCATGGCTTCGGTGATGCTGCCGCTGTTCCTGCCCAACGGGGTCAACTTCGACAAGCTCCTGCGGGCGCTGATCGGCGTCGCTCTGTTCACCGGCGCCTATATGGCAGAAACCGTTCGTGGCGGTCTTCAGGCCATACCCAAGGGACAATACGAGGGGGCGGCTTCGCTGGGCCTCAGCTATTGGCAGTCCATGCGCTTGATCATTCTGCCGCAGGCTCTGAAGGTCGTCATTCCTGGCATCGTCAACAGCTTCATCTCGCTGTTCAAGGACACATCCCTGGTGATGATCATCGGACTCTACGACCTCCTAGGGTCCATTCAGCGCAACTTCTCGGATGCCAGTTGGTCGACGCCGTCGATCGCGCCTACCGGCCTGATCTTCGCAGCCGCTGTTTTCTGGGTTTTCTGTTTCTCGATGTCACGCTATTCCATGTACATGGAGAGAAAGCTCAACACCGGACGCAAGCGGTAGCCTCCGCCGCCCCGCCTTGCCGCCAAAGGGACCCTATTCATGGCCGATACTGCCCTAGCCGCCACGCCAGCTTCCGAGACCGCCGTCGAAATGATCGGCGTCAACAAGTGGTTCGGCGAGTTCCACGTGCTCCGTGACGTCAATCTCTCCGTCAAACGCGGCGAACGAATTGTCATCTGCGGGCCGTCCGGCTCCGGCAAGTCGACGACCATCCGCTGCATCAATCGCCTCGAGGAGCACCAGAAGGGCAAGATCATCATTGATGGCATCGAGCTGACCAATGACCTCAAGCGTATTGATGAGGTTCGGCGAGAGGTCGGCATGGTGTTCCAGCACTTCAACCTGTTCCCACACCTGACCATTCTCGAGAACTGCACTCTGGCGCCGATCTGGGTGCGCAAGATGCCCAAGAAGGAAGCCGAGGAAGTGGCAATGCACTTCCTTACCCGAGTGAAGATTCCCGAGCAGGCCCACAAATATCCCGGCCAGCTTTCCGGCGGTCAGCAACAGCGCGTTGCCATCGCGCGTTCGCTTTGCATGCGCCCGAAGATCATGTTGTTCGATGAACCCACCTCCGCTCTTGATCCCGAGATGGTCAAGGAGGTGCTCGACACCATGGTTGGCCTTGCCGAGGAGGGCATGACCATGATCTGTGTCACGCATGAGATGGGCTTTGCCCGGCAGGTTGCCAACCGCGTGATTTTCATGGATCAGGGACAGATCGTCGAGCAGAACGAGCCGGAAGAGTTTTTCTCCAATCCGAAGCACGAGCGCACCAAGCTGTTTCTCGGTCAGATCCTCCACTGATTTTTATGCGGGCGCCGACGGCCATTCTGGCCCGGCGCCCGTACTGCATCCTAAGTTCTTGCTTCAGGAAATTATTGGAACTATTTGTTTTTATGCCATTTTGAATCGAGTTTGAGCCAAGGCGCCGGCTGGCGAGGCGAAGGTTACCCCGTCTGCTTCCGGAAATGGCTCTTCCTAAAGGCGGCAAGTCGTGCCAGACAAAACGACCATGACGAAAGCCGGCTTTCTGCTGGCACCAACAGAGAAGGGTGTTGAGTTGGCTGAGGGGCGACTGACGACCCATGTGCTCGATACGGCAGCGGGCCGGCCGGCCGCCGGTCTCAAGATCGAACTTTGGGCGGTTTGGGCCGATGGCAGCCGCAACCTTCTACGCGAGGCGGTCACAAATCAGGACGGGCGCATTGACGGCGCGCTGCTTTCCGGCCGCGATTTCGCTGTAGGCACCTATGAGCTGGTCTTTCATGCCGGCCACTATTTGCGTGGCGCCGGTTACTCCCTTGCGGACCCCGCCTTTCTCGACATCGTTCCGATCCGTTTTGGCATTGCCGACGCATTGGCGCATTATCACGTGCCGCTGCTGATCTCGCCTTACGGGTACTCCACTTATCGCGGGAGCTGAGCCAATGCGCGACTCCATTCGCATCGTCCGTCGTGGACGAATTGTCGAAATCGACGAGGTCCAGCCGACCGAGACGTTGCTTGACTATTTGCGCCTTCGTGAGCGCGCCACTGGGACCAAGGAAGGTTGCAACGAAGGCGACTGTGGTGCCTGCACCGTGGTCCTCGGCGAGTGGCGCGACGGGCGCGTCGTCTATCGGCCTGTCAACTCATGTATCCAGTTCCTCGGCGCCATGGACGGCAAGGAGATCGTCACGGTCGAGGACATAGCATGGCCCGACGGCCGGTTGCATCCGGTGCAGCAGGCGATCGTCGACGCTCATGGCGCGCAGTGCGGTTTCTGCACGCCCGGCATCGTGATGAGCCTGTTTGCGCTGTACCATAACGAAGGACGCGAAGGCCCGCCACCGCGCGAGGAGATCGTCACTGCACTTGCGGGCAACCTCTGTCGCTGCACCGGCTACCGGCCGATCGTGGATGCCGCTTTGGCGGCGATGGCCGGACCGGCTGCCGACCGCTTCACCGAGGCGATGCCACAGACCGCAGGTCTGTTGCAGTTCCTGGCCGATGGTCAGGACGTTTTCATCGGCTCGAACAGTGCTTTCTTCGCTGCGCCCGCCAGTCTGTCCGCCTTGGCGCAGCTGGTGGTGAAATATCCCGAAGCGACAATTCTCGCAGGCGGTACCGACGTCGGCCTCAAGGTCACGAAGGGAATGCGGCCGATTTCGCAAGTGATTCATGTCGGGCGCGTTGCCGCGCTCCGGCAGATCGAGGATGTCGGCGATGCGTTGATCGTCGGTGCCGGTGTGACCTACGAGGACGCATCCGCCGTCTTCGCCGAGCTCGACCTTGATCTTGGCGAGCTCATCCGCCGAGTTGGCTCCCGGCAGGTACGCGCCGTTGGCACCATTGGCGGCAATATTGCCAACGGGTCGCCCATTGGGGACATGCCGCCGGCGCTGATCGCGCTTGGCACAACGCTCGAGCTCGCCCATGGCGAGGAGGGGCGGGCGTTGCCGCTTGAGGATTATTTCATTGCCTATGGCAAGCAGGACCGACAGCCGGGCGAGTTTGTCGCGGGCCTTCTGGTACCGAAGCTCGCCGCCAATCAGGTGTTCCGCGCCTACAAGATATCCAAGCGTTTCGACGAGGATATTTCGGCGGTGATGGGGGCGTTCCGTTTCACGATCGACGACGGCGTCATTACCGAGGCGCGCATTGCCTACGGCGGTATGGCGGCAATACCCAAGCGGGCACTTCAGGCCGAAGCGCGTCTTGTCGGTGCCCAGCCGGGGCGTGCCGCGAGCTGGGGGGCTGCCATCGAGGCGCTCGGCGACGACTATGCGCCGATCTCCGATATGCGCGCTTCGTCGGCCTACCGCATGGAAACCGCCAAGGCGTTGCTCGCCAAGGCGCTTGTCGAATGCGCCGGCGCGCCGACCAGCCGTACCCGCGTCATCGGCCGCCGCGAGGCGCCGGAATCCGAGGTGGCCTGATGAGTGCGCCCGACGTCCAAGCTCCCGACACAGAAGCCGAAAAGGTCATTCATCGGTCGACGCCGCATGACAGCGCGCTACTGCACGTCACGGGGCGGGCGGTCTACATCGACGACATGGTGGAGCCGACCGGAACGCTGCATCTCGCGCCTGGGTTCTGCCCGGACATGGCGCGCGGTCGAATCCGCGACATCGACCTGAATCGCGTCAGGCAGGCCCCCGGCGTTGTTGCCGTGCTGACCGCCGCGGACATTCCTGGTCGCAACGACTGGTCGACCTCCATCGGTGGCGATCCGGTGCTTGCCGCAGGCGAGGTGGAGTTCTGGGGTGAGGTACTGTTCTGCGTTGTCGCCGAGACCAGGGATGCCGCCCGCCGCGCGACGCGTCTGGCATTGTTCGAGGGCGAGGCGGATCCTCCGGTTCTGACGATCGAGGAGGCGAAAGCCAAGGGGCTGCGCGTTCTCGACGACTATGGCTATGGCCGTGGCGACGTTGCCCGATCCTTTGCCAGTGCCCAGCGCCGGTTCGACGGCGTCATCCGTAACGGCGGTCAGGAACATTTCTACCTCGAGGGCCAGATCGCCATGGCGATTCCCGGCGAGGCGGGCGACATGCACGTCTTTTCGTCGACCCAGCATCCGTCCGAGGTGCAGCACTGCGTCGCCCACGTGCTCGGCGTCCCGAGCGCCATGGTCACCGTTGAGGTGCGACGCATGGGCGGCGGCTTTGGCGGCAAGGAAAGCCAGGCGAGCCAGTGGGCCTGTCTGGCCGCGCTGGCTGCGCGCGTCACCGGCCGTCCCTGCAAGATCCGGCTCGATCGCGACGACGACATGATCATGACCGGCAAGCGGCACGACATGACCACTGTCTTCTCTGTCGCCTATGACAGTTCGGGCAAGATCCTCGCGGCCGATATCGACTTCATGGCTCGGTGCGGTTATTCGGCCGACCTTTCCGGTGGCGTGAACGACCGCACGCTTTTTCATGCCGATAACGCCTACTTCTACCCGAACGTTGCCCTGAAGTCGCAACGGCTCAAGACCAATACCGTGACCAATACCGCCTTTCGCGGGTTTGGCGGGCCGCAAGGTGTTCTCGCTGCTGAACGCATCATGGACACCCTGGCGATCGTGACTGGCATCGATCCGCTGGAGGTGCGGAAGCGCAACTTCTACGGCCCAGGCCGCGACGTGACGCCTTACGGCCAGAAGGTCGAAGACAACATCCTGCCGGAGCTGATCGCCGAGCTTGAGAGTTCCTGCGACTATTCGAAGCGGCGGCAGGAGTGCCGCTCCTTCAACACGAAGAATCGGATTCTCCGCAAGGGTATCGCTCTCACGCCCTTGAAGTTCGGTATCGCCTTCACGCTGACCCATCTCAATCAGGCCGGCGCTCTGGTGCACGTCTATGCCGACGGCTCGGTCCACCTCAACCACGGCGGCACCGAGATGGGGCAGGGACTCAACATCAAGGTCGCACAGGTCGCGGCCGAGGCCTTCGGCATTCCGCTCGATCTGGTACGGATCACGGCCACCAACACCTCGAAGGTGCCGAACACGTCGGCGACCGCCGCGTCGTCCGGTTCCGATCTCAACGGCATGGCGGCTCTTGCTGCCTGTGATGAGATCAAGGAGCGCATGATCGCCCATCTCGTAGCAACCACCAATGCCCCGCCCGAGAGCGTGGTGTTCGCCGGTGGCCGGGTGAGCCACGCCGGCGGTTCGGTATCCTTCGCCGATCTCGCCAAGGCATGCTACGAAAATCGCGTTCAGCTTTCTGCCGCTGGGTTCTATTCGACGCCCAAGATTCACTGGAACCGCCAGAAGGCGGAGGGGCGGCCGTTCCTTTATTTCGCTTACGGTGCCGCTTGTGCCGAGGTTACCATCGACACGATGACTGGCGAGATGAAGGTGGAGCGGGTGGATATCCTTCATGATTGCGGCCGTTCGCTCAATCCGGCGATCGACATCGGCCAGATCGAGGGAGGCTTCATTCAGGGCATGGGGTGGCTGACCACCGAGGAGCTGGTCTGGGACGACAAGGGCCGCCTCGCGACACATGCACCGTCGACCTACAAGATTCCGACCGCTGGCGACGTGCCCGCGATCTTCAACACGCGTCTTTGGGATGGGACCAACCGGGAGGAGACCATTCATTCCTCGAAGGCGGTTGGCGAACCACCCCTGATGCTGGCCTGCTCGGTGTTCTCGGCTGTCTTTGACGCCATTGCCAGCCTGAGACCCGGTGTCGTGCCACCGCTCGATGCACCGGCCACACCCGAATCGATCATGCGCGCGGTGTCCTTCATGCGGCGGACCGAGGGATGAAAGACGTCTTCGCCCCGCTTCATCGTCTACTGGCCCGCGATGGTGTCGCTGCGCTGGTGACGGTTGTCGGGGCGAAGGGATCGACGCCTCGCGAGGCGGGCGCTCGCATGGTGGTCTCGGCTGATGGGGCCATCTCCGGCACTATCGGAGGCGGTCGGCTGGAGTTGGAAGCGATCGAGCGCGCCATCGGCTCCCTGCATGAGGCTCGCGACGGCAGCGAACGATTGGATCTGGCGCTAGGTCCCTCCATCGGTCAGTGTTGCGGTGGGGCCGTCAGCGTCTTGATCGAGACCTTTACGGCGGCCCGGAAGTCAGCCATCGCGCAACTTGCCGAAGCCGAAGCTAAGGGGGTGTTTCAGACGGTTGCCGTTTTTGCGGGCAAGGCGCCGATCGATCGTCTTGTCGTCGGCGCCGAACGATCTGCGCCGACCGCCGCCCTCGACATGGCGGGCAGGCTTGAGGAAAGCTTCGGCGAGCCCCTGCGCGAGCTGCTGCTGTTCGGAGCGGGGCATGTCGGGCGGGCCGTTGTGCTGGCTTTGGCGCCGCTGCCGTTTCGCGTCCGGTGGATCGACAACCGACCGGCCGCTTTTCCCGATTTGCCGCTCGCGCACCTCGATCGCGTGGTCAGCGGCACGCCGGCCGCCGAGCTGAAGGCAGCGTCCCAAGATGCCTACGTGCTGATCATGACCCATGATCATGGCCTCGATCTCGATATCCTGCATGCCGCTCTGTCGGAAGCTCGCTTCCCCTACGTTGGCCTGATCGGCTCGCGCACCAAGCGCGCCCGTTTCGAACATCGCCTTGCAGAACTGGGACATGCCGCGACCAGCATCAGGGCTTTCACCTGCCCAATCGGTGTGCCGGGGATAAACTCCAAGGAACCGGCGCATATCGCCATATCCGTGGTGGCAGAGCTGTTGATTGTGGACGAGAAACTTCGTACGACCCCCGCCGGAGGGTCCGACGCCGGACGATCGGTCGGCAGCTCAGGAAATGGGCAGGTTGCCCAATTATTCGGACATTCCGGCTGAATCTTTTGGCGCGTCCGGTCGGCGAAATCGTGCTTCTATGCTGCACAGAAAATAGACAAAGCGCGGTGAAACGGGGACAACAGCTCTGATGGGCGAAGGGACTGGGGACAGCACCGGAGAACGGCTCCGTCGAGTAGGCGGCGATACGCCGCTTCTCGAGGTCCGGCACGTCGTCAAGCGATTTGGCAGCTTCGCTGCCAACGACGACGTATCCCTCAAGATCATGCCTGGCGAAATCCATGCGTTGCTGGGCGAGAACGGTGCCGGCAAGTCGACGCTGGTCAAGATTATCTACGGGTCGCTGCAACCGAATGCCGGAGAAATCTTCTGGAAAGGCAAGCCGGTAGTGGTGGCTTCGCCGGCCGAGGCGCGTGCCCTCGGCGTTGGCATGGTGTTTCAGCATTTCTCTCTGTTCGAGGCGATGACGGTAGCGGAGAACATCGCGTTGGCTTTGCCGAACTGCAAGGTGACGCGCGAGCTGGCCGATACCATCGCCCGTGTTTCGACCAACTATGGTTTGCCGCTCGATCCCAACGCCCATATTGCCGATCTGTCTGTGGGGGAGAGACAGCGAGTCGAGATCGTCCGCTGCCTGCTTCAGAACCCCGAGCTGATCATCATGGATGAGCCGACCTCGGTGTTGACGCCGCAGGAGGCCGATCAGCTGTTTGTGACGTTGAGGCGCCTCGCAGCGGAGGGCTGCGCCATCCTCTATATCTCGCACCGGCTGGAAGAGGTGAGGGTGCTTTGCCACCATGCCACCATCATGCGACGTGCCAAGGTCGTGGCCGAGGCAGACCCCGGCAACGAGACGGTGAATACTCTTGCCCAACTGATGGTCGGCAATGAGATCACCCGCGTGACCCGCGAAAAGGGCAAGCTCGGGCCGGAAGCCATTCTGCTCAAGGGATTGACGCAGGTCTCGCAGGAAGCCTTTGGCGTTTCCCTGCAGAACGTGAACCTGTCGGTTCGCTCGGGAGAGATCGTCGCCATTGCCGGAATTGCTGGCAACGGCCAGAAGGAATTGTTCGACGCGTTGTCCGGCGAGGAGTTGCTCGACAAGGAAGACATGGTGATCTTTGCCGGCGAGGCGGCCGGCCTGATGGACATCAACGAGCGTCGTCTTCTCGGTGCCGCCTTCGTGCCGGAAGAGCGCCTCGGGCATGGTGCCGTGCCGGCGCTGAAGCTGTCCGAGAATGTCGTGCTGACGCGCCATGGCACCGGCGAGGGCATTGCCCGACGTGGCTTCACCCGTTTCGGCAAGGCTGGCCGCATCGTCGAGAAAGTGACGAGCCTGTTTGACGTCCGCAAGGGAGTTGTCGATCCCGAAGCGCGCTCGCTGTCGGGCGGCAACCTGCAGAAGTTCGTTGTTGGCCGCGAGGTGGAACGCACGCCTAAGATCCTGATCATTGCGCAGCCCACCTGGGGCGTTGACGCAGGGGCAGCGGCGGTCATTCGTCAGTCGTTGATCGACCTGTCTCGCAAGGGCGCCGCCATACTGGTCATCTCGCAGGACCTCGATGAGATTTTCGAGGTCGCCGACCGCATCGCGGTCATTTCGCGCGGCCATCTGTCGAAGGCAGAGGATGCCGACACGCTGACGCCGGAAAAGGTTGGTCTGTTGATGGCCGGCGGCGCCGAGAAAAAGGGAGCGGCGGCGGCATGATGCGCCTCGAACTGGTCAAGCGGTCTGAGAAGAGCCGGCTGATGAGTGTGCTCTCACCGGTCGTTGCCGTCGTGCTGACCATAGTGTTTGCCGGCATTATCTTCGCAGCGCAGGGACACAATCCGCTCACCGGCATTTGGTATTTCTTCCTTGAGCCGATCACCTCGCTTTGGGGCGTCGAACAGCTGATCACCAAGGCGACGCCACTTGTCATCATCGCGCTCGGCCTGTCCGTCTGCTACCTCTCGAACAACTGGAACATCGGTGCAGAAGGACAGCTCACCATCGGTGCCATCGTTGGCTCGATCCCGCCGATCCTGTTTCCGGACTTCGTCAATCCGCTTGTTCTGCCGCTGATGCTGCTGCTGGCAATGGCAGGCGGTGCTGTTTTCGCGATGATCCCGGCCAAGCTGAAGACGGCGTTCGGAACGAACGAGATTCTGACCAGCCTGATGCTGGTCTATTGTTCCAACCTGTTCCTCGACTGGATGGTCCGTGGTCCCTGGCGCAGCCCGCAGGGCTATAACTTCCCGATCACCATCGATTTTCATGAGTGGGCGGTGCTGAATGCCGTCGACGTCGGCGGCATCTATCTCAATCTTTCCGCCCCCATGGCTCTCATTCTGGTCATCGTGCTGGCGGTAGTGATGCGCTCGACGCTGAAGGGCTTTGAAATCCGAGTCCTGGGCCAAAGCCCGCGCGCCGGCTCTTTCGCCGGCTTTTCCAATCGCCGGATGACAACTTTCGCTTTTGCCCTGTCAGGGGCGCTGGCCGGACTGGCCGGCATGATGGTGGTGATGAGCGAGATTGGCAAGCTGCAGCCGGTCATTTCGCCGGGATACGGCTTCACGGCGATCATCGTCGCCTTCCTGGGACGCCTCAATCCGGTTGGTATTCTGATTGCCGGTCTTGTCATCGCCTCGTCCTATCTCGGCGGCGAAGCCATCCAGACTTCCTTGCAGATGTCCTCGAAGCTGGCCACCGTCATTCAGGGCGTCCTGCTGTTCTTCGTGCTCGCCGCCGATACGCTGATCCTTTACAAGGTAAGGCTGGTAACCGGCCGCGAGGGGGAGGGCGCCCATGCTTGAGGCCATCATCCTCACCATCATCACTGCGGCAACGCCGCTGCTGCTGGCTGCCACCGGCGAACTGGTGGTGGAAAAATCGGGCGTTCTGAACCTTGGCGTCGAGGGCATGATGGTCATGGGCGCGGTGGCGGGATTTGCCGTTACCGTTTCCACCGGCAGTCCGCTTCTCGGCATCCTCGGGGGAGCCGTGGCCGGTGTACTGGTTTCCCTGCTGTTCGCGTTCGTAACGCTGACCCTCGTCGCCAATCAGGTGGCATCTGGCCTTGCGCTGACCTTGTTCGGGCTCGGTCTGTCGGGGCTGATGGGCGAGAGCTTCGTCGGACAGCCGGGAATCAAGCTTGCCAGCCTGGACATTCCCGGTATCACGTCGCTGCCATTTGTCGGCAAGGTGCTGTTTGGGCAGGATATCCTGGTCTATTTGTCCTTTGTCGCGGTGTTCGGTGTTTCCTGGTTCCTGAACCGGACGCGCGCCGGATTGATCCTGCGTGCTGTGGGCGACAATCACAGCTCCGCTCACGCGCTCGGCTACTCGGTGATCGGCGTCCGCTACCTTGCGGTCATGTTCGGCGGTGCCATGGCAGGTCTTGGCGGCGCCTACCTGTCGGTCGCCTATACGCCGCTCTGGGTGGAAAACATGACGGCGGGCCGCGGCTGGATTGCCCTGGCGCTGGTTGTTTTCGCCTCGTGGATGCCGTGGCGGGCTGCCATTGGTGCCTATCTGTTCGGCGCCGTCACTGTGCTGCAATTCCATGCGCAGGCGTTTGGCATCGGTTTTCCGTCGCAGTTTCTGGCGATGCTGCCCTACCTCGCAACGGTAATTGTTTTGGTCGCCATTTCTGGCAACCGGCGTGCCACGCTGTTCAACACGCCCAGCAGCCTGGGCAAATCCTTCGTGCCCGACCGCTGATGCGGGCCGTTCCGTGACAAGCGCCGGCGGTACGGTCGGCCGGCGCCTCATTCAAGACCGTGACAGACCGTGGGAATGCCCACACCAGGGGAGAATGAACATGAAGAAACTCGCGCTTCTTGCCGGCACGGCTCTGGCGCTCGCCGTTGGCGCCGTCTCAGGCGCCTCGGCTGCCGACAAGCTCAAGGCTTGCTGGGTCTACACCGGCCCGATCGGCGACTTCGGCTACTCCTATCAGCACGACCAGGGTCGTCTCGCCGTCGAGAAGGAGCTGGGCGACAAGGTCGAGACCGCCTATGTCGAGAACGTCGCCGAAGGCCCGGATGCCGAGCGTGTTTTCGAGCGCTTCGCTCGTGAAGGCTGCGGCGTCGTCTTCGGCACGTCCTTCGGCTTCATGGATGCCGAGCTGAAGGTGGCAAAGAAGTTCCCGAAAGTGAAGTTCGAGCATGCCACCGGCTACAAGAGCGCTCCCAACATGGGCCTCTACAACGCCCGCTTCTATGAAGGCCGTTACATCCTCGGCCAGATCGCGGCCAAGGAGTCGAAGAAGGCCCTCGCCGGCTACATCGTCTCCTTCCCGATTCCGGAAGTGGTGATGGGCATCAATGCCTTCATGCTCGGCGCCCAGTCGATCAACCCCGACTTCAAGATCAAGATCGTTTGGGTCAACTCCTGGTTCGACCCCGGCAAGGAAGCCGACGCCGCCAAGGCTCTGTTCGACCAGGGCGCTGACATCATCGTCCAGCACACCGACTCGACTGCCGCCATTCAGGTTGCCGAGGAGCGTGGCCTCAAGGGCTTCGGCCAGTCGTCCGACATGATCAAGTTCGCGCCGAAGGCCCAGATGACGGCCATCGTCGATAACTGGGGGCCGCACTACATCAAGGCGGTGAAGGCTGTTCTCGACGGCACCTGGAAGGCCGACGACGTGTGGGAAGGCATCAAGGACGGTACCGTCCATATGGCCGACTACGCCAACATGTCCGACGAGACCAAGAAGCTTGCCGAAGCGACGCAGGCCAAGATCGCCGGTGGCTGGAACCCATTCACCGGCCCGATCGCCGATCAGAGCGGCAAGGAGCGCTATGCTGCCGGTGTTGTCGCCCCGGATGCCGATCTCCTTGGCATGAACTGGTACGTCAAGGGCGTCGACGACAAGCTGCCGCAGTAACAGAGCGAGCTAATTGTCTCGTTGCCATTTGGGTGGGGTCGCCGCTGGGCGGCCCCATTGCTTTAGCTGCTTTCTCAAACTGCCGGAAATATTGGCATTTCGATCTGACGGTCGTCTTGCCTAGGGCTGGTTCCTCGGACTAGATTACGGCTAATTGCGTATGGATGCGCCATGCCTGCTTGTTGGGCCGGGTGGCGTCCACCTCGAGGTACCCGACACCACATGCTGAGTTTTGCCATCGAGTGGCTGCACATTCTCGTCCGCTGGTTCCATCTTGTGGTCGGTATCGGCTGGATAGGCACCAGCTTCTTCTTCATTGCTCTCGACCTCAGTCTCCGCAAACGAGCAAGGATGAATCCGGGCGTCTACGGCACGGCGTGGCTGGTGCACGGCGGTGGCTTCTACAATGTCGAAAAATACGCGGTTGCGCCCGAGGAGCTGCCCGAAGATCTCGTGTGGTACCGGTGGGAAGCCTACCTCACTTTCGTCTCGGGGTTCCTGCTCCTGACGACCGTCTACTATTTCAATGCCCGCGCCTATCTCATCGATCCGTCGGTGGCCGATCTCGCGCCTTGGCAGGCGATCGCCATCTCGGTGCTGTCGCTGCTCCTTGGCTGGCTGGCCTATGACGGCCTGATGAAGCACACGACCGATGATCATCCCGGTCTTGTCGTCTTCTGCGTCTTCCTGATGATCGTTGGCTTCGCTGCGCTGTTCAGCAATGTCTTTTCCGGGCGCGGCGCTTTCATTCATGTCGGAGCACTGGTCGGTACGATGATGGCCGCCAATGTGTTCCGGATCATCATCCCGAACCAAAAGAAGATCGCCGCCGCACTGATGGCTGGGGAAAAACCAAACCCTGCCTTGGGGTTGCAGGGGCGGCAACGATCGATCCATAACAACTATCTGACGCTGCCAGTACTGCTGATGATGGTGTCCAACCACTACCCGCTACTCACCGGCCATCCGCATGGCTGGCTCCTGGTTGCCTTGATCCTTGTGGTTGGCGGTATGGTGCGCCATCTTCTCAATCGGCACGAGGCGGGAGATCCTTTCGGCAAGTACTGGTGGGCGCTCCCCGGCGCTGTATTCGCGCTGGCTCTGGCGGTCATAGCCACGGCCCCGGCCCCGCGATCCGAGGCTACCAGCGATAGCTCTGCCGTTACCGATGCCGATATCTTGCGGCTCACCGCGACGCATTGCGTCATGTGCCATTCGGCCAAGCCGACTCACGAAGGCTTCACGGAGCCCCCAAAGGGTCTCGTCTTCACGGACATCGAGCACATTCGTCGCTACGCGCCACTCATCAAGATGCAGGCCGTCGATTCGGATGTCATGCCACTCGGCAATGAAACGGGCATCACCCGCGAGGAACGCAATGCGTTGGGCGCATGGATTGCCGCCAACGGTGGTTAGTTCGCTGGCGTAGCCGTCTCATCGATCCGTGCCGATGGTCTGCGTCGCATACATGCCGGTCGTCCGGAACTCCGTTGGGCTTGCGCCGAAGAAACGCCGGAACACCTTTGAGAAATAGTTGGGATCTGAGAAGCCGGTCAGAGTTGCAACTTCCTTCACGGATATTTCCGTGTTGACGGCCAGCAACTTGGCGGCGCGGCGCATCCGTTCGGCCAGCACATATTCCGACGGAGGTCGTCCCTCTGTGGCGGTGAATACGCGACTGAAATGGGCGCGACTGAGGCCGGCGACCCCCGCCAGTTCGTCGACTGACAGGTCGCTCTGAAGATTGTTGAGGATGTGCCGGATTACGGGAGCCATCGGGCTCGCTTGGGTAGCATCCGTGTAGGTTCCGGCGAACACGTCGTCATAAAGCGCCATGGCGGCGCGATAGGCCAGGGCGGAAGCGGCGCCTGGTGTTTCGCCTTCACCCTCCATCATCCTGAGGCAGCAGTCGGCCAGCGTTTCCACCGTCCGGGGCTTGAGATGGAGCACCGGTCCGGTCACGGCCATCACGGACCGATGCAGCCTCAGGGCTTCCTCGCCATTCATTGAAATCCAGAAGAATTCCCAGCGCCCACCATCCTCAAGCCAATACCGATGGTTGTGGGGAACAAGCACCAGCATGGCCTCTCCTTCGCCAATACGATAGTGCTTGTCCTCGTAGCGCAAATTTCCATGTCCGGAAATCGTGTGCTGAAGAACGGTAAATGGCGTCTGGCCGCGCTTTCGCCCGTCCCAGGAATATTCCTTTGATGTTTGAATATCATAGCCAGTACTGGTCGGCATCGTATGGAGCAGATTTCGTCCCCGAGGCAGTGACATGGTCGTCATTCCCGGACCATTTTGCCGCAGTTTATCGAGCACAGAATTACCCATCGAAGCACAATCCTCGTCTGGCCTTGGATGCCATATTACGTCTTAATGCGCCCAACAAGAAGAACGGAACGGACGGAACTCAGGACTTCCCTCAGGACAAGATGATGCACGCAGAACGACCATGTCGACTGCGTAATACTTTCGTATTGCCTGGGCGTATCCTTCATCCGGTCGATTTAGGCGAGTGAACGAGGACAGCATGGCAGCCTTCAAAGTTGCGATCATCGGCGCAGGCAGCGTCGGCTTCACCAAGAAGCTCTTCACTGACATTCTCTGTGTACCAGAGTTTGCCGACGTCGAGTTCGCGCTGACCGATATCTCGGAGCACAATCTGACGATGATCGCGACGATCCTGAGAAAGATCGTCGAAGTCAATAAGCTCCCGGCCAGGATCACCGCCACCACCGATCGTCGCAAGGCGCTCGAAGGCGCGCGTTATGTGATTTCCTGTGTCCGCGTTGGCGGTCTCGACGCCTATCAGGACGACATTCGCATCCCGCTCAAATACGGCGTCGACCAGTGCGTTGGCGACACAATCTGCGCCGGCGGCATTCTCTATGGTCAGCGCAACATCCCGGTGATCCTGGATTTCTGCCAGGACATTCGAGAGGTTGCCGAGACCGGCGCCAAGTTCATGAACTATGCCAACCCCATGGCCATGAACACGTGGGCCGCCATCGAATACGGCAAGGTCGATACGATCGGTCTTTGTCATGGTGTCCAGCACGGTGGCGAGCAGATCGCCGATATCTTCGGCGTCGGTCACGACGAGATCGACTACATCTGCTCGGGCATCAACCATCAGACATGGTACGTCGACGTTCGTATCCGTGGCCGCAAGGTGACCAAGGACGAGATCGTCGCGGCGTTTGAGGCCCACCCGGTCTACTCAAAGCAGGAGAAAGTCCGTATCGACGTACTGAAGCGCTTCGGCGTCTACTCCACGGAAAGCAACGGGCATTTATCCGAGTACTTGCCGTGGTACCGCAAGCGGCCCGGCGAGATCATGAACTGGATCGATATGTCGGACTGGATTCATGGCGAGACGGGCGGCTACCTGCGCTTTACCACCGAGCAGCGCAACTGGTTCGAGACCGAGTACCCGGAGTTCCTGAAGGAGGCGGAGGAAAAGATCGATCCCAAGCGGCGGTCGACCGAGCACGCCAGCCACATCATCGAGGCGTTGGAAACGGGTCGTGTCTACCGCGGTCATTTCAATCAGAAAAACCGGGGCATCATCACCAACCTGCCGGCGGATTGCATCATCGAGTCGCCCGGCTTCGTCGATCGCTTCGGCATCAACATGGTGGCTGGTATCACGCTGCCGGAAGCCTGCGCGGCTACCTGTCTGTCGTCGATCAATGTCCAGCGGATGTCGGTCCATGCGGCGATAACGGGCGATGTCGACCTGCTGAAGCTCGCCGTACTGCATGACCCGCTGGTCGGTGCCATCTGCACGCCCGAGGAAGTTTGGGCGATGGTGGACGAAATGCTGGTCGCCCAGGCACGCTGGTTGCCGCAATATGCGCACGCCGTCGAGGCCGCCAAGGAGAGGGTCGCGAAGTCGACCGTCAAGACGCGCGATTGGCAGGGAGCTGCTCGCCGCGCGGCGCGTGGAATCGACGAGATCCGCGAGGAAAAGGCGCGCACCAAGGTCTGAGGAGTCCTGCGTGCTGGAATTTTCCGGCGCGGGTAGCCGCGCCGGAGCGGTGGTTTACCGCTGCCGCAGTGGGGAAGACCGATCGGATGGTTGAGGAGACCGGTCGGTTTGGGAAGAGCGCGGGGGGATGCGTTCCGACGCTGACCATCGCATTTGCTGGTCGCTGGCATATCCGGTGATCGGCTCCATGAGGGAGGACATGACGGAATGACTTATCGGATGAAACTGACGTCGGCTTTGATGCTCGGTGCGTCGTTCTTTGCGACCGCCGCTTTCGCGTCCGAGCTGACCGTCGTGCCGGAGGCTCCGGCGTTCCAGGGCCAAGGCAAGGTCAACTACGTCTCGCGCGGCGATCTCTGGGAGTACAAGGCGCTTTCCGCCTACCATGAGCCCGCGTACATCACCAAGAATTTCGTCGACAAGGGGCGCCTGCCGCCGGTCAAGGACCGTCTGCCCAAGGAGCCGCTCGTCTTCAAGACTGGCAACATGCCGAATGGCATTGGCGTTTATGGCGACGCGCTCCGCCATGTCATCGGCGGCCGTCCCGAGGGATGGAACTACCAGGCCGGTCAGGTGCAGGGCTGGGGTGGCATCGACATCGGCATGTACGAGTGCCTGACGCGCACAGCGCCGCTGTTCCAGATCAAGGCCGAGGATATGGAGCCGCTTCCGAACCTCGCCAAGAGCTGGGAATGGTCGACCGACGGTCACAAGCTGACCATGCATCTGATCGAAGGCGCCAAATGGTCCGATGGCGTCCCCTTCACCTCCGAAGACGTGATGTTCTACTGGGAAGACAACGTCCTAGATCCCAATGTGTCTCCGACCAATGGAGCGAGGCAGGCGACGTTTGGCGAGGGAACGACGCTGAAGGCGATTGACGATTACACGGTCGAATGGACCTTCAAGGAAGCCTTTCCGAAGCAGTATCTCTACAACATGGCCTACGGCACCTTCTGCCCGGGGCCTGCTCACATGCTGAAGCCGCAGCATCCGAAGTATTCCAAGAACACTTACGAGCAGTACAAGAATTTCTTCCCGCCGAGCTATATGAACTGGCCGGTGATGGGCGCTTGGTCGCCGGTGATCTATCGCCCTGACGACATCATCGTTCTGCGCCGCAACCCCTACTACTGGAAGGTCGACGAGAACGGCAACCAGTTGCCCTATCTCGATGAGGTCCACTTCAAGCTCTCGACCTGGGCCGATCGCGACGTGCAGGCCGTGGCTGGTTCCGGCGACATTTCCAACCTCGAACAGCCCGAAAACTTCGTCGAGTCTCTGAAGCGCGCAGCGCAGCCGACGGCTCCGGCCCGCCTCGAGTTCGGACCGCGCCTCATCGGATACAATCTGTACATGAACTTCTCGGCCAACGGTTGGGGTGGTCCCGATGCGCGTGGCCAGGCAGTGCGTGAGCTGAACCGCAACGAGCACTTCCGCAAGGCAGTGACCATGGGGCTCGACCGGCAGAAGCTCGGTCAGGCTCTCGTGAAGGGGCCGTTTACCGCCATCTACCCCGGCGGCATCTCTTCCGGTTCGAGCTTCTATGATCGTCAGAGCACCCTCTACTATCCCTTCGATCTCGAGGGTGCAAAGAAGGAGCTGGCCGCGGCCGGCCTCAAGGATACCGACGGCAACGGCATCGTGAATTACACGGACGGCCCCATGAAGGGCAAGGACGTCGAGATCACGCTTCTGGTCAGTGCCGACTACTCCACTGACAAGAACCTCGCCGAAGGCGTCATCGGCCAGATGGAAAAGCTGGGCCTGCGCGTCGTTCTGAACGCCCTCGACGGCAAGCAGCGCGACAACGCCAACTATGGCGGCAAGTTCGACTGGACGATCAATCGCCACGGACCGGAAATCACTTCAGTTGTGCAGAATACCGAGCAACTGGCACCGGTTGGTCCGAAGACTTCCTGGTTCCATCGCGCTCCGGAAAGCGGGCAGCTTGATCTGATGCCCTTCGAGCAGCAGCTCGTCGACATCGTCAAGAAGTTCATCGCCACACAGGATGTGGCCGAGCGCACCAACCTGATGAAAGAGTACAACAAGGTCGCGACGACCAACGTCAACAGCGTCGGTCTGACCGAGTACCCCGGTGCTCTGATCATCAACAAGCGGTTCGACAACGTTCCTCCGGGAACCCCGATCTTCATGTTCAACTGGGCTGAAGATTCGGTGCTGCGCGAGCGCCTGTACGTCCCGGCCGACAAGCAGGGCGACTACGAGCTGGCCAAGGACTCGCTGCCCGGCAAGCCGGGTGACCAGGGTCCCGTCGAGTAATCTTCCCACTCGAATGGCCAATCGTCCCGGCGGTGCCCCCCGCCGCCGGGACTCCTCTTTCCGAGACCTCCGCAGAATTGTCCGGGAGTCCGAGGGAGCCTACGATCTCAAGCCGTCGGTGACGGCGATCCAAGCCAGCCCGTTTGTCCAGAGCGGGTCCTTCAAATCCATGACAAAGAGTCAGGAAGTCTCAGATCCATGTTCCGCTTCTTGCTCATCCGCATCGCTTCGGCGATTCCGGTGCTCTTCATTCTGAGCGTCGTCACTTTCGCCATCATCCAGGCTCCGCCGGGCGATTACAGCGACTTCATTCGTTCGCAGCTCATCAACCAGGGTGGCGCCACATTCGAGGCGGCCGACGCACAGGCCAAGGCCTATGCCCATGAGCACGGCCTGGACAAGCCGATCCCGGTCCAATACGTCAACTGGGTGGTCGGCATGGTCACCCAGGGCGACTTCGGCCGCAGCTTCTTCTACAACCGGCCGGTCGCCGACGTCGTGGCGGAGCGTCTGCCGAGAACACTGCTTCTGGCGCTCACCTGCCACATCCTGGCTTCGGTCATCGGCATATCGTTCGGCATCATAGCGGCGACAAAGCAGTATTCCTGGATCGACAGTCTCCTGTCCTTCATCTCCTTCCTGGGTATGACGGTCCCGCGCTTCCTGATGGCACTGGTGATCGTCTACATCCTGGTGTTCCATTTCGACGTCAACGAGATCAACAGCTTCTTCTCTCCGCGATACGGCGGCGCACCCTGGTCGTGGGGCAAGTTCGTCAATCTCGTGCAGCACGTCTGGCCGGTGGTCGCCATCGCCACCTTCGGCGGCCACGCCTACAACATGCGCGGCATGCGCGGCAATCTGCTCGATACGCTCAACGCCCAGTATGTCGAGACGGCGCGTGCCAAGGGGCTTTCCGAGGGGGCGGTGATCCTTCGCCATGCGGTGCCCAATGCCCTGCATCCGCTCGTTATGTACCAGGGTGTGGTTCTTCCTTACATGCTGACCGGAGAGATCGAGACGGCGATCATTTTCGCCCTGCCGACCGTCGGTCCAGCCATCGTTGGCTCGATGGTGGTTGGCGATGTCTATGTCACCGCCACCTTCATGCTCGTGCTTTCCGCCACGCTGATCGTTGGCAACATCATTGCCGACATGCTGCTGGCGCTGCTTGACCCCCGTATCCGTCTTGGTGGAGGAGCCAACTGATGCTTGTCCCTGGCGAATCCACTCTCAATGGTCCGGCGGAGATCGTCGAAAAGCACGGCAGCGAAAGCTACATCGCTCTTGTCTGGCGGCGCCTCAAGCGCTCATGGACGGGTATGGCTGGCTTGGTGATGGTCGTCCTGCTGGTCTTCATCGCCCTGTTCGCTGATTTCTTGTCGCCGGTCGATCCGAAGTTCACCGACATAGCCTATTCGCAACCCGAGACGATTTCGTTCACGGTAAAGGATGGCGGGTGGACGTTGACGCCTCGCGTCTACCCCATGGTCGAGGGGACCGAGCTCGATCCCATCACCTACCAGCCGCTGATCGGGCCCGACTATGACAACCCGCGCTATCTCGGCTTCTTCGTCAAAGGGGCTCCCTACAGGCTGCTCTGGCTGATTCCGGCGGAACGCCACCTGTTCGGGGCCGCCGACGGCAAGCCGGTGCATTTTCTCGGCACCGACAAGTTCGGCCGCGACGTGTTGTCGCGCGCGCTCTACGGCTCACGCATCTCGCTGATGATCGCGCTTACGGTGGTATCGATCGTTACGGTCGTCGGGACCACGGTCGGAATGGTCTCCGGCTACTTCGGCGGTCGCTTCGATATCTGGATGCAGCGTTTCGTCGAGCTGGTCTTGGCCTTTCCGCAACTGCCGCTCTATCTGGCCCTGACCTCACTGATCCCGGTGACGGCACCGACATCGGTGTTCCTCGCCTTCGTCATCTTCGTGATGTCGGCGCTTGGTTGGGCGCAGCTTTCGCGAGAGGTTCGCGGCAAGACACTGGCGTTGGCGCGCATCGAGTATGTAAGGGCCGCCATCGCCATTGGTGCTCGCGATCGCCGTATCATCTTCCAGCACATCTTCCCGAACGTCATGAGCCACGTCATCGTTGCCGTGACACTCGCCATCCCCAATGTGGTGCTGCTCGAAAGCTTTCTCGGCTTTCTGGGGTTTGCCGTGAAGCCGCCGCTGATTTCCTGGGGCCTGATGCTGCAGGATACCTCCAACTATTCGGCCATTGGGTCCTACCCTTGGATCCTGACGCCCGTAGCCTTCGTCTTCGTGACCGTCTTTGCCTTCAATGCCTTGGGTGACGGTTTGCGCGACGCGATCGATCCGTATTGAGGAAGCCGACCATGGACAGAGACGAAAACCTCGCTCCGGACGTGCGGTTCGATCACGACAGCCGCAGGGGAGATCCCATCATCAATTGCCGCAACGTCGCCGTCCGCTTCAAGGTGGAAGACGGCGAGGTAGAGGCGGTGCGTGGCGTGTCGATGCAGCTTTATCGCGGCGAGACCATCGCCGTGGTGGGGGAAAGCGGCTCCGGCAAGTCGGTCACCGCGCGGACGATCATGGGCCTCCTGTCAAAGCGTGCCCGTGTCGCGCCCGGTGCCAGCATCCTCTTCGATGGCGACGACGTGCTGAAGTGGTCGCCGCATCGCCGGCGTATGCTGCGCGGCAACCGGCTTTCCATGATCTTCCAGGAGCCGCTCTCCTCGCTGAACCCGGTCTACTCGATCGGCGCGCAGATCATCGAGGCCATCCGCATTCATCAGAAGCTGTCGAAGGCCAAGGCGCGCGAGAAGGCGATCGAGCTGCTGCGCGAGGTGCGCATTCCCGATCCGGAATCTCGTATCAACCAGTACCCGCATCAACTTTCCGGCGGCCAGCGTCAGCGCGTGATGATCGCCATGGCGCTCGCCAACAATCCGGACGTGCTGATCGCCGACGAGCCGACCACTGCGCTCGACGTGACGGTCCAGGCACAGATTCTCCAGCTGATTCGGGATTTGCAACAGCGTCACGGCATGGCGGTGATCCTGATCACCCATGACCTCACGGTGGTCCGCAAGTTCTCCGACTATGTCTACGTGATGCAGAAGGGCGAGGTGAAGGAGCATAACACCACCGAGGCGCTATTCGGGCATCCGAGGCATCCCTACACCCGGCATCTCCTGGGATCGGAACCGCGCGGCCATGCCAATCCGCTGCCGGCGGCATCCCCGGTCATTCTGGAAGGCAAGGACGTTCGGGTCGCTTTCATGTTGAAGAAGGGTGGCTTCTTCAATGCCGAGTTCCATGAACTGGTGGCCGTCGACAATCTAAGCCTGACGCTGCGCCGCCACGAGACGCTCGGCATCGTCGGAGAGAGTGGCTCGGGCAAGACGACCTTCGGTCAGGCATTGATCCGCCTTTCCGACCCTGATGGCGGCGAGATCTTCTTCGACGGCAAGCCGATCCATGGCAAGAGCCGGGAAGAGCTGAGACCGCTTCGCTCGCGCATGCAGGTGGTGTTCCAGGACCCATTTTCATCGCTCAATCCGCGTATGTCGGTCTGCCAGATCATCGAGGAAGGGCTGATCGTCAATGGCATTGGTGCGAGTCGGGCCGAGCGGCTCGACCGAGTGCGCGATGCCCTGACGGCGGCGGGGCTGCCGACCAACATTCTCTCCCGGTTCCCGCATGAGTTCTCGGGCGGTCAGCGACAGCGCATCGCCATTGCCCGTGCCATCGCGCTCGAACCGGAGTTCATTCTGCTGGACGAGCCGACTTCCGCCCTCGATCTGTCCGTGCAGGCGCAAATCATCGACCTGTTACGCAAGCTGCAGGACGAACGGGGGCTCAGCTATCTGTTCATTTCCCACGATCTCAAGGTCGTTCGGGCACTCTGCCATCGTGTCATCGTCATGCAGCACGGGCAGATCGTCGAGGAGGGGCCGGTCGAGGATGTCCTGTTCAAGCCGAAGACCGCCTACACGGAAAAGCTGGTGAAGGCGGCTTTCGAGGTCGCCGCGTAGGCCCAAGAATTCCGGGCGTCGCTTTGTCTCGCGCAAGAGGCAAGGAGGCGTCCGAAAGGACCCGGAGCAGCCGCAAGGGCACCGACTCCGGGTTCCTCAAAGAAAACATCAAACCTGTCCCCCGAAGGCGGACCGGCTGTGCTGGTTCGTGGGGTAATCCGTTTGCCTGGAGGAAAGCGAAAATGGCGGCAAATCCCAAGATCACCTTCATCGGTGCCGGCTCGACGGTGTTCATGAAGAACATCATCGGTGACGTGCTGCACCGGCCGGCGTTGAAGGGCGCCACCATCGCCCTGATGGACGTCAACGAAAAGCGCCTCGCCGAAAGCGAAATGGTCGTCGGCCGTCTGGTCAAGCTGCTCGATGCGCCGGCCAGGATCGAGACCTACACCGACCGCCGGAAAGCCCTCGATGGGGCCAACTTTGTCGTCGTGGCTTTCCAGATCGGCGGCTACAAACCGGCTACGGTGACCGACTTCGAGGTTCCGAAGAAGTATGGCCTCAGGCAGACCATTGCCGATACGCTGGGCGTCGGCGGCATCATGCGCGGCGTTCGCACGGTTCCGCATCTCTGGGCGATCTGCGCCGACATGATGGAGGTCTGCCCGGATGCCGTGCTGCTTCAGTACGTCAATCCCATGGCGATCAACACGTGGGCGATCTCGGCCAAGTACCCGAAGATTCGTCAGGTCGGGCTCTGTCATTCGGTTCAGGGTACAGCAGAGGAACTGGCGCGGGATCTGGAGATTCCGATCTCCGAGATCCGCTATCGGGCGGCCGGCATCAACCACATGGCTTTCTATTTGAAGTTCGAGCACCGGCAGGTCGACGGCAGCTATCGCAGCCTTTATCCTGATCTCGTCCGAGGCTACCGGGAGGGCCGCTATCCCAAGCCGTCGAGCTGGAATCCGCGCTGCCCCAACAAGGTTCGCTACGAGATGCTGACCCGGCTCGGCTATTTCGTCACCGAAAGCTCCGAGCATTTCGCCGAGTATACGCCGTGGTTCATCAAGGAAGGACGCGACGATCTGATCGAGAAGTTCGGCATTCCTCTCGATGAATACCCGAAGCGCTGTGTCGAGCAGATCGCCCGCTGGGACAAGGATCTTGAAACCCTGAAGGCTTCCGATACGGTCGAGGTCAAGGAGAGCCACGAGTATGCCTCCCAGATCATCAACTCGGTCTGGACCGGCGAGCCCTCTGTGATCTACGGCAACGTCCGCAATAACGGCTGCATTACTTCGCTGCCCGATTATTGCGCCGCGGAGGTGCCGTGCCTCGTTGATGCCTCTGGTGTTCAGCCGACCTATATCGGAGAGCTGCCGCCGCAGCTCACGGCTTTGATCCGTACCAACGTCAACGTTCAGGAACTGACGGTGGCGGCACTCATGACGGAGAACCGCGAGCACCTCTACCACGCGGCGATGATGGATCCGCATACGGCTGCCGAACTGGATCTCGACCAGATCTGGTCACTGGTCGATGACCTCTGCCGCGCCCACGGCGACATGCTTCCAAAGTGGGCTCGCATCGACTGAGTCCGCCTCCAAACGGCCTCTGACTCCTGTCTGCCCGGCGCTCGTTCGATTTCCTCCAGGAACGAGTTCCGGCTCCAACGACGCGGGACATCAACATTGCGGCGATGTTCCGCGTCGGCATTTCCTGTCACCCCAGACGTTTCCGCTTTCGCCGATCTGGTTGCTTGAGACGGCCTTCATCCCTTAGTCGGGTTCGCAGCCGGCTGCCGCTTGCCCGTATTGCCAAGCCTTGAAAACAGGCACATTCTCGCCTCGTTGGGACATCCAAGGAGAGGTGTCCGATCCGAGCATGAATGGTCCGCAGTCCCGAAAATCGGGGGGCTGCGGAATTGAACAGGTGAGAACATAACGGAAACATCTGTGGAGGTCAGCCATGTCAGGACATACCGGAACAACCGCCAGCGGCAGAGCATCCGGCCCCCGTTGCGTTGCCATCGTGGGGCCACACGGCAGCGGCAAGACGACGCTGCTCGAAGCAATCCTCGAGCGGACGGGGGCAATTCCGAAGGCCGGCAATGTGGCAGCAGGCACCAGTGTCGGTGACCGTTCGAAGGAGGCGCGCGCCCACGGAATGGGTGTCGACCTCAATGCGGCCGATGCCGAGTTCCTCGGCGACCGTTACACCTTCCTCGATTGCCCAGGTTTCGTCGAGTTCGCCTTCGAGATGCAGCCAGTCCTCGCCGTGGCCGACGTGGCGGTTGTGGTTTGCGAGGCAGACGAAAAGAAGATTCCGGCGCTGCAGCTCGTCCTTCGCCAGCTCGAAGTCGCCGGCGTTCCGCATGTGCTGTTCGTCAACAAGATCGACAAGGCCGACGCGACACTACGCGACACTCTGAAGCTGATGCAGTCGGCGTCGACCACCCCCCTGGTCCTGCGCCAGATCCCGATCTGGAAGGATGGCATCACCATCGGCACGATCGAGCTGGCACTTGAGCGCGCCCTGGTCTACCGCGAGCATGCCGAAAGCCAGGAAGTGCCCATTCCCTCCGATCATCAGGCGGACGAACTGGCCGCTCGCTATGAAATGCTTGAGCGCCTCGCCGATTATGATGACAATCTGATGGAGGAACTGCTGTCCGATGTGGCACCCGACCGCAGCCAGATTTTCCAGGACCTGCGCAAGGAGATGCGCTCAGGTCAGATCACGCCAGTTTTCATTGGTTCGGCAGAGCGCGGCAACGGCGTTACCCGCCTGTTGAAAGCCTTGCGCCATGACGCTGCCGGTATCGAGGAAACGCGCGCCCGTTTGGGCCTTACCCCCGGAGCCGATGCCATCGTCCAGGTCGCCAAGACGGTACAGACCTCGCATGCCGGCAAGCTGTCCATTGTTCGTGTGCTGTCGGGCAAGCTGACCGACGGCGTGGCACTGACGGCCGCCGATGGCAATGTCGGTCGCGTATCCGGTCTCTATGCGCTGGGAACGGGAACGCCGACCAAGATTGCCGAAGCCGCATCCGGTGCGGTGGTCGGCATCGGCAAGGTTGACCCAGCCGAGACCGGCTCGACACTCACATCCGGCAAGACTTCGCCGAAGGAGCTCGCTCCGCTCGCCCCGCCGCCGCCGGTCATTTCCATGGTGGTGGCATCGAAGGAAGCCAAGGACGACGTCAAGCTATCGACGGCGCTCAGTCGTCTTGCCGAAGAAGATCCGTCGCTGGTGGTCATTCAGGATGCCGACACGGCCGAAACACGTATCGAGGGGCAGGGGGAAATGCACCTGCGCGTCCAGCTCGAGCGCCTGCAGAACCGGTTTGGCGTCTCGGTGGTGACGCGCGACCCGATCATTCCCTATCGGGAGACCATCAAATCGTCGACCACCGTGCGCGGCCGCCACAAGAAGCAATCGGGTGGTCACGGTCAGTTTGGCGATTGCGTGCTGACCATCGAGCCGCAGGAGCGAGGCAAGGGCTTCACCTTTGCCGAAGTGGTAACCGGTGGCGCGGTTCCCAAGAACTTCTTCCCGGCAATCGAGGAGGGTGTTGTGGACAGCCTGAAGCGTGGTGCGTTGGGCTTCCCGCTGGTCGACGTCAAGGTGACGTTGTCCGATGGTTCGTTCCACCCGGTCGACAGCTCGGACATGGCCTTCAAGACGGCTGCCGGCATTGGCATGCGGGAAGGTCTGCCACAATGCTCGCCGGTGTTGTTGGAGCCGATCCTGAAGGTGAAGTTCTATGGGCCGAGCGATTTCACAGCCCGCGTCAACCAGATCGTCACCGGTCGGCGTGGCCAGCTCCTCGGTTTCGACGGTCGTGAAGGCTGGCAAGGCTGGGACGTCACGGAGGCTCTGATCCCGCAGGCCGAGATGGGCATGCTGATTGTCGAACTGCGATCGGCAACTGCAGGCGTCGGCACCTTCGAAGCTGCCTTCGATCATCTGCAGGAAATCACCGGCCCTGTGGCTCAGAAGGTGGTCGAGAAGCGCAAGGGCGAACTTGCCGCCGCTTGAGTTCTCTCGAAGAAAGCAAAAGAGGGGGCGCTTCGGCGCCCCCGGCTGTTTCTAGACTGAACGATATTTGTCAGCCGGCCTTCAGGCCGTAGCTGCGGAAGATCGAGCGCACTTGTTCGACCAGCTCGCTTGACGGCGGCTCGGTGTCAGCCAGCTTGTAGTCGCGGCCGCATTCCTTCCATTTGAATTCGCCGAGTTTGTGGAAGGGCAGCACGTCAACACGTTCGACCACGCCGAGCTCGGCTGCGAAGGCGGCAAGCCCCCCGATTTCATCGAGCTTGTCGGTCAGGCCCGGTACCAGCACGTAGCGCAGCCAGATCTTCTTGCCGAGAGCCGACAGGCGGCGGGCAAAGTCGAGCGTCGGCTGCAACTGGGCACCGGTCACCTCGAAATAGGTTTCCTCGGTGAACGCCTTGATGTCGAGCAGCACCAGGTCGATGTCCTCTAGCATCTCGTCGGACACGCGCTTGCCGAGGAAGCCGGAGGTGTCGAGCGCGGTGTGAAGACCCATCGCCTTGGCGGCGTGGAAGATCTCGGCGGTGAACTCTACCTGCGTCAGCGGCTCGCCGCCGGTGATGGTGATGCCGCCCTTGGCGCGCTTCAGGAAGTTGGAGTAGCTGGCCATTTCGGCAACGATCTCGTTGACCGAGGTCTGCTTGCCCTTGCGCATGTGCCAGGTATCAGGGTTGTGGCAGTACTGGCAGCGGAGCGGGCAGCCAGATACGAACAGCACGTACCGGATACCCGGCCCGTCGACGGCGCCACCGGCTTCCTTGGAGTGAACGAAGCCGTGGGCCACGGGACGGCGGGCGGGGTGGGCATGCCCGCCTTCGGCGTGGACGACCGGGGCGCCGCCGTGGGCGTCCCGGAGGTCGAGGAGGTTAGTTTGATGCGCCATGGAAGGTCCGGCTGATGACATCGAGCTGCTGCTCGCGCGTCAGCTTGATGAAGTTCACCGCGTAGCCCGACACGCGGATGGTCAGCTGCGGATAGAGCTCGGGATGCTCCATGGCGTCGACCAGCGTCTCGCGGTCGAATACGTTGACGTTGATGTGGTGACCGCCTTGCAGGAAGTAACCGCTGAGCAGGTTATCGAGGTTGTTCACACGATCCTCGTCCGTCGAGCCAAGAGCCGACGGAACGATCGAGAAGGTGTAGCTGATGCCATCCTGGGCATGGGCGTAGGGCAGCTTGGCCACTGAGGCCATTGAAGCGACGGCGCCGTTCTTGTCGCGGCCGTGCATCGGGTTGGCACCCGGTGCGAAGGGCACGCCAGCCTTGCGGCCATCAGGCGTGTTGCCGGTCTTCTTGCCATAGACGACGTTGGACGTGATCGTCAGGATCGACTGCGTCGGCATGGCGTTGCGATAGGTCTTGTGCTTGCGGATGCAGCCCATGAACGTCTCGGTCAGCCAGACGGCGATCTCGTCGACCCGGTCGTCGTTATTGCCGAAGGCAGGATACTCGCCTTCAATCTCGAAGTCGGTGGCGAGACCGCGCTCGTCGCGGATGATCTTGACCTTGGCGTGCTTGATGGCGCTGAGGCTGTCGGCGGCAACCGACAGACCGGCGATGCCGCAGGCCATGGTCCTGAGGATGTCGCGGTCATGCAGCGCCATCTCGATCCGCTCGTACATGTACTTGTCGTGCATGTAGTGGATGGAGTTGAGGGCGTTGACGTAGACGCGGGCGAGCCACTCCATCATCGGAAGGAGCTTGGCCTTGACGTCCTCGAATTCCAGGTAGTCGCCGACCACCGGGGCGAGGGCAGGGCCGACCTGCGCGCCGCTCTTTTCATCGCGACCGCCGTTGATCGCGTAGAGCAGCGTCTTGGCGAGGTTGGCACGGGCGCCGAAGAACTGCATCTGCTTGCCGATGCGCATGGCGGAGACACAGCAGGCGATGCCGTAGTCGTCGCCCCAATAGGGGCGCATCAGGTCGTCGTTCTCATACTGGATCGACGAAGTCTTGATGGAGGTCTCCGCGCAGAAGTCGCGGAAACCCTTCGGCAGATGCTCGGACCAGAGCACGGTGAGGTTCGGCTCGGGAGCCGGCCCCAGGGTGTTCAGCGTGTTCAGCATGCGGAAGGAAGACTTGGTCACCAGAGGCCGGCCGTCGATGGCCATGCCGCCGATGGACTCGGTCACCCAGGTCGGGTCGCCCGAGAACAGCTGATCGTATTCCGGCGTCCTGAGGAAGCGGACGATGCGGAGCTTCATCACGAAGTGATCGAACAGCTCCTGCGCTTCGGCCTCGTTGAGTTCGCCCTCAGTGATGTCGCGCTGGATGAAAATGTCGAGAAAGCTGGAGACGCGGCCGAGAGACATGGCGGCGCCATTGGCTTCCTTCACCGCTGCGAGATAGGCCAGGTAGGTCCACTGTACCGCTTCGCGGCCATTCAGGGCCGGGCGGGTGAGGTCGAAGCCGTAGATCTCGCCAAGCTTGACGAGCTCTTTCAATGCCTTGATCTGCTCGGAAGTTTCTTCGCGAGCGCGCAGCACCTCCTCGTCGATGGTGGCGAGTTCGAAGCTCTTGAGCTGGGCCTGCTTGTCCTCGATCAGACGATTGACGCCATAAAGGGCGACGCGGCGATAATCGCCGATGATGCGGCCGCGGCCATAGGCATCGGGGAGACCGGTGATGATGCCGGACTTGCGGCAGGCCAGCATCTCCGGCGTGTAGACGTCGAAGACCGCATCGTTGTGGGTCTTGCGCAGCTTGGGGAACACCTTGTCGAGCGAGGTGTCAGCCTTGAAGCCGTAGGCCTCGAGACCGTTCTTGACCATGCGGTAGCCGCCGAACGGCATGATGGCGCGCTTCAACGGCGCGTCGGTCTGAAGCCCGACGATCTGCTCCAGATCCTCGGCGATGTAGCCGGCCCGGTGCGACGTGATGGAGGAGGGGGTTGAGACGTCGACGTCCAAAACGCCGCCCTTGTCGCGCTCGGCCTTGAGATGAACCTTCAGCTTTTCCCAAAGGTCGGCTGTGCGTGGCGTGATGCCGGCGAGGAAGCGGGCGTCGCCCTCGTAAGGGGTGACATTGGCGATGATGAAGCTGCGGACGTCGATATCACGCGTCCAGGTTCCAGGAAGAAAGCCGCGCCAGGGGTCCTGGGCGGAAAGCTCCGTATCGAGGGTATCGAACGGTTCGCGCGCATAGACGTTCATGGCTTTCTCTCCAGTTTTGTCACCAGCTCGATGGCCGGAAAGTTATGCGTCCGAGAACGTATAACATAAATCACTTACGTGGTCCTGCGAAATCAGGGTGATTTGCAAGCGCTTCGCAACCTTCATGTAATATATGAGTTCAAAGGTTAAGTAAGTAATCCTGCGCTATTGCCGGGCTTCTTCATGGGCTCTGCACAGACTGACGATCAGCATCCTGTAAGCGGCATACTTCTTTTGGTTGAGTCCCGCCGTTCTCTCTCTGCAGCAAGGCCTTCTGGTGCTAAAAGTAGATAGAAGACTGAAACCTTTTAAAAATCAGCTGAATAGTGCGATTTTTAAAAATATGAATGAAAACAGCCAATTTTATGGGAACGAGCGGTTGATCAAACTGCGCCGCTGATGCCGGGAGGGCTACCTTCTGACTCTATTCTGTACAACTAAAAAGAGAAGGCCCCGGTTGGGGCCCTCTCCATCCTGGCGGGTCGATTGCCCGAGCCATGCAGGCTTGCGGATCTGTGTTGCGGTTCATGCAGCGCCGGTCGCTCGAACAATTCCAAATGGTTATCCGTTGCGGGAAGACCTGCCCTGCACTCCACGCGGTTCTAGAGTATCATCCGACCGGAGTGAAACGAGGTTCGATAAGATGATGCTTATGAAGCAGAAGCTTATAGCGCCGATCTGATTCAATCAGATCGGACAGCGCTCTAAGACCGTAGCGGCGTCAGCCCACCCAAAGCCTTGCGGTAAACGAGCCAGTAGATGCCGCCGACGAATCCGGCACCTCCGACAATGTTGCCGAGCGTGGCGGGAACGATGTTGTGAATGATCGCTCCAACGGTCAGGACCGAAACATCGATACCTTCCGGAACATGCCCGGTCTGAACCAACAGCCATGCGTAGGGCAGAATGAACATGTTGGCGACGCAGTGCTCGAAGCCTGCTGCAATGAAGGCTGTCACGGGCAAGACCATGCCGAACAGCTTGTCGGTTACCGAGCGGCCGGCATAGCTCAGCCAAACCGCCAGACAGACCAGGATGTTGCAGAGGATACCCTTGAAGAAGATGGTCACGGCATCGGGTGCCACCTTTCCAACAGCCAGCTTGATCAGCCCATTGCCAAAGCCATCGTTGTTCAGGGCGGCTGTGTGCGCCATGTAAACGAGGAAGACGAGGCCGAGCGCACCCAGAAGATTGCCAACCCAGATGATTGCCCAGTTGCGCAGGACTTCGATGGTGCGAAGCTGGTGGTTCGCCCAAGCCATGATGATCAGGCAGTTGCCGGTAAACAGTTCGGCCCCGCCGATCATGACCAGCGCCAGGCCAAGAGTAAACACCAGGCCGCCGAGCAAACGCTGGGCGGCGAAACCGAGCGTGGGGTCTGCCAGCACGATCCCGAAGAAGAGCGCGCCAAGACCGATCGACCCTCCGGCGACGACCGCCAGTGCTCCGCTGGCCAGCGTCGGCATGCGAGCCTTCTTGACGCCGAGCTTTTCGACCTTGTCCTGGATTTCGGCTGGTGCATAGGCGTCGAGGCCGAGAAGTGCGTTGGCCTGTCCAGGCGTATTGTCCGCCATTTGGGGTGTCTCCGGTTCAACTTATCTCGCGTCAGCGATACCGACCGGCGTCCAAATGTAAAGAGGAGAGAAATGCGAAGGTTTCCAACGGGACAACAACGTCCCAGTCTGTTGATCCGGACTAGCGATCCAACAGGCATCAAGATGGCGGTATTTGGAACGGTGCTCCCAACTCGTTGCCGTCCCGGCATATGGACGCGCACCGGGGCGAACTTGACTCTGAGCGGATGCGCCTGCCTTCAGCAGGCGCCTTCTCCCGACATCAAAAAGCCGCTTCGCCGACGGTGACGATGCGCAACACGTTCGTCGATCCCGGCACGCCCTCGCCAGCGGTGACAACAAGCGTATCTCCAAGCGCTGCGATGCCAAGATCGCGGGCCAACGCAACGCCGCAGTTCACTTTGTCCTGGAAACGGCGGAACAGAGGGCTTGGAACGACCAGGACGCCATAGGCCAGCATAAGCTTGCGCGTCTTGATGAGGTCCGGTGTTACGCAAAGCACCGGTACGCCCGGACGCTCGCGAGTGACGCGCAGTGTCGTCGAGCCGGTGGCGGTGAATGTGACGATCGCCTTGGCATCGAGCGCACCGGCGATCTGCTTGGCGGCGTGAGTGATGGCGTCCGATGACGTCTCCGCCCCGAACGGCAGCCGCTGCGCTTCGATGATCTGACGGTAAAGCGGATCATGCTCGACGCGCTGGGCGATGCTGTCCATGATGGCGACGGCGGGAACCGGATAGGCGCCGGCAGCCGTCTCGGCAGAAAGCATCACCGCGTCGGCGCCATCGAACACGGCGGTGGCGACGTCGGAGGCCTCGGCGCGCGTCGGTGCTGGGTTGGTGACCATCGATTCCAGCATCTGCGTGGCGACGATCACTGGCTTGCCAGCTTGGCGTGCCTCGCGGACGATGCGCTTCTGCAGCGTCGGCACGTCTTCCGGGCGCATCTCCACGCCAAGGTCGCCGCGCGCCACCATGACGCCATCGGCAAGCTCGATGATGGCGCTGAGGCTGTCGATCGCCTGCGGTTTTTCGATCTTGGCGAGCAGTGCCGCCCGGCCGCCGATGAGCCCGCGCGCCTCTACGAGGTCTTCAGGGCGCTGGACGAAGGAAAGGGCTACCCAATCCACGCCGAGATCGAGCGCAAACGCAAGGTCCTTGCGATCCTTGGGCGTCAATGCCGACAGCGGCAGCACCACGTCCGGAACGTTGACGCCCTTGCGGTTGGACAAGGCGCGACCACTGACAACAGTGGTTACCGCGTGGTCGCTGGCGCAACTCACGACATGCAGGCGAACCCGGCCATCATCCAGGAGTACGTCTGTATCGGGCTTGAGAGCCGCGAAAATCTCCGGGTGCGGCAGTCCGACGCGGTTCGTATCGCCTGGTTCGGTGGAGAGATCGAGGCGGAATGTCTGCCCTTCGACGAGGTCGATCGAGCCGTCGGCAAAGGTCGATATGCGCAGCTTCGGACCTTGAAGGTCGGCCATGACGGCAATCGGCCGGCCTGTCTCGGTCTCCACCTGCCGAAGCATGTCAAAGCGAGCGCGGTGCTCATCGTGAGCCCCGTGGCTGAAGTTGAGCCGAAACACGTCGGCACCAGCCGCGACCAGTTCCCGGATCACTTCAATGGTGCCGGAGGCTGGGCCGAGAGTTGCGACCACCTTGGTCTGACGCCGGCGGATTTTCGGATTGCTGCCCGTTCGCGATGATGCCGGCGCGCTCATGTCTGCTCCTTGACGTCTGTCGACCGTTGAACCGTCTGGCCGGAAAATCCCTATCGGTTTGGCCCTTAAGGGAAAGTCCTCGTCAGTGTTGCCTTCGTATACACACAAGGCCGCGGGGAGGGGAAGTGCGGCTTCTGTCGCGTTGCTGCAAGGCAGCCACGCAGACAGTTCTCGGCAGAGAATAAAACAACCCCGCCTTTGCAGGCGGGGCCATTGATTCTGAAGGTGGTTCTAACTCAGAGGGTCTTGCCGATGGCGACGGCGGTGTCGCCCATGCGGTTGGAGAAGCCCCACTCGTTGTCGTACCAGGAGAGGATGCGGACGAGGGTGCCGTCCATGACCTTGGTCTGGTCCATGTGGAAGATCGAGGAGTGCGAGTCGTGGTTGAAGTCGCTGGACACGTTCGGCTGATCGGTGAAGCCGAGGACGCCCTTCAGCGGGCCGGAGGTCGCGGCGGCCTTGATGGCCTCGTTGATCTCGGCGACCGAGGTGGCGCGCTTGGCATTGAAG
>JARKNW010000158.1 GCA_029976075.1 Pleomorphomonas sp.
CTTCAGCCTGAGGTCGATCACCGGCACGCCCTGTCCGCGCACGTCGCGCAGGCCGATCAGATAGTCCGGGCCGTTCGGGATGCGGAAGCTTTCCTCATGGTCGAGGATCTCCCGCACCACGGCGACGGGGACCGCGAACACCTCGCTGCCGAGCGCGAAGGTGACATACTGGGTCTCCGAGGAACGAGCCGTCATGATCAGGCGCTTTCCCGGAAGTCGGCGTCGTCGTCGTCCGGACCGCCCATGTCGAGGTCGAGCGCGAAGCCGCGCACCGCCTCCTGCTGGGCTTTCACCGTTGGACGCTGCATCCGGCCGGCATTGACAGCCTTCTTGACGGGCGCGGCCGACTGCGAGGCACGAACCGGGGTTTGGCCGGCGGTCGGCCTTGCGGCCTGTCCGGGTGCCTTGCGCTGGGCGGTCTTGACGCCGGCGACCGCGTTGTCGACGCGGAAGAAGGCGATCGAGGCCTGCAGTTCCTCGGCCTGGGCGGCCAGCTCTTCGGAGGTGGCCGACATCTCTTCGGAGGCGCCGGCGTTCTGCTGCGTCACCTTGTCGAGCTGCTGGATCGCCTGGTTGATCTGGGCGGCGCCGATATCCTGCTCGCGGCAGGCGGCGGAGATCTCCGACACCAGTTCGGCGGTCTTGCGGATATCCGGCACCAGCCGGTTGAGCATGTCGCCGGCCTGCTGGGCGGACGCGACGGTGTCGACCGACATCTGCGAGATCTCGGTGGCGGCGGCCTGCGACCGCTCGGCGAGCTTGCGCACCTCCGAGGCGACGACGGCGAAGCCACGACCGTGTTCGCCGGCCCGGGCCGCCTCGACAGCGGCATTGAGCGCCAGAAGGTCGGTCTGGCGGGCGATCTCCTGGACGATGCCGATCTTCTCGGCGATCGTCTGCATGGCGGCGACCGCCTGGGTGACGGCCTGGCCCGATGTCTCGGCGTCCTTGGCCGACTGGCGGGCGATCTTCTCGGTCTGGGCGGCGTTGTCGGCGTTCTGCTTGATGTTGGACGCCATTTCTTCCATCGACGAGGAGGCTTCCTCGGCCGACGATGCCTGTTCCGTTGCCCCCTGCGCGATCTGCTCGGAGGCCGACGACAACTGCTGGCTACCGGCCGACACGTTGTCGGAGGCGACAAGCGCGTCGGCCACCACCGAACGCAAACGCTCCACCATGGTATTTACGAGGAGCAGCAGGTCGCCAATTTCGTCCTTCGGCAGCTTCTCCGCCTTCCACGTCAGGTCGCCATCGGCAACCCGGCCCATGACATTGCCAGCGTTACGAAGACTACGGCTAATCGAGATGGACATCCAAAAGGCAACAGCCAAAGAGAATGCGCAGAGCAGACCGATGGCTCCGAGGAGTATGTTGCGGGACTGGGCGTATTCGGCGTCTGTTGCGTCGTCGGTATTCTTGAGATTGGCATCGATGTCGGCGGCGACTTCGTCGAGTACTCCATAGATCGTATAACTGATATCAAGGGCTTTGCCCATGCTCTGTTTTGCGGCCTGCGCATTGGATTCCGCAGTGTTGAGAGATGCGAGATCGAGTATTTGGGAGGAGAGCGGGACGCGCTCTTCGAAGAGTGGCTTGAACTTGTTGATCGCGGCAACGACATTGGGATCGGTAGATGTTGCGATTTTGTCCGCTACATCACGAATCTTCTGAGTGCTCTGATTTATTTTCTGGTGGAGAGATGCGATCTGGTCAGAGTCAGTGCTCATGACCGCGTTCTTTTCGTTGCGGACTACGGCATTGAACTCGTTGGTCAGAACACGAATGTTCCCGAGGTCGGCTGTTGGCCCGTTGATCAGATTAGTGATCGCTGTGTTCAGCGAAGAGAGGTCATTGACGGCTAGGGCAGCCATGGCTGCCGTCAGCAGGATCACGAAGCCGAAGGCCGCCCCCAACTTCGCTTTGATGGTGATACGCATGAACTCAATCCCCTATTTCACAGACGCCAACGCGCTTTGATCTCTTGTTCGGCAGGAGCTCCCCAGTCCTTTTCTGTACCGACGGTGTCAGCGCGAAATAGGGCTTGGTACTGGGCGAGCTGACCATGCAGCATGTAGGAAGAGTCTTTGGCGAGGCGGCGGATGCCGCCTCACAGGTCTGTTTCAGGCGACGGCGCGGTTTTTGTCCGTGCCGCCGAGGGAGGCGAGGTCTTTGGCCGTGAGGAGCCTTCCGAGGTCGATGATGACCACGAAGCCCTGATCGCGCCGGACGACACCGTCGATGTAGTCGGAATTCCAACTGATGCCGATGTCCGGCGCCGCTTCCAACTGGTCGTCCCGGAAGGCGACCACCTCGAACACGCGGTCGGCGACCAGACCCAGCGTCAGCTGGCGCTCGCCGAGCGCGATGTCGACCACCAGCACGCGGGTATGCGGGGTCGGCACGGTCCGGCTGAGGCCGAGCTTCAG
>JARKNW010000141.1 GCA_029976075.1 Pleomorphomonas sp.
GGCGCGCGGCGCCCTCGCCGGTAACGCCGCGCCGCCGGCGTAGCCGATGCGGGCCAGGTTCTCGCCGACGCTGCTGCCGTCGATACCCCGGGTCTGCAGCGCCGTCTCCAGCGGCAGTTCGCCGGTAAACACCAGGCTGCCCATCATGTCCGGCGCGAAGCGTGCCCCCTCCTCGTTGGTGAAGAAGGCGACCGCCAGCGGATGCTCGGTCTCGATGCCGTTTTCATTGAGTGTTGCAACGACCTCCAACCCGGCCAGCACGCCCAGGTTGCCGTCGAAGCGGCCACCGGTGCGTACGGTGTCGATGTGCGAGCCGGCCATCACCGCCGGGCCGCCGCGGCGACCTTGGCGTACGCCGACGACGTTGCCGATGCCGTCAACCGTGACGTTCAATCCGAGTTCGTGCATCCAGCGGCAGACCAGATCGCGGCCCGCCTTGTCCTCGTCGGACAGGGCCAGGCGCGCGCACCCGCCGCCCTCGATGGCTCCGATTGCCGCCAGTTCGGCCAGGCGGCCGTGCAGCCGCCCGGCGTTGACCTTCAGGTCCGGGATCGTGGAGATCATGGATGGGCTCAGTTCTTGGCAGCCTTGTCGACGGCGGCCTGGAACTCCTTCATCAGTGCCTCGCCTTCCGCACCGAAACTCTTGGCGATTTGCGCCTTGACCGCCGGTTGTGCGAGTTCTCGGAACTTTGCGATCTCGGCGGCCGTCGGGGTATAGACCTGCATCTTCTGCGCCAAAGCCGGCAGACCGCGGTCGGAGGCCTCGATGATGCGGTTGATGCCGCGGCAGGCCACGATCGCGGACCGGGCGGCGGCCTTCACGACATCCTTCTCCGCAGCCGACAGGCCGTCGAAGAACTGCTTGTTGAAGATCCACACATAGGGCGTAAACAGGTGGTTGGTCAGCGTCAGGTATTTTTGCACTTCATCGAACTTGGCGAACTTGACGATCGGGATCGGGTTCATCTGGCCGTCTGCAACGCCTGTCTGCAGCGAGGTATAGACCTCGGCCCAGTTGATCGCCACCGGCTGGCCGCCCATGCTGCTGACCACAGACTTGTGCGACTCGAGACCCATGGTGCGGATCTTCAGGCCCTTCATGTCGTCCGGCGACTTGATCGGGCGCTTGGAGTTGGTGAAGGCGAAGAAGCCTCCCGAGTCGCCGAAGCCGAGCACTTCGAGGCCCGTCTTCTTCTCGATGTCGGCCGCCAGCTTCTGCCCGAACGGGCCGTCGAAGACCTCATAGGTGGTGGCGATGTTGGGATAGGCGAAGGGCACGTCGAGGATGCCGATCATCGGATAAACCGAGGCGATCCCGCCGACGCTGGAGATCGACGACTGCACGACGCCGGACTTGACCTGCTGGATCACCTCGTTGTCCTTGCCGAGTTGGCCGTCCGGGAAGATATCGACCTTCACCGCGCCGTTGGTGCCGGACTCGACCAGAGACTTGAAGACGACCGCCATCGCCCCGGTGCCGTTGTCGAAAGGATCGTACTAGTTCACGTGGGCGAGCTTGATGGTCTTCTGGGCGTGCGCCGTGACCGGCATCATGCCGACTGAAACGGCCAGGGCGGCCGCGACTGCGATTGACTTGAACATGCGCATGGTGAGTATCTCCTTCGAATCAGGTTGGCAGGAGGAAGGGCGGGGCGACGCGGGGCGGTCTCACGACTCAGAGACCCATCATGGCCGGCACAGACAGCGTCAATCTGGGCCAGTAGGCTACGAGGAACAGGACGGCGACCTCGGCGATGACGAAGGGCCACATCGCCGCGGTGATGCGCTCGATCTTCTCGCCGGTGATCGAACTCAGGACGAACAGACTGGCGCCGACCGGCGGGGTCATCAGGCCGATGTTCAGCGCCAGCACGATCATGATCCCGGCCTGCACCGGATTCATGCCGATCGACGTCGCCAGCGCGCCGAGAATCGGCCCGAGCACGATGAGGATGGCATTGATGTCCATGAACATCCCGAGGATCAGCAGCAGCACGAGGACCATCAGGATGATCATCGACGGATCGGAGGTCAGCCCGAGGAACAGGTGCGTGATCATCTGCGGCAGTTTCATGAACGTCATCCACCAACTGAGGATCGACGCCGCGGCGATGATCAGGAACACCACGCCGGTAATGCGCGCCGTGCGGATCAGCATCTCGACGATGTCATGAAATCCCACCTGGCGATAAACGAATACGCCTAGAACCAGCGCGTAGAACACGGCGACCGAAGCCCCCTCGGTCGGCGTCACCCAGCCGGTGAGGATGCCGCCGAGGATGATGACCGGCATAATCAGCGCGCTGAGACTATTGCGGAACGCCTTGATGATACCCAGCAGACTCGGCCGCTGGCCGCTCTTGGGCAGGTTCAGCCGGCGCCCGAGGCTGGCGATCACGCCCATGCAGAAGAGTCCCATCACCAGGCCGGGCAGGATGCCCGCGGCAAACAGGCTGGCGATCGACACGCCCATCATCGAGCCGTAGATCACCATCAGGTTCGACGGCGGGATCGTCGGGCCGATGATCGACCCGGCAACGACCACGGCGCAAGCGAACGGCCGCTTGTAGCCGGTTTTCTCCATCGCCGGCACCATGGTGCTGCCGAAGGCCGCAGCTTCGGCGACCGCCGCACCGGTAATGCCGGCGAACAGCACCGACGACACCATGCACGACTGCGCCATGCCGCCGCGCAAGTGGCCGACCAGCGCATCGGCGAACTTGGCCAGGCGCTCGGTGATGCCGGCCTTGTTCATGATCTCGCCGGCAAAGATGAACAGCGGCATGGCCAGGAAGGTGAACAGGTCCAGTCCGGCGAAATAGCGCTGCGGTGCCATGGCCAGCATGCTCGCGCCGCCTATTTGCAGGATGCCGAGAACGCCCGATATTCCGAGCACATAACCGATCGGAACGCCGATTACCAACAGCAGGAAGAACGTTGAGAGCACCCAGATCATTTTGCCTCCTCCGCGAGGTCGGCCGGCATTTCGGCCGCGCAGAAATCGCGCACCCCCATTAACACCAGTTGCACGCAAGCCAGCGCCGAGGACACCGGCACCGCGGCAAAGGGAATGACCATGGTCATTTCGAAGATCGTTGCATATTGCGTGGCACCGCCCTGCGTCATGCCGATGCCGAAGTAGCCGATGAAGGCAAAGAACGCGAACGCCAGAACATCGATGCCCACGTGCAGCCAACGCCTGACCCGGTTCGGCAATCGGCCGATCACCGCCGTCACCGCCACGTGTTCGCGCCGTGCGATGCCGCAGGAGACCGCCAGCAACGCGGCCCAGATCATCAGATAGCGTGCCAGTTCCTCGGCCCAGGTTACGGGCAGCTCGAACACATAACGCCCGAACACGCCGATCCAGATATCGACCAGCAACACGGCAAGCAGCGCCGCGCAAAAGCGTTCGACCCACCGGTTGAGCATCGCACTGAGCCTGGCGCTGGCCTCGCTGTACTGCAGCAGGTCGGGAGGGGGAGTGCTGTGGGTCATGGGCAATTTCACCTCATTTCGGTCAATGAAAGATTTATCGGGCTAACGCAGATCGCCCAGAACCTCGTGCAGTTTCTCGATCGCTTCGAGACGTTTGCGGCCGCCCTTGCCGAGTTCCCTGGCCACGGACGCAGCGAGGAAATTGACGATGCTCACGGCGGCGACATAGGAATCGAACAAGGAAGAACCGTCGGTCAGACAGGTCACCACGAGATCGCCGGGACGCGACAGCGCGGCCATCCCGGCGCCGGAGAGAAACACCAGCGAAGCGCCGGCCGTGCGTGCCGCCTGGACGATCGTCTGCAACATCGCCGCGCGGCGGCGAAAATCAACGACGATGACCACGTCACCGGTTTCGATGGACGCCAGATCCTCGGCCAGGGTCATGGCCGACGTCGGTAGAGGCTCCACGCCTTCGCGCAGCTGGGCCAGGAGATTAGCCGCATACAGCGCAACAAAGTGCCCGTTGCGCATGCCGGCCACTCGCACGCGGGGCGCCTTGGCAATGGCCAGCGCGGCGTTGGCGAGCGTGGAGGCGTTTTGCAGCTGGAAGGTTTCGGAAAGGTTGCGGATGTCGGTCGCCAGATGGCGCGACAACGCATCCGTCGGCCGCTCCTTGGCATCGACGCCGGCCAGTGCATAGAGCGGAGACGCCATGTGCGCTTCGGCGCGCGCCTGCCGGCGTGCCTGACTGAAGCTGGGATAGCCGACGCGGCGGAAAAAACGCGCCGCGGTGGCTTTGGACACCTGCGCCTCGCCGGCCAGTTCCGTGGCCGAATAACTGGCCAGGCTGTTCAGCTTCGACAAGGTGATGTCAGCCAGTTTGCGCTCGCTGGGAGGCAACTGGTCGTACACCGCCAGAATCGATTCCTGAATTGTCGGTTTGGTCCAAGGCATGCGCAAAACCCCTAAAACGGCTTCCCAAGAGACTCTTGGCTGCAGCGCTCCGAGGACACACGGAACGATCGATCTGAAACGAATGTTTCAGCTTCATCGTTCCATAAAACAAAAATTCCGTCAACGCCCCACGCCCCACGGGCTTCCGATTATTCGGAAAGCCGTAGGCTGCGGACGGAAGGAATCACGACGTCGGGAGAAAGCGGGCCGGTGCTGCCCGGCCCGCCGTACCGGGAGAGCCGGTCAGCGATCCACGCCGGAGAAGATCACGGCGGCCGGCCCGCTGCCTGTCGGGTCGGCCATCAGGCCGGCCAGCCCCGCGGTCCCGGTGGCCGACGCCGGAATGCCGGTCAAGCGCCGTCCGAGTTCGTTGGCCCGGGCCAGAGTCTCCTCGTCGACCACCAGCGAGCGGCCGCCCGTCTGTTGCATGGCTTTGACGATTTCCAGCCAGTCGTAGGTCTCGTCGTCGAGGATGCCGTGCGCGATGCTGTGCGGCACGCTCTCCCACGGCCACATGAAGCGGGAGCGATGCTGCCCGGCTTCGGCCAAATGGGCATCGGCCATCTTGCGCCAGGCGCGGTCGAGCGGTGCGCACCCCGCCGTCTGCACGGCGATCAGCCGCGGCGCTTTGGCAATGAGTCCCGCAGCAGCGGCCAGGGCCAACCCTTGCCCCAGCGCGCTGGCCAGCGCGCCGCCGCCGACCTGGACGAACACCGCCTCGGGAGCCTGCCGCGCCACGGCGAATGCTTCGGCCATTTCGAACGCCAGCGTGCGCGCCCCCTCCACGGCCAGGCCGTTTTCCGTGCCCTGCACGCCGAAAGGAATCGCGCCCGCCTGGACGGCCTCGCGGAACCTCAGGAAGCACGGATCGCCCGCTTCGCCACCCTGCCGCGCGCATACCGAGATCCGCGCGCCCAGTTCCTTCAGGCGGCTGACCACGGCGGCGCTGGCGTCCGGCGGGATGAAAACGTCCAACGGCCAATCGGCTGCCCGGGCGATGACGGCCGCCGCCAGCGCGGCATTGCCGCACGAGGCAATGGCCAGACGGCGATGCGTCAGTCCGTCGCCAACGGACAAGCGCGCGGCCGCGATCACCCGCAGGTAAAGCATCACGCCCATCAGGTGCCGCGCCTTGTGCGAGCCGGAAACGTTGCCGGTCTCGTTCTTCACCCACAACGCGCCCCCGAATCCGATGGCCTGCGCCAGTTCCGGCTGTGCCGCCATCGGCGTGATGCGGAAACCGCTGCCGTCGATATCGACCAACTGTTCGTCGAGGCGCCCGACGAATTCCGTCCAGGCGTCGTCCGACAGCCCCGCGCTGCGGGCCAGCCGATAGGGCGACAGCAGATGGCGGTAGCGCAGGTACGGGTTGTCCTCGCGCACCGACGGAAAGACGGGCGCGCCATCGACCGGCAGCAACAGATGATCGACGTCGTCCGCCCCGGCGTTCGGGCAGCGGAAAGGCAGCGCCGCCGCCGCGTCGACCCGGGCGCCGCAGCCGTGGCATACGAAAGGAGCGCTCGCCGGAGTCACCGCATCACACTCCGAGCGTCTGGCCAACGCCGGTGCGGGCGTTGAACTCGGCGATCATCGCATCCCACGCCGGGACCAGATCCTGCAAGCCATCCCAGAACGACTGGCTTGAACGTGCCGAGAACTCCTCGAGCGACACGCCCTGCTGTTCGACCCAGGTGAAGTAGCCGAGATTGAACACGCGCTTGCGCTCCACGTGCGTCATTTCGAGGAACAGGTCGGTGGTGGTCGCCGCCAGCGACTGTCCCCAGATCTCGCCGGCGTTGATTGAGTCGAACCGCCCGCAGAAATTGCGAGCGATCGTCTTGTCGATCTCGCTGGTGTACATCGCCGCCCCGTCGGTGGCTACCGTCAGGATCACGTCGTCGGCGCCGAGGCCGTAGTAACGCGCCGTCTTGATTGCCGCCAGCATGTTGCACAGCGAGGACAGGCCGAGATTGGACAGGCACGCGACCAGTCCGGCATCGATGCCGCGCCGCTCGACCAGATACTTGCGCCCCTCATCGGTGTTGAACAGGGCCAGCAACTGATCGGTATGCAGGTCGCTGATCGCCGTCACCACATCGGTGTTCATCACGTTGTGGATGTAGGGCACGTGCTTGTCGCCGATACCCTGGATATTGTGCTCGCCGAAGCCGTTGTTGAGCAGCGTCGGGCATTCGGCAGCCTCGACGGCGACGATGCGCGCCCCGAATTTTTCCTTGAGGTGATCGCCGGCCGCCAGCGTGCCGCCCGATCCGGACGCGGAGACATAGGCCGCCAGCCTGGCGTGGGAACGGCCCCGCGTCAGCGCACGGTACAGCGTCTCCAGCGCCGCGCCGGTGCAGTTGCGGTGCACCAGGTAGTTACCGAACTCGCAGAACTGGTTGAAGATGATGTTCGACGGATCGCGATCGAGCTCGGCGCAGGTGTCGTAAATCTCCTTGACGTTGCTCTCGGAACCGGGGGTGCGCACGATGTCGGCCGGATCGGAAACCCACTTGTCCAGCCAGTCGAAACGCTCCTGACTCATGTTCTCGGGCAGGACGGCGGTGCCATGGCAGCCCAGAATGCGCGAGATCGCCACGCCGCCGCGGCAGTAATTCCCGGTCGACGGCCACACCGCGCGGTGACGGGTCGGATCGAACTGCCCGGTGACCAGCCGCGGCACCAGGCAGCCGTAGGCGGCCAGCACCTTGTGCGCATTAATCATCGGAAAACGGTTGCCGAGCGCCAGCACGATGCGCGCCTTTACGCCGGTCAGGGCCGCGGGCAGCTCGATATGCTCCGGGACATCGACGAGGCCGGTGCGCTCGCCATCGTTGAACCAGTGCACGCGGAACAGGTTGAGCGGATGCGGGCTGTCCGGGCTCACCTGCTTCAATTTCGCCCGGATGGCCGCGGGGATCGTGGAGGGATCTTTCAGCTGCCCGATGGTCGGCAGCAGCACGCCGGCTTCCTTGAAGCGGGCGACGGTATTCTCATAAACCGCGGTATCGACCACGGAGCGTTCCAGCCCCAGACGTGCCATTTTGTTGCCCCTTTGTGAACGAAAAGAGTGGCGATTATAGACACGATATCGCGGCGGAGAAAAACACCTCCCGCCACGACAGTATCGGACCAACACTCCACAAAACTTGGCAACGCGTTGATTTTGCGCACTATCTTCTATCACCAAAATCCAAGCAATTGGGCTCCTCCCAACAGCACGCGGATAGCGTCTTGCTTGAGCGAACGATCGCCAGCGTCTTTTTCGACACCGCTCGTCGATGGCAGTCGTACGATTTTTCTGGGGTAAAACTGGCCTGAAGTCGGCGGCGCCCAAACGGGATCGTTGTCACGCCGATCTGCATCCACCTCTGGCCAGCAAGACGATCAAGGTCATGGCGCCGAACACGCCTCCCGCCATAAAGGTAAAGGAGGCGCCGAACTTGTCCCACAGAAGACCCGCGATGGCGCTGGCCAACAGCATGGCGATGCCGCTTACCAGGTTGAAGAATCCGAAGGCGGTTCCGCGCAGATCGGGGGGCGCCACGTCGGCGATCATCGTCGCCAGCAGTCCCTGGGTCATGCCCATATGCAGCCCCCACAGCGTGATGCCAGCCCAGACCCAGGTCCAATGGTCACTCCAGGAGAGCGTCGCATCGGCGGCGACGAGGACGGCCAGTCCCCAAGCCAACAATTTGCCGTGGCTCGTGGAGTCCGCCAGCTTGCCGAAGGGATAGGCGCTCAACGCGTACACGACGTTCATGCCGATCAGCACCAGCGGCATGAAGGCGAGCGGCAGTCCGCCCTGTTGCGCGCGCAGAATGAGGAAAGCCTCGGAGAAACGAGCCAGAGCAAATAAGGCGCCTACCACCACGGTTGTCCAGTAGGCGCCTGGAAGCCGTGAGAGGTTCTCGCGCCGGATCGGATTGACCCGGCGCTGCCCGGTGCGGCTTTCAGGTTCGCGCACGCCGAACGCCAGCGTCGCCACTGCGAGGGCGCCGGGGATCACGGCGACCCAAAACACCGCCCGGAAATCGTCGGCCCACAGCAGCATCAGCCCCATCGCCAGCAGTGGCCCGAGGAAGGCGCCGACCGTGTCGAGCGATTGGCGCAGGCCGAACGCCGCACCGCGCAGTTCCGGCGGGGCGATATCGGCGACCAGCGCGTCGCGCGGCGCGCCGCGGATGCCCTTGCCGACGCGGTCGATGAGGCGCGCGGCAAAAACCAAACCGGCGCCCGTCGCCAGCGCGAAAAGCGGCTTGGACAGTGCGCCGAGCCCGTAGCCGAGGAGCGCGAGCGGCTTGCGCTTGCCCCAGTAGTCGGACAGGGCTCCCGAGAAGACCTTGACGATCAGCGCGGTGGCCTCCGCCGCACCCTCGATCAGCCCGATCGTCAGCGCGCTGACACCCAGCGCCGTAGAGAGGAACACCGGCAGCAGGCTGTGGATCAGCTCGGACGAAACGTCCATGAGCAGGCTGACGCAGCCAAGGGCCCAGATGGCGCGCGGAATGCTGGCGCGTGATGTCTTCGGCATGGAATCGTGCTTCTTCGTCATCCGAGGTGCGAATGCCGCTCGTGCGGCTCCGTTTCCATCGACGCCAGCCCTTGCAGGATGCCGCAGGATTCGACGGTGTTCGTGCGCTGGCAGAGCCGGCGCAGCTCGGTGAGCTGGTTCTTCAGCTGCGACAGTTCGGCGATGCGCGCATCGACATGTCCGATGTGTTCGTCGAGCACCTGATTGACGGCGCCGCAGTCGCCGGTCGGCCGATCCGTCAGCGCGAGCAGCGCTCGGATCTCGGCGTGCGCCATGTCCAGCGCGCGGCAGTTGCGGATGAAGCGCAAGCGTTCCAGGTGCGCCGGGCCGTAGCTTCGGTAGTTGCCCGCGGTGCGCTCCGGCGCGGGCAGCAGCCCTTCCTTCTCGTAGTAGCGCACGGTCTCCACCGTGCAGCGCGAAACGCTCGCAAGTTCTCCGATCTTCATGGTCGCTCCTGACGATTGGCTTGACTCTATAGTAGCTTCAGGGTGTGCAATGCGCCAATACCCGACCACGAACGGAGCTGCACATGCCTTCCAGCCACGACAAACCGATCGATGCCACATGCGCCTGCTGCGCGTGCCACGCGACGGCGGGCGACGAATCACTCACCCGCCGTGAGCGGCATGAGAGCGAGCACGCCCCGGCTGCTTCTCACGGCCACGACGGCGCAACTTGGCAGACGCTGGCGTGTGCCGGGGCGGCGGCGCTGAGTGCCGAAACGGTGTCCTGGATCACGGCGGTTCCCGCGTGGGTCGGCGCGGCGCTGGCGCTTGTCGCCATCGCGCTCGGCGGCGTCGAGACCTTCCGCAACGGGCTGATCGCGCTACGCCATTGGAATCTCAACATCAACGCGCTGATGAGCATCGCCGTCACGGGCGCCGCGCTGCTGGGACAGTGGCCCGAGGCGGCGATGGTCACGGTCCTGTTCGCCGTTGCCGAGCGCCTGGAAGTGATGTCCCTGCAGCGCGCGCGCCGCGCCATCCACGGCCTGCTGCAACTCACGCCCGAGGTCGCCACCGTCCGGCAGCCGGACGGAAGCTGGGTCGATGTTCCGGCGAGGGAAGTGGCCGTCGGCGCGATCGCGCGGGTCAAGCCGGGAGAGCGCATCGCCCTCGACGGCGTGGTGACTGCCGGCCAGTCCGACGTCAATCAGGCGCCGATCACCGGCGAAAGCATGCCGGTGGCAAAAGCCGTCGGCGACCCGGTATTCGCCGGGACGATCAACGCCTCGGGCTCGTTCGAATTCTGGGTCGTCTCGGACGCCGGGCATTCGACGCTGGCGCGCATCATCCATGCGGTCGAGGAGGCGCGCAGCGCGCGGGCGCCGACGCAGCGCTTCGTCGACCGGTTCGCGAGGATCTACACGCCGGCCATCTTCTTTTTCGCGCTGGCGGTGGCCGTCGTTCCTCCCCTGTGGATCGACGGCGACTGGGGCCAATGGGCATATCGGGCGCTGGTCCTGCTGGTCATCGCCTGCCCGTGCGCACTCGTCATATCGACGCCGGTGACCATCGTCAGCGGCCTCGCCGCGGCGGCCCAACACGGCATCCTGGTGAAGGGCGGCGCATACCTCGAGGTGGGCCGCCGCCTCGCCTGGCTGGCCCTCGACAAGACCGGCACGATCACGTACGGCAAGCCGATGGTGACCGACGTCGTGCCACTCGACCGGATGGACGCAAATGATGCGCTCCGCATCGCCGCCGGTCTCGCCGCGCGTTCCGACCATCCGGTGGCGCATGCCATCGTCGTCGAGGCGCGGAAGCGCGGCGTCGTTCCGCCGGAAGCGGCCGATTTCGTGGCCATCCCTGGCGGAGGCGTGCGCGGCACGGTCGATGGCGTACCCTGCCGCCTGGGCAATCACCGCCTTATCCACGACCCGGAACTCTGCACGGCGCCCATCGAGACCCGAGTCGACGCGCTGGAACGGACGGGACGAACCGTCGTCCTGCTCGCCGACGAGCGGCGCGTGCTGGCGCTCTTCGCCGTGGCCGACACGGTGCGGGACAGCAGCGGAAGCGCGATCGCAGCCCTGCACGAATTGGGGATCAAAACGGTCATTCTCAGCGGCGACAACGCGCACACGGTGCGCGCCATCGCCGACCAGGTCGGCATCGACGAAGCCCTCGGCGAGCAACTGCCCGAAGACAAGCTGCGCGCGATCGAGCGCTACGCGCAGGGCGGCCCGGTGGGCATGGTCGGCGACGGCATCAACGATGCGCCCGCGCTGGCGCGCGCCGACATCGGCTTCGCCATGGGCGCGGCCGGCAGCGACACGGCCATCGAGACCGCCGACGTCGCGCTGATGGACGACGACCTCGGCAAGATCGCGCGCTTCGTCCGCCTGTCGCACGCGACGCGTAGCGTGCTGTTGCAGAACTTCGCGCTGGCGCTGGGCATCAAGGCCGCATTCCTGGCGCTCACGCTGGCCGGCATGGGAACCATGTGGATGGCGGTCTTCGCCGACATGGGCGCGAGCCTTCTGGTCGTCGGCAACGGGCTGAGGCTGGCGCGCCGCTGACATTCCGAGCCGTTCGATCTGCCCGGACTTCGCTTCCGCATGCCATGCGGCGCCGGGCAGCGTGAGAAGAAAAACCCCGCCAGGAGTACCTGCGCGGGGGTTAAGCTCGAAGGTTAAGCTGAGAAGGCAAGAACAGATTTTCGGGATGGCTCGCCATCCGCTCAAGAAGCCGGTCAAAGCCTATAGGCGCTCACAATCTGCTGCATATCCGTGGCAAGACGGTCAAGATTCTGAGCGGTTTCAGCGCTATTCCCCGCGGCCGCGCTGCTCTCTTCCGACATCTGCGCAATACGCTCGACCTGCGAGGCGATATTGTTCATCGCTGTGGCTTGCTCCCGGATCGCCGAAGCGATTTCCTCCACCATATCCACTGCGCGGCGGCTCCCATCGCCGATCAACCGGATGGCCGCGTTGGCTTCCTGCGCGCTTTCCACGCCTTTCGTAACCTTGCCGACCACGCCTTCCATGCTCACCACCGCATTGCTGGCACTCGTTCGCATGGTGTCGATCGTCCCGGAAATCTCCTGGGTTGAAACGGCGGTGCGCTCGGCGAGTTTTCGCACTTCATCGGCGACCACGGCAAAGCCCCGGCCCTGCTCCCCCGCCCGCGCCGCCTCGATGGCCGCGTTCAACGCCAGCAGATTCGTTTGGTCGGCGACTTCCTTGATCACCGCCACCACCTTGGAGATTTCCAGACTGTGTTGCTCAAGGCCGTGAATGAGTGCCGCCGCCTCGCCGACCGTCGTTGCGACGTCCTGAATATCATCCACAGTCCGGGTGATCACGGTTTCACCCGATTCGGCCAAGGCTCCTGACTCGCGCGAGATCCGATTGGCTTCCTGCGCCCGATCACCGACGTGGTTGATGCTGACTGTCAATTCTTCGACGGTGGCCGCCATGTCCGAGGCCGATTCACTTTGCAGGTGGGCCGCCGTAGCCACCTCGGTCGAGGTCGTGGTCATCAGGTTGGCCGCCGAAGCGACGGAACGGGCGCTGCCAGCAATGGCTTTCAGGTTGCCCTGGAGCTTATCGATGAGCCGGTTGATCGCGGTGGAAACCTCGGAAATTTCATCGTTGCCAATCACTTCGGCTTTCACCGTAAAGTCCAGGTCGCCCTCGATGCGCGTCACGGCTCGCTGCATTGCCGCCAACGAGCGATTGATGCCCCGGATCGTCAGGAAACTGATCACTCCGATAAGAATCGATGCTCCGATGATCGAAGCCAACGAGAGAATGAAGCCGCGATGCGCGGTGGCGCGGCTCTCTTCGGCGCGGATGTCCGTATTCCTGGCATTGACCGCGATATGCTCGTCAACAAGCGCGGCCATCTTCATTCTGCTGGCGGCCATTTTCGCTGCCACAGCCATCGCCCCCGACAAGTCGTACTCCTGGGACTTCTCGAGCAACGCCGGCAGCAGCTTCATGTATTCGCCGAATGCGGCACGTTCCGCCTGGGCCAGTTCTTTGCCCTTCGCCGAACGCGCCACGGCCTCATACGCGGTCAGGCTTTTTTCCAAGGCAATGCTGCCGTCTTCGATGGCTTTTTCGCTTTCCTTCTTCTGTTCGGGCTTTTCGGCGAGAACGTGCCGATAGATGGCGATGGCGATCGCCTGTTGGTAGCCCTTGACTTCATAGATGCTGCGCATGCCCGGCGTGCCGCGCGTATTCGCATTCTCCAGAGCGTCGTCCAGCCTGTCGGCTACGTAGATCCCCGTGGCACCAATGAGCGCCATCAAGACGACAGAACTGATGGCCATGATGACCAGTTTCTTCGAGATTTTCACTCGATTCTCCTTGCGATTAACGAAATTGACACCGCTCTTTTCAGCATAGTCCATCATGCCACAACTTCTGCCCGGCCTTGCGGTCCGGCGCTTATTGGCGGAAGCGCGCGCCCTGTGGCAGAATCATCTGCGGAGATGATATTCCTCCTCGAACCGCCCCGCGACCAGCGGAGCTGATGATGTCTGTGTTCGGACCCGGACCGGGCGCCTCGTCGGGCGTCAGTCCCCAATCCAGAAAGGACAAGGACATCGTCATGAGAAGAAACTCCACCGATCCCTCGGCAGCGGATCTTTCGTCCCGCGCCGCCCCGCCGGCGAACAATGCGCCCGGCTCAACGGACTTCGACAAGCGCCAGGCAACCATCTTCGTCGTCCTGCTCGGCGTCGTCAGCCTGTTTTCGGACATGACATACGAATCGGCGCGCAGCATCGCCGGGCCGTTCCTCGCCGTGCTCGGCGCCAGCGCGACCGCAGTCGGCGTCGTCGCCGGCCTGGGCGAACTGATCGGCTACGCCTTGCGCCTCGTGTCCGGGCGACTCGCCGACCGCACCGGCAATTACTGGTCGATCACCTTCTTCGGCTACGCCCTCAACCTGCTCGCCGTCCCGCTGCTGGCGCTCGCCGGCAACTGGCAGGTCGCCGTGGCGCTGATGTTCCTCGAACGCGCCGGCAAGGCCATGCGCTCGCCGCCGCGCGATGCGATGCTCTCCTTCGCCGGGCACCACACCGGGCAAGGCTGGGGCTTCGCCCTGCACGAAGCGATGGACCAGACCGGCGCCACCGTCGGGCCGCTGATCACCGCGGGCATCCTGCACTTTCGCCACGACTACAAGCTGGCGTTCGCCTGCCTGGCGATTCCCGCCGCTCTGGCCATCACGGCGCTCGTCACCGCGCGGCTGCTCTATCCGCGGCCGCGCGACCTGGCGCCGGCCAGCGCCGCGCTCGACACGCAGGGCTTCGATCCGCGCTTCTGGTGGTACCTCGGAGCGGCCGGCTGCATCGCCGCGGGGTTCGCCGACTACCCGCTGATCGCCTTCCATTTCGAAAAAACGGGCCTCGTCCCCGGCGAATGGATCGCCGTTTTCTATGCCGTCGCCATGGGCGCCGACGGGCTGGCGGCGATGGTCTTCGGCTACCTCTACGACCGCCGCGGCATGCCGGTCCTGATCGCGGCGGCGCTGCTCCCGCTGCCCGTCGCGCCGCTCGTGTTCTTCGGCGGCTTCGACGCCGCGCTCGCCGGGGCGGTGTTGTGGGGCATCGGCATGGGCGCGCAGGAATCGATCCTGAAAGCGGTCGTCGCCGCGCTGTCGCCCGCCCAGCGGCGGGGAACGGCCTTCGGCATCTACAACCTCGGCTTCGGCGTGTTCTGGTTCCTCGGCAGCGCCCTGATGGGCGTGCTGTACGACCGCTCGCTGCCATGGCTGGTGGCTTTCTCGGTCGTCGTGCAGTTCGCGGCCGTGCCGCTGTTGATCAGGACATTTACCGGGAGGAACTCGTCATGAAGTACTGCTGCGAATGTGGAGGGCGGGTCGAGGCGCGGTCGGCCACGCAGGGCGTCGGCGAACGCTACGTCTGCACCGCCTGCGGGCGCAGCTACTTCGCCAGCCCGCGCCTGGCCGCCGCGTGCCTCGTCGACATCGACGGCCGCATCCTGCTGACCCGCCGCAACACCCGACCGGGCTACGGTCTGTGGAACCTGCCCGGCGGCTTCATCGAAACGAGCGAACCCGCAAGCCGCGGCGCGGTGCGCGAAACGCTGGAAGAAGTCGGGCTGGAGGTCGAAATCCTGCGGCCCTACGCGCTGTTCCAGATCCCGGCCGAGAACGTGGTCCAGGTGGTCTATCTCGCGCGTCATCTCGGCGGAACGCCGAGGCCAGGGCCGGAGAGCATGGAAGTCGGCCTCTTCGACGAAACCAGTCTGCCGTGGGGCGACCTCGCGCTGACCACCACGCGCGAAGCGCTGCGCCGCTACTTTTCCGACAGCGAAGCCGGCGAATTCGGCTTCCTGTTCGCCGAAATCGTCCGCTTCTGACGTCTACTCGCGCAGCGTCGCCACGAGGCGCAGCGGGTTCGCGATAAGGTCCAGCGCATCCTGCACGCACGGCGCGACGACATCCGCCGCCGCCAGCGTCGTCGCGGCGGCGCCTTCGCCCTGGATCACCGCGATGCCGAGCGCCGCGTGTTCGAGCATCAGCCGGTCGTTGCGCCCGTTGCCAACGCACGCACACGCCGCCGCCCCGAGCCGTTCGATGTACGCGCGCTTCGCTTCCGCCTGCCGGCCGGCGCCGAGCACGGTAAGCGTACACGGCAGACCGCGCAGCGCCTCCTTCGCCTGCCCGAAGGTGTCGGCCGTGACGACATGCACCTGCAAGCGCTCCGAGAGCGCGCGGAGACGTTCGCCGACACCTGGGAACAGGACGCCGTCGCAGGCGAGCGTGCCGTTGAAGTCGAGAACCAGATGCTCAAGCGCGAGCGACGGGGATTCGGGGATGGAGATTTCGATCATGATCGCTCCTTGTTGGGATAAGACGCGGGGTCGGGATTATTTGACGGCTGAATCGGGGTGGTTTGGCTGGTTCCGACCCGGAGCGGTCGCTTAGTGCGTCAAGAAGCAGACGCTCCGCGAGAGCATCACCGCTCGACCTCCTCCCATTTGTCGGCGTCGTCAGTTTCTTCGTCATCGTGGTCGAAGAATACGTTGCGCGCGCCGATGACCCCCATTCGTTCTAGCCGCTCGTTCCGTTTATCGCGCTCCATTTCGCCGTAGTGGTGCTCTAGTTCGTCCATAACGCCAGCTTTTGACGAGTTTGATTTGAAGCAGTCGAGGTAGTCGGGTATCAACGCTGGATCAAATTCAAGAGGCGGCGTTTCCCTGAGGAACTGAAGGTAGCCCGTGTTTGCTTTGACGTTCATGAAGAAGACGAGCAACTCCTTCCAGAGTACGTCTTCGTCGGCAATGTCAACTTCGCGGAGAAACACGCTCTCGGCTTTCGAGCCGTTGCGTAGCTCGTACGTATAAAGATTGATTTGCGTCGCGCGATCTTCAATGACGCGGAAAACTTCTCGTGCAATTTTCAGAACTATCCTTCGAAGGAACCTGCGGTAATGGTCGTTGTTGTCAGTACCAAGGAACGAGTCTTCGTCCGGAAACTCGGCTTGCAAGTGCTTGACCAGCAATCCTCTGATAGCCTTTGCTTCCTTCTTACCTTCGTAGACCGAGGTCAGCGCAAAGCGGTCATACCTCAGCGACTTATAGAAGGTACTGAGCAGGCTCAACAAATCGTTGTGAGTCGTTCGAAGCTCGAGTTTGACATGCTTGCGCAGACGGGCCACGAGATCGAGGTGGTTGTGAGTGATGAGAGACTTCTCCAGGTCCTCCTGATCGGAGGTGTCAGTGTGCTCGTAGAGAACTACAGCAGTCTTCAGCAACCGCTCAAGGCCAACGGACAGTTCATAGAGAAACTCGAACAACTCGTCGGCAAAGTCCAACTTCCTTATCTCGTGGAATCGCCGGAGGCCGTTATAGATAAACATGCCTGAGATATGAATCTCCTCGCCAAGCCGAAAATTCTTCCAAAAGTCGGACGGATTCATGGACTCTCCTTTCGTCGGCTTGCGGGTACGCCTGAGGATTAGGTAACGACGACAAGCTTCAAATGGCCGTTTTGCGACGCCGCTTGTGAACGAATGGTTGTGGCCGATTGTTGCCGTATGCGCGGCACCGGTCAACTCGCGATCCAGCACGAGATTCCCTATGCCGCATTCCAGCCCTCCAGCCGGGTCAGATCTTCACTAAGGTGCGCGGAAGTGCCGTCCGGTCGTGCGGCCGGCGTGGCAGCCGCCGCGCTCATGGCCCCGTAGCCCTGTTCGAGTCGCGCCAGCGCGGCGAGGGACCAGCGTTTGAGGGCGTCCAGGTGGATGCTGAAGGCATCGGCGAACGGTGCGGCGAGGTTCGCTTCGACGCGACGGCGGGCTTCAGCGTGCAGGCCGTGTTTGCCGGGCAGGCGCAGCAGGCCGGGGGTCCAGGAGGCGTGGGTGACGAGCGGCGCCGGGTCGAACAGCGGGCGACCGGCCGGATCGGGCAGAAAGCCGGCGGAACGGAATGCGGCGGGTGCGGCGTCTTCGAGCGTGCTGCGCGTCGCGGCGAGGATGTCCTCGAAGCGGCCGCCGACGGCCTCCGCGTGACGCGCCAGGGCGAGGCCCACGTTTTCCGCCGTTCCGCTGCCGGCGGTCCATGCCTCGGCCAGCGCGTGCGCGGCGTCTTCGAACGCCGGCGCGAGTGCGCCGGGGCTGCGCCACGCGGCGGCGAGATCGCGTACCTGCTGGCGCGCCCGTTCGAGCGCGCGCAGGCCGTCGGCCACGGCGGCGGCGGTCGCCGGCGCTTCGGCGCTGCCGGCGTGGCGCCGAAGCGC
>JARKNW010000026.1 GCA_029976075.1 Pleomorphomonas sp.
CGTCCTCCGCCTGCTTCAGAACAAACGCAATCTGCGCTTCCGTGAACTTCGATGCCTTCATGGAACTCTCCTTGTCCCGTTGCGGGATCATAAGTGGAAAATTCCAGTTCAAACTGGCCTAAATCAAGGGGAGCACGTCAACTTCTATTTGCTTTCACGCAACTCCGGACGCAAAACTGGTCCCATTCTTGCTAGTGTTGCTCTAGCTCGCCGTTTCTCTCAGCGAGCACTTTGCCCCTTATCTGTCAATGCGGCAAAATAGGGCTCAAATTGAGCTGCGTATATTTTTGCTCCAACATGTGAAAGATGTGTATGGTCGCTGTACAAAAACACGCCCTCAATCGCCCTGATACAATCATTTGTATTGCATAGTACTTTTGTGGTATCAACTATATGTATATATTTGTTATTTTTACTTATTTTATCCAGCATAGATTTGGCGTATTCTTGCCTATTCCAATATGCATTCACAGATAGACTCGTATTTATTCTGGATAATCCGAGACGTTCCGCCCATCGTTGCCAGGCAATGGGGGCCATGCCGTTGTATTCCGGTACTGTCTGGGCTGTGACAATCTGGCGGTCTCCAATATCGGAGATTGTTTTCTGCAACGCAGACGAGACCATGGAGAGCCGGTCGGATTCCGGTATGGGCCCAGATTTGGCAAATAAGGATGTTTTATATCCCCCATCCGGGTCTCCGGTGACGGCAGCCCATTGCGCGATCACGATCACCAGATCGGGCTGAAGCTCTTTTATCTGGCTGATGGCGAAGTCGTATTGGTCTGTGCAAGAGGAGTGCGCCGTCCTCGTGAGCCCTGCCAATGGGGGGCAGCCAGCCCTTCCTAGAAAGACACCCCGTAGGTGATATGACTTTGCCAAGTCTCCAATCTCGGCGGCCACCGCTTGAGCGTGGGAGTCACCAAGGATTGCAAAAGTTATCGCTGCCCTTGCCTCATCTCCGAGAGGGCAAGAGACAAGATCTCCTTTTGTAAGCGCGGGACAGCGTTTGTTAATGTAAAAGGAGTCGTTCTTCGCTGCTTTTTCCATTGCCACGAGATCCGCCGGCAGTCTTTGCGGAACGCCTCTCGTCTGAAAAATAACGAGACCCGCTCCGATGAGAGCCACAGCGAATACGGCTAGGACCGCGAAGAACAATTTCCGACTTCTTAACAACCGACGCCGACGTATCGGCTGCTCCCAGAGAAAATAGCCTGCCACCGAGAGCCCGAACATGATGGCGATGATGACGATCCGCGATCCGCTGTTGGTCGGCGGCAATCCGATACCGGCAGCGATGGAGATCAGCGGCCAGTGCCAGAGGTAGAGGGCGTAAGACATGCGACCGATCCAGACGAACGGTCGGAAGGACAATACCCGTGCGGCGACACCACCATTGGCCCAGATGATCGCTGCTGCACCCAGCGTTGGCACCATCGCGAAATAGCCAGGGAAGGGATCGGATTCGGTCAGTCTCAGTGCCGCCCAGCCGATAGCCAGGAGGCCGGCGATGCCGAGCACCGATCGATGGACAGTGGACAGGCGGCTGCTTGTCGGCAGGATGGCGATCAGCGCGCCGATACCCAGCTCCCAGAAGCGGGTCGGCAACAGAAAGTAAGAAGGTGTCCAATCGGCAAAAGCCGCACCGACGCTGAGGGTGAGCGACAGACCTATGATAATGCCGACCAACCATTTGGCGTTGTAGCCCCGCTTGGAGGCGAGGATCAACAACCAGGGGAAGACCAGATAGAACTGCTCCTCAACACCCAGCGACCAAGTGTGAAGGAGCGGCTTGGTGAGGTTATCGGGATCGAAATAGCCGTTGCCTCCGATGAAGGCGAAGTTCGATACCGACAGCGTGGCCCAGATGAGATGGCGGCCAAAGGGATGATAGGTGAGCGGCATCATGGCTAGAAAGCCAAGAACAACCGTCGCGGTCAGCACGACCAGCAGGTTGGGATAGATACGACGGAAGCGGCGCTCATAGAAATCGATGAGGTTAAAATGGCCGTCTGCAATCTGCCTCGATATCAGCGAGGTGATGAGAAAGCCGGAGATGACGAAGAACACGTCAACACCGACAAAGCCGCCGGGTACCGAACTAACTTGGAAGTGGAACAGAATGACGATGGCAACCGCCAAGGCGCGAAGACCGTCGATATCCTCCCGGTATTTCAGACTGGAACCCGCCAAGATCCCCCCACCCTGCCGGCCCGCGGCAAGACGGGCGCCCTCCAAACGCGCGGCAACATAGACACATGGAATGTAAATTGAAACACAGGAACTGCGGAGGGATTTTGCGGAGGTTGTTCAGGGGCTTCGAGATGGAGCAAATGGGGTTGGCCTACACTGTGAGCAGAAAGGGGCAGACAGAGGCGAAGGAACTGATCATCACGTCATGCCGCCACTGAGCGGGAGCCTCTCAGATCCGACGCCTGGGAAGCGCGAGCGCCCTCCCCGCTTATTGCTCCCTTTTCAGAGCGCAAATGAATATCTTGCCGAAAGGCTCGCCCTGTGCACAAGCACCGAAAACAAAGGTTTGATCGAAAGCATTTCGCCTGAGATAGATAATGGGATAGAATGCGATTTATCGCGAAAGCGTAATAATGTTACTTATCGTTATATATCAGCTAGATAGCATCCTCTTTCGTTTAGCTTCGAATCCTGCCACCCTACCAAAAATAATATTACATTTGGAGCAAGTTGTTAGCCCGATGGGCATTCGCGACGGGCTCTCAGCGCCGGCTTCGTGTTTGAGGCTCCGCACTTTCTGAAATCGCGCCAAGCGAAGAGCGCCTCCACGACGTAAGACCGCATTCAGCCGAGCAGATATCCCTCTGGATCGGTTTCCAAACGGTCTCGCCCGGCTGCCTTGGCGCCGTAGAGTGCCCTGTCGGCGCGGCTCATGAGGGATTGTTCGTTCTGATCGTCCCCGCAAAGCAGCGCCGCACCAATGCTGACCGTGCAGGAAGCCAAGCCACGGTCGGTGGGTATGAAGATGCCACGCGCAGAGGCCAGCAGTCTGTTGAGCACGCTTTCCATACGGCTGAGGGATTCGCCGGCGAAGAGTACGCCAAACTCTTCGCCGCCCAGCCGCCCCAGGCATCCGAGGTCGGAAAGCTCCTGCCGGAATGCGCCAGCGACTCGCTTCAGCAGGCGATCGCCAACCGGGTGGCCAAACGTATCGTTGATCTGCTTGAAGTGATCGAGGTCAACCATGGCGAAGCCCAGGCCATCTCCCCTGCGTCTGGACGTCCGAAACTCTCGGCGCAGGCAGGACAGGAAATGGCGGAGATTGAAGCACTTCGTCAGGGGATCAGTGGTCGCAAGAAGGTGAAGCTTGCGCTCTGTTGCCTTGCGCCGAGTCGCGTCGTGGATGAACGAAATCAACGCCTGCTGTCCATCGAACATTATGGGTCCGCTATAAACGTCGACGTCCTGGACGATCCCGTTGACCAACCTGTGCTTGAACTCGAAGTGATGCCTGTTGGAGACCGCCTGCCGCATGCGCGTGGAGATTTCCGACTTCGATAACATGTTTACTTCTGAGATGGACATGGACAACAGCCGCTGGCGGTTTCCAGCGTATCGAAGAACTGACTCGTTGTTACCATCGATGATTTTTCCGCTGAGCGGATCGATGACCAAGATGGACGCATGATGAATATTCATCAGCGCGTCGACCCTGTCTCCAAGAAAGCGAATCCTCTCAAGCAGAATGCCTCGATCACAACAGAACGAATCTGCACTTTCTTCGCCATAACCTTGCGTCAAACGGAGATCTGCTAAGCGAGCCTCCATCGTGTTTCGCCTGCACTGCATAGCGGCATCGCCTTGAAAGATCGGATAGAACTCACAGCAACGACCACAAGATAGTTCATCTCGGTCAATCCATGGTTTCCTCAATCCATAAAATCTCGCAATAAGCTGTACGTCTGATGCCCCTTGGTAATACGGGCATTCTGTTTTGATTTTGTCGCCCGCTCGAAAAATAGATTTGCCGCAGGCAAAATCTTGAGCCTTGTGCCGCTTCCAAAGACCAGCGATGATCGATCAACGGATCGAATAGGCGGGTTTTTACTTATGACCAACGAACAGAAAGAGCGTCTCGTCGACGCACTGCTGACGGCAATCGAGCGTCACATTTTGCCACTGACCCGCCTGGGGGTTTCCGCCGGCAACAAGGTGTTCGGCGCCGCCCTGATCGACAAGAAGGACCATTCGATCGTACTGGCAGGCACCAACAACGAGACCGAGAATCCGCTTTGGCATGGCGAAGTCCATACGATCAAGCAATTCTACGAGCTCACGTCTCGTCCGGAGACCAGGGACCTGCTTTTTCTCTCCACGCACGAACCCTGTTCCATGTGTCTTTCTGCCATCACCTGGGCAGGTTTCGACAACTTCTTCTATTTCTTCAGCCACGAGGATTCGAGAGACGCCTTCTCAATTCCTCACGATCTTCGAATTCTCAAGGAAGTCTTCACGCTGGAGCCGGGAGGCTATCGGCGCAACAACGCGTTCTGGCATAGCGAGCACATCGCCGCGCTGATCGCCACCTGCGACGCAACTGCCCGCGAAGAGTTTCAGACGCGTGCCGATGGCATCAGAGCCGAGTATGCCGAACTGTCTCGCCTGTACCAGCAAGGCAAGCTTCAGAACGCTATTCCCCTGAAATAAGGGGCGTCGATACCTCGGGTGCACCAGAGACCGGCGTGGAGGCGGACGACTCTTCGCCCCGGAGCTCAGTGAGCCATTCGCGCCAGATGGCGACGAGCAGCGCCATGAGCACCGGTCCGATGAACAGTCCGAGAAAGCCCATCGTTTTCACGCCACCAACAAGGCCGAAGAAGGTGGGCAGAAACGGCAGCTTGATGGGGCCGCCGACGAGACGCGGCCGCAGCGTCTTGTCGACGATGAACAACTCCACCGTCCCCCAGGCAAACAGCGCGGTGCCTTCAACGAAGTGCCCACTGGCCAGAAGGTAAATAGAGATCAGCGTGAAGCTGAGGGGGGCACCGCCGGGGACAAGCGCCATGACGCCGGTGATCACGCCAAAGATGGCCGGCGAGGGAACGCCGGCGATCCAGTAGGCAACGCCGAGCACGATGCCTTCGCCGATGGCGATCAGCGTCATGCCGGTCACGGTGGAACTGATGGTGGCCGGCACGATGCGGGATATGCGCGCCCATCGCGTCGGCAGGATGCGTTCACCGACGAGATCGATCTGTGCCACCAGGGCGCTGCCGTCCTTGTAGACGAAGAACAGCGCGATCATCATGAACAGAAGCGTCAGCAAAAGCTGGAAGGCCTCGCCACTGGCCGTCATGATCGCCCTGTAAATGTTGCCGATGTTGGCACCGGAAGTCATCTGGACAAGTTCGCCGATGGACCCCGGCGGACCGACATGAAGGTTCCATTGTTCGGCCAGCCATTCGCCCACCATGGGCAACGCAGCCACCCAGGTCGGCACGGGCACACCGTTGCGATTGGCCTCCAGCAGCCAGTTGAACCAGACCTTGAACTCATCGAAGGCAAAGCTGATCGCCACCAGCATCGGTACGATCAGAAACAGCAGAATACAGACGAGCGCGATCGAGGCGCTGAGCTTGGTGTTGCCATCGCAAAGGCGCGTCAGGTCGCGAAACAATGGCCAGGTCGCAAACCCGATGACCAGCGCAGCGAGCACCGGAATGATGAACCCGCTGAAGAAATAGATGCCGGCGATGACGATCAGCAGCAGCAACCATCGCGCGGCCGCGATCAGTGGCACGATCGGCACGCGGCCCGACGGAATGGCGCCAAGCCAGCGCGGCTGATCTTTGGTCACTGCAGGTCGCGGATCCGTCACGGCGGCTTCTCATCTGAGAGATATCGGGCAGCGATTTATGGGCTATCGCAGGGAAGCCGGCAACACGCGCCTGCCGACGCCGCAAACAATCGGTTTCAGATCATCTCAAGGGGCGTTCCCCGCTTCGGAGGCGGAAACAGTTTGTCGAGGGCCGAACGCAGCTCGTCGGTGATGACGACTTCCAGGGCTCCGACGTTGTCTTCCATATGGGCGATCCGTCCTGCCTTGGGAATGGCGATGACGCCCTTTCGGTCGAGGACAAAGGCCAGCGCCAACTGTGCGGGGCTCGCACCAAACTCCGCGGCGAGCGCTGCCAGATGCCTGTCTTTGAGGAGTCTGGCCTGTTCCACCGGCGAATAGGCCATCAGAGGCACGCCGCGCTGCTGCATCCAGGGCAGAAGGTCCCATTCCACGCCGCGGCGGGTGAGGTTGTAGAGCACCTGGTTGGCGGCCACGCCCTCGCCGCCCGGCGCGCCCACCAGTTCGTTCATGTCGCTGGGGTCGAGGTTGGAGACGCCCCAGTGGCGAATCTTTCCGGCGGCCTTCAGAGCCTCGAAGGCGGCGACGGTTTCGGCAAGCGGATATCGCCCACGCCAGTGCAGCAAGTAAAGATCGAGGCGATCGGTGCCGAGGCGCTTCAATGAGCGTTCGCAGGCCGCAACCGTCCCCTCGCGCGACGCGTTGTGCGGATAAACCTTGGAGACCAGAAACACCTCGTCGCGTCGGCCGGCGATCGCCTCGCCAACCAGCCTTTCCGACGCCCCCTCGCCATACATCTCGGCGGTGTCGACCAAGGTCATGCCGAGATCCAAGCCTCTCCGCAAAGCGGCAATCTCGTCTGCGCGCTTCCGTGGATCGTCGCCAAGCATCCAGGTACCGAGTCCCAGCGCAGGCACGTCTTCTCCGGTTGGCAGGCGGACGGTTTTCATCGGCATCTCCCTTGAGTCAGGTCGACTATAGCAGCCGATGCCATCAAGGGGCGATTGCTGTTCGTTTCGGGGTTGGGCCGCTCCAAAACCGTGACGAGCATGATGGAAATCCTCTATCCTGCTGCGACCCTGTGCCGTTCGGCGCTCGCGGATCACTCAGAAAGGATTTCCCATGCGGCTTCTCGTCGTCGGTGCCGGTGCCACCGGCGGTTATTTCGGAGGGCGGTTGGCGGCCGCGGGGCGCGACGTGACCTTCCTCATCCGTCCCAAGCGGGCGGCCGATATCGCCAAGAACGGCTTCGTCATCGTCGACCCGAAGAGCGAAACGCGGATCGAGCCCAAGATCGTGACGGCCGATACGCTCAAGGGACCCTTCGATCTCGTACTGATGAGCGTGAAAGCCTACTCGCTGTCGGTCGCCATCGAGGATATCGCGCCGGCGATCGGCGCCAACACGTTGATCCTGCCCGTCCTGAACGGTCTCAAGCATTTCGACATTCTTTCCGAGCGCTTCGGTGCCGAACGGGTGATCGGCAGCTTCTGCAAGATCAACGCCCGGCTCGACGATCATGGCCGCATCATTCAGATGTCGCCGCTGCATGAACTGATCTACGGCGAGTACGATGGCAGCCGCACCCCGCGCATCGAGGCAATCGACGCGTTCTTCAAAGATGCCGGCTTCGATGCCAGGCTGTCGAGTGACGTCGGCCGCGAGCTCTGGGAAAAGTGGGTGCTACTGGCCAGCCTGGGTGCTGCCAACTGCCTGATGCGGGGTACCATCGGCGACATCGTGGCCCGCCCCGGCGGCAGAGCCTTCATCGAGGCGTTGCTCGATGAGGTGGCGGACGTCGCCGCCGCTCACGGCAAGACACCCGACCCGGCCTATCTCGAGGCAACGCGCAAGCTTCTGACCACTTCGGGATCGCCAATGACCGCCTCCATGTATCGCGATCTCATGAAGGGATTGCCGGTCGAGAATGACGAAATCCTCGATGACTTGCTGGCCCGGGCCGCGGCGGTGGGCGTCAAGACGCCATACCTCCATCTCGCGGCTATCAACCTCGGAATTTATGCAGCGAAGCGGCTCGCCGAATAAGCCTTCGAGCAATCTATCGTGAACGTTACCGCACCGTGACGAGATCAAGGAGGGCGCGGGATTGATGGCGGACAAGAGCGTAACTCGTTTTCCCTTGTCTTCCGCCGTTTTTCTCAGATCCCCTGCTCAGATCTTGCGCCAAGCAGAGGGAGAATCCGTACCTCTCCCCAAATTCGAAACGTTACGCTTCTGCCTTTCAAGCAACTATGCTAAGAGGGGCACCGAACGCCGGTGGGAAACACCGGAGAGGACACGTTCGCCTCGAACTTTCTGCCCGCCCTGCGGGAGCACAGCATCGACAAGCAGGATGCCGCCATGAAGTATGGTTATTTCGACGACAAAGCCCGCGAGTATGTGATCACCCGGCCGGATACGCCGCTGCCGTGGATCAACTACATTGGCTGCCAGGGCTATTTCGGCATCCTGTCCGCCACTGGCGGCGGCTATTCCTATTATCGCGACGCCCGTCTGCGCCGCCTGACGCGTGGCCGATACAACAACGTGCCAGCCGACTTCGGTGGTCGCTACGTCTACGTCCGGGACAACGCCAGCGGCGATTACTGGTCGCCGTCGTGGATGCCGACCCAGTCGGATCTCGAGGATTACAGCTGCCGGCACGGCATGGGCTACTCCACCATCTCGGCCAAGCGCTCGGGCATCCGCGCCACCACGCGCTACTTCGTGCCGCTCGATGAAACGCTGGAGATCTGGCAGACGACGGTCACCAACGAGCGCCTGACGCCCGCCGACATCTCGATCTTTTCGTCGGTGGAATTCTGCCTTTGGGAAGCCAACGACGACGCCACCAACTACCAGCGCAACCTTTCAACCGGTCAGGTCGAGATCGAGGACGAGGTCATCTACCACAAGACCGAGTATCGCGAGCGCCGCAACCATTTCGCCTGGTTCTCCTGTTCTGAGCCGCTCGCCGGCTTCGACACCCAGCGGGAAAGCTTCCTGGGACCCTGGCGCGGCTGGAACAAGCCGATTGCCGTCGAGGAAGGCAAGTCACGCAACTCGATCGCCCATGGCTGGTCGCCGATGGGGTCTCATCATGTGAAGCTGACGCTCGCGCCGGGCGAGAGCCGCCAGATCATCTACGTGCTCGGCTATCACGAGAACCCGAACGAACAGAAGTTCGACCCGCCGGGCTCGCAGACCATCAACAAGAAGACGGTCAAGCCGATCATCGCAAAGTATCGCGACGTCAAAAAGGTTGAAGCGGCCTTCGCTGCGCTTGGCCGGCACTGGGACGATCTGCTTGGTGTCTACCAGGTCGCCTCGCCGGACGAGCATGCCAACCGCATGGTCAACATCTGGAATGCCTACCAGTGCATGGCCACCTTCAACATGTCGCGCTCGGCCTCGTCCTTCGAGACCGGCATCGGTCGCGGCCTCGGTTTCCGCGACTCCAACCAGGACCTTCTGGGCTTCGTGCACATGGTGCCGTCGCGGGCGCGCGAGCGCATCCTCGATCTCGCGGCAACCCAGCTTTCGACCGGCGGCGCCTATCACCAGTACCAGCCGCTGACCAAGAAGGGTAACAACGACATCGGTGGCGACTTCAACGATGACCCGCACTGGCTGATCATCGGCGTTGCGGCCTATCTCAAGGAAACCGGCGACTTCTCGATCCTCGACGAGCCCGTCGTGTTCGACAACCAGCCGGGCACCGAGGCGCCGCTCTACGAGCATCTTCGCCGCTCGATCCAATATGCGCTCGACCGGCTTGGCCCGCACGGCCTGCCGCTGATCGGCCGCGCCGACTGGAACGACTGCCTCAACCTCAACTGCTTCTCCAACACGCCCGGCCAGTCGTTCCAGACGACCACCAGCAAGGACGGCAAGGTGGCGGAGTCGGTGTTCATCGGCGCGCTGATGGTGCTGTCGGCCCGCGAGCTGTCGGCCCTGGCCGCCCAGGTTGGCAAGTCGAACGATGCCACCTTCTTTGCCGACGTCGCCAAGAAGATGGACGAGACCGTCCGTACCCATGGCTGGGACGGCGAGTGGTTCGTGCGCGCCTACGACGACTTCGGCCGCAAGATCGGCTCGAAGGAGAATGAGGAAGGCAAGATCTTCATCGAGTCGCAGGGCTTCGCGGCGCTCGCCGGCATCGGCGTCGACGATGGCAAGGCCCGCTCGGCACTCGACGCGGTGCGCAAGCATCTCGCAACGCCGCACGGCATCGTGCTCCAGCAGCCGGCCTACAGCCGCTATTACATCGAGTATGGCGAGATCTCGACCTACCCGCCGGGCTACAAGGAAAACGCCGGCATCTTCTGCCACAACAATCCCTGGGTGATCATCGGTGAAGTGGTGCTGGGCAACGGCGACGCGGCCTTCGACTATTACAGTCGCATCTGCCCGTCGGCTCGCGAAGGTATCTCGGATGTCCATCGGCTTGAGCCCTATGTCTACGCGCAGATGATCGCCGGTCGCGATGCGCCGACCCATGGCGAGGCCAAGAACTCCTGGCTGACCGGAACGGCTGCCTGGAACTACTACGCCATCACCCAGTGGATCCTCGGCATCCGCCCCGAGTACACCGGCCTGCGTATCGCCCCCGTCGTGCCGGAACGCTGGCCGGCCTTTACGGCGACCCGCATCTTCCGAGGTGTCAGCTATGATATCTCGGTGACACGTAAGGGTGCCGGAAACAAAGTGTCGCTCGTTGTTGATGGCAAGGCGATCGACGGCGATATTGTTCCGCCGCCAGCCAAGGACGTGAAGACAGTAAAGGTCGAAGCTTTACTGGGTTGATAGTTGTCTTGTTAAGCTAATCTTGAATAGGGCGCCGTTCAGGCGCCCTTTTCTTATGCATCTAACCAAGATGGCATCAAAACAGATTTCAGCGCCTAGTTGTATGTAGATGACATTTCAGCCTATAGAACTACAGAATATGACAAGCTCTTGGGTATATAAGTTTATATACGTAAAATTGGATTTTGGCCTTTAATTCTTCGTCATAAATCGGGTGCGTTATTCTTTATTTACGACTGATCGCCATGGTTGAGCCACTATAGCTTGGTGCATCGAGGTGCAGCTCATGAAGCCGCGCATTCAACCGACTTCCGAAGAAATCACATTTCGGCCAGACGAAATTATTGTTTCCAAGACAGATCTCAAGGGAAGAATTACTTACGCGAACTCCACCTTTTCACGGATTTGTGGTTACAGTCGTGCCGAGCTCATGAATGCTCCGCATTCAATCATTCGCCACCCGGACATGCCGCGCTGCGTCTTCAAACTGCTCTGGGACCAACTCGGTGAAGAGCGGGAAATATTCGCCTACGTGAAGAACATGGCACGCAGCGGTGCGTTCTACTGGGTCTTTGCGCATGTCACTCCGTCCTTTGACAACGATGGCAAAGTCATCGGGTATCACTCCAGCCGACGCGTACCGGATCGGCGCGTCATCCGCGAAGTGATCGAGCCGCTCTACGGCGCCTTGCTCCAGACCGAAGCCTCCCATGCCAGTCCAAAAGACGGGCTCGTTGCCTCATTCGCCCAACTCATGAACGTCGTTAAATCGAAAGCCGTCAGCTATGACGAACTCATCTTCTCGCTTTGAGGCGTTCGCCCCTGGCGTGGTGGTCATCCTGCTACTCATCGCCGCCGTCGGCGCGGTTGCAGCCGGCCAGCTAACCGCCGCCCTCGTGCTGATCAGCCTCGCAGCCCTTGGCGCTGCCGTTGGGCTTGTTCTGGCCGTTCGCCTCTTTGCAGCCGTCGGGCGTTCGATAAAGGTAGCCCGCGCCCTTGGGAAGGGTGACTTTGAAGTCCGCGATCTGGCCTTTGACCAATGGGGCCGGGCCGGCGAGCTCACCGAGGCCATCAATGACATGGCCGACCATATCGACGCCTTCGTGCGAGAGGCCAGCGCGGCCATGGAGGCGGTCCGCCTGAACCGCTACTATCGGCGAATCCTCCCCAACGGCATGGAAGGCGCGCTGCTGCGGGCTTCAACGACGATCAACGAAGCCACCGACGTGATCCAGGAGCGTGTCCTGGCCTTCGAAATGTCGACCGACGAGTTTGGCGCGACGATCAACTCCATCGTCGAGAGCCTCGTTGGCGTATCGCATGACATGGGCAATGCGGCAACGCGTCTCGGCGAAGGTGCGAGTTCAACCGATCAGCGCGCAACCGACGCCGCGTCGAGTTCGAACATGGCCTCCACCGACGTGCAGCGGGTCGCCCATGCAGCCACTCAGCTCACCGGCTCGGCACGCGACGTCGGCCGCGAGATCGAGCGTTCCGCGACCATTGCCAGAGATGCCGTGGCTCGTGCCGAAGAGACGAAGCGGATCGTTGCCGGCCTTTCCGAAGCCGCGGAGAAGATCGGCACGGTCATCGGGTTGATCGAGCAGGTGGCAGGGCAAACCAACCTGTTGGCCTTGAACGCCACGATCGAGGCGGCGCGAGCCGGCGAGGCCGGCAAAGGATTTGCCGTCGTCGCGCAGGAAGTAAAGGCGTTGGCTTCGCAAACGGCGGCGGCCACCAGCGAGATCACCCAGCATATTTCGGAAGTGCAGACGGCGACCCGGGCTGCCGTTGGCAGCATCATGGGGATCAGTGGCACCATCGCCGAGATCAACGCCATCACCGCCGACATGCGGGGAGCAATCGAGGCCCAGATTACCGCGACCACCGAAATTGAACAGGGCGTCAGCAACGCCTCGCAGGGCACGAGGCAGGTTTCCGATCGCATTTCAGGCATTACCGGCATAGCGCGCGAAACATCGGCGTTGGCACAGAGTCTGTTTTCCACCTCCGGCACGCTGTCGACCGAGGGTGACCGACTGTCCGTCACCGTTCGAGAGTTCCTGGTCAGGCTGCGGCGCGGCCCGCTGGACCGGCGTCAGGCGGCGGAGCGCGTTCCTGGCGGTCACGTCGTGACGATCGCGTCCGCCAGAGGCTCCGCCAAGGCGACCTGTGTCGACATCTCGCTGACAGGCGCCCGCTTCTCGGGCCAGTTGCCACCGCTACGCGTCGGCGACGACATTCAGATCACTGGCGAAAAGAGCATCGACGTGCCAGCGACGGTACGCTGGGTTCGCGAGAACGAAACCGGCGTCGAGTTCAAGCTCGCCGAGATGACGCCAGCGGCTTCCGACCGTTTGCGCTATCTGGTGAGCAAGGGCAAAGCGAGGGCGAACGCCGCCTGACGCGCGACAGGCTGGCTTACAGGCCGATGACGGCCTTTTCCGCCGCAGTCCTCACCCCTGCCGCTCAAGACGGAGATGGGCGATCTGACCGAAACGTCCGACCGCTGCGAGCCTCAATGCTCGAGCCTCCGCCGCGCTGGGATATAGCGGGATGCCATTGCCGAGAACGACCGGCACGATGAAATGATCGAGCCGATCAAGAGCGTTGCGATCGATAAAGCTTCGCAGCAGCCGGCCGCCTCCGAAGACCCAGACGTCTTGCTCCGCTTCCGTCTGCAAATGACGGACCAGGGCATCGATGCCATCCGTCCAGACTTCGGCATCGGGTGGCAAATCGGCTATGCCTCCTGAGGCCACGACGATCAGTCGCTTGCCTGCATACGGCCACGGTTCAACGGACCGGCGACAGACTTCGTAGCTGATACGCCCCATTACCAGTGTGCGAATGCCAGCATAGAAATCCTCGTAGCCCGCGTCTTCCGCCGGATAGGGCTCGAGGAAAGAGAAGCTATGGTCGGACGCGGCAATGTAACCGTCGAGCGTCGAAGCGATATATCCGCAAATCATGGCGCGTTCTCCAGTTCTCCAAGGAACCGGAAAGTAGCTGCGCCAAAGTCGGATTGCGTCAGCAGTCTTGCTTCAGTTCATCGACGATCGCCAATGAAGTCGCGATGCTTTTGCAGTCGCCGTTCCAGGGCGCGGACAGCCAGCGACAACGACACGGTCATCAACAGATAGACGTAGGCAACGACATTGTACGTCTCGAAGAATAGGAACGTGCCTGAGGAATAGACCTTGCCGAGCTGCGTCACATCCTGCACGCCGAGAACGGAGACAAGCGAGGAATCCTTGATCATCGCGACGAAGTCGTTGCCAAGCGGCGGCAATACCGTACGAAAAGCCTGTGGCAGGATGATCAGCCGGAAAACCTTGAAGCGACTGAGCCCCAGCGCCTTGGCCGCTTCGATCTGGCCACGATCGACCGACTGCAGGCCGGCGCGAAAAATCTCCGACAGGAACGCGGAATAGGAGATGACCAGCGCAACCACCGCTCGCCAGAGCAGATCGAAATCGCGAACGCTGGCCAATCCAAGAAGACCGGCAGCCTGCAGAGGAGCGGTGACGATGTTCCAGACAGCCACCAGAGCCGGCGCAGCGACAAAGGCCATGTAGAACAAAAGGACCAGCACCGGCACGCCACGGATGATCTCGACGTAGAAGGTGGCAGCTTCGCGTAACAAGCGGTGCTTCGATAAACCTGCCGACGCAATGCCCAGACCAATGACGCAGGCAAAAGCATAGGCGATGACCGTCACGAAGACAGTCACCCAGATGCCGCTCGCGACGGCTCCGAAGATGACGCGATAGCTTGCGTTCGAGCCAATGATAAGGCCAAAGGCGATCGCAAGAAGAATCGCCGCGATCAACCACCAGGGCAGTTCGCGGCGACGGTGCTTTGTCGAGGTCAAGACCGGCTCAGTTCTGGCTCTTGTAGTCGTAGAGCCACTTCTTGTTGAGTGCATCGAGGGTGCCGTCCGCCTTCATGGAGGCGATGGCGGCATTGATCGGCGCGGTCAGATCCGAGCCCTTCTTCAGAATGAAGCCGAACTCCTCGCGCCCAAGCGGTCCGCCAACCACCTTGAAGGAGCCGGGCTGAGCGCCGATGTAGCCATCGGCCGACGTCTTGTCCATCAGCACCGTATCGACGTCACCAGCCTTGAGGGCCTGCACGGAAGCACCAAACGTCTCGAACAACTTGACGCGCGGGTTCTTCTCGTCGCCATCGAGCACGCTGTAGATGGCAACATAGAAGTTGGTGGTGCCGGGCTGGGCACCGACCAGACCGTCCTTCAGGGCGGCAAACGACGGGCCATCGGTGAAGCGCGTTTCATCGGCACGCACCAGCATGAGCTGCTCGGAGACCATATAGGGATCGGAAAAATCGATCTGTTGCTTGCGCTCGTCGTTGATGGTGATGCCATCCATGCCGATATCGAACTGGCCATCACGGACGGCCTGGATCATGGCGTCCCAGGACGTCAGCTTCCAATCGATCTTGGCGTTGAGGCGCTTGCCGATCTCATTGACAGCATCGTATTCCCAACCGATGCCTTGGCCGGTCTTCGGATCGGCGAAGTTGAGCGGCACATAGGCGTTTTCCGTCACCGCGACGATCGTGCGACCCTTGAGGTCTGGAAGGTCGGCTGCGCCGGCCTGAGAGATGAAAGCGGACAACACAATCGCCGCGGCGGCAGCCGCGTTGGCAAGAACCTGCATGAAAGGATCCTCCGTCGCTGAGGTAGCCGGAACGAGATCCCTTCGTTGCCGGCGCGTAGCGGCCACTATTGGCTTTTTCGCGCAAGGCTGGCAAGGGGTTACTTGCCTTTGTCTGGTCCTGTGCAAGCGGCCGAGAGGTCAGTCCCGCGTCACCGGCAGACCTTGCATCCGCCAGGCACTGATACCACCGCCCATGTGGCCTTCCACCTCTTGCCCTGCCGACTTGCACAGGGACAGCGCCTGTCCGGACCGACCACCCGACAGGCAATAAAAAACGACCGGCTTATCCTTCGGCAGAGTTCCGACCCAGCTCTGCAGCTCCGAAAGTGGCCGGTGGGCAGCACCTGCGACATGCCCTTCGTTCCACTCGTGGACTTCGCGCACATCTATGAGGTGAATGGCCTTGGCGTCCAGGAGGGCCTGGACCTCTTGCGGCGGCAACGTTTTGAAAGTGTTGCGGGTAAACAATGACATGGATAGCCTCCGTCCGAATGCCTTAATTCATTAATTTAGTATACTCTAATATATAACCCAGTCAAGCGTCCACCCCCTGCCAAAAGTCCAGGTCGCGACGTTGCCTTCAGGCGTTTTTCTGCGCTGCCGGTGCGCAATAAAGTTCGTACAGCAGGCTGATCAGCCGCCGCGCATTTTCCGAGGCGAGACGATAATAGATGGTCTGGGCTTCCCTACGGGTCGAGACGATGCCAAGATCACGCAGCCGGGCGAGATGCTGCGACAGCGCAGACTGTCCGAGCCCGACGGCCTCCGCCAGGGCCCCGACCGACATTTCATTGTCGACGAGACGGCAAAGAACCATCAATCTCTTGGTTTGTCCCAGGGCCGAGAGCAAACGAGCAGCCTCTTCTGCCCGCGATTCCATGAGATCGACAGGATTGCCAAACGAGTCGCACAGGCTGGATTCAACGGGCGCCGACATGGTCGCGTAGCCTCTCATACTTTATGAAGCTCATAATATTCAAATATACGCAATTTGGCAATTCGGTTCCTATGTTCCCCGAGCCTTCGCCCTCGTCGTCCAGAGTGGACAGGCCCCGCATTCAGGCGACTTAGGGAAATATTATCAAAGAGACGGATATCGTGGAAAGCTGGGATGTCAGGTGGTGAGCGTTGTTGTCATGAAGCGCCTGAAAACGTTACCGGAAGATCAGGCTCCGAACGAAACGTCGTCTCGGAAGCCGCGCGTCTTGTCATTGCAGGCCATCGTCGTCGCCATCGTCGGCTCGATGCTCGTGGTTCTCCAACTGGCCGTCGGGGTAACTGAAACAGCCCGCCAGCTCGCCGACATTCAGTCGGCAGCAATGTTCAGGGCAACAGCCGGTCTTGACCTTCTGGCCGCCATTCCGCGTGGCAGATCGGAAAACGGTCAAAGTGGCGTTGGGGCCCAGGTGACCTTGGACTCCCTCCGCTCGGTGGCCGACACCTATACACGCAACCATCCCGGCGAGACGATTCAGGTCGAGATTGCTTCAAACCCGAGCGATCAATCCACGGCAACGGATGACATTGCGACTTGGGGCGACAACGAACTGAACGTCCGTCGCACCTTCGTCATCAAGGACCGCACCACGCATGTTTCCGGCGTCTTCTCGGCCCGCATCGATCTCACCGAAGATTATGCCGGTTGGCGCAAGGACATTCGAGACCGAGCCCAGCTCGCCGCTTTCATTGTTCTCTCGGTATTGATGCTCGCGGTCCTTCTCATGCGGGTCACCGTGGTAAGTCCATTGGAGCGACTGAGCGGGCTTACTCGCCGGCTCGCCTCGGGAGAGCTGGTTCAAGTTCCAGAGTCCCACGACCGGGCACGCGAAATCGGTGAGCTGTCTGAGGCTCTGGTCGTCTTCCGTAACAATCTGGCCCAGAAGGACGCCCTGGAAGCCGCCAACATCGTCGCCCTGCGCAAACTCGAACGCGCGACGGGAAACCTCGACACAGCCCTGCGTTCGATGACGCAGGGACTGGCGCTGTTTGATGCAAAATATGATTTGCTTCTGGTGAATGAGCGCTTCCTTGAGATTTTCGACCTGCCGGAGGACGCATTCTCCGTCAGGCTGTCGGCCCAGGACGTTGAAGATATCATCGGCGACAAGATAGCCGCCACACAGGGTGCCGCCGCCCGCTCGGCAGGCGCGGAATTGTTTGGCCGCCACCTGGGGCGCCTCTTTACGCAGTCGGAGCCGGTATCCGGCGAGGAGACCTTCGGCGATCGGATGGTTGCCTTCACCCATGTCGTCACGAGCGAAGGCGGCTGGGTCACCACCGTCGAAGATGTTACAGAGCGGCGCGCGCAGGAAGCACGTCTGGCTTACCTTTCCCGCTTTGACGCCCTCACCGGCTTGCCTAATCGAACGCAGTTCAATGACCGCCTTGCGCTTGATCTGGCGTGGGCCGCCGACAATGGCATCAAGCTCGCGGCTTTGGGGTTGGATCTCAACAAGTTCAAGGAAATCAATGATCAGCGTGGGCACAATGCCGGCGACGCCGTGCTGATCGAGATCGCGCAACGCCTGGAACGCGCCATACAGGATGGCGAGTTCGTCGGACGCATCGGCGGCGACGAGTATTGTGCGCTCAAGAAGTTCAAGAGCCAGACCGAAGTCAGCGAGTTCCTCGGACGGATTGAGAACTGCTTTCACGCGCCAATTCGCGTTGAAGAAAATGACATCACCGTCAGCGTCTCGATCGGCGTGGCCATTTATCCCGACGATGGCCTCGATGCCGAGCAGCTTCTCAACAATGCCGATCTGGCCAAGCACCGCGCCAAGCGATCGGTGACGCAAAACGTCTGCTTCTACGAGGCGGTGATGGACGAGGCATCCCGCGAACGCAGGGCAATGGCACGCGATCTCTGGGATGCTCTCGACCGGGATGAGTTCCACCTGACTTATCAGGTGCAGAAGAACATTCGCTCGCGCGAAACCATCGGCTACGAAGCCCTCATTCGCTGGACTCACCCGACGCGGGGCGCAGTTCCTCCGGACCTGTTCATTCCGATCGCCGAAGAGTGCGGCGCCATTCTGGCCATCGGGCGCTGGGTACTGAAGCGGGCCTGCGCCGACGCGGCCGCCTGGAGCGATGGCTTGCGGGTTGCCGTCAACCTTTCGCCGGTGCAGATTGCGAACGACGACATCGTCAAGCTGGTTCACGAAACGCTGCTCGAAACCGGCCTCGCACCGCAGAGGCTTGAGCTGGAGATCACCGAGTCGACCATCATCAGCGACAAGGAGCATGCCCTGCACGTGTTGAGGCTGCTGAAAGCGCTGGGCATCACGGTGGCGCTCGATGACTTCGGCACCGGTTACTCGTCGCTCGACACTTTGAATTCGTTCCCCTTCGACAAGATCAAGATCGACCGATCGTTCCTGATGGAAGCCGAGGAGAAGAGCGACTCGCGCGCCATCGTCAAGGCGGTGGTGGCGCTTGGACGCAGTCTTGATGTGCCCGTCCTTGCCGAGGGCGTCGAGACCACCGGGCAGCTCAGCATCCTTGAAGAAGAGGCTGTGAAGAAGCTCAAGGGTTCCTGTTCGGTCGCCCTGCCCGGCTGACCGTCGAAGAAGTGTCGGCGACCACCGAGCGCCGGGCCTGATCCGCCAGACAATCTGCGCGGCTGTGTCGCGCACTACGCATTGGACGAGATCGGCCGGTTCGACTATTCGGAAGCCATATTAGAACCCGTCCTGAGGGGCTCCCATGGTCGTCGGACTAGCGGTGGTGCTGCTCTGCCAGCTCATCGGTGAAATCTTCGCGTATCTCACGCACTTGCCGGTACCGGCTCCCGTCGTAGGGCTGGTACTGCTATTTGGCTTCTTCCTCGTTCGAGATCGTTGGGAATGGCTGCCCTTCTCGCTCCGGAGCGAGGAGATCGACAAGACGTGTGAGACGCTGGTTCAGCAGATGGCGTTGTTGTTCGTGCCGGCAGGCGTCGGCATCGTTCAGCGCCTCGGCATCCTCCAGGCCAACATGTGGGGCGTGCTCGCCATCATGCTGGTGACAACGGCGTTTTCGATCACCATCACCGCATTCACCTTCAGGTTCGTTTCGCGCTGGTTTCCCGCCCCCACGGAGAGCCAGGAATGACCTCCTCGGAAAGCCTCTGGGCTCACCTCTCCGGCGGCGCGCTATTCTGGCTGACGCTGACTCTCGTCGTCTATTCGGTCGCCGATCGCTTGTCCTTGCTGGCCCGGCGCAATCCGCTCGCCAACCCCGTCCTGCACTCGGTGTGGGTGATCGGCGCGATCCTCATGCTGAGCGGCACGCCATACCCGACCTATTTCAACGGCGCCTACTTCATCCACTTCCTGTTGGGGCCGTCCACGGTCGCTCTGGCTCTGCCGCTCTATGAAAACCGACGGGTCGTCATGCGCTCACTGGTGCCGATCGTCGCTGCCCTGATGGTGGGATCTGTTGCCACCATAGGCTCGGTGATCGTCTGCGCTATCATCTTCGACCTGCCCAGGATGATCACCATCTCCTCGCTGCCGAAATCGGCGACTTCAGGCGTTGCCATGGGCATTTCGCAGTCCGTGGGGGGCGATGCCTCGCTGACGGCCATCATCGTGGTTGCGACTGGCATCATCGGCGCGGTGATGGCAACACCGCTTCTCAACCTCCTGCGCATCGAAGATCGGCGAGCGCGCGGCTTTGCCGTCGGCCTCGCCGCACACGGTGTCGGGACGGCACGCGCCTTTCAGGTCCATCCGATCACCGGAACCTTCGCTGGCGTAGCCATGAGCCTCAACGGTCTCATGACTGCCGTGCTGGTTCCTGTTGCGGCGTCGTTCATAGGCAGTTGAGCCACGGCTCAGCACAACTGGACTTGAGATGCCGCCACCCCCTGTGCACGATGTCTGTGCTCGATGGTCGCGGTTCGCTCAAGATATCGCCGGCATTGCTGCTCACGATCGTATCCGAGCAGCGTGCCAAGCATGAAATCTTCCTCAGCCGTCAGTTCGCAAAGCGGTTTGTCGACAAAGCGGCGAACGGTATCAACCAGGGCCGCCCGGCCGAAGAACAGGTTGACGCGACTGTCGTTCAGCCGATGGACGTAATGATCGACCTGCTCGGCGGCCAACCGGGCGACAACGCCCGGCAGGTCCGCCCATGAAACGGTCAGCATGAACAGCTGACGCACGCCCTTGTCCAACTCGTAAAGCGAGTGGTTGACGATGCGGCCGCTGACCGAGATCAGAGAATCTGGCTGGTCCATGATGCGATCCGCTTTTCGGATTTTCCCGCCTGGTTGTCCTGATCGAGAACCAAGCCGACAAACTGCCCGTCGCGAACCGCTGTCGAGCCTTCGAACTCATAGCCCTTGGTGTCGGTGAAGCCAACGACTTCGGCCCCCTTCTCCGTGACGGCATCGAAAAGCGTGCCCATGGCATCGACGAAACTATCTGGATAGGTATTCTGATCGCCAAGCCCGAACAGGGCCACCTTCTTGCCCGCAAGGTCGGCTTCGGCAATGAGATCGACGCCGGTTTCCCAGTCGGGCTGGAGATCGCCTTCGCCATAGGTAGGCGAACCGAGCACGAGAAGATCGCAGTTCTCGAAGTCGGCCGCCGTCGCGTCGCTGATGTTGATGACCTTGCCATTGAGCTTGGCGGCAATTTTGCCGGCGGCCGCTTTGGTGCGACCGGAATCCGACCCGTAGATCACGTGAACAGTCATTCCCTTTTCCTCTCAGCAGCGACGGAGCCTGTCGACTCCGACCTTGCATGAAGCCTAATTGCTGTTGCGATGCATTTGCAATTGGGACTATCCCGCAAGGCTGGCGACGAAGCCGACAGGACGCTGAGAGGCGATGGCTATGTTGTACCCTCGGCCGAAAGCCACGGCATACGTCGCTCGGCGCGATACCCCGCCCAGAATAGCAAGGGGACGGCGACAAGCAGCATCACAGCCACGACGATTGCAGAAACAAGCAGGCTTTGTGCCGTGAGGACACCGGCCGCAAGATCGTTGGCGATGACGATCAGAGATAATGGCACCACCAGACAGAGCGCGGTGCCGGTGCCTGGCGCATAGCGACGGAAGATCAAGGTCATTGTCAGGTGCGGGACCAACGCATTGACCACCATGATGGCAGCGAACCCCGCCAGAAGCTCGATGGCAACCTGGCTTCCCGCCGCGGCAAAGGGCACGACCCCGTAGACGGCAACCGTCAAAACGACCAGGGCGAAGCGAAAAGCGAAGGGCGTCAACCGGCCGGCAAGACGCGACCCTTCGGCCGTATAGTCCGGTAAAAACAATCCTTCCTCGATGTTGTGAACTGTGAAGGCGAGCGCGAATAACCAATAGAGCGCGGCAGGCGTCATGGCGCACCTCCTTACCGAGCCACCGACGACTGGAGAAGGCGGCGGCGGTCTCTTCAGTGTCGAGCCATCATAGCACGACGCACGCGACGGCACGAATACAACGAACGGGATGCGCCTCGCAGACGGCCTTTTCAAAATACGCTTTGACAAGTTGCCGATGATTTGTCTAGATATCGATAATAGACAGATGGGCGCGTGCCATGAGCAATCGTCGGCGGACGGCGCTTCACCGGGAGGATCATCATGCGTGCATTGAAGATCGACGGTTCGGGTTTGAGCTCGTTTCACGAGGTATCCGAGCCTGTAGCCGGAGTTGGGGAGGTATTGGTTGCTGTGAAGCACGTCGGGCTTTGCGGCAGCGACCTCAACACGTTTGCCGGTCT
>JARKNW010000036.1 GCA_029976075.1 Pleomorphomonas sp.
TCGAGAAAGCTGCGCGTCTTGGCGGGCAGGTAGCCGCGGTTGGGGTAGACGGCGTAGAAGGGAACGACGATGTCGATTTCCCTGGGCAGGACCCTTTCCAGCCGGCCCGCCGTCACCTCCTCGCGGACGATCCAGCTCGGCAGGAAGCAGTAGCCCATGCCCTCGCTGGCGGCGAGCAGCAGCAGCGCCTCGTTGGCGCTCCTCAGCACCGGCTTGAAGCGGATGATCCTGGTCTCCTCCCCCCGCGGAATGCGGACCACGCCCTGGTCGGCCACCGGCGTGTAGGCCATGAACGGCTTGCCCTCGAGGTCGGCGAGCGAGGACGGGCGCCCTTCGCGATCGAGATAGTCGGGCGCGGCGAACAGGGCGAAGGTCATCGGCGACAGCTTGCGCGAGATCAGCGCCTTGTCGAGGTTCGGCGAGCTGCGGAACGCCAGGTCGAAGCCCTCCTCGACGAGATTGACGATCTGGCCGCTGAAGTCGACGTCGAGCACCACCTCGGGAAAGGCCTTCTCGTAGTCGGCGACGATGCGGGCCAGGGTGCGGTTGACGATCCAGATCGGCAGGCTGACCCGCAGCACCCCGCGCGGCGTCACCGTCGCCTGGGCGAGTTGCGCTTCCACGTCGTCGAGGTTGTCCAGCATGGCACGCACCCGGTCGCGATAGAGCGCGCCGGCCTCGGTGAGGCTGACGTTGCGGCTCGTCCGGTTGAGAAGCCGTGCGTGGAGCCGATGCTCGAGATGCTGGACGTGCTTGCTGGCCATCGCCGGCGACAGCCCCAGCCGGTCGGCGGCCTGGGCGAAGCTCTTGAGATCGGCGACGGCGGCAAACACGCGGAGGCTGGTCAGGGTGTCCATCATCAACTCCGGAGAAATTCTGGATCAACAGTTAGCATCATGATCAAAAGAGAGGAAATGGGTAGCGTGCCCGGCGTCGACACTCCAAGCCTTTCTGGAGACAGACCTTGGCGATCAGCAACACCGTTCCGGCCACGCCCATCCCGCTCGGCTGGCACCTCTGCCTCTGGGCCGTCCAGATCTTCCTCGCCGTCTTTTTCACGTTCGCCGGCGTCATGCACGTCACCATGAGCCCCGCTCTCCTGATCGCCAACGGGGTCGTCTGGGCGGGAGTGGCACCGATCGCGCTGATCCGTTTCGTCGGTGGGCTGGAACTTATCGGCGTGCTCGGCATCAGCCTGCCGGCCCTCACTCGCATCCAGCCGGGCCTGACGCCGCTCACCGCGCTCGGCTTCGCCGCCATCCAGGCGCTGGCCGTGCCGCCCCACCTCCATCGCGGCGAGTTCGGCATGCTGCCTCTCGATCTGGCGATCGTCGTCCTCTCGCTGTTCGTCTTCTGGGGTCGCACCCGCAAGGCCTTCATCTCTCCCCGCTGAACCGGCACGGAAAGCCATGACCATCATCCAGCCAATCCACCGCCAGCCTCGGGGCCTGTTCGCGCCCAGCATCGACATCGGCCGTTGCGAGGGCATGGGCAAGTGCATCGCCGTCTGCCCGGAGGATGTGTTCGGCCTGTTGCCGATCGAGCCGGAAGACAGGGCCAGCCTGACGCCGCTGCAGAAGCTGAAGCTGTTCGCGCTGGGCGGCAAGGTAGCCTATGCCTTGAGCGCCAACCGATGCCGGGCCTGTGGCCTCTGCGTGGACGCCTGCCCGGGCAGGGCCATCACGCTGCAAAGCGCGGTCACCACCGCCCTCCATGATCGCCCAGGCCCCGGAGACGGCGAGAAGACTACGGAACCGGCGGGCGAGTGACGGGCAAGCCGGCTAAGCCGGTTTTCCGAGCGTTTCCCAAACGCTAGGAAGATCTCGACACCTCTGGCCATCCATACCGGGGTTATTGCGTAGATGCGGGGTCGGCTGTCGTCGATTTTGTCTGGCGAGCTGACGTTTTATTGCGGTTTGTTGCAGCATACCGCCAAAACTCTACACTTCGTTAATATCTCTCCCCCCACGATCGCCCCGCTTACGGAGAGAGAGCATGGCGACGACAACGGCTTCTATGAATACGGTTTTTTCCTCATCGGCCCCACAGCCGGCTCACCAATCGACAACGGTGTCATCATCGGGGGACGTTAAGGGCCAGATCGCCAGCCTGTTCACAGCCGGAGATCCGGAGCGTCGCCTTGGCGAGTTGATCGCCGGAGGCGCCAGCCTCGAGGCGCTGACCGCCGAGCTGGAGGCGCACATGGCGGCCGCGCTGCCGGCCCTGATGCGCAAGTCATCCTTCGCCTTCGGCCGTTCGGGCGCCGCTTCCGGGCTTTGCCTCACCTACGCCAAGCTGCGCACCGCGCTGGAGCGCGCCGAGGCCGATCGCCGCGTCAACGCCGAGAGCGACAACCTGCGGGCCTGCTTCACCCGCCATTCCATGGGGCGCCTTGCCACCACCATTTCCGACGTCAACGCCATCGCCGTGGAGATGTCGGGCCTCGCCTACAACATGGGCGATCTGGCGACCAGCTCGCAGGCCATGGCCAGCTCCACCGCCGAGATGGTCGCCTCCATCGGCGAAATCTCACGCGCCAGCCACGAGGCGCTGGGGGAATCGCGCAGCGCCTCCGAGGCCGCCGCGCAGTCGACCAAGGCCGTGGACAAGCTGAGGGTGGCCATGGGCAACATCAGCACCGCCACCGACGAGACCAAGGCCAAGGTGACGGAGCTCGAGGGCGCCTTCGATCAGATCGCCCAGATCCTCTCGGTCATCGACACCATCGCCAGCCAGACCAACCTTCTGGCGCTCAACGCCACCATCGAGGCGGCTCGGGCCGGCGAGGCCGGCAAGGGCTTCGCGGTCGTCGCCTCCGAGGTGAAGGTGCTCGCCAACCAGACAGCCAGCGCCACCGAGAACATCAACTCGCGCATCGAGAGCATGCGACAGGTGATCGAGGGCATGACGGCCGCCATGGCCAACACCAACACCGCCGTCGGCACCGGCGAGATAGTGATCGACGAAGTGTCGGGCGCCATGAGCACCATCGGCGACCGCGTCTCCACCGTGCTGACGCGCATCGACTCCATCGCCGCCGTGCTGGAGGAGCAGCAGGCCGCCAGCGCCGAGATCGCCACCTCGGTGGATGCCGCCGCCTTCCTCGCCAAGCACAACCAGGACCTCCTGAAACAGATGGCCGACAAGATGGAGGCCAGCAACAGCCGCAACACCAACGAGTCCACCGAACTGTTCCAGGACTCCACCAATCCGGCCATGTTGCTGGAAATGGCCAAGATCGACCACGTGATCTTCAAGAAGAAGGTCATCGACACGCTGCTCGGCTATGGCAAGCTGCAGAGCGGCAAGCTGCCCAACCACCATTGCTGCCGCCTCGGCCTCTGGTACGACAAGGTGAGCGATCCAAAGATCAAGTCACTGTCCGAGTTCCGCGCCATCGAGCCGCCGCATGCCCGCGTCCACGAGGAAGCGGTGTCCACGCTGAAACTGTTCGAGGAAGGCCGTCACAAGGACGCCCTCGCCCACCTCGCCAAGCTGCACGAAGCCGGCGACGAAGTGTTCAGGCGTCTGGGCGACCTCGGCCAGAAGGCCTTCGCCTGCGAGTGAGGCAGGTTGAGATCACGGGGCGGCGCTCGGTGACGGCCGGCGCCGCCTTTTTCGCGTCTATCTGGCACTGCCGCACGGAGCGGGATATCTCACCCCTGCTGACATCCCCTGGCGCGCCCCCGCGCCATACCGACGGCCTTACGAGCCAGGGAGATCGCATTGAAGCTATTCATGTTTCAGGTGGGCGGAAATTTCAGGAACTCGAACGTCGAGTTGCACGACATCCGCTTTTCGATCGGCGACAAAGTCGAGGACTGCTTTGCCGATCTGAGGGCGCAATGGTGGGGCGACAGAGCGAAGTTCCACATCGACTGCTGGGGCGCCGTCGAGCAGGCCGACGGCCATGACATCACGCTCCAGACCACCGCGCCCGAGCCGACGCCCGACCGCCTGTTCTTCGTCAACCTCGGCGGCTACGACCCGGCCGAGTTCACCGAGCAACACAGAAACGTGCTGATCGTCGCCGAAGACGCCAACGCCGCCAAGGCCAAGGCGCTGACGCTGGTGAAGGGTTGGAAGCAGCCGCACAGGGACAAGTTGTTCGAGGTGGACCAGGCGGTAGATCTGTCGGCCGCTCTCAATCGCTACGGCTATTTCACCCACCTGACCAAGGCCAGCGAGGCGAAGGCGTTTGAGTTCACCGCGGACTACATCCTGATCGACAAGGCGTGAGGGCGGGGATGGAGTGGGGGAGGCAATGATGTCGCCAAGCACGTCTCAGCAATCGAGCCACCTCACTGCGCCAGTTGCCCGCATTGCGAAGGGAAAAGAGGCGGGCCGAGCATTTGGGAAGTTGGGAGGATTTGGCGCCGTTCCATGCCGATCCCGTCGACGGAATGCTGATCGCCCAAGCCGTCAACGAGCCGTTGCGACAGGTCAGCCTCGACGCCAAGCCCGCCGCCTACAGAAGCATGGTGCTCGCCTGTCAGGCCAGTCGTTCAACCGCCGGCCCTGTCCTTGGGCGAGACCGCCAAACCTAGAAACACCAGCATTGCCTGGTTGAGGCGCACGATATCCTCATCATCCAAACGCCCGATCCGGTCGCCGAGCTTGGACTTTGGGACGGTGGTGATCTTGTCGACCATCAGGTGAGACGCAAGGCGCAAGCCGTTTCGCTCACTTGCCTCGACAGGGAGTCGAAACAGTGGTGCCTCGGTGGCGTTCGAGGTGAACGCACAAACGGTGATCGAGTCGGTCCCGTCGAAGCTGTCGTCCTGGACGATCACCACGGGGCGTGGCTTGCCGGCGTAATCCTTGCCACCCGAAACGGTCCAGATATCACCTCGCCTCATTCATCGCCCCAGTCGGTCACGGCATCGATGAATGCCTGATCTTCCACCGCCTCGACGCTCGCGGCGACAGCGAGCGATTGGCGATGTGCCTCGGCCTTGAACGAAGGTGCACGCACGTCTGGCACCCAGATCTGAATCGGACGCAGACCTTGGGCGCGCAACCGGGCTCGGTGCTCGCTAACCTTGACGCGCGATGACTTCGGCTTCGATACGGACGACATGCTTCGTACCTCTGAACCAGGTTACATGTAACCTATCACATACAGGCTGTTTGCCAAGTTTCGCTCCAGCCGTGCTCACCGTTCTTCCCCGAGTTCCTGACCAAACGCCTCAACTGCCATGTCGATCAGTTGCGCGTGGATGTCCTGCCGCGACCGATCCTCTCCGTCCTTGCAGATCGGTTCGTCGATCTTCTCTTCTGCGGCCAGTGCCGCCGCGCCGGGCTTGCAGATGCCGAACAGGCTGAAATGGCTGGCGTCGCCAATCGTCTGGTAGCGCCCATGCGGCATGGCCCTGGCCAGGCCATCGGCCCGCGCCGTCTCCGGGATGGTGCCGGGCTTGCCAAGGTTGACGATATCCACTGGCAGGGTGACGCCGGCGAGGCTTGAAGGATCGAACACATCCACCGGTGCCGGATCGATCGCCATGGCAAAGCGAATGCGCAGGTCGCTGTGATCGTCGCCGGCCGGCCGCATGTCCATGGCGTGGAGATCGAGGCCGCTCATCTTTACCCACTCACAAAGCGAGGGGTTGCGCGCAACATCATCGCAATAGCCGGCGAGGCGGGTGGGATCGATACGGCCACCGGCCAGTGCCAGTGCGGTGCCGCCGCCCATGGAAAGGCCGAGCACACCAACCTTGTCCGCGTCGGTGTGGTCCTTGAACGCGCCAGCCCCGGTCACGGCATCGAGCGTCGCTCTGATGTCGCCCGGCCTCAGCCACAGCTTCATGGTTTGCTCGGCCGAGCGCTGGGCGCCGCCATTGCCGGGATGGGCGGGAGCGGCGACGACGAAGCCCCTCGCCGCCAGCCCCGCCGCCATCCAGCTCATCGCCTCCGGCGTGCCGCCCAGGCCGGCGCCGTGCGACAGGAGTACCAGCGCAAACCGCCCGTCGGCGAGCGGCGCCTCGCTTTGAGCGGCAGTGCCGGCAAAGAACGGGCCGTCGCCCAAGGTCACAATCGTGCCGCCCACCTGTGCCGGATACCAGACGGTGACATCGAGATCGCCGCCCCGCGCCGCCGCATGGGCGGTGACGTGCCGAACGCCCACGGCAGGCGCGCTTTCCGCGTGCGATGGCGATGAAAAAGCGGCAAGCAGCGTCAGGAGCTTCAGGAGTTTCAGGGAAAAGGCCATCGACAAGGTCTCCGTATGAGACCTGCCCCATAAGTGACTCCATATGCGGCGCGCGCCTCGAAACGCGTTTCAGGACGTCCAAGATCACGATTGAGGACGTCAGCTTCGTTTGCCGACAGGTCAGAAGCACTTCTTTATGTCGGCCACCACCTTGGCAACGCGTGGGCAGCCCGGCTTGGGGCCGGGAGGAATCTCGATGTTCTTGTTGATCTCGTCCAGGGCCTGCTTGGTCTCGTAGGAGTGCAGCACATAGTCGCTCAGCCGCTCGCAACGCTCCTTGAGCGTGCCGCCGAGACCGGAGAAGGGAGGGGTCTTGCCGCCATCGTAGAACAAGCCCTTCCGACCCGCTTCGCGCGCCTGCGCCTTCTCCTGGTCAGTCTCGCCATATGACCGGTCGGCGGCCAGTCCTTCCTGCTTGTTGACGATGTCCTGCGTCACCAGCCCCTCGCCGAGGCAATATTCGGCCAGCCCCAGAACATTGTACTCTTCAGCCTCGGCGCCGGCCGCCAGCGAAAAGGTACAGAGGCAAATGGCTAGCCCCGAAAGAACGGCGGATCGCATCGTCAGTCTCAGCCTCGTTGGTTTTGACTCTGGAAACTACAACCAGGAGTCGAGCAGCGCCTAGCGGCTTTCCCCGGTGCAGGCCTTAAAGATCGGGAAATGGCAACCATTTGGTGAAGCTGTCGAAACCGCCGCGCGGTCATGCTGTTGTCACCGCTACGCGCCTATCTCCTGGGCGGAATGCCGATCAGCCACGCCCCAAGGCTCGCCCACAAAAGCGGAGTGCTCACTGGACCGCCCGCGCCCGGCGATAGGCGCTGGGCGTCATGCCCGTGACGCGCAGGAACTCGCGGTTGAAGTTGGACTTGGTGCCAAAGCCGGCCTCCAGCATCACCACGGTCACCGGCTCGTCGGTCTCCTTGAGCCGCCGCTGCGCCTCGCGCACCCGGTACTCGTTGACGATCTGCGACACGTTGCGACCATGGACGCGGTTGAGAGCCGAGGAAATCTGGCGGGCGGGAATGCCGGCGCGGCGGGCAAGACGCTCCAGCGTCAGGTCGGGATCGCGATAGAGCTGCTTCTCTGCCATCAGCGCCTCGATGCGCGCGACCACGGCGGCATCCGCTTCCGAGGTGTCATCGGCGGTGCAGGTCTCAGCCTCCCCGGCCGGCCGCGTCTCGGCTTCCGCTCCGGGTCGGCTGTCGCCGGCCACGGTGGCGGCGTAACCGGCAACGCTCAGCCACACCAGCTTGGCCGCCATCAGAAGCGTTCGCGCCCGGTCGCCATTGCCGAGGAACAGATCGATGGAGATCACCGCGTCGACGGCGGCGGTGATGAGCAGCAGCGCCGCCACGGCGAGCAGCGCCCGATGGGCCGTCCGCTCGTCGCTGAACCGCACGGCGGAGAGTGCGCCCGGCCCCTGCCGTGCCATGGCAAGCAGCGCAATGCCATAGCCCATGCAGATCGCGAACAGCGCCACGTCGATCGGCAGCCGCCAGAAAGCGACGAACAGCGCGATCAGAAGGGCAGGCAGCAGGTGCGGCCAGAGCGGCCGGGGACGATCGTGATGGCGGAGCCGGTCGAAGGCCACGAAGGACAACGCCGGCAACACGGCTGCGAGCACCGGCTGGATCAGCCGCGCCGGCCGCCAGCCGAGATCCCAGCTCAATCCGGCCACCGTGGCCTGCACGGCGAACACCGCCACCAAGAGCGGAAACAGGCCGAACTCGGCCGCTCCGTGCCGGATCATCCGCACGAGGATGAGGCAGAGGATGAGCGAGACGACGAAGGACAGCGGGATCGAGATCATGACGGGTTCTGGCTTCACGCATTTGCTTGCCCGAAAGGTCTCGCAACCTCCCGGGCAAATGCCTCTAGCACATGTCGCCTCGCCGCGAGGAGCTCCCCGCGTCAGATCATCTGGCCGCCCGACACCTCGATGTGCTGGGCGGTGACCCAATGATTATCCTCGCCGAGCAGGCTTGCGATCATCGGGCCGACGTCGTCGGGCAGGCCAACGCGGCCGAGCGCGATCATGTTGGCGAAGGCTTCGTTATACGCCGGGGTGTCGCGCACCGCGCCACCGAGGAAGTCGGTGGCGATCGCCCCTGGCGCCACGCAGTTGGCGGTGATGCCGCGCCCCCCCAGTTCCTTGGCGAGATAGACCGTCAGCACCTCGATTGCTCCCTTGGCCGCCGAATAGGCCGAGAAGCCGGGGTAGGAAACACGCGTCAGTCCCGAGGAATAGGTGACGATGCGGCCGCCATCGGCAATACTCGGCAATAGTGCCTGCGTCAGGAAGAACACGCCTTTCACATGCACGGTGAACAGGCCGTCGAACTGAGCCTCGGTGGTCTCGGCAAAAGACGCCATCTCGCCGTGGCCGGCGTTGTGAACGAGATGGTCGAAGCTGTCCCGGCCCCAGACGTCGGCAAGCGTCGTCCGAAGGGTCTCGGCAAAGCCGGTGAAACTGTTGATGTCGCCGACGTCGAGCTTCAGCGCCACCGCCTTGCGGCCGAGCGCGACGATCTCGAACACCACCGCGTCGGCCTCTGCCTTGTTGCTGCGATAGGTCACGATCACGTCGCCGCCGCGCCGGGCGATACTGGTGGCGACGTTGCGGCCGAGGCCACGGTTGGCGCCGGTGATGAGAGCGATGGTCATGTGCCGTCTCCTTGGTTCGTTTGACGGAAAGATCATCACCCAAGGCGATCACCGCCGATTGCCTGAAGCTGTTCGCCTTTTGCCTGATCCTGCATGAACGCCATCATCGCGGGAATGAAGATCTCCGCGGGGCAACGAGCGCGCTGAAGCGCGTTACATCAGTCGCTCGCTCTTTCCTGCATGAGGCCCAGCGCCTTCGCGCGGGATTACAGAATTATGCATATGAAACAGACGCACAGAATGTCTTCCTGCGCGAAGGCGCAGGACCTCAGACGGAAAAGGGATCAACGAAAATATCATCCCCCACCGCACAACGACGCATTCAACCTTTGCCCAAACTTCGCCTCTTCTTGCCCGATTCTCCGCACCCTCTTGCATGCGCCAGCCCACCATGTCTAGCTTTCCTCCATGACTGAAACGCTGCTCTCCGCCGTACGTCGCCACGCCGCCGTTCACGCCGACGCAGCCGGCGTCGCGCCGACACCTATCCTGGGCCTTGCGGCCATCCGCACCACCATGCCCAGTGCGCTGCAATACGCCATCAACCGGCCACTGGTGGCGCTGGTGTTGCAAGGCAGCAAACGGGTGACCATCGGCGCCGATACCATCGACTTCGGTGCCGGCGCGTCTCTACTGATCGCCGCCGACGTGCCGACCGTGAGCCAGATCACCGAGGCCAGCCCCGCCACGCCCTATTTCTCGCTGGTGCTGGAACTCGACCTCGGCATCATCGAGGAACTCGGCATGGAGATAATCGCCGCCCCCTCGCCGGCCGGTTCGCCCGTCCGCGTCGAGCCCACCGACGCCGAGGTGGTCGATGCGGCGCTTCGCCTGATGCGTCTTCTCGACCGACCCGACGCCTTTCCCATCCTCGGAAACCAACTGCTGCGCGAGCTGCACTACTGGCTGCTGACCGGCCGGCACGGCAGCGCCATCCGAAGCCTCGGCGTCAAGGACAGCCACGCCCAGCGCATCTCCCGCGCCATTGCCGTGCTGCGGGCCGAATTTGCCGCCCCCATCCGCGTGGAGCGTCTTGCCGATATCGCTGGCCTCAGCCCCTCGGCCTTCCACCAGCATTTCAAGGCGATCACCTCGCTTTCGCCGTTGCAGTTCCAGAAGCAGCTGCGCCTCATCGAGGCACGGAGGCTCATGCTTTCCGACGGCCGCAGCGCCAGCCTCGCCGCCTACGAGGTGGGCTATGAAAGCGTCCACCAGTTCAACCGCGAATATGCGAGGCTGTTCGGCCTGCCGCCGGGCCGCGACATCAAGGCCTCACGCGAGCGGGCGGCCGCGGCATAAATCCAGCCTTCTTGGTCCTCGGCCGCGTTCGAGGTCGCGCGCGGCGCGGCATCGCGGCAAACCCATCCGGCAAACCGGATGGGAGCCAGCCATGATCGCCAGACTGACCGTCTCGCTTCTTCTGATGTCCGCCCTGCCCGCCTTCGCCGCCCCCACCTTCGCCATTGACGACGCGCGGCGCCTCGACCGCTCGGCCGGGCGCATGAGCGTCCAGGGCGGCGCCCGCATCGAGTGAGGCGAAGCGCCAATCAAAGCGGTTACCGGGCGGCACCCCGCCGGCGCAGGGGCAGCAATAAGGACCGCATCCCGCCAGGGCAGCGAGCGAAAGGCACGGGCCTGCCACAGGGCGGCATGTGGGTTTGATGGGGTCGCGATCGCCGCGAACGCCAGCGGCGCCAGGGCACCATCGGAGCAGAAGCCCGTTATGCTTTTGCCTCGCCTACTCCGTTATCTCGCAGGTCACCTGGACGCTGAACGCCCGGGCGATATCGGCCACGTCGGGTGTCTTCAGGTCCTCGCCCGGCGCTTCGCTGCGATAGGCAACGGAATGATCGTCGAGGAAGGCCTTGGCGACCTCGGCCTTGATGGCGAAGTTGGCGTTCTGGATCACCTCGATGTCGTCGTTTTCGATGGTCTGGATGTTCGACTTGGCGACCACGACGCCGACGACATGGCCCGATTGGTCGACCACCGCGCCGCCGCTGTTGCCGCTCTGCACCGGCGCCGAGATCTGCATCTCCGCCTCGTTGTCCTCGGTGCCGGCCAGCGATGCCACGAGGCCGGTGGAGAGGTTGCCGCTGCTCGAGAGGTAGCCGGTCAGCGGATAGCCGAACACCACCACCGTATCTCCGAGGCGGATCGGCGGCGCGTCTCGGAATTTCGCAACATCGGGGCTCTTGCCGCGCATCTTCAGAAGGGCGAGATCCTTGGTCGTTTCGCGGGCCACGATGGTGGCGGGCTCGGTCCGATCCTTGCCAAGCCGCAGCGTCGCCTTGCTGCAGCCTTCGACCACATGGGCGTTGGTCAGGACATGGCCGGCCTCGTCGACGAAGAAGCCGGTGCCCGAGGCAATGGTCGTCTCCTTCTTCTCGCTCGGCTCCGCCTTGTCGCTCGGCGCGTCGTCGCGCATGCCGCCGGTCGTCGTATCGCCACGGTGGCTCTTGTTCTGGCGCGGCTCCGATGGCGGGCTGGCGTCGGCCTGATAGCTGTCTTCGATGGCCTTCAGCGAAAGGCTGCCGTCTTCCACCGCCGCGATGCACTCGCGCAGCTTGGCGAGACCCTTCTGCGTGCCGGACAGATTGTAATTGCCGTAATCGTCACCGTCGATCTTGAGGTTGAGCCGGCTGCCACCGGCAAACTCCTCGACGGCTTCCTCCTTCACGTCCTCGATCGCGACGCCCTTGTAACCGTTGACCTTCACGCCAACGCCGTCACCGGTCCAGGTACTGCGCCGGTCGTACTTGGCGACAACGCCATAGTCCTTGTCCTGCTTGTAGGTCCAGGACTCGTTGCCGAACATGAAGAAATAGGTGAGCTCGTCCTCGCTGTGGTCGCCACCGACCTCGATGACGGTGTCATCGTCATAGGCCATGTGCATCAGGCAGGACTTGCGCGTGGTGTTGACCGAAATCGTCCACTTGCCCCCGTCGTCGTAAACCTTGTCGCTGGTGTAGTAGTCCTCGCCAAAGGCCCAAGCCGGACCGGACAATGTGGCCAGAAACGCCGCGAGCCAAAGTGAGCGGCAAAGGACAGGCTTGGAACCGGCGACCATGGCGTACCCGCGAGTTGGTGGTTCCGAAGTTCAGCAGAAATGCCCCCCGCCGCACAAGGGGAGGCCGACCTATCCCCCCAAAATTCCGGCGATGTGTCGCGTCAATCGAGCTCGGTCGTCTCGCAGATCACCTGGGCGCTGGACGCGCGGACGATGTCCGCCACGTCGGGCGTCTTCAGGTCCTCGCCCGGCGGCTCCGTCTCGTAGGACACGGCGAAGCGATCGAGAAAGGCCTTGGCCACGTCGGCCTTGACGGCGAAGTTGGCGTTCTGGATCACCTCGACATAGTCCTTGGCGATGGTCTTGGTGTTCGATTTGGCAACGACGACGCCGACGACATGGCCCGATTGATCGACCACCGGGCCACCGCTGTTGCCGCTCTGGACAGGCGCCGAGATCTGCATCTCCGCTTCATGGTCGCCGGCGCCGGCCAGCGAGGCCACGAGGCCCGTGGAGAGGTTGCCGTTCTTCGACAGATAGCCCGACAGGGGATAGCCGAACACCACCACGGACTCACCGAGGCGGATGGGCGGCGCACCGCGAAACTTGGCGTAGGCGGGACTCCGCCCGCGGATTTTCAGGAGGGCCAGGTCGTTGGCTTCGTCCCGTGCGACGATGACGATGGGCTCCGTACGCCCGTCGCCGAACCGCAGGGTGGGATATCCGCAGTCCTTGACCACATGGGCGTTGGTCAGGAGGTAGCCGGCGTCATCGACGAAAAATCCGGAGCCGTAGGACATGACGGGCCCCTTGCCGCGATCCGGCTCGCCCTCGGCGCCGCCGGGCGGGGCATCATCGCGCTTGCTTTCGTCCTCTTTCGGCGTGGGAGCGGGCGCCGGCGGAGATGGGATGTCCGCCCCGTCATTCCCACCGTTCTCTGCCAGCGAAACGCGTCCGTCATCCACCGCCGCGATGCATTCGCGCAGCTTGGCGATGCCCTCCCTGCCGCCGCTCAGGTCGAACACGCCGTGTTCGCGACTGCCGATCTTGAGACTGAGGGTCTTCGCGGCAGCGAAGTCATCGATGGCCTCTCCATGGACACCCTCGAGAGCAACGCCATTGCGCTCGGGGAGCCTCGCACCAATGCCATCGCCGGCCCATACGTTGCTTCCATCGTATTCGACGGTCACCTCATAGTCTTTCCCCGGTTCGTAGGCCCAGGATGGCTTGGAGAACACGAGGAAGTAAGTCAGCTCGCCACGCCGACTGTCGCCGCCGACCTCGATTTCGGCGGCGCCGTCAAAGGTGGCAACCATGGAGCAAGACTTTCTGGCCGAGGTGACGAAGACCCACCAATTGCCTTCCTTGGCATATATCTTGTCGCCGACGTAAAGGTCTTCGTCGAGGGCTGAAGATGGCCCGGATGGCTGGATGGGACCCTTGCCTTTGCCACCAGCCGAACCGTCCTCGACCCCGCCAGGCAACATATCGCCGTGTTGGACCTCCTCCTCTTTCGGGGTCGGTGTCGGCCAGGCGACGTTTTCTCCATTCCCTCCGGCAATCGCAGCCAGCGAAATGTCAACGATGTTCAGCGCCGCGATGCATTTGCGCATCCTGGCAAGAGCCTTTCGACTGCCAGCCAGAGAAAAGCTGCCGAGATCGCGATCGTTGACCGTCAGGTTGAGGTATTTCGCGTCGGCGATTTCGTTGACGACGTCCACGCTGACACCTTCAACGCCGACGCCGCTGTGATCACCGAACTTCACACCAAAGCCTTTGCCGGCCCATCGGCTGCGCCGATCGTACTTGATGGTGACGGCGGCTTGTTCGTAGTTTTTGACCGTCCCGGACGGCGTGTCGAACAGGAAGAAGTAATTCATCCTGCCGGCATCTAGGTTGCCGCCAACCTCGATGCCTGCTTCGCTCTTGGAGCCGCTAGCCATGAAGCAGGAATTTCGGGCCACATTGACCGAAATCCTCCAGTTGCCTTCAGAGGCATACGGCCTGTCTTCGCGGTAATAAACTTCATGAGACGCCGAGGCAGATCCGGACAACAAGGCCAGGAACAGGACGAGCCAGGCGTTGCGGCTCAAGACAGACATCAAGGACACAGCCATACCGCACCCGCCGAGAGAGCTTGATTTCAACGCCAGCCGCGTCTGACCGGACGTCCGGCAGTCCACCCCTCCGCTGCCGACGAACCAGTTTCGGGATCATATAGCGAGAGTTGCAAAACACAGGGTCAAACGGCCGATCCATCCACAGCTTGCGGTGGGTGGTTCGGGCGCTGGCGCACCATCAGACAACCTCGAACACCGTGTTCGTCTCGCCGCCATCGTAGCGCTTCACGAAGTCCACCCGCGTGCCGTTCCAATGGTAGCAGTAGTGGGCGCCCTGGACGGGAATGGGGATCACGTCCGGCCAGAAGATGCCGATGCACCAGCCGCCGGCCCGCCGCACGCTCGGGTAGACCACGCCGTCGCTGCCGGCGGCGCGCAACTGACGCCCGAGCACCTGCGAGGCCGTGTAATCGTCCGGGTCGAGGGCACCGGGCGCGGCCGTGACATCGTCGAGATCGGCATCGACCGCCCCCACCAGCACGCGGAAATCCGAGGTCCAGCCCGGCGCTTCCCGGGTCGCCGCCATGAAGCGCTGGTGGTGATAGATCGTCTCGGCGATCGCCACGTCCTCGCTGTCGCCCGCGTAGTAGAGGCCATAGCTGCCGTCGGTAAAGCGGCCCGGCCGCAAGGGCGACGAGTGGACGAAAGGCGCCATCAGGAAGCTGGCGCCGGGGCCACCGACCCGCCTCCCCCGAGGCACCTTGGAAAGATCGCCGATCAGGCCGCGCACGCGCGGATTGGTTTTTGCCTCGACGGCGGTCAGTGCCTCCCAGTCATGCGGGTCGGCGATATCCTCGAACAGGTCGATCGGCGGATGGATCGAGCGGATGATGCGATAGGTTTTCGGCCACGTGACCCGCCGCCTGACAACCCCTGCCGCGTCCGTCACCACGCGCCCCGCTCGGCGTCGAGATAGGCGCGCATGTCCGAAAGATCCGACAGCTCGCCGCGCAGCATCAGGTCGAGCGCCGACTGGCCGTTGAAGGTGTCGTTGGGCTTGCGCACCCACTCGTAGCCGCGCGCCGGCTCCTTGAAGAGGTAGCGCAGCCCCTTGTGGATGCCCATCAGGTGGGCCATCCGCATGCGGAGATCGCGGTCGATCCGGCCGATGCTGCCCTCCTTCCAGCGCGCCCAGGTGCGGGTCGACAGCCCGCCCAGGAGCGTCGTCGCCTCGGCATCGCTGAGCTTCCACGCCTTGAACAGATTGACCGTGGCCCGCGCCAACGCCGCCGCCTCCTCGTCGGTGATGGCGGCGCCTTCAGTACGCTCGATCGGAGTGGTTTCGATGGGGTGCAGCAGCATGGTGCGTCCTGTCATTTGTCGTGAATATAAGCGTTTTACGCCAAATGGCAAGAAAATGTGCCGAGTTGGGATTCACGTTGGCGTTGTTGGGACGCGGACGGTGGGCAAAAGAGCCCGGCCTAGCTGCTAATCGCCTTGCTCGAACTCCGCCTGGGATAACCGGCGATGCGTCGGAACATCGGCCTCAAGGTCGTACCCGATGATTTCCCGGCCGGTGGAAAAGGACGAGATGACCCTTTTGTTGAACTCGTTCAGCTCGAAAATCGCGCCGGTATCCAGAAAGGCCTTGCAGGTCGGATCGAGCATGGAGCCAAGACTGAACTGGATTCTGTAGTTGCCGCCCGGCAAGCCCGAGAGGTCGATGCTGTCCCGTCCTCTCAGAAAAAGCGTGGCAACAAGTGCCGATTTTCGGTCCCTTACCTTGACGATGGCCTTGTGGCCGCTGGCGTTCCTGAACCGCAAGGTGAGGTCTCCCTGCGCGCTTGCCTGGCGTGTCAGGACCTCGCTCGTCTCTGGCGGATGGGCACAGAACTGAGCGTCGACGCGATCCTCCTTAGCGGACGGGTAATGGGCCGGCTCGGTTCTCTGTGCCGTGTCATAATATACCCATGCGATAAAGGCTGTCAGGATGGCGAAAGGCAGAACGGCATAGACGGCCCTTTCGCCCGCCGGCACGGCCCAGGGGTCCGGCAGGCGGTAATTTCGGTAATCGCCACCGGCCGCTTCGATCTCTTGCATGATCGAGACCGACTGACCGGCAATATGCTCATCCTTGGATCTCGCTGAAATCTTGGCCAGAGCATAGGCCAGCTTGACGTCGTGCCGCTCCAGATAGGCACGGGCATTGTGCAACGCCAATCGTTCGTCGGTCGCCTTGAGATGATGCCCCCGCTGGCCGTTTTTCAACCAACTCCAGGTCGCTTTGTAAGGCCCACCTTTCGACAGGAAGCCGGAAAACAATGTCGTGAGCGCGCTCTTGCGCGTAAACAACGCGGCGCAGTCGGCGCAAAGCAGGCCTTCTTCCGACGTCGTGCGGGCGTAAGTATGAAGCGATCCCGTAACCTCGGAGATCGTGACATAGCGAGGCAGAGGCGTCACTCGTCCGCAACTGGAGCAGTGAGTCGGACCGTCGACGATGGACCTGAGATCGAACATGCTGGCCCAGTCAGTCTCCCCGTCCGCCTCGGGCAGGTTGCGGGCGAACCAGTCGTAGTTGGCCTTGCGCGCCGGGTCGGTCAGGATGTCGTAGGCCACGGGAGCCAGGCGGAGAGCCTCTTCGAACGGCTTGTCGGACTCGTCCCCCGACCGAACGAAAAAGGGATATTTGACGGCGCGCTCAAGTTCTTCGGTCGTGGCCGCCGGCGTCAGACCGAGGGCGCGGTAAAGCCCGAAGGGGTCGCTCTTGTCCATCTAGGTCTCGAAAACTCGCCGGCTGGTGCCGCATCCATATGGACGAGGAACCAAAACTAGGCGAGTCGTGTCTACAGCTTATTGACGAGCCCCCTCCCGTCAAGGATGCATCTTCGCCCCCTTGGTGATCTTGTCGACCACTTTCTTCTCGGCCCGCAGCGCGATGCCCACCAGCTTGGCATCCTCCGGCGAGAACTTTGAAAACACCTCGCGGTTGGCGGCGTCGTGGCCGGTTGCGAACATCTCCTCGACATAGGCCGACGTTACAACGCCGCGCTCGAGCGACCGCTTGTGGATGGTGCGCAGCGTTTCCTGGTCGGCCACCAGCACCACCATCGGCTGGATGGACATCGGGTTGTAGACATTCCCCTCCGCGTCCCGGTAGGCTTCGCCGATGATCGTTGGCGTTTGCGCGACGATGCCGCTGGTCAGGAAGGCAGTGACGTTGAGCTTCTGCCAGGTGGCGAGGTCATCGCGGACGACGAGGACGATCTTGGTGTCGAACATGCCGGCAAACTCCGTTCAGGGCATCGAAAGAGCCGACCGTTTACCTCCCGGCACCGCCGCCGGTCTTGAACGTTCGTGCGGCCGGTTCAGCGACGGCCTGCGGGTGTCGATTGACGACGGCGGCGTCGAGCGGCTGGAAGCGCGCTTTCACGGCAACGGCTTTTCGCCGCACCGCCACGACACCTATGCCTTGGGACTGACGCTCCACGGCGTGCAGACCTTCCGCTATCGCGGCATCGAGCGGTTCAGCCGCCCCGGCAACGTCATCGTGTTGCACCCAGACGAGCTGCACGATGGCGCCGCCGGCGACGAGGCCGGCCTCATCTACCGCATGATCTACCTGCCGCCGGAAATGATCGCCGCCACGGGCGCCTCGCCCGGCACCCTGCCCTTCGTCGCCAACCCCGTGGTGCGCGACGCTGGACTCTGGCAGGCGCTCGCCGACATCCTTCGCGATCTCACGCACCCGCTGATCAGGTCACAACCTGATCAAAAAGCGGCTGCGCATGAATCCGAAGCATTCGCTTATCGGCCAGATCCTTCAATCTGGCCGGCGAATGCCAAGGGCGAGCCCGGCGATCTCCAGATGGACGACGTGCTGGCCCGCGTCGCCACCGGCCTCGTCCGGCAGGCCGGCCTCAGGCAGACGAAAGCGTCGGCCACCGCCGAGGCCGCCGTGCGGCGCGCCCGCGACTATCTCGAAAGCCACGCCCTGGAGGCCGTCCGCTCGGAAACTCTGGAGGCGGTCACCGGCCTCGACCGCTACGAGCTCGCCCGCCAGTTCCGCCGCCTCACCGGCACAAGCCCGCACCGCTTCCTGGTGATGCGCCGGCTCGACCGCGCCAAGCGGCTGATCGCCTCCGGCAACCGCCTCGCCGACGCCGCGCTGGACGCCGGCTTTGCCGACCAGGCCCACTTCACCCGCCACTTCCGCGGCGCCTTCGGCATGACGCCCGGCCACTGGCTGGCCATGCAGAAGGCGGCGGGATGAGGCAAACAGCCTCGGCAACGGGATTCTACCTATAGAAAATCTGAAAGCGGCTTTCAGAACTTGCGATTAGGTCGCAGGCGGTTTCGCGCCTATATTAAGGGCGTCAAAGAGAACAGAGAAAGAGACCGGAATGTGCCGGTCTGGAAAGGAAAACAAAATGTTCAACGCTCTCAAGCGTACCGCCAAGCTCTTCAGCATCCCCACTCAGGCTGAACGCGACATGGCCTACCTCAGTGAGGCAAGTGACCGCTACGACCTCGAAGCCCGCGAGCGCTACCTCGACAGCCGCGCCTTCCCGCGGACGATCGGTCTCTGAGGACCAAACGGCTCCAAGCCGACATGCCTGAACATGACGTCGAGCGCTCGATACCAGACCGGTTCGGGCGCTTTGTCGTATCAGGAGCGGCGGATCCTTTGGCCCCGCTCACCCGTGAAGCGCTTCGTCGACAACCACCTTGTTTCGCCCGCTCGCCTTGGACCGGTAGAGCGCTTCGTCGGCGCGTTCGATGGCCTGCTGCATGGTGGTCCCGGCCGATGCCACCGTATAGCCGATGCTCACCGTGACGCGCCTGTGGGGGGAATCCGGGTGCGGAATGTCGAGGTCTTCGACCTCCCGTCTGACCACCTCGAGATGGGCCGACAGTCGCTCCGGATCGCAGTCGTTGAGAACGAGCGTGAACTCCTCGCCGCCATATCGGGCCGCCATCTCGCCCTGACGCTTGGTGAACCGGCCGAGCGCCTCCCCGACCTTCTGCAAGGTCCTGTCGCCGGCCGCGTGCCCGAACCGGTCGTTGAACAGCTTGAAGTTGTCGATATCCAGCATGGCCACCGCGAACGGCCCCTTGCCGGCGGCAAGCTGCTGGTCGCAAAAGGCCAGATGGCCATCAAGCGCCCGTCGGTTGGCGATGCCGGTCAGCGCGTCCTGCCGGCTCGCATCATCCAGCCTGGCGACCATCAGGTTGAGCGCAGAGACAAGCGCCTTGAACTCGGCAAGCGGCGATTTGATCGAGATCCGGCGGATCGGATGGCCGGCCGTGACCTCGGTGGCAAAGGCGCCGATACGGCGCAGATTTCTGATGAAGAGTACTTCGACGAAGGCCATCGCCATCAAGGCGAGAATGAATGTCTCCACCAATGCCGTGAGGATCGTGCCATTCAGTCTGTGCCGGGCCCTGTCATACTCGTCTTTCACCGGCGACAGAAAGACGAACCTGGAACTGTTCATGGGGAACTTGACGACGCCGAGGTAGAAGGATTCCGCGCCGGAAGTGTTTTCAAGAACGCTGCCCGACGGCATGTCGAAGGTCTTCCGGACGAGATCGGCATCGAGGAAGGATTGCGACGAGGAGAGCCGTTCCGAAGCAAGAACGCGCCCCTGGCGCTCGGCTATGGCCGCCTCGGCCAGCGGAACGTCGAAGAGTTCCAAAGCCTTGTGAAGGACCGTCGAAAGCCTGAGCGAAGCGACGATGTAATAGTCGACATCGTGCTGGCTGCCGACGGCGGTCACAGAAGGGACGACCAACGTTTTGGAGATACCGCTGACCTCCACCTCCCCCCACAACGTATCGTTATTGCGGCCACTTCTGATGGGCATGTTCGACGTCGCGACGCGGATACCGGCGGAACCAGCCACGGAAGAACAATAGACGAGCTCGCGCGACGTCAGGATCGAGATATGTTCAATGTTTTCGTATAGATTCTTGATTTTCAGAAGATGGTCGTGGCACTCCTCGGGAGAGGCATATTGATAGGCACTGCTGATGGATATATTTTCAGAAATATTCTCGACATCGGCTTGCACGTCTTGCAGAAAATGCTGGACGCGCTCGACTGATACTTTCAGACTTTGCTGGACCCGTTCAAGCGAGGCCACTTTTTCCCGATTAGCAGCCAGTATCTGAGCCGCTAGAAACGGTGCCAGACACAGAAAGATCACGGTCAGGACAACAAGGCGAACGCGCATCTTCCCCCCTTCGAAAGGTTAGAGCACCCGCCGATCAGGTTGAATCAACCTGATCGAAAAGCGGTTGCTCCAGCAAATGAATCTGGAGCATTCGCTGGACGATCAAATGTTTCAATTTGGTCGGCGAATGCTTGTCTTATGACTTTCTGCGCCGCTGGGGCAAAAAGGACCGCTGGGAGAGGGTGGCAGCCCTCTCGTCAGCGGCGAGGGTCGGATCGTGAGAGTGCTGACCGTTTGATGGGCCGA
>JARKNW010000042.1 GCA_029976075.1 Pleomorphomonas sp.
GCGGTTGTGCATCGGCGTGTTGAGCGCCAGCACCGGCGCCGTCTCGGTCACGCCATAGCCCTCGAAGATGCGCAGGCCGAACTTCTCGGCGTAGAGCTTGCGCGTCGTCTCCTTCACCGCCTCGGCCCCGGCGACCAGGAGCCGCAGCGAGCGGAAGTCGTAGGGGTGGGCCATGCGGCCGTAGCCATTGAGGAAGGTGTCGGTGCCGAACAACACGGTGGCGTTGGTCTGGTAGACCAGCTCCGGGATGATCCGGTAGTGCAGCGGCGTCGGGTAGAGGAACACCGGCACACCGGAGACCAGCGGCAGGATCAGGCCGGCGCTGAGGCCGAACGAATGGAATATCGGCAGCGCGTTGAAGGCCGTGTCGGTGCGTGAGAAGTCGATGCGCGCCGCCACCTGAGCCACGTTGGCGAGAATATTGCGATGGCTGAGAACCACGCCCTTCGGCGTCCCCTCGGAGCCCGAGGTGAACAGGATGGCCGCCGGATCGTCCGGCCCGGCCTTCCTGAGCCGCTTTGGCCAGTTAAGGAAGGCATCGAGCTTGTCGAGCCGCGTCACACTGGCCCTGACGTCCTCCAGCCAGACGATCTTGATCTTGCCGTCCAGCGCTGCGATCAACGGCTCCAGCCGCCCCTTCTCGACGAACAGCCGCGACGTCACGAACACCTTGGCCTTGGACGCGGTACACGCGGTCAGGATGCTGGCGGCACCGGCCGTGAAGTTGATCATCGCCGGCACGCGTCCCGATGATTGCAGGCCGAGGAAGGTCACCGCGCCACCCACGGCGTTGGGCACCATCAGCGCCACCGTCTCGCCCGGCGCGGCCAGCGGAGCGAGCTTGCGGCCGAGGATGCGCGCGCCCATCAACATGCGGCGATAGCTGAGCTTGCCGCCCACCGGATCGCTCAACGCCTGCCGTCCTGCGCCATGCTGGCGAGCCGCCGCCACCATCGCCTCGAAGATGGTGAGGTCGGTGTCGGTGGTGCGGAACATCATGTCCGACATGATGCCGTAGAGCGCGTTGCCCGCCGCCTGCCGGCGCGCCTTGCCCTTGAGGTGATCGGGCAGCGTCAGCCGCACCGGCTCAGTGATGGTCACCGTCACCTTGGGGAACCAGCGGCGCTTCACCTGCAGCGAGTTGAGGCGGCTGAACACCGTTGATTCCAGGCCGGAGAGCCGCACCGGCACGATGGGCGCCTCGGCCTTGTCGGCGATCAGGCCGACGCCGTCATAGACCTTCATCAGCGTGCCGGTCACGGTGATCCGCCCCTCGGGGAAGATCACCAGCGTCTCGCCGGCCTTGACTGCGGCGATCAGCGAACGCGTCGCCAGCGGCTTGGTCGGGTCGAGTGGCATGGCGCGGGTGAAGCGCAGGAAGGGCTTCACCCACCAGGCCTCGGCCATGGTGTGGTCGATGGCGAACACCGGGTTGCGGTCGAGCAGTGACACGGCGACGACGGCGTCGAGGAAGCTCACGTGGTTGAGCGCGATGATCGCCCCCTCACCGGCCGGCGGCACGTTCTGAAGACCGGTCACCTCCATGCGGAACACGGCACGCAGCAGGATGGAGACGAAGTCGCTGAGCGGGTTGGTCGGCAGCACGCGGAAGATCCAGACGGCCGAACCGAAGGCGAAGAGGCCGAGTGCCACCAGCACCATCGGTACGCTCGCCCCCAGTGCCTGCGCCAGGGCCACCGTGCCGGCGCCGGCCACCATGAACAGGGCCGTCAACGCATTGATGGCGCCGACCACCCGGGCACGCCGCTCCACCGGCGCCCAGTGCTGGGCAGCGGCGAACGACGGCACGATGAACACGCCGCCGGCAATCGCCAGCGCCGACAGGTCGATGGCGGCATGGATGGCGCCGGGGTGGCTGAAGAATTCGCGAAGGCTTTCGGTGGCCGGAGCAGGCGCAAGGCCGCTCAGCGTCCAGGCGAGATCGAGCGCCGCGAGACCGATGGCGATGGATGCCACCGGCACCGGCAACAGCACGATGCGGCCGGCCGACAGCCAGGCGCCCAGCGCCGATCCCACGGCGATCGACACCGCGAACACCGTGAGATAGGCCGACACCGCCACCTCGCGGCCACCGAGAATGTCTTTCACGAAGGTCGGCATCAGCGCCATCGCCACCACGCCGAACATCCAGAACAGGCTGACCATCACCCCGGTGCGCCAGAGGCGCGGCTCGCCCCAGAGTTCGCCAATGAGGCGCACGGTGGAGCGCGCGACGTTGCGGTCGATCACCGTCTCCGGCGCGGCGGCGCCCACCTTGGGCACGTAGAGCGCGGCGATCCAGCTGGCCACAGCCAGTACCATCATGGCGACGCCGAACACCCATGGACCGCCATAGGCGCCCGTGGCAAAGCCGCCGGCATAGGTGCCGGTGAGAATGGCGATGAAGGTGGCCCCTTCCACCAGCGCATTGCCGCGCGGCAGTTCCGAGGGGGCGAGCAGGTCGGGCAGGATGCCGTATTTGATCGGCCCGAACAGCGCGGAAATCACGCCGAACAGCACCAGCGCCACCATCAGCACGGTGATCGACTGGATGGCAAAACCCAGCACCGCCAGGCCGGCGATGGCGATTTCCACCAGCTTCAGCCAGCCGGCCACCTTCGCCTTGTCATAGCGGTCGGCGAGCTGCCCACCCAACCCCGACAGGAAGATGAAGGGCAGCATCAATATGCCGGTGGCGATGGTCACCAGCGCCTCGCCGCCGGCAACACCCATCTGGAACAGGATGGTGAACACCAGGGCGTTCTTCAGGAAATTGTCGTTGAAGGCCGAGAAGAACTGCACGAGGAACAGCGGGCCGAACCGGCGCTGAATGAGAAGCGACTTGCTCATGACACCTCCGAGGCGCAACGGCCGTTGGGGGACAGGAAAGCGAAACACCCGACAAAACGCAAATGACCGGTGAGGATAGCCCATCATTGCGCTTCAGCACGGACCGTCGCCGTGCTATGAACATTGTTCATGGGACGGTTATAGCGAAAGAATGAACGTTGTTCAAGATAGAAATGAACATCGTTCAAACCAGACAGCTCCGGCACTGCGGGACTGGTTTTGCGTCCGGAGTTGCGTGAAGCAAGGAAGGTGGATCCTGTCGACGAACCTCGGTTTGCGGATAGGATTCCCAAGATCAAGGCAGAAGACGGATGAACGCCCCCCTTTCC
>JARKNW010000051.1 GCA_029976075.1 Pleomorphomonas sp.
GCGCAAGAAGACGTTTACGCCCACGAGGATGAGCATGCCCAGCATCATGAGCACCATGATGGCTTCGAGCAGCCCGATGAATTTGGCGGAAAGGAGGTCGAGGAGGCGTCCCATTTGGAGGTGTCCGGTAGCCGTGGCGGCGGTAGGCCGGCGGCTCAAGGGTTAAGCATCCCCCGCAGCGGACGGCCTTGGATGGGCCGGGCCGATTTCGATCCGTTCAGGGGACTCTGGTGAGGGGGAAAACGCCAGCGGCGTTCTGTCCCCCTCGGCGTGTGACGATCTCAGTTTGCTGCGCGTGCCTTTTCGATCTCGGCGTAGAAGCCCTTGATGAAGTCTTCACCGATCTGCGGGGCGAACTTGGCGACCACGGGCTTGACCTTGTCCTGGATCCTGGCCAGTTCGGCAGGGGGCACGGAGTCGACCTTGACACCGGCTTCGCCGAATTTCTTGATCACGTCCTTGTCGCCTTCGTCGAGCAATTGAGCTTGCAAGACTTTGGCCTCCTCTGCCGCTTTCTGGATGGCAGACTTGTCGGCGTCGGAGATGCCGTCCCAGAATTTCTTGGAAACGACGAGCGCCATCGGGGTGTAGACGTGGTTTGTCAGGGAAATGTATTTCTGCACTTCCTGCATCTTGTTGGCGTACATGTGCACCAGCGGGTTTTCCTGGCCGTCGATGGCCTTGATCTCGAGCGCGGTGAACACTTCGGCGAAGGCCATCGGCACGGCGTTGGCGCCGAGGGTCTTCCACGTTTCCAGGGCCACCGGGTTGGCCATCACGCGGATCTTCAGGCCGCTGATGTCTTCGAGCTTGGTCACTGGACGCTTGCTGTTGGAGAGGTTGCGGAAGCCCATTGCACTCCAGGTCAGTCCAACCATGCCCGTGGGTTCTAGCTTTTCAAAGATCTTTTTTCCGGAGGCTCCGTCCAGCACGGTGTATACCTCCTTCTTGTTGGCGAACATGAACGGCAGGTCCCACACCTGCACTTCCTTGATTCTGGTTGAAAGCGGTGCCAGGGTGCCGATATAGAACTCCAGCGTGCCGGCCTGGACGCTCTGTAGCATCTTTTCGTCGCTGCCCAGCACAGCATTGTGGAATGGCTGGATCTTCACGTTATTGTTGGTGTATTTCCCGGCGAGTTCGACGAACTTGTTCATGGCGATGGCCATGGGGTGCGTTTCGGGCATCGGTTGGCCGAGTTTGGCGGTGACCACAGCAGAGGCATTACCGACAGCCATTGCACCCAGCGCCGCCATTACAACGATTTTCTTCAAAAACCTTTGATGCATTTGCCACTCCTTATTTAATTGGGATTGAAGATGCTGTTACACGTACTACTGCTTGGGAACCGGTTTCACAAAACGGTATTGGGGCTTTCTGGCGTGGCCCCATGCTTGAAGAGCGAGTCGCGCCGCACGTGTGCGCACATGTCTTGTGACACATAATACAACTCGAAATCAGAGCTGTCTACTGGGCCGCTGATATGTCATCCACCCGGGTTTTCGGGGCCGCAACGCGACAGGAGGCTCTTCCTCGAACGACGCGATGGATATCGGACAAAGCGCAGAAAATCGCCGACGAATTCAGTTCCCTGGCTCGCCTCCGGGCGAACGATCTCCACCAGACCGCAGAAACTACACTCAGGTGTCGAGAACGAAGCGATAGCCGATCCCGGACTCGGTCAGGATGTGCTTCGGCATCGATGGGTCGTGTTCGATCTTCTTGCGCAGATTGGCCATGTGCACGCGGACGTAATGCGTGTCCTCGGTGTGCCCCGGTCCCCATACGACCTGTAGTAGTTGCCGGTGGGTGATCACGCGGTTGGGCTGGGAGGTGAGGCAGGTGAGCAGGCGGTATTCGATCGGCGTGAGGTGCAATGGTTGGCCCCCGCGCTCGACGAGGCGGAGGGTCAGGTCGATGCGGATGTCGCCGAACTTGACCAGCGGTGTTCCAGATTCCGTGTAGGCGTGCCTTCGCACTTGGGCGCGCACGCGGGCGAGCAGTTCGCCGGCGCCGAAGGGCTTGACCAGGTAGTCGTCGGCACCGGCGTCGAGCGCCGCGATCTTGTCGTTCTCGCCGCTGCGCGCGGAGAGGACGATGACGGGCATTGCGGACCAGGCCCGCAGTTCCCGGATGAAGTCGACGCCATCGCCGTCGGGCAGGCCGAGATCGAGGATGACCAGTTCCGGTCGCCGCGTGCCGGCTTCGATCAGCCCGCGCTTCAGAGTGTCAGCCTCATAGGCTTCGTGTCCTTCGCTTTCCAGCGCCATGCGCACGAAGCGGCGGATGTCGGCCTCGTCCTCGATGATCAACACGCGGGTCTTGTTGTCGCTCATGGTCGTCAGTCTGGTAGTTCGTCGGCGCCGTCGTCAGTCGGCGGCTTGCCGCGCGGCAGGGTGATGATGAAGCGGGCGCCGCCTTCCTTGCGCGTCTCGCCGCGAATCGTGCCGCCGTGTGCCTGCATTATCGCGCGGCAGATGGCGAGGCCCAAGCCGACGCCGGGGGTGGCGCTCTCGCGTTTGCCGCGTTCGAATTTCTCGAAGATGGCTTCCTCGCGCCCGTGCGGCAGGCCGGGACCGTGGTCGTCTATGCACACTACCACGTTGTCACTTTCGGCACGTGCGCGGATTTCGATCGGGGTACCCTCGGGGGTGTACTTGCAGGCGTTTTCCAGCACGTTGACCAGCACGCGCTCGAGCAATCCGGCGTCGAAATGCAACAGCGGCAGGTCTGGCGAAAGATTGACCGTAATCGGCCGCTTCTCCAGGGCGTGATTGCAGGCCCCAAGGGCGCTGCCGACCACTTCCTCGAGCGGCTGCCACTGCCGGTTGAGCTGCACGGCGCCGGATTCGAGGCGTGCCATGTCGAGCAAATTGTTGACCAGCGCGTTCATGCGGGTGGCCGAGTTGCGCATCGACTCGATCACCTCGAGCTGCTGCCCCGTCGGCGCGGGACGGGTCATCTGTAGCGTGTCGGCGAGCCCGACGAGAGACGCCAGCGGCGTGCGCAGGTCGTGCGAGATGGCAGAGAGCAGCGAGTTGCGCAGTCGCTCCGACTCCATCTGGACGGTCGTCTTCTGGGCGATGTCGAAGTAGTGGATACGCTCGATCGAGATGGCCATCAGCGAGGCGCAGGTGTCGAGCAAGCGCCGTTGCTCCGGGTCAAGCAGTCCTTTGCCGCCGGGTTCGACGGCAAGCACGCCGCGCAGGCGCATCGTGGCTTTGAGCGGCAGCACCAGGCATTTGCTGGCCGGCAGCGTATCCGTGCCGTGTCCTGCCGCGATCCCTCGCTCGAAGGCCCATTGGGCGACGCCGGTGTCGACTTCGGCGGTGGCACCGGGCATCGTCTGCAGGTGATCCTGTTCGTCGGCGACGAGCACCGCCGACTTGAAGCCGAATTCCGCGGCCACGAAACGGAGGCCGATCTCGGCGACCTGTTCGGGCATCAGCGTCGCCGAAAGCTCGCGCGACATTTCGTACAAGCCACGCACCCGTCGCTCGCGTTCGGTGACGGCATCGACCTGAACCCGAAGTCCGGCGGTCAGCTGGCCGACGACGAGTGCAACGACGAGCATTACCGCGAAGGTGAGAACGTACTGCACGTCGCTGACGGCGAAGGTGAATCGCGGGGGAACGAAGAAGAAATCGAACAGCCCCACGCCGATGAAGGCGGCGAACACCGCCGGGCCGCGCCCGAAGACCAGCGCCACGCCGACGACCGCGAGCAGGAACAGCATGACGATGTTGGTCAGGTCGATCAGGCCGAGCAGCGGAGTCGTGGCGATCGTGACGGCGGCGCAGAGGCCGGCCGCGGCGGCGTAGCCCTTCCAGTGGATGCGGCGCGGCGACGCTTGCGGCCGGACCTCTTCATCCCGCGTCTCGACGTTGCGCGGCAGGGCGACGCGCAGCACGTCGAGGTCGGCGGCCTCGGCCTCGATCGCCTCGCCGATGGTGTGCTGCCACGGCCAGCGCCAGCGCCGGTGCGCACGCCCCATGACCAGGCGCGACAGGTTGTGCTCGCGCGCGTAGCGCACCAGCGCCGGCGCGACCGCGGGCGCGGACAGCGTCGCCGTCGTCGCGCCGAGATCCTGCGCCAGCTTCAGGACGTGCAGCATGTCCTGCCGTTGCCGGTCGCTGGCGTAGCGGCCGGAGGTCTCCACGTGGACCGCGTGCCAGGGCACGTCGAACTGCGCGGCCAGGCGCGCGCAGCTGCGCACGATCTTCTCGCCGCGTTCGCCGCCCTCGACGCAGGCCAGCAGCGACTCGCGCGTCGGCCACACCGGCGCTGTCGAACTGCGCTTGCGGTAGGCCTGCATCTCGTCGTCGACGCGGTTGGCCGTGCGCCGCAGCGACAGTTCGCGCAACGCCAGCAGGTTGCCCTTGCGGAAGAAGTTCTTCGACGCGAGGCGGGCCTGCTCGGGGAGGTACACCTTGCCCTGGCGCAGGCGCTCGATCAGCTCGTCGGGCGGGAAATCGACCACCACCACTTCGTCGGCGTCGTCGAAGACGCGATCCGGAACGGTCTCCCAGACGCGGATGCCGGTGATGCCGCTGACGATGTCGTTGAGGCTCTCCAGATGCTGCACGTTGACCGTCGAATATACGTCGATGCCGGCGTCGAGCAGTTCCTCGACGTCCTGCCAGCGCTTGGGTTGGCGCGAGCCGGCGACGTTCGAGTGCGCCAGTTCGTCCATCAGGATGACGGCGGGCTTGCGCGCGAGCGCCGCGTCGAGGTCGAACTCCTTGAGCACGCGGTCGCGGTAGGGGATCTCGCGCAGCGGCAGGCGCTCGATGCCGTCGGCCATTGCCTCGGTCTCCATGCGCCCGTGCGTCTCGACGACGCCGATCACCACATCGGTGCCGCGCAGCACCTGCTGCCGCGCGTCGCCGAGCATCGCGTAGGTCTTGCCGACGCCGGCCGAGGCGCCGAAGAAGATCTTCAGCTTGCCGCGCCGCGCCCTGGCCTCGTCGGCCTGGACCTGGCTCAGGAGTTTGTCGGGATCGGGACGCTCGATGTCCATGGGCGCTCCTAACGATACGCGTCCAGCGCCAGGTTGAGCGCCAGCACATTGACGCGAGGCTCGCCGAAGACGCCCCACTGGCGGCCTTCGGTGTATTGGTCGATGAGTTTGCGGACCACCGCCGGATCGATGTTCCGGGCACGCGCCACGCGATCGGCCTGGAAGGCGGCCGCCGCCGGGCTGATATGCGGGTCGAGGCCGCTGGCGGAGGCGGTGACGAGGTCGGCGGGCACCGGCGCCGTATTGCCGGGGTCGGCGGCGCGCAGCGCGGCGATTCGCGCCTTAACGGAGTCGGCGAGCGCCGGGTTGAGCGGGCCGAGATTCGAACCGCCGGAGGAGGCCGCGTTGTACGGCATCGGCGAGGTCGCCGACGGCCGGCCCCAGAAGTACTTCGGGTCGGTGAAATTCTGGCCGATCAGGCGCGAGCCGATCGCCTTGCCGTCCTTGACGATCAGGCTGCCATTGGCGGCTTCGGGGAAGACCGCCTGGGCGATGCCGGTGACGAGCGCGGGATAGGCCAGGCCAGTGATGATGCTCAGCAGCACGAACAGGCTGAGGGCGGGACGCAACAGGCTTTTCATGGACGTTTCTCCTGCTCAGGCGAGGCCGATCGCGGCGATCAGCATGTCGATCGCCTTGATGCCGACGAAGGGGGCGATGATGCCGCCGAGGCCGTAGATCGCCAGGTTCTGGCGCAGCAGGGTCGCCGCGCCGAGCGGACGGTACTTGACGCCCTTCAAGGCCAGCGGGATCAGCACGACGATGATCAGGGCGTTGAAGATCACCGCCGAGAGGATCGCCGACGACGGGCTGGCGAGGCCCATGACGTTGAGCGCCGCGAGCTGCGGGTAGGTGCTGACGAAGGCCGCGGGGATGATGGCGAAGTACTTGGCGATGTCGTTGGCGACGGAAAACGTGGTCAGCGAGCCGCGCGTCATCAGCATCTGCTTGCCCGTCTCGACGACCTCGATCAGCTTGGTCGGGTTGGAGTCGAGGTCGACCATGTTGCCGGCTTCCTTGGCCGCCTGCGTGCCGGTGTTCATGGCCACTGCCACGTCGGCCTGCGCCAGCGCGGGCGCGTCGTTGGTGCCATCGCCGGTCATCGCCACCAGGCGGCCTTCCGACTGGTACTGGCGGATCAGCGTCAGCTTGCCTTCCGGCGTGGCTTCGGCGAGGAAATCGTCGACGCCGGCTTCGGCGGCGATCGCCGCGGCGGTGACGCGGTTGTCGCCGGTGACCATGACGGTCTTGATGCCCATCTTGCGCAGTTCGGCGAAACGCTCCTTAATGCCGCCCTTGACGATGTCCTTGAGCTCGATGACGCCGAGCACGCGCGCCTTGCCGTGCGCCGCTTCGGCGACGACCAGCGGTGTGCTGCCGCGGCGGGCGACTTCGTCGACCCGGGCGGTCACGGATTTGTGGAAGCTGCCGCCCTGGGCCTCGACATAGGCCTTGACCGCCTCGGCGGCGCCCTTGCGGATCTGCCGCTCGCCCATGTCCACGCCGCTCATCCGCGTCTGCGCGGTGAAGTGCACGAAGTGGGCGTCGAGCGCGTGGATGTCGCGTTCGCGCAGCTGGAAGCGCTGCTTGGCCAGGACGACGATGCTTCGGCCTTCCGGTGTTTCGTCGGCGAGCGAGGAGAGTTGCGCGGCATCGGCGAGTTCCGCCTCGGTGACACCGTCGGCGGGCAAGAACGAGGACGCCTGGCGGTTGCCGAGCGTGATGGTGCCGGTCTTGTCGAGCAGCAGCACGTCGACGTCGCCGGCCGCCTCGACCGCGCGGCCCGACGTGGCGATGACATTGGCCTGCATCATGCGGCTCATGCCGGCGACGCCGATGGCTGAGAGCAGCCCGGCGATCGTCGTCGGGATCAGGCACACCAGGAGGGCGACGAGCACGGTGATGGTGACCGGCGTGCCGGATCCGGCTACCGTATTCTGCAAATTCGCGCTGAACAGCGAGAACGGCAGCAGCGTCACCGTGACGGCGAGGAAGACGATAGTCAGCGCCACGAGCAGGATGGTCAGCGCGATCTCGTTCGGCGTCTTCTGCCGCTTGGCGTTTTCGACCATGGCGATCATGCGGTCGACGAAGGTTTCGCCGGGATTGACCATGACGCGCACGATGATCCAGTCCGAGAGGACGCGCGTGCCACCGGTGACCGAGGAGAAATCGCCACCGGATTCGCGGATGACCGGCGCCGACTCGCCGGTGATGGCGGACTCGTCCACCGAGGCGACGCCCTCGATGACTTCGCCATCGGCCGGGATGAACTCGTGCGCGGCGACGAGGACCACGTCGCCCTTGCGCAGATCGGCCGCCGGGCGCATCTCCCACGTGGCGTCGACGCGCGGCTCATGCAGCTTCTTGGCCCAGGTTTCCTTCTTCAGCCCGCGCAGCGAGGCGGCCTGCGATTTCCTGCGCCCCTCGGCGAGCGCTTCGGCGAAGTTGGCGAAGAGCACCGTGAACCACAACCAGAGCGTGATGGCGAGGATGAACCAGCCCGGCGCCTCGCCCTTGCCGGCGAGGGATTGAACCCAGAGCACCGTCGTCAGGAGGCTGCCGACGAAGACGACGAACATCACCGGATTGCGCCATTGCACGGCCGGATTGAGTTTGCGGAACGCCTCGGCGACCGCGGGGCCGGCGAGTTGCGGATCGAACAGGGTGAAAGTCTTGCGGCTCATTGTTGTCTCCGATCAATGTCCGGCGGTCATCTGCAGGTGCTCGATGACCGGGCCGAGCGCCAGCGACGGCACGTAGTTGAGCAGGCCGACGAGGAGCACGATGGCCACCAGCAGCGCGACGAACAGCGGACCGTGCGTGGGCAGCGTGCCCTCGGTGACGGCGAGGCGCTTCTTGGCCGCCAGCGACCCGGCGATGGCCAGCACCGGGACGATCACGCCGAAGCGGCCGAGCCACATGGCGATGCCCAGCAGCGTGTTGTAGAACGGCGTGTTCACCGACAGGCCGGCGAAGGCGCTGCCGTTGTTGTTGGCGGCCGACGAGAAGGCGTATAGGATTTCCGAGAAGCCGTGCGCGCCGGGGTTGGCGATGCCGGCGCGCCCGTCGGCGGCGATCACCGCGATGGCCGTGCCGAGCAGCACCAGCAGCGGCGTCACCAGGATGGCGATCGACGTCATCTTCATCTCGTAGGTTTCGATCTTCTTGCCGAGGTATTCCGGCGTGCGCCCGATCATCAGGCCGGAGATGAACACCGCCAGGATGGCGAACACCAGCATGCCGTACAGGCCGGTGCCGACGCCGCCGAAGACCACCTCGCCGAGGTGCATGCCGACCAGCGGAATCAGCCCGCCCAGCGGCATGAACGAGTCGTGCATGGCGATCACCGCGCCGCAGGAGGCCGAGGTGGTGATCGTGGCGAACAGGCCGGACTCGGCGATGCCGAAGCGCGCTTCCTTGCCCTCCATGTTGCCGAGCGCCGGATCGACGCCGAGTTGCGTCAGCAGCGGGTTGGCCTGCTGCTCGAAGGCCATGGCGGCAATCGCCAGGCCGATGAACAGGATCGTCATCGCCGCGAGGACGGCCCAACCCTGGCGGGT
>JARKNW010000065.1 GCA_029976075.1 Pleomorphomonas sp.
CGGCTGGGCAATCTGGGTCTTGATTCCCAGGACGCCTACACGGTCGTCGCGACGGCCACCGACTATCTTCCCGAATCGGTGGCCGGCTATCTTGCGCTGCCGCGGGACTGGGCGGACACTCGTCCGGTCGCCAACGGGAAATCGTCGCTGCTGCTGTTGGTCGACCAGCTCGATCTGCTCAGCCTGACCATCTCGCGGATGTATGACGCCACGAACCGGATGGACGCGGCTGCGCTGGTGGCTCAAGGCGCCTTCCTCGATTCGAAGTTCGGTGGACGAATGAGGCCGGCCCGGCTGGATGCGCCGACCCAGCCGTCCACCAACCCCCTGGATCTGTAACGGGTTGCGGCTGACCGGACCGAGGCGCTGTCGGCCGGGGCCGGCCGACAGGTGGCCGCCGCCGAACTGATACGCCGGGCACCGCGGTGTGCGGTGGTCCCGGCGTATCAGGAGCAGCTGGTTCGGCTCGGTCAGTTCTTGTAGTCAGGGATCGCGGTCCACCGATCACGCAGGAAGAACGCGGCCATCTTGGGCTGGCGATCTCGGGTGAACAGGCCCTTCTTGTTGCCGTCCACCCGCATGATCCCCTCGGTGGTCTGGAAGTCGTTGAGATTCCACGGCTGCTCACCCACGACCCAGTCGTAGGAATCGAAGATCTCGGCCCACATCTTCATGATCTCGACCTGGTACTCCTCGCTCCACATCACCGACGGCAGCTTGTGCACCCCGGCCATGGTGTCCGCGCCGTACTCGGTGAACATCAGCGGCTTGTCGGGCTCGAGTTCATGCCACTTCTCCAGTTCGGCCCGCATCATCGTCGCCCCGTCGGCGCTCGCGTAGCCGCTGTTGACATACCAGCCGTGGTAACGGTTCAGCATGATGAAATCGGCCACGTGATGCGTGGTGTCGGTGCCGGCCGGCGCCATCATCACCGATGCGTACGAGCGGGGACGCTTCTGCGGGTCGATCTCACGCACCAGGTCGAAGATCGCCTCGAAGTACGGCACCGCCTCGGGCACCTTGCTGTCGGGCTCGTTGAGCAGACTCCACGCGCACACACTGGCGTGGCGCTTGTCGCGAGTGACCAGTTCGCGCAGCGTCCGCTTGTGTACCTCGAGGGTCTCGGTCTGCACCGATTCTTCTTCGAAGTAGGTCTTCTGTGCGGTACCCGAGCCGCCCGCGGCATCCAGGAAGTTCATCAGTGACTTCATCATGCCGACGGCGGCGACCTCGTCGATGACGAAGAAGCCGTCACGGTCGGCCTCGTACAACTGCTCTTCGGCATAGGGGTAATGCGAGGTGCGGAAGGAGTTCGCGCCGATCCATTTCATGTCTTCGAAGTCACGCTTGTTCATCACGGCGTCGAAGCCGCGGCCGTGAACGTTGGAATCCTCATGCCGGCCGAATCCCTTGAGATAGACCGGGCGGCCGTTGACCAAGATCTGGCAATCCTTGATCTCCACGGTGCGGACACCGATCTCGTCGAAGTATTCGTCGATGAGCCGATCACCGTCGGTGATGCGGACGACGAACCTGTACAAGTAGGCGGCGCGCAGGTTCCACAGCTGCACGTCTTCGATGACCAGCGTGCCCTCCTTGCCTGTGGCGCGGGCGACCTGCGTGCCGTCCTCGTCGAGGACGATGACCTCGACGTCATGCTCGCCGTTGGTGGATACCGCGTAGTCGATGTGAGCGTTGGACCCGTTGATGTGATGGACGACCTCGAAGTCCTCAATACGCTCGAACGGCGTGAACAGGAGCCGCACGTTGCGCTGCAACCCTGAATAGTTGTAGAAGTCGAAGTAGGGAGCGCTCATCTTCGTTCCGTCGCCCAGGGTGTGGACTTCGCCCACCGGCAGCGTCTGCCAGCTGAGTTCGTTGTTGACCTTGACCGCAACGGTGTTGTAATCGTTCCACTTCACCACTTCGTTGATATGGGCCACGAACGGCAGGAAACCACCCTCATGGCTGGTCACCTCGGCGCCGTTGACGAAGACAGTTGCGGCGTGCGTGGCGGAGTCGAAGCGGATATCCACGTTTCCGTTCTGCCATTCGCCCGGCACGAACACCGTGGTGGCGTACCAGAAATCACCGGTGTATTCGCGGCTGTACTTGTCGGTGAAGACATCGGCGAAACTTGCCGGCACGGGCATATCGGTTGGATTCGGCAGGCCGGCAGTCCAGCCTTCGGCCACACCCTTGGAGTCGGGGTCGAACTGGAAATCCCAAGAGCCACACATGTCCTGAATGCGGCGGCTGGGGGTTACGCGGGGATAAAGAGATTCGAATGCCACGGGATGAACCTTTCGTGAATGTGGGTAGCTGCGTGTGCTTGCTTGTCAGTGGTGGGCTGCGCGATCAGCGGTTCTCGGCAGCTTCGGTGGCCGCGGCGGCCTCGCGCTTGGCCCGCAGGACCGCGGCATTGCGCGTGACGCGCTTCTTCTCCAGCGGGTAGACGAAGGTCATCGCGGCGAACATCAAGGTGAAGAAGATGGCCGGCAGCAGGGTGGAATAGGCGTACAGGCCGTCGAGTGTCGATTCGCTCTGTACGGCGGTGGCACCGGCCTGATAGCCGATCCAGGTCAGCGACGCCCCAGCGAACAAGCCGGCGAAAGCCTGACCGAGCTTGCGGGAGAAGGAGTAGACGGAGTAGCAGATGGCGTCCTGGCGCACACCTTTCGACACCTCGATGTCGTCGATGACGTCGGTGACCATGGCGAAGACCACCAGGTTGAACATGCCGATGCCCATGAAGGTGAGCACGTAGAGCACCATGAACAGCACGGGATTGTGGGTGTGCAGGGCGAACAGTGTGAACAGGCCGATCGAACCGATGGCTGCGCCCGTGCTGCCGACGCCCTTGTGCCCGAAACGCCTGCTGAGCGGCTGGATGAAGGGCGCCAGGGCGAACGTGGTGAGTGCGGCAAGAAGATTCGCGGTGGACAGCAGCGCCGCGTTCCCGAAGTAGTCGGTGTAGAGGTAGTTCGCCATTTGCTGCAAGAAGAGCATGGCCATCAGCAGGGCGACAGCGCTGAGGATCAGGCCGATCATGGCGCGGCTGGACAGAGCATCGGTGATCATCTTGACGGTGGATGCGCGTTCGGCGGCAGCGTTGGCCTGACGATGGTCGGAGACCTTGACGCGTTCGGTGGTCAGCTTGTAGCAGATGAAGTAGCAGGCGAATGAGCACACCGAGAAGGCCAAAGCGATCCACATGAAGATCTGCGTGCCGTCGCCGCCGCGGATGACCTGATGGCCGGCCGCATCGGTTTGGAAAATGATAATGGGGGTCGCGACGCCGACGATCAGACTCGCGCAGGAGGCGCCCACGGTACGAAATGTGGACAGCGACGTACGATGCTCGGGTTCGGGAGAAATGACCGAGGCCATGGAGCCATAGGGGATATTGACGCAGGAGTACAAGATGCCCCAGATGATGTACGTCACGTACATGTAGGCGATCTTCACGCCCATCGATGAATTGATGGCGAAGGTCTGGTACATCAGGAACGAGAAGATGACTGCCGGCGCGGCCATGCGCATCATCACGACGCGGTATTTGCCGGCCGGATGGGTGCTGGCCCTGTCGACCACGACACCCACCGTGACATCGGCGAATGCGTCGATGATGCGCGCGATCAAGAATAGTGTGCCAACCACTGCGCCGGAGATCCCCATGATTTTGACATAGAACACCATGAGGAATGAGCTGGCAAAAATGAACATGAAGTCATTGCCGAAGTCGCCGAATAGGTAGCCTACTTTGTCTCGGATACCGAATGGCCGGACTTCTGTTGAGGACGAAGTTGTCGCTGTGCTCATCGCTTATTTCTTTCGCCTGAGTATGCTGGTGATGCCGCGCTGAAAGGCGTATTCCACGCTCCTTTGCGCAGGCGGCTATTGCTGTGTGTTTTGGTGACTAGGGGCCCCGAGCGTGTAATCGCTGGTCCGGGCTCTTTCGTATTTGGTAGCATTGACGGTATCGAGCTGGACGGACGACGTGGAAATGTTTCCATCGTTTTCCGCCGGCGCCCGACCCGACGTCGACGCGCGCGCATGGGCGGTCTGTCGCGCTGACGCGAGCAGGCTCAAGGAGGTGGGTGGCATGGAGGTGCCAATCGATGCCGAGCAGCCAACCGGGGAGGAACCGCGTCCTGCCAAGGTGACGATACGCGACGTGGCCCTGGCCGCCGGGGTGTCGGCCAGCACCGTCTGCCGTGCCCTGGCGCGGCCGGGCCGCGTCAATCTGGAAACGGCCAAACATGTGCGTGAAGTGGCCGAACGACTCGGATATCAGACGAAGGACCTGGAGCCGGACGATGAGCGCGTATTGCGGGGCGCCATTCTGGCCATCACCGCGGATCTGCGATATCCGATCTTCGGCGAATACATATACGGCATGCAGCAGCAATGCGAGGAGCGGGATTTCTGTCTGCTCACCGCAGTCAGCAGTGATGATCCCATCAAGGAACGGGCCACCATCAGGCGGATGATCCCCGCCGTTGATGGCATCATTCTCGCCGCCTCCCGATTGTCGAATGCCTCAATTCGCAAGGCCGCGCAGGTCAGGCCCCTGGTGACCATCAACCGTCCGGTCGGCGGCGTCCAGTCGGTGGTCTCCGATGACCGGCAGAGCATCGGGGAGATTGTGGCCACGCTGAAGGGCCTGGGGCACACCAGCATCACCTATCTCGCCGGGCACGAAGCCTCGTGGCACAACGGATTGCGCTGGCAGGCACTGCTGGTCGCGTGTCAGCAGCACAGCATCCGTGCCCGTCAGATCCCCTGCGGAGAGGTCCTGCTCGATCCGAACAGCGTTGCGGTCTTCGAACCGTTCCTCAAGAACCCGTCGACCGCAGTGGTTGCTTTCAACGACGGCCTGGCCATCAGGTTCATCGACTATCTCAGGCTGCATGGCATCGGTGTGCCCGAACAGGTCTCGGTCGTGGGCGCCGACGATACCGCGGAGGGCCAGACATTCACCCCACCGCTGTCGAGCATCTTCATGCCTCGCGAAGAAATGGGCCGCATCGCGGCAGACAAGCTGATCGGACGCATCCTGCATGTCTCGGACCGAGACGTGACCCCCGTCATACGGCACTCGACGTTCATAGCCCGCGAGAGCATCGGCCCGGCGCCAACAGCACCGATGGCGCCGAGCCGGAGCGCTTGACCGATGATCTCGGCCCGCTATCTCGGTGGCGCCTTGCCACGGTGCTGCTAGGTTGAATGACACCGCGAGGCTACGCGCTGAGCTGCTGGAACTTCGATGGAGCGATGATGACGAGCAAGACGCTGCGCAGTGCCCTTGATCAGTTGGTCGCAGTCG
>JARKNW010000066.1 GCA_029976075.1 Pleomorphomonas sp.
ATACCCGGAGACGAAGTATGTCCCGTCGTCACAGTGCAGAGAAGCGCGAGATCAATCCCGATCCGAAGTTCGGTGATATCGTCGTTTCCAAGTTCATGAATTCGATCATGCAGGACGGCAAGAAGTCGGTCGCGGAAGCGATCGTCTACGGTGCCTTCGACAGCATCGAGACCCGTACCCGCCAGAGCCCGGTGCAGGCCTTCCATCAGGCGCTCCACAACGTGATGCCGCAGATCGAAGTTCGGTCGCGCCGCGTTGGTGGTGCCACCTACCAGGTGCCGGTCGAAGTTCGCGCCGAGCGCCGTCAGGCCCTTGCCATTCGCTGGCTGATCTCGGCCGCCCGTGGCCGTAACGAGAAGACGATGATCGATCGTCTGTCAGGCGAGCTGCTGGACGCCGCCAACAACCGCGGCGCCGCCGTCAAGAAGCGCGAAGATACGCACCGGATGGCCGAAGCCAACCGCGCCTTCTCGCATTATCGCTGGTAAGCCGGACAGGCGGAGACGAACATGGCTCGTACGCATAAGCTCGAGGACTACCGCAACTTCGGCATCATGGCCCACATCGACGCGGGCAAGACGACGACGACGGAACGTGTCCTCTATTACTCGGGCAAGTCCCACAAGATCGGCGAAGTGCACGACGGCGCTGCCACCATGGACTACATGGAGCAGGAGCAGGAGCGTGGCATCACCATCACGTCGGCTGCCACGACCACCTTCTGGAACGGCAAGCGCCTCAACATCATCGACACCCCAGGCCACGTCGACTTCACCATCGAAGTCGAGCGTTCGCTGCGCGTGCTCGACGGTGCCGTGTGCGTGCTTGACTCCAACCAGGGCGTCGAGCCGCAGACCGAGACGGTGTGGCGCCAGGGCGACAAGTACAACGTTCCGCGCATTGTCTTCTGTAACAAGATGGACAAGACCGGCGCCAACTTCGACCAGTGCCTGAGCGACATCAAGACCCGCCTCGGCGCGCGTCCGATCGCTCTGCAGCTGCCGATCGGCTCGGAAGCCAACTTCAAGGGCGTCGTCGACCTCATCCGCATGAAGGCGGTCGTGTGGGAAGACGAGCAGCTCGGCGCCAAGTTCCATGACGAAGAGATCCCGGCTGATATGCTGGAGCGCGCCAAGGAATCGCGCGCCGAGCTGATCGAAGCCGCCGTCGAAATGGACGATGCCGCCATGGAGGCCTACCTCGAGGGCAACGAGCCCGACGAGGCGACCCTCAAGAAGCTGATCCGCAAGGCGGTTCTGGTTTCGGCTTGGTTCCCTGTTCTCGCTGGCTCGGCCTTCAAGAACAAGGGCGTGCAGACACTGCTCGACGCCGTTGTCGACTTCCTGCCGTCGCCGGTCGATGTGCCGCCGACCAAGGGCATCGATCCGAAGACGGAAGAAGAGACCGTTCGTCATTCGTCCGACGACGAGCCGCTCTCCATGCTGGCCTTCAAGATCATCGAAGATCCGTATGGCGTGCTGACCTTCGCCCGCGTCTACTCGGGCGTGCTGACCAAGGGTTCGACCGTCCTGAACTCGACCCGCGAGAAGCGCGAGCGTATCGGCCGCATGGTTCAGATGCATGCCGACACCCGTGAGGACGTCGAGGAAGCCCGCGCTGGCGATATCGTCGCCTTCGTCGGCCTGAAGGACACCCGCACCGGCGACACGCTCTGCGATCCGCTGAAGCCTGTCATCCTTGAGAAGATGGAATTCCCCGAGCCGGTCATCGAGATGGCCGTCGAGGCTGCCACCAAGAGCGAGCAGGAGAAGCTCTCCATCGCCCTTCAGAAGCTGGCCTCCGAGGATCCGTCCTTCCGCGTCTCCACCGACCAGGAGTCGGGCCAGACGATCATCAAGGGCATGGGCGAACTGCACCTCGACATCAAGATCGACATTCTCCGTCGTGCTCCGCACAACATCAAGGTGAACGTCGGCGCTCCGCAGGTTGCCTATCGCGAGACCATCCGCAAGTCGACCGAGATCGACTACACCCACAAGAAGCAGACTGGCGGTACTGGCCAGTTCGCCAAGGTGAAGTTCGTCGTCGAGCCGGCTGAAGTCGGTTCGGGCTTCGTCTTCGAGAACAAGATCATCGGCGGCGTGGTTCCCAAGGAATACATCCCCGGTGTCGAGAAGGGCCTGAACTCGGTGATGACCTCCGGTCCGCTCGCCGGCTTCCCGGTGGTCGACGTCAAGGTGACGCTGATCGACGGTGCCTACCACGAGGTGGACTCCTCGGCCATCGCCTTCGAAATCGCTTCCCGCGCTGCTCTGCGCGAAGCCATCGAGAAGGCCTCGCCGGCCCTGCTTGAGCCGGTGATGAAGGTCGAGATCGTGTCGCCGGAAGAGTACGTCGGTTCCGTCATCGGCGACGTCAACTCCCGTCGCGGCCAGATCCAGGGCCAGGACATGCGCGGCAACGCCAATGTCATCACGGCCTTCGTTCCGCTCGCCAACATGTTCGGCTACGTGAACCAGCTCCGCTCGATGAGCCAGGGACGCGCCAGCTACACCATGCAGTTCGACCACTACGAGCAGGTCCCGGCTGCGGTCGCCCAGGAAGTCCAGGCCAAGTACGCCTGATTTCCCGACCGTTGACCTCACCCGCTTTCACGAGACAAAGGAAGATATCCGATGGCCAAGGAAAAGTTTTCGCGGACGAAGCCGCACTGCAACATCGGCACGATCGGTCACGTTGACCACGGCAAGACGTCGCTGACCGCGGCGATCACGAAGGTGCTCGCCGAGACCGGTGGCGCGACGTTCAAGGCCT
>JARKNW010000067.1 GCA_029976075.1 Pleomorphomonas sp.
GCTTGGCGGCGGCCTCCACGTGGATGACGCGCTGGTCGACGCGTTCGACGGTGGTGGCGGCCGGAGCGACCGAGACGGTGACCGGGTTGAACAGCAGCTCACCGGCCAACTGACCGATCTCCTTCGGCATGGTGGCCGAGACGACCAGGCGCTGCCGCGCCTTCGGAAGATGCTTGACGATGCGGCGCACCGGCTGGACGTAGCCCATGTCGAGCATCTGGTCGGCCTCGTCGAGCACGAAGATCTCGGTCGATTCGAGCGACACCATGCCGGCGGCCATGTGATCCATCAGCCGGCCGGGGGTGGCGACGAGGATATCGACGCCGCGCTTCAGGCGGTCTTCCTGCGGGCGATGGCCGACGCCGCCGAACACCACGGCGATCGACATGTGGTTCATGTAGCGCGAGTAGAGCTTGAAGCTTTCGGCGATCTGGGTGGCCAGCTCGCGGGTCGGCGACAGGATCAGGGCGCGGACGCGGCGCGGGGCGGCCGGCTTGCCCGGCGCGAGGCGCTGCAGGATGGGGAGAGCGAAGGCGGCGGTCTTACCGGTGCCGGTCTGGGCGATGCCGAGGAGGTCGCGACCCTTCAGGAGGTCGGGGATCGCCTGGGTCTGGATGGGGGTGGGCGTCTCATATCCCGCGTCGACAAGGGCGCGGTTCAGCGTGTCGGCAAGGCCGAAGTCGGAAAAGGACGTCAAAGGGAAATCTGCTTTCAAAACCATGCGTCATCGCCGGCGGAGGTGCCGGTGACGTTCGCGGGGAGCAACCGGCCCCGCGTGATTGGGCCAATTATCGTCAGGAGGGACGGCCAAGGATCGAAACCGATCCGCTCACGCGGCCGCAATAAGGGGCGGCTCGCCACCCGTTGGCCCTTCACATGAGGCCTTGGGGCTCGGAAGTCAAGGCGAAGGGGGGCATAGGAGCCATGTGTGCATCGCTCGCGGCGACCCAGGTGGACGATGAACGAGTGTGTCGATGATCGCACACTGCCACTCATTTGCAGTGATGCGTGATCAAATCGATTGATCGTGTACCCTGTCATTTATAGCAAGGAGATGACCACGATTCGTGATTCGATCGATCACATTCCGGTATTTTTGTGTCACCGTTCCGGTGCTGATTTAAAATGGAGAGTGTCGTGAACGGGAAGCAGAAGCCGCTTCGTAGCCTTTCCTCCTCCAAGGGCGAGCTTCCGATGAGTCGGGCGTCCGGCCGGGTCCGCCCCTGGGTCGCGACCGGATGGGCTCTTTTGGCCTCGTCGTCGCTCTCGCTTGCGGTCACCCAGGCCGCCCAAGCGGCCAACACCGTTTTCGACAGTGGCTCAACGACGATCTCCAGCCCCGACTCGATTACTGGCCTCGACAGCTACGTCATCGGCGATACCGGAACGGCGACGGTCTCAGTCGTCAACCCAGGGTCTTTGTCCTCCGAGTATGACCTCACATTGGGGAACGCCTCCACCGGTGTCGGAACGTTGACCACCAGCGGCGCCGTCAGCCTGACTGCCAACCGCTTCTACATCGGCCTCTACGGCACGGGTACGCTGTCGGTGACGGATGGCGGGTCCATCGTGGCCTCTGGCGTGGATCGCAAGATCTACTTGGGCAATTTCGGAAACTCGACAGGTACGCTTACCCTTTCGGGTGCGTCCACGACACTGACCGCCTATGATCTCAATGTCGCCTGGACCGGCAACGGCTCGATGACCGTTTCGAACGGTGCAACGGCGACGCTTGAGCAGGACGTCACGCTCGGCAAGAACGGCTATACCACCGGCGAGCTGACGATCACCGGCACGGGGTCGTCGGTCACCTCCGATCGCCTCTACGTCGGCGAGGCCAGCACGGGCACGCTGAACGTTCTGGATGGGGCCTCCTACGTCCTGACCGGCACCAGCAAGATGTATGTCGGGAATACTTTCGGCAGCACTGGTACCGTCAATGTCGACGGCGCCGGTTCGTCGATCTCCGCTGTTCAACTGGCTGTCGGCTGGAATGGTGAGGCGACGATGACCCTGTCGAACGGCGGCGCCACGACGATCACGGGCGACGTGTTCATCGGCGAATATGGGCCGAGTACCGGCACACTGACGGTGACGGGCAGCGGCTCCATGCTGACGGCCGACCGCATCTACGTCGGCGACAGCGGCACTGGTTATCTCAACGTTCTGAACGGTGGCACCGTCGCCACCACGGGCACCAGCAAGATCTACTTCGGCAACACGTCGGCGGGCGCCGGACACGGCACCGTCAGCGGTGCCGGGTCGATGCTGTCGGCCGGCGAGATCAACGTCGGCTGGAACGACGTCGGCACGCTGACCGTTTCGAATGGCGGCGCAGTCCGGTCCTCCGTGCCCATGTCCGTGGGCTATGCCACTGGCGGCAAAGGCTCGCTGACGGTGACCAGCGGCGGCACGGTGACGGTGGGCGGTGGCACGGGTGTTCTTCAGGTTGCTCAGCTCGCGGGCTCGACGGGAGTGGTCAACATCGGCGCGGCGGCCGGCGAGACGGCGACGTCGGCGGGAACGCTGAACGTCGACAGAGTAGCCTTCGGCGCCGGTACCGGAACGCTGCTGTTCAATCATTCCGACAGCAATTACCGCTTCGGCGTCGATGTGACCGGTTCCGGCACGATCCGGTCGCTGGCGGGTGTCACCGGGCTGACGGGCGACTACAGCGGATTCACTGGACAGGTTGCCGTGGACGGCGGGTTGCTCTCGGTCGACACGACGAGCTTCACGCACGGCGCGTTCACCGTCAACGCCGGCGGTACCTTGCGGGTGACCGGTTCGGCCTCGGGCGTGGCCCAGACGGTGACCATGAACGGCGGATCGCTGCTCAACACCGGTTCGATCGACGGTACCCAGTATGGCGTGGTGTTCGCCAGTGGACGCGCCAGTTCCGTCACGACCTCCGGCCTGATCGACGGCAATACGGCGGCGATTCATTATTCCAGCGGCGGCAACACCTTGTCCGTCCTGCCCGGCGCCAGCTTCGGCAACGTGGTCGACTACGCCTCCACCAGCAGCAACACGACCCGCTTCGCCGAAGGCAGCTTCGTTCTGCCGGTGGCGAACTATGTCGCTGGTGACAACACCGTCGCGCTCGACAACAATCGCCAGACGGTCCTTTACACCAACGCCAACAGTGCCTCTGGCTCCATTTCTGTGGTCGACACCGGCGCCACGGCATCGGCGTTCAACGGCGTGCAGACGGTCACCTCGACCCTCGGTGCGACGACGACAGACGTGCTGTCGATTGACGTCGACCGCAGTGGCGCCATCTCGTCGCGCGTCGCCATGGCCTATGGTGACACCGAGAAGAAGAGCGAGAGCCAGAATGCCATCACGACGATGGTCGACGACGGGCTGGCGGTCGATCCCTATGGCAACCTGTTCTGGATGCGTGGTTTTGGAGGCGCCAGTCACGACGACTACTCCGACGCGTCGGCAACCCATTATGGGCTGGCGCTCGGCGTCGATCACATCTTCGATCAGACCCGCATCGGCGTGATGGCCGGTGTCGGGCACCTGAAGAGCGAGACGGAAGGGCACACCTCCGATGCTGACGGCGACACGGCCTTTGGCGGTGTCTACCTGCGCCAGCCGCTGTCCGGCTACATGCTCGATGCCGCGGTGATCGCCGGCGGTATCTTCTCGGACACGACGCGCGAGGTGAATGCGGGCACCGAGACCGCTCGCGGCAGCTATGACGGCTGGTTCGTCTCGCCGGAACTGGCGCTGTCGCGTGCATACGCACTTTCGCAAGGCTGGGCACTGACGCCGCGTGGTTCCGTCCGCTACACCTACGGATACTTCGAGAGCTACAGCGAGAACGGTTCGTCGATGAACCTCTCCTACGACGGCCGCTCTGCGCAGGCCGTCCAGGGTGTGTTCGAGCTGAAGCTCAGCCGGACGCATCGGCTCGACAACGGCAAGGTTGCCACGGTGTCCCTCTCGGCCGGCGCACTCGACACTTACAATCTCGGTGATTCCGACCTTAACGCCTCGCTTTCGGGGACCGACTTCTCTGTTTCGACCCTAGGCGATCGCAACCAGGTGGGCGGCCGGCTTGGCCTCGACGCCGAGCTGAAACTCGATGCGCGGGCATCGATGATGGCTGGCTTCAGCGCCAGCCGCTATACAGACGACAGCTGGGCCTATGCGGCCAACGCCGGCTTCAGGCTGAAGTTCTGAGGGGTACGCTTGCCGGCGAGGATCAAACGCGGGCCGGTGAGAGGGATTGAGCATGCGGATGACGGATTGCCGAGGCTGGGTGCGCCGTTCGGGGGTGGCACTGGCCGTCATGGTGGCGTTCGCGCCCGGTGGGGTAAGGGCGCAGACGCCCCTGCCGAAACCGCCGACCGAACCGGTGGTCGCCGGCCCGGCGGAAACTACGGCGTCCTATGGCAACTGGGTGCTGCATTGCGCCCGTTCCAAGCCGGCGGACGGCGGCGGTGCCGAAGGAGCGACCAGTTGCGAGGTCGTTCAGACGATCCAGGTCGAAGGGCAGAGGGAACCGTTCGCCAAGCTTGCGTTCGGCTATCCGACGCTCGCCGAGCGCCAGCTCATTGTGACCGCTGTCGTACCGGTGAATGTGGCGCTGCCCGGTCGGATCGGTATTTCCGGCAATGGCAAGGCCGGTGACGAGGAACAGGGCGCGCAGGCGCTGGCGTGGAGCCGTTGTTTCGCCGGGGCGTGCTTTGCTCGCGGCGGCGCCGAGCCGGGCCTTCTCGACGCGGCGCGAAAGGAAAAGGTCGGGGCGCTGCGCTTTATTGACGCGCAGGGGCAAGTCGTGGCCATCCCCCTGTCGTGGAATGGATTCGTCCAGGCGCTGGCGGCGCTTGACGCGTCCGTCTCCAGCGCAGCCGGTACTCCGGCCGGCAAGTGAGGGCCGGTTCGGCTTCCTGACAATGTAGCGTGGCCGGGTTAGGGGAGCTTCCCCCGAGGCGGGTAATGGCCCGCCTCATGTCCCTGGCTCGCCGATGGCACAGCCGGTTTCGGTGAGGCGATCGCGGAGCGACAGCAGGCGTTGCCGCAGTTCGGCGATCTCGCCGAGTTCGGCACCCATGGCGCATCCGAGTTCGATGGGGATGCCGGCGGCCTTTCCCGAGAGTGCCCGTCCTTCATCGGTGAGGTGGACGATGACTTGCCGCTCGTCCTCGCGGCCGCGCCGACGCGTGACGTAGCCAACCGTCTCCAGGCGCTTCAACAGCGGCGTCAGCGTGCCGGAGTCGAGCTTCAGCCACTCGCCGATCTCCTTCACCGTCTGTCCGTCAGCCTCCCACAAGACCAGCATGACAAGATACTGCGGATAGGTGAGGCCGAGCGGCTCGAGCAGCGGCCTGTAGGCGCGGTTGAGCGCATGCGTGAACGAGTAGGCGGCAAAGCAGAGCTGATCGGAGAGCTTTGGGGCGCTGGTCATGTCGATCCGGAGTTGGAACCTTTTGTGGGGCTGGTCGTTTTCAGGGCGAACCCGGGGATCAATATACGGTGCGAGCCGCATTTCCCCAGTGGAAATCGGCTGTGATCACGAAAATGTGAATTGCTCAAAATCAAATTGCGCGCAATTGATATGGGCATTGAAACACAAACAGGCGAGGAAGCCATGAACGTTCTCTACACTGCCCATGCCCACACTCTCGGCGGCCGTACCGGTCATTCGGAGACCAGCGATGGCCGTCTGAAGGTGGATCTGTCGACCCCGAAGGAGCTGGGTGGTGACAGCGGCCAGGGCACCAACCCGGAGCAGTTGTTCGCTGCCGGCTACTCGGCCTGCTTCATGGGCGCCCTGAAGTTCGTCGCTTCCAAGGAAAAGGTATCGATCCCGGCCGACGCGTCGATCGACGCCCACATCGGCATCGGTGCGCGTGATGACGGCGCCGGCTTCGGCATAACCGCCAAGCTCGAGATCAAGGTGCCCGGTGTCGACCGCGCGGTGCTCGAGGATCTCGTCAAGAAGGCCGATGTGGTCTGCCCCTACAGCCATGCGACGCGTGGCAACATCGAGAAGACGCTGGTCGTGCTCTGAGGCGGGTTGCCCCTCTCCCCCGTCCCGCCCATCTAGCCGACCATCGACGCGCCGGGTCCTCCACCCGGCGCGTCGCCGTATCCGGACCATCCCATCGTGCGAATTGTTCAACCAAGACCATACGTCAGGTTGCGGGCTTGATCGCCTCCGGGCGGCACCCTAGGGTCTGCCGTCCAACCGGGGAGGGGAACGATGGCGGCTCGCTTTGCCAGCATAGGCGAATGCATGGTCGAACTGGCGCCGCTGGAGAGCGGCCTTTATCGACGCGGTTTCGCCGGCGATACGCTGAACACCGCCTGGTATCTCAGGGCACTTCTCGATCGGCAGCATTCGCTCGTCAAGTATGTGACGGGTGTCGGTACCGACGCGCTGTCCGATGAAATGATCCGCTTCGTCGCCGGGGCCGGCATCGACAGTTCGGCCATCGAGCGGATCGCCGACCGTACCGTCGGCCTTTATCTCATCACCCTCAATGGGGCGGAGCGATCGTTCACCTATTGGCGAAACGACTCGGCCGCCAAGCTGCTCGCCGCGGTTGGTGCGCGGCTCGACGCGTCGCTGGCCGACGTCGACGTCGCCTACTTCTCGGGTATTACGCTGGCCATCCTGTCTCCCGAGCATCGCCGCACGCTGTTCAAGTCGCTCGCCAAGGTGCGGGCGCGCGGTGGCGACGTGGTCTTCGATCCCAACCTGAGGCCACGCCTCTGGCCCGACCGCCAGACCATGGCGGCGGCGGTGATCGAGGGCTATCGCGCCGCAACGATCGCGCTGCCGACTTCGCCCGACGACGCCGAGCTCTACGGCGACGCCGATGCCGTGGGTACCGCGGACCGCATCGAGGCGCTGGGCGTTCGCGAGATCGTGGTCAAGGCCGGCGCCGAGCCGACGCTGGTGCGGGCCGGCGGAACCGATACATGGGTGCCGGCGGAGCGGGTCGACCATCCCGTTGACACCACGGGCGCCGGTGACAGCTTCAACGCCGGTTATCTCGCCGCGCGACTGGTTGGCGGCTATGCACCGGCCGATGCGGTGCGACATGGCCATGCCGTCGCGGCGCGGGTGATCCAGGCGCGTGGCGCGCTGATCGACATGGGACTGGTCGACGATCTTGCCATGTCAGCTGCTGACTGAGATCTGGGCGATTGCCTGAGAAATAGGCGACCATTCCCTCATCTCGCTGCCGTTCGCCGGAAGATGGCGGGGCCGGAAGCTGGCATGCTTCATGCTTTTTGTTGATCCGAGTGGGCCGAGCACGGCGCACCTTCCAAGGGAACCGGCCCGCAACAGGGTCAAGAGATCACCGCCGGATATCGTCGCCCTCAAGGTGTCGATATCCGGCGGTGAAATTTTTGATGACTTCCGTCCTTGTTGGGGCGATCCGGTTTGAGGACGGGGAAAAACCTGATTGCCGTTTGCAGTATTCGGGCAATGAAAATCCGGCTATGGACGGAGTTTGGCACCGTGGTTCTTCTGTCGCGGCGCTGCCTTTGAGATACTCGATGAGAAGACGCCTCCCCGAACGCTGATCAGGACGCCCGAGATGACCGAGCGCGATCCCCGTGCCCCGCTCCGCACCTTTCCTGCCCGCATGCAGCCGCTTACCCGGCTGCCGCTGTTCGTCGATCTTTCCGGCCGACGCGTTGTGGTCGCGGGTGGCTCGGAGGCGGCGGCATGGAAGGCGGAGCTGTTCTCGGCGGCCGGTGGCGACGTACAGGTTTTTGCCGAAACGCCGGATGTGGAGCTCCTGACGGTCATCGAGCGCGGTACGCCGCCGGGCCGGCTGACGCTCAATCGCCGCCCTTGGTCCGACGCGGATTTCGCCGGTGCGGTGCTCGCCGTCCTCGATAGCGAGGATACGGGGGAAATTGCCGCTTTCCAGGTGGCCGGACACGCGGCGGGCGCGCTGGTCAACATCATCGACAAGCCGCAAGCCTGCGACGTGCTGTTCGGCTCCATCGTCAATCGCTCGCCGGTGGTGATCGGCATCTCCACCGATGGCGCGGCGCCGGTGGTGGGCCAGGCCATTCGCCGCCGCATCGAAACGCTGCTGCCGCCGACGCTGGCCGCCTGGGGCGCGCTGGCCGGGCGCATCCGCGATGCCGTCACCTCTCGGTTGGCGCCGGGCGCCCCCCGGCGGACTTTCTGGGAGCGTTTTGCGGAACGGGCCTTCGGGCCGGCGCCGAACGAAGGCGACGCGGCACGGCTCATCGCCGAGGCGGAGAACGCGGCCCATTCGGACGAGCCGCCGGGGAGGGTGATCCTGGTCGGCGCCGGCCCCGGCGAGCCGGACCTTCTGACACTGAAGGCCGTGCGGGCGCTGCAATCGGCCGACGTGGTGCTCTACGACGATCTCGTCTCCCCCGACGTGCTGGAACTCGCCCGTCGCGAGGCGCGGCGCGTCGTGGTGGGCAAACGCGGCGGCAAGGCGTCGTGCAAGCAGGAAGACATCAACGACCTGATGGTCGAGTTGGCGCGGGCCGGCGAGCGGGTCGTTCGTCTCAAGGCCGGCGATCCCACGGTATTTGGCCGGGCCGGCGAGGAAATCGAACGGCTGGTTGCCGAGGGCGTCACCGTCGAGGTGGTGCCGGGCATTTCCGCCGGCATCGCGCTGGCCGCCGCGCTCGGCGCCTCGCTGACCCATCGCGACGCCGCCCATTCCCTGCGCTTCGTGACCGGCCACGCCAAGAGCGGCGAGCTCGACGAGGGGCTCGATTGGCGCGGCCTTGCCGATCCCGACACGACGCTGATCGTCTATATGGGCGGCCGCACCGCCGGTCGGCTCGCCAGCCGGCTGATCGCCGAGGGACTCGCCGGGGACACGCCCGTCGTATTCGGCTTCGGCGTCGGCCAGCGCGGGCAGAAGCTCGAACGTCATCTTTTGTCCGACCTCGTGGCGCTTGGGTCGGTGCCCACCGAACAGCCGCTGGTGATCGGCATCGGCAAGGTATTCGCGGCGGCAACGCTGGCGATCCGCTCGGCCGCCGAAACGGTCAGCCTTCCCTGAGCCTGTTATTTTCTTCGCCTTGCCGACGTTCGGAGTGATAGGAAGCATTCGCTCTTTTCACGGATGGACGGCATGGACAAGACGATTCTGACCATCCCCGGCGACATGCCGGGCCTCAGCTATTCCCTGACGGTGTTGCGCTTTGCCGGCTCCGATGCCAAGGCGCCCAAGGCCTATTTTCAGGCGGCGTTGCATGGCAACGAGCTGCCCGGTGTCGCGGCGCTCCATGTGCTGATTCCCAAGCTCAAGGCCGCCGAGGCCGAGGGGCGCCTCAAGGGGGCCGTCACCATCGTTCCGTTCGCCAATCCGATCGGTCTCAACCAGTTCCAGTGGGACGATCATCAGGGCCGCTTCTTCTACGGCAGCCGTACCAACTTCAATCGCTCCTTCGCGCTGATCGATCGGCCCGATCCGACACTTCTCGCAGACGATGCCGATGGCGTCTCCTGTGATCGCCGGCTGAAGGCGATCCTCCAGAAGCTGTCGCTCGATGCCGATCTGGTGCTCGATCTCCACTGCGACAACGAGGGACCGAACTACCTCTACATGCCGGCCGAGCTCTGGCCTCACAGCGCCGATCTCGCCGCCGCGCTCGACTGCGGTGCCGTGCTGACCTTCGAGGGCGGCACCGACGCCTCCTTCGATGAAGCCGCCTTCCGCCCGCATTCCAACGCCGGCAACTTCGAGCGCCGCGTCGTGGCGACGGTTGAGCTCAAGGGCATTCATGACGTCGGACCGGCAACGGCCCAGAAGGACGGAGATGGCCTCTATCGCTTCCTGGTGGGACGCGGAGTGATCGCCGACAAGGCCGTGGCGCCTGTGGGGGCGTTCATCGGCAAGGGCGTGCCGCAGTCCTACGTGGAAATGGTCCGTGCGCCAGTCGGCGGCATGGCCTTCTTTCATGTGAAGCCGGGCGATGTGGTGAGGGCCGGGCAACTCGTTGCCGAGCTGATCCCTGTACCGGGCGATCTTTCGGCCGTGGTGCCTGTGCATGCCAGGGCGCCCGGCCTGGTGCTGACCCGCGTGCTTGCCCGCGCCATCCGTGTGGGCGACGATCTCGTGAAGATCGTCGGGGATGCTCGCTCGGTGACCGCCAAGGATGGCGGTGCGCTGGAGAGTTAGGCCGTCCGCGAAGCGATCTTACTCGATTGATCCCTTGGGGGCGCTTGCAATTGCCGGGCTTATCTGGTTAGGCCCGGTTTCCAGCCGAAAGGGGACACCGCCATGGTCGCACAGATTATCGATGGCTTTGCCATTGCCGCCGAGCTTCGTCAGGATATCGCCGTCCGCGCCGCCGAGATGAAGGCCAAGCATGGCGTCGTCCCCGGTCTGGCGGTGGTGCTGGTCGGCGACGATCCGGCAAGCGGCGTCTACGTGCGCAACAAGCTGAAGGCGACGGCCGAATGCGGCCTCAAGAGCTTCGAGCACATCCTGCCGGCCGATACGTCGGAGGCCGACCTTCTGGCGCTGGTTGCCAAGCTCAACGCCGATCCGGCGGTGCATGGCATCCTGGTGCAATTGCCGCTGCCCAAGCAGATCAATGCCGACAAGGTGCTGGGCCTGATCGACCCCGACAAGGACGTCGACGGCTTCCATCCGGTCAACGCCGGCCGCCTTTCCATCGGCCTGCCGGGCTTCGTGCCCTGCACGCCGCGCGGTTCGCAGATCCTGATCGACCGCATTCTGCCCAACCTCGCCGGCAAGCATGCCGTGGTGATCGGCCGCTCCAACATCGTCGGCAAGCCGATGGCGCAGCTACTGCTTCAGAAGAACGCCACCGTCACCATCGCCCATTCCAAGACCGCCGACCTGCAGGGGCTCTGCCGCACCGCCGACGTGCTGGTGGCGGCCGTCGGTCGGCCGCTGATGGTGAAGGGCGATTGGGTGAAGCCGGGCGCCGTGGTGATCGACGTCGGCATCAACCGCATCGAGGTGGACGGCAAGGGCAAGCTGGTGGGCGACGTCGACTTCGCTTCGGCCGCCGAGGTTGCCGGCTTCATCACGCCGGTGCCCAAGGGCGTCGGCCCGATGACCATCGCCTGCCTGATGCTCAACACGCTGGATTCGGCCGCTCGCCGGATCGCCGGCTAACCGTTGTTCAGCCAGTCGAGAATGCCCCTTGCCGCCGCGCGGCCGGTGGCAAGGCAGCCGGTGAGGAGGTAGCCGCCAGTCGGCGCCTCCCAGTCGAGCATTTCACCGGCAACGAAGGTGCCCGGCCGCGCCTTCAGCATGAAGCGGTCGTCAATGCTTGAGAAGCGGATGCCGCCGGCCGAGGAGATTGCCTCCTCGATCGGCCTGATGCGGGCGAGCGGGATCGGCAACGCCTTGAGGCGGGCGGCGAGCTTTTGGGGATCTCGCCGTTCTTCTTCCGACGAGAATAGCCGGGCGAGGGTCGCCTTGACGCCATCGAGACCGGCACCTTTCCGCAAGCGGTTGCTGAAAGACGCCTTGGTCTCCTGACGGGCAAGGTCGCGGACCAGCCGCTCGACGGTGCGACCGGGTACAAGGTCGATGACGAAATCCGCCCGGCCATGGCGATCGAGCCGGTCGCGCAGGGCGGCCGAATGGGCATAGACGAGACTTCCCTCTATGCCGTGGCGGGTGACGACGAACTCGCCGTGGGTGGTTCCCGCGTCGGACGAGGCCGTGACCGATTTTACCGGCGCTCCGGCGAAGCGCTCGATGAACAGGGTATCCCAGTCCACGTCGAAACCGACATTGGCCGGCTTCAGGTCGGCAACATCGACGCCGAGTGCCCGGAAGGGGTCTAACCAGGCGGCGTTGGAGCCGAGGCGCGGCCACGACGCCCCGCCGAGAGCGAACAGAGCGGCATCGGCGGTGGCTTCCGTGACGCCGTTTGGCGTCTCGAACCGAAGGCCCTGCGCCGAAAAGCCGGTCCAGCGATGGCGCGTTTCGACGGTTACGCCGAGGCCGGCGAGCTGGCGCAACCATGCACGCAGCAGCGGGGACGCCTTCATCGCCTTGGGAAACACCCGCCCGGATGAACCGACGAACGTCTCGGCACCGAGGGCGTCGGCCCATGCGACGAGGTCATTGGGGCGGAACGCGTCGAGCGCGGCCATGAGTGGCGAGGCGTTGGGCCGGAAGCGCGTGACGAAGCGTTCGTAGGGCTCGGAATGGGTGAGGTTGAGGCCGCTCTTGCCGGCGAGCAGCAGCTTTCGCGCAAGGCTCGGCATGCCATCGTAGAGAGTGACGTGGAGACCGGCCTTCGCCAGTACCTCTGCGACCATCAAGCCGGCAGGTCCACCCCCAACGATCGCCACGTTCGCCATGAACATCTCCATTCCGTTCGATCGCGAGCATGTGCGGCGGTGGTCCTGGTAGTGCAAGCGAAATCTGAGAGCCGATGCCGCACGACTGGGCAGATGCATCGGACATGCACTTTGAAAAATATGACTGCTAGGGTATGGTACAAAAGTATAATCGCTGATGCATGTGGCGAGGTGCCATGGGGTTTGCGGAGGCTAGGGCCATCTACATCGAGGGCGCCAGTGCGCTCTATCGAGATACAGGGCTCCTCAACAAGGCCGTCAATACGTTACCGCGCCATGTCATCTTCGGCTGCGCGCTGCATGTCTACGCCCAGCATATGTTCGATCCCGCCGCGACTGCCCTGACACTGACGCGGCTGCAAAAGCTATCGGCCGATTATCAGGGCCTCAGTCTCGGACGGGTGGCTTCCCACGTATTGCTGCTGCGAAAGCTGGGGTTTCTTGAAACGCAACCGGCGGTCGATCGGCGCCAACGTATCCTCAGGCCGACTGACAAGATGATCGGCGAGGACCACCGATGGCTCATGTCGCAGCTTCGACCTCTCGACGCACTGGGGGTGTTCAAGCTGACCGACAGCGAGCGCTCGACACCGGAGTTTGCTTTGGCCTTTCGTGTCGCCTGGGCGGTTACGCCTGACGAGATGGCAAGCTTCGTGGCGCGTCATCCGACCATTGCTTTCTTCATTCTGCGGGATGGCGGCTATTCCATGTTGTTGGAATTGCTGAGAGAGTTTCTCCGGACCGGCTCGACGCGCGTCGCCTTCGATGTGGCAAAGACCGCCTCGGCCTTCTGCGTGTCGAAAAGCCAACTCTGGAGCTTACTGCACGCCGCGCAGGCGCAAGGACTGATCACCACCGAGGCTCCTGCCTGGCGGCAGATCAGCCTGACCGACCGGCTACTTGCCGATTTTGATACTTGGCTCGATCAGAAGATGCTGGGGTTTTCTGCTGCTGCGGAACGTGCGCGGACGTTTTGGAATGAACACTGGAAAAAATAAAAGCCGGAACAAAATTGTTCCGGCTTTTATGGTAAATATTGCCTTAAGTAAAATTTCTCGCTCGGGGCGTCTAGCTTTACGTCATGAAACTTGGACTTTAAAAATCGATCATTTCTGTTTCGCTCGGCCGAAGACGTTTCCCTGAATTCAAATTTTCTATTTTACCGCCTGCAAATTCATCATGCCTTAAGCGTAGCAAAAGGTGTCGGCCGGCTCAAAGGGTTTTAGTCGCATTTGACGTTATTTTTTGTATGTTTCCCCTATTAGGGATAATACGTGCAAGCCGGCTCAGCCGACGAAGCTCTGTTTTCCAGGGGCTTGCAGGGCCGAGCCTGCCAAGCGGGGCATCGGCGGGGCCAGCCGACGCCGGCGTTTCCTCGCCGCCGCAAATCTGTTAACGCCTGGGACATGATGGAAGCTGTCAAGCCGATCTTCTCCTACAAGAAATACTGGGCCGCCCGCTTCGGCAGGGCGCCGTTCCTGCCTCAGAGCCGCGCCGAAATGGAGGCGCTCGGCTGGGATAGCTGCGACGTGATCGTCGTCACCGGCGACGCCTATGTCGATCATCCGTCCTTCGGCATGGCGGTCATCGGCCGTCTGCTGGAATCGCAAGGATTTCGCGTCGGCATCATCGCCCAGCCGGACTGGCGCAACGCCGAGGCTTTCAAAGTGCTCGGCAAGCCGAACCTGTTTTGGGGCGTGACCTCCGGCAACATGGATTCGATGGTCAACCGCTATACGTCCGACCGTCGCATCCGCCACAACGACAGCTACACGCCGGGCGGGGAGGGCGACAAGCGGCCCGATCGCGCCGTCATCGTCTATTCGCAACGCTGCCGCGAAGCCTTTCGCGACGTACCGATCGTGCTGGGCGGCATCGAGGCGTCGCTTCGGCGCATCGCCCATTACGACTACTGGTCGGACAAGGTGCGCCGGTCGATCCTGGTCGATTCCAAGGCCGACATCCTGCTCTATGGCAATGCGGAGCGGGCGATCGTCGAGGTGGCGCATCGCATCGCCAAGGGGGGCGATCCGCAGACCTTCGATGACGTGCGCGGCGTGGCGCTGATGAAGCACGCCGTCCCCGAGGGCTGGACACAGGCGCATGCCGACGACATCGACAGCGCCGACGAAGGAGCCCGCCAGCTCGGACCGAACACGGTGCTGCGTCTGCCGGCCTTCGAGCAGGTGGAGGCCGATGCCGAAACCTACGCCCGCGCCAGCCGTGTTCTCCATCGCGAAAGCAATCCCGGCAATGCCCGGCCGCTGGTGCAGCGGCACGGCGACCGCGAACTCTGGGTGACGCCGCCGCCGATCCCTCTCACCACCGAGGAGATGGACGGCGTCTACGAGCTGCCCTACGCGCGGGCTCCGCATCCGGCCTATGGCGAGGCGAAGATCCCGGCCTGGGAAATGATCCGTTTCTCGGTGACCATCATGCGCGGCTGCTTCGGCGGCTGTTCCTTCTGCTCGATCACCGAGCATGAGGGGCGGGTGATCCAGAACCGCTCCGAAGGCTCGATCCTGCAGGAGATCGAGAAGATCCGCGACAAGACCGAGGGCTTCACCGGCATCATCTCGGATATCGGCGGCCCCACCGCCAACATGTACCGGATCGCCTGCAGCGACGAGAACATTCAGAAGGCCTGCCGCAAGCCGTCCTGCGTCTATCCGGAGATCTGTCCCAACCTCAACACCAGCCACGAGGCGCTGATCCAGCTCTATCGCAAGGTGCGGGCGGTTCCGGGCGTCAAGAAGGTGATGGTCGCCTCGGGCGTCCGCTATGACCTCGCCGTCAAGAGCCCGACCTACATCAAGGAGCTGGTGCGCCATCATGTCGGCGGCTACCTGAAGATCGCCCCCGAGCATACCGAGGAGGGGCCGCTCTCCAAGATGATGAAGCCGGGCATCGGCGCCTACGACCGCTTCAAGCAACTGTTCGACGCGGCGGCGGCCGAGGCCGGCAAGAAATACTTCCTGATCCCCTACTTCATCGCCGCCCATCCCGGCACGTCCGACGAGGACATGATGAACCTGGCGATCTGGCTGAAGAAGAACGGCTATCGCGCCGATCAGGTGCAGACCTTCCTGCCATCGCCGATGGCGCTTTCCACCGCCATGTACCATTCCGGCGTCAATCCGCTGAAGGCGGTGCGGCGTGGCGGGTCGGAGCGGGTGGAGACGGTGAAGGGGCTCAGGCAGCGGCGGCTGCACAAGGCCTTCCTGCGCTATCACGATCCGGAAAACTGGCCGCTCCTGCGCGACGCGCTGAAGGCGATGGGCCGCGCCGATCTGATCGGCAACGGCAAGCATCACCTGATCCCCAACTTCCAGCCGGCCGGAACGGGCCTTGGCGGCGGCGAGGGCCGCCGCACCGGCACGAAGAATGGCACGCAGAAGTTCCTGACCAAGGGGACGTTTGGGAAGCCTGCTGGTGGTGGCGCGACGAGGAAGCCGCGGGCGAGGTAGATCCGGAGTTCGATATGTGCCGGGTGTCCCATTCTGCCTGAGGTCCTGCGCCTTCGCGCAGGATTGTTCGTCTGAGCTGCGGTAAGTTGAAGGCGGCCTCTCCGGTTGGTTTGACGCCCCGGAGAGGCCGGTGGCAGGCGACCGGGCGCAGGATCGGGTTTTCACCCGGTGTCATCAAGGCTCCCTGCCATCTTCC
>JARKNW010000073.1 GCA_029976075.1 Pleomorphomonas sp.
TAACGAGGTCAGACCGCACAGCGCGATCGGCAACAAGCCGCCGATCGTGTTCATGAATGGCCTTCCGGCAGCCCCGCCGGGATGAGGCCGCAGGCCGGAATTTTCCAGCTCCGGTTGGCCTAGAAACGGGTAGCGCTTCAACAGGCCGGAATTTTCCAGCTCCGGTTGGCCTAGAAACGGGTAGCGCTTCAGCTCTGACGTAACTGGTAACATAACCGGATAAATCCCGGGGGCAACGTCAGTCGAGGGACGGAATCTTTTTTCAAAAAAAGTGCGTCGGGTCGGGAATAAAACGGTGCGAGCCGTGTTTGTGGTTTTGGGAGCTGGAACACCCCGAGCGTCCCTCAGGAGAGTGCCATGAACCGAATGCTTGTTTCCGCGCTGCTGATCAGCGGCCTTGCCGTCACCGCCGCCGTTCCGGCCTTTGCCGAAGACTATGCTTCCGGCGCCATCAAGACCATGAAGACCGCCAAGGGCGAGATCCTCACCGATGCCAAGGGCATGTCGCTTTATACCTTCGATAAGGATGGCGCCGGAGTTTCCAACTGCAGCGGCGATTGCGCTGTAAAGTGGCCGCCGGTGACCGCCGCCGCTGGCGCCAAGGCTGACAACGAGCTCTCCCTGGTGACCCGTCAGGACGGTTCGCAGCAGTGGGCGTTCAAGGGCAAGCCGCTCTACTTCTGGAAGGGCGACAAGAAGCCCGGCGATGTGACCGGCGACGGCATGGGCGGCGTCTGGCATCTCGCCAAGGAGTAACCCAGGATCATGTCGAGCTTCCTGGACGATATCGAGACGCTGGTGCCGGCCTTGCGACGCTATGCAAGGGCGCTTACCCGCAACATTGATCAGGCCGATGATCTCGTCCAGGATTGTCTCGAACGCGCGATTGCCAAGCAGAGCCTGTGGCGGCCGATCGGCCCGCTCCGCCCCTGGCTTTTCAAGATCATGATCAATCTCTACCGCAACGATCGCCGCCGCCAGCGCAACTCCCTCGAGCAGGAAACGCTGGACGTCCTGCCGTTCGAGCCGGCCACGCCGGCAACGCAGGGCGCGCGGCTCGCGCTGGCCGAAACGGCCGCGTCGCTGCAGCGGCTTCCGGCCGAGCAGCGCGAAGCCCTGTTGCTCGTTGCGCTGGAAGGAATGAGCTATGCCGAGGCGGCCAGCGCCCTCGATATCCCTCAGGGCACGCTGATGTCCCGGATCGGCCGGGCACGCGAGGCCTTGCGCTCCATGGTGGATGGAACGGGACCGAAACTGAGGTCGGTGAAATGAGCGACACGAACATGATCACCGAGGCTGACCTCAACGCCTATGTCGATGGCGAGCTCGATCCTGCCAAGCGCGCGGCGGTGGAGGCCTATCTGGCCGACAATCCCGTCGAGAGCGAACGCGTCGCGGCGTGGCGGGACCAGACCGCCACCTTGCGCGCCCTCTACGGCCATATTGCCGATGAAGCGGTGCCTTCGCGCCTGTCGCCGTATCGGCTCGGGATCGAGCGCCGGCATCGCATGATGCGCTCCGTCACGGCCATTGCCGCCGCTCTGGTGCTGGTCGTTCTCGGCGGGGTGAGTGGCTGGGTCGGTCGTGGCTATGTCGCGCCCGACGCCTTCCAGGCGACCTTGGTGAGCGAGGCGGAAGCCGCGCACGCGCTTTACACGCCGGAAGTGCTGCACCCGGTGGAAGTCAATGGCGAGGATGGGGTGCACCTCACGAAATGGCTGTCCAAACGGCTGGACCGCAGCCTGGTCATTCCCGACCTTTCCTCGGATGGGTTTTCGCTGGTCGGCGGCCGGTTGCTGCCGGCGGCCGGAAGTGCCGCGGCGCTTCTGATGTATGAGAACCACGATGGCGCCCGGGTCACGCTCTACGTCGTTCCCAAGTCCGGCGAGGAGAGTGCCATGCGCTTCAGCTCGACGGGCGAGCTGACCGCCGTGTCCTGGCAGGTGGAGACGCTTGGCTGCGTTCTGGTCGGCAGCCTGCCGCGCGACACGCTGATGAAGCTCGCCAAGGCGAGTTACGGCAGCCTCGATTCCGGGGCAAACATCTGAGGGCTCCAACCAGCCGGCAGACCGAGCGCCGAGCAGGTCAAGGCCGGGGTTCCTCGGACGGCCTTCGGCTGCGCATTTCGCGCCAGGCCTTCATGCGGGGCGTGATGCCGAGCGCGACGGGCACGGCAATGATGAACGTCAGGCCGACCACCCACGGCACGAGCACGTTCGCCTGCTCGTTGAGCGGTGTCGCCATGACGATGACCATACCGATGCCGAACAGGACACCCTGGACGATCAGGTAGATCAGCAGCGTGAGCATGATGCGAAGTCTCATGGTCGTCTCCTCGATGATCATGGCCGGTCAACGCACGAACGGCCTGCTCGGTTGCGATCGCCGAAACAACGCCCATGGCCGCCTGATCGGCGGCGACATTGACAACGGAACCTCGCTATATTTATAAACCGAGTACGCGCTTTATTTATAGGTGACCCATGCGTACCATCGACCCCGACAAGCACGCCGCGCAGCGACGGGCCGTTCTCAATGCAGCCAAGACCTGCTTTGCAAGATATGGTTTTCACAAGACCAGTACCGAGGCCATTTGCGCCGAGGCAGGAACAAGCTCAGGCAAGCTCTTCCATTACTTCCCAAGCAAGAAGGCGATCATTCTCGCCGTGGTCGAGGATCAGCAGCAGGAGACGGCGACCTATCTGAACGAACTGCTGCAAAGGGAAGATCTGTCGGCGTCTCTCCTCGAATTTCTCGATGCCATCCTGCATCTGTCGGGCTCCCGGGAGGAGAGGCGGCTGATACTGGAGATCGTCGCCGAGGCGGCGCGGGATGACGACGTCGGCGCACTGAACACGTCCGGCGACGAACTTCTTGGCGAGCGACTTGCCACCCTTCTACGTGAGGCGACCGCGCGTGGGCAGGCCGCCCCGGTCGTGCCTCCGGAGAACGCCGTCAGGTTTCTCATGGTCCTGATAGACGGGATTTTCAGCCGCGCTTCCGTCGACGCCGACTTCGATCCTGCCAAGGAACGGGCTTCTCTTCGGAGAATCCTGCGCGGTACCCTCGGCTTGGTCGGGGACGATGCCGATGACTAAAGGCGATCGCATCACCGACATCGACGCATTGCGCGGATTTGCCTTGTTCGGAATATTGCTGGTCAACATTCTCGCCTTCGCGTCCGCGTCCTACGGCACCGGCGTTCTCCCGCCCGGAGGGCGTACGGCTTTGGAGACCGGTCTGGCGTTTCTGATCTCGGCCATCTTCGAGCTGAAGTTCTACCTGCTGTTCTCCTTCCTGTTCGGCTACAGCGTCACGCTGCAAATGCAATCGGCCGAAAAGGCCGGCGCCGCCTTCCTGCCGCGCATGCTGCGCCGGCAGACCGGACTGTTCCTGATCGGCGTCTTTCACGCGGTTGTCCTGTTCTATGGCGACATTCTGACGACCTACGCCATCCTCGGTGTGGTGCTGCTCGTCCTGCGGGGCCTGGGCGACCGGGCCAAGATCCTTATGGCGATCCTGCTGATTGTCGGAACGTCGGTGCTCTGGTTCGGCCTGGCATGGCTCCAGTGGAGCGCCCCGGCGCGCGACGACAGCGCACTGATCGCCCAGCACGTCCAGAGCGCGCTTGCCGCCTACCAAGGGACCGCGCACGCCATCGTCGGGCAGCACCTCTCGGACATGGGGGCGTTTTTCCCCCTTTTGCTCTTGTTGCAGGCCCCCTGCGCCCTCTCAATGTTTCTTGTCGGCTTCGTCCTGGGAAGACAGAGGTGGCTGCAGGACCGGGATCGCTTTCGCCCCTATCTTTCCAGGATCGTTTTCCTCGGCCTGGCCATCGGCTTGCCGGGCAACCTGGCCTACGCCTACGCGACGCAGTTCCTGTCCGGCACATCGCTGGAAACGGCCGGACTCGCCCTCTCCGTTCTGACCGCCCCGTTTCTGACGGCCGCCATGATCGCCGCCATGCTCATGGCCTTCGGTTCGCGGTGGATCGACCGGCTGCGCGATTATCTGGCGAGCGCGGGACGGGCCGCCCTGTCCAACTATCTCGCACAGTCCGCGTTGTGCGCGCTGATCTTCCATGGTTACGGCCTGGGCCTCATCGGGCAGTTCGGCCTCGCCGCGACGCTGTCCATCGCCGTCGCCATCTTCGGCGTTCAACTCGTGGTCAGCCGCTGGTGGCTCGCACGCTTTTGCTATGGGCCTGTGGAGTGGCTCCTCCGCGCACTGACGATCGGTCGCATCCCTCCGTTCAGGATCGGCTGAATCGGGGATTCCGGTCTCGGGAGAGAACTGGATGGTCGCTCTGCCAGAAATACGCGCAGGTGGGGGCGACTGATTTCCGATCCGCTTGGCTTGATTGCCTTTCCAAGCTTTCATTGCGTTGCTCAACATCCGAGCAGCATGGTCTACAAAGTGGCTGCGCATACCATTCATAGTACTCAATGGGCTGATGATAGCATCCACGCCAGCTGTTGGTGGGCACTATATGGTGGATTTGATCGCTGGCGGATTCGTAACCATTCTCGGAGCTATCCTGGGTAGTAAGGTCCACCGCTTTGTTCGCGACATCCGCTTCCCGGTAACAGGGTTTCAGGATGCCGAGCCAGTGTCTCTCCTAGGCAAGAAATGAGCACATCGGCTGTGTCCGGGCACAGATGTCTAGTCGCGCATTGGACGGATTGGATTGCGCCCGAAGTTTCTTGGAAACAAAGAAACATAGCGCATCGGCGAGCCTGAGTTCGCCGGAGAGGCTCCAGGTGGTTCGATTTCGACATCGGGACAGGAGCTTGATGTCAGGCGGGAGTCGAGTGTCAAACGCGCCCCACCAACCGCCAGACGGCCAGAACTCACAGCCTGTCGCTAGGGCAGGAGAGGAACCGCGACGAACGGTCTGCAATCGGGTACTCTTGCATGCATCGGAAGACCAATGCCATTCGATCCATGCAAAAAATCAACATTTTCAATGAGATGGAATGGTGGGAGAAGTAGGACTCGAACCTACGAAGGCCTAGCCAGCGGATTTACAGTCCGCCCCCTTTGCCACTCGGGACATTCTCCCATCCCGATCCGCCGCCGCCCGAAGGCGTTGACCGAACGGGCGCTCTTATGGCGACCATGCCGGGCGCTGTCAACCCCATGGTCGGATTGTTTTGTCGACAATGCAATCGGCGTGGGGACAATCGCGTCCGCGCCAAAGCGGACGGCCGGGGAAAGCCTCGCCACTGGCGCCCGAGCGGCTGCGCGGCTATAAGCGCCGCATGTCCGATGATACTTCCTCTTCCAAACGCCCTCCCAAGCGTTCCGGACGGCCCCAGGGCCGGCCAGACGGCAAGTTCGGCCCGCGTGAATTTCGCCCCCGCCCGAAGCGCGAGCGCGAGGCCGGCGAGGCGCTGTGGCTCTATGGCCTTCACACCGTCGAGTTCGCGCTGAAGAACCCGCGCCGCGTTTCCCTGCGCCTTCTAGCTACACGCAACGCCCAGGCCCGCCTTGCCGAGCGCTTCCCCGAAGGCCAACTGCCGATCGCCGCCGAGGAGGCTTCTCCCTATGTCCTCGACCGGCTGCTTGGTTCCGAGGCCGTCCATCAGGGCTGCGCGCTGGAAGTCCAGCCGCTGAAGCCGCAGACGACGCTGGAACTCTCCGGTGCCCGTATCGTGCTGGCCCTCGACCAGGTCACCGACCCGCACAACGTCGGTGCCATCCTGCGCTCGGCCACCGCCTTCGGCGCCGATGCCGTGCTGACCACGACGCGCCACAGCGCCGCCGAATCCGGCGTGCTGGCCAAGTCGGCCTCCGGCGCGCTCGACGTGGTGCCGGTGACCTCCGTCCGCAATCTCGGCGACACTCTGGAGGAGATGAAGGCGGCCGGCTTCACCGTGGTCGGTCTCGATTCGGAAGCGCCCGAACCGCTCGACGAAGTGCGTCTTGCCGCGCCCGTCTGTCTGGTGCTCGGCGCCGAGGGCAAGGGGCTGCGCCAGCGCACCCGCGAACTTTGCGACGTGCTGGCCCGGATCGACATGCCCGGCGAGATCAAGAGCCTCAACGTTTCCAACGCGGCGGTGCTGTCGCTCTACATGGTGCGCAAGGCCATCGCCTGAGACCAAGAATATCGCACACGGTCAGGGTTGCGCCTGACCGTGCCTTCGGCTATTCGGAATTCCGCGCCGGCGTAGCACAGCGGTAGTGCAGCGGTTTTGTAAACCGAAGGTCGGGAGTTCAATCCTCTCCGCCGGCACCATTTCCCTTCTGAGTCTCAAGGCGCTATCCCGATCCACTGCGCCATCCCTATGGAGGCGGGCGCGGTGGGTGCGAAGCCGTATTGAGCGTAGAGGTGTCGGGCGTCGCCATCGGCGATCAGGCTAACATAGGCCTCGGCGGGCGCGAGCTTTCGCAGCTCCTGCATCAGGTTGGACATGATCACCTTGCCGAGACCGCGCCCCTGATGGGCGGGATCCACGGCGATATCGACGACCTGATAGAAGAGGCCGTCGCCCACGGCCCGCCCCATGCCGACGACATCGTCGCCGTGCCGGACCACGACGCCGACGACAGTGTTCGGCAGGCCCGCCTTGGCCGCCGTCTCGCTGCGGGGCGTCAGGCCCGAGATACGGCGAAGGCGGCAATAATCTTCGACTGCCGGGACTTCGATACCGACCGTATACTCATCCGTCATTTCGGACATGCTCCCCAACAAACGAAGCCGACGATGTCTGCTTTCCAAGGGCAACGCAATGAGAAGGGCTTAAGTCGAGACTATCAGAGATTATTTTTCCTTGCGTCGGGCGGCGCGAGGCATTTCAACAAGAGCATTCCAGACGCTTCGGCGCCGTGCCAGACCGCAGTCGGGAGTATTGAAGCTTGCATCGCGCTCTGATCCTCGTCAGGCGGCGGGCGGTCAGCGCCATCCCCGTGCTGCTGATCGTGGTGGTCGCAACCTTTCTGCTGCTGGAGGCGGCGCCGGGTGACGCGGTTGACGCCTATCTCTTGTCGGCCGGTGGCGGCGACGCCGCGTTGGCCGCCGGTCTGCGGGCCCAGTACGGGCTCGATCAGTCGCTTCTCTCCCGCCTTTTCCTCTATATCGCCGCCCTCGGCCGGCTCGACCTCGGCTGGTCGGTGGCCTTCGAGCGGCCGGTAAGAGACCTCATCTTCGAACGCCTGCCGACCACGCTCATGCTGATGGGCTCGGCCACCGCCTTGTCCTTCGGCCTTGGCTCGCTGCTGGGCGTCGTTGCCGGCAGCCGTCCCGGTTCCTTCCGCGACCGCGCCTTGTCGATCGGCGCGCTGACGCTCTATGCCATCCCCGGCTTCTGGCTCGGCCTCGTGCTGGTGCTGGTGTTCTCGGTGTCGCTGAGGTGGCTGCCGATCGCCGGCATCGAGACCATCGCCTCGGGCAAGCACGGCCTCGACCGCGCATGGGATATCGCCCGCCACCTGGCGCTGCCGGTGGCCGCCCTCGGCTTCATCTACCTCGCGCTGTTCCTCCGGGTGATGCGCTCCGCCATGGCAGAGATCTGGCGGCAGGATTTCGTGCTGGCGGCGCGGGCCAAGGGGCTCACGCGTCGCCGCATCGTCTGGCGGCATGTGGTGCGAGCGGCGCTGCTGCCGCTGATCACCGTGCTCGGCCTGCAGTCGGCCGGCATGCTGGGCGGATCGGTGGTGATCGAGAGCGTGTTCGCCATTCCCGGCTTCGGGCGCCTCGCGCAGGAGGCGGTGGCCGGCCGCGACGCGCCGCTGCTGATCGGCATCATCCTGACCTCGGCGGTGCTGGTGATCCTGGTCAACCTCGCCGTCGACCTTCTTTACGCCGTGCTCGATCCGCGCATTGGCGCCTCGGAGGCTGTGGGATGAACTTCCTGCGCCGCTTGCTCTCCATTCCCACGGGCGCCGTCGGCGTCGCGCTGCTGGCGGTGATCGCCGCCGCCGCGCTGTTCGCGACGTGGATATCGCCCGGTGATCCCCTGCGCATCGCCGGACCGGCGCTGCTGCCGCCCTTCATCGATCCGGTCTTGCCGTTCGGCACCGACCGGCTTGGTCGCGACGTGCTGGCCGGCCTGCTGCACGGCGCCCGCACCTCGCTGATCGTCGGCATCGCCGCCGCCGCCGCCGCCGTGCTGATCGGCTCCGTCGTCGGCACCATCGCCGGTTTTGCCGGCAAGCTCATCGACGAGGCCTTGATGCGCGTCGTCGATGCCTTCCAGATCGTTCCGGGCTTCCTGTTGGCGCTCGCCTTCGTGTCGGTGGCCGGCGGCTCGCTTCCCACCGTCATTACCGCCATCGCCCTGTCGTCCTGGGCGCAGCCGGCCCGTCTGGTGCGCGCCGAGGTACTCAGCATCCGCGAGCGCGACTATGTGGCGGCCGCCCGCGTCATAGGCATGCATCCGCTGGAGATCGCCTTCAAGGAGATCCTGCCCAACGCGCTGCCGCCGGTGCTGGCGCTGGCCGCCGTCATCGTCGCCGCCGCCATCCTCACCGAAGCCGCCTTGTCTTTCCTCGGCCTCGGCGACCCCAACGTCGTCACCTGGGGTTCGATGATCGCCGAGGGGCGCAACGTGCTGCGCGCCGCGCCCTTCCTGTCGGTGATCCCCGGCATCGGCCTCGTCGCCGCCGTGCTCGGCGTCTATCTGGTCAGCGAGGCCGCCAGCGAGGCGCTGGGGCGGGGAGGGCGGCCATGACGCCGCTCGCCAGCCTCGCCGATCTCTCCGTCACCTATCGTCGCGCCCCGGCCCCGGCGCTCGCCGGCGTGACGCTCCATATCGAGGCGGGCGAGATCCTCGCCATCATCGGCGAGAGCGGTTCCGGCAAGTCGACGCTGGCCCGCGTCATCGCCGGCCTGCTGCCCGAGCGGACCCGCGTCGCCGGTCGCCTCGACTGGCCCGGCCTCGAAGGCGTGCCGCGCGCCGGCCGCGACATCGGCTACGTCTTCCAGGATCCCGGTTCCAGCCTCAACCCGGTGCTCACCATCGGCGAGCAGGTGGGCGAGGGCGCCCGCCGCCATCTCGGCCTCGGCCGCCGCGCGGCCGATGCGGAGGCTATCCGCCTGCTTGCCCATGTTCACCTGCCGGAGCCGGAACGCCTGGCGCGGGCCTATCCTCACCAGCTCTCCGGCGGCCAGCGGCAGCGCGTGGCGATCGCCGCCGCCATCGCCGCCCGGCCGCGCCTGCTCATAGCCGACGAGGTTACCTCGGCGCTCGACGTGGTGGTGCAGGCGGCCATCGTCGATCTCCTGGTCGAACTGGTGCGGGTCGATGGCATGACGCTGGTGTTCGTCACTCACGATCTGGCGCTCGCCTCGGGCATCGCCGACCGGATCGCCGTGATGGCCGCCGGCCGCCTCGTCGAGCTGGGGCCGGCCGCCGAGGTGGTCGCCAGCCCGAAAGCCGCGGAAACGGCGGCGCTGATCGCCGCCCACATCGATCTGGCAACGCCGCCGCTCATCAAGGAGGCGTCGTGACCGAACCGCTCCTCGTCGCCCGGGATCTCAGTCGAACCTTTGCGAGCGGCGGCCGCCGCGTCGCGGCGCTCGACCGTGTGTCGCTGACCATCGCGCCCGGCGAGACGCTGGGCCTCGTCGGTGGCTCCGGCTGCGGCAAGTCGACACTGGCGCGCGTCCTGACCCGCCTCCTGCCGCCGGAAAGCGGCTCCATCGCCTTCATGGGAGACGACTGGCTGGCGCTTCAGGGCGGCCGCCTGCGCGCCGCCCGCCGCCACATGCAGATGGTGTTCCAGGATCCGCTCGCCGCCTTCAACCCGCGAGCCACGGTGGGGGGCGTGATCGCCGACGCCTTGCGCATCCATGCCGTGGTTGGCAAGGCGGAGCGCCCGGCCGAGATCGCCCGCCTGATCGATCGCGTCGGGTTGCCGGCGGACCTTGCCGAGCGATCGATCCGCGACATCTCCGGCGGCCAGCGCCAGCGCGTCGCCATCGCCCGCGCCATCGCCGTCCGCCCGCGCCTCGTCATCCTCGACGAGGCGGTGTCGGCGCTCGATGTGTCCGTGCGCGGTCGCATTCTGGAGCTGCTGGTCGACCTGCAGCGGGAAAGCGGTGTCGGCTATCTCTTCATCTCGCACGATCTCGCCGTGGTGCGCGCCGTCTCGCACCGCATCGCCGTGATGGCCGCCGGCCGCATCGTCGAGGAGGGGCCGGCCGCCCGCGTCATCTCGGCACCATCCTCGGCGCCGCTCATCGAGCTGATCGGCGCCGTGCCGCGCCTCATGGGAAAGCCCCAAGCATGAACGACTTTGATTCTGCCCGCCTTCTCGATCCGCCAGCCTTTCCCGCCGATCGCGTCGCCGGTCTCGCCGATCGCCTCGCTGCTCTGATCGGCTCCTCCGGAGACGTTCTGCTGATCCAGGCCGAGGCGGTCGTGGCGCTGGAAGCGATCGCCGCCAGCCTGGGACGCCCGGGCCTCAAGGCCATCAACATCGTCACCAGCCCCTACGGCGTGTGGTTCGGCCGCTGGCTGCGGCGCGCCGGTGCCAGCGTCGTCGAGATCCGGGCCGAGGCGGCTCGGCCGGTCAGCGCCCGCGCCGTGGCGGCAACCCTCGATGCTCACCCCGATGCCAAGCTGCTCGCCGTGGTGTACGCGGAATCGGCCAGCGGCATCCGCAACCCCATCGATGCCATCCTGCCGCTAGCCCGCGAGCGCGGCCTTCTGACCGTGGTCGATGCGGTCGCCTCGCTGGGCGGGCATGCCTTCGCCGCCGAAGCCATGGGCGCCGACGTCGTCGCCATCGGGCCGCAGAAGGCATTGGCCGGGCCGGCCGGCATCTCCGCCGTCGCCGTCAGCGAGCGAGCCTGGAGCCATATCGACCGGCCCGATGCGCCGCACACCTCCACCTTGTCGCTCGTCGACCAGAAGCGCCTGTGGCTGGATGCCGGACGCGGCGCCTTGCCCGGCACGCCGGCCCCCCTGGAACTCTGGGCGCTCGCCGCCGCGCTCGACCGCGTCGAGGCCGAGGGGATGGACAGCATCGTCAACCGCCATGCCGAGGCCGCCGCCGCCGCCCGCGATGGCCTTCATGCGCTCGGCCTGACGCCATGGGTGAGCGCCGTGGAGGCCTCGCACCTCGTGACGACCTTCGCGGTGCCGGCCGACGTCAACACCGAGCTGCTGCTGGAACGCCTCAGGGCCTGCGATCCCGAGTTCTCATTGGGCGTGGGCCCCGGCGCCGAGCGCCTCATCCGCCTCAACCACACCGGCCGCCGCGCCGATCCGGCTGTGGTTCATGCGATGATCTCCGCCCTCGCAAGCGCCCTCAACCGTTGACAAGCCGCCCGCGTCTCCATAAACATCGCGGCCACCGAAGCGGGTGTAGCTCAATGGTAGAGCAGCAGCCTTCCAAGCTGAATACGAGGGTTCGATTCCCTTCACCCGCTCCAGTTTTCCCATCAAAAGTCTTTACCGCGACATCTTGTCGCAATGACTCCCGACCGCGCGAATGGTCCTATCGCGTGGGGCTGGTGTCGTGTGTGTAAACCTGAAATCCGAAATCTCAACTCGTCGTACCGCGGCGAACCGCAGTCGGCCGGGGGCGAAGAGATCAACGAGGACTGGAAGACAAGCGTGGTCGAGGGTGATGCGGCCGAGGTGGGCTGTTAGGGCTGGGTTACTTCGAGCTCTCGAGGAACTTTATTTCCGCGTCTCCGATGGTTCCGTCGCGCTGCAGGTTTACCCAGAGGCGGGCTCGCAGGATCTCGGTCGTGCCGCTGGACGGGAAGTCGCTGACCGGGAAAGTGTGCTGGATGCGGATGCCGCAGACCAGTTGGTTCCTGTTGGTGGATTCAGTTTTGGGCGTGCCCACAATTCGTAGTGGTCCCCTCGAGTTGCCAGCCTTGCCACTGTCTCTCCAAGTACCAGTCGTGTTGAAGCTCTCGTTGACATGGTCGACGATTGCGCGGTCACTACATTTGAGGCGCGCGGCCGTCGCCGGCGCGATGCTCATGGTCGCGAAAGCGGCAAGAAGGGCTACAAGTTTGATGGCTGTTGGCACGGTTGAATCCCCAAGTTTCAGTTGCGGCCTAAGCGCTGGAGCGAGATGACGCTTCGCGCACTGGCTGTTGTATGGCTGGTTGGGTGCCGTGGGTAGTGGCAGTTGGGCGTAGTTTTGACGGTGGCGCCTGCAGCACCCCGAGGCATCGATTCAACACGCCGATCCGTCGTCATCGAGGGAAGGCAATGGCGACAAGCTGAGTTGCCGAAATCTCGGAAGCGGAATCGATCCCGGCTTTCGGCGGCGCTCTTGCTTTCGCGGGCCTCTTCGGTTCCTTCGCTTCATTCGAGCGCGCCAACCTTCATCCCGTATGAGTGAACCACACCGCAAGCGCGCCTACGCCCTTGCAATGTTGGGAAAATTCCCTTTCGTACCGGGAGATGGGCATGCAGACTTGGCCAGTCGAGGGCGAGCGATGAGCATCGCCAGCCTCATCGAAAACATGGCTGCCGCTGGCGCTCCCATCGACGCCATCGTTCTGGCCGTCCGTGAGATCGAGGAGCGCGCTTCTGTCGATGCCGAGCGTCGCGCCAGGGCGACCGAGCGCAAGCGCCGGCAGCGTGAGAGGGAGCGTGACGGGATGCGTGACTGTCACGCGACGGTCCCGGGACAGTCACACGACACCCCCTGTCCCCCCTCTTTCCCCCACACCCCCAAACTCCCCCCTATATCCCCCCAGACTACACCGGACGAGGCGCGTGACGCGGCTTCGAAACCGGGCTCGGAAACGCAGCCCGTCTCGATGCCTACTTCTGGGCCGACGTCCGGGCTCATCTCGGAGCCGGATGGCGAGACGCTCGGTCGTCAGCTGGCCGATGCCGGGGGGGAAGCACTGGCCAGTTCTGCCTCATCGCCAGGGCTGCTGGTCCTCTCCGAGCCGATCAACTGGATCCGCAACGGCTGCGACCTCCAGGCCGACATCCTGCCGACCATCCAGGCCCGATGCAGCCGGGCAAGACCCTCGAGCATCCGTTCCTGGAGCTACTTCACCGAAGCTGTCTTCCAAGCCCGCGACAACCGCCTGAAACCCGCACCGGAGCCAAGCAATGTCCAGCCCTTCCGCGCTTCCCGCAGCTCTTGCCAACCTGCTGCAGCTTCGCCCCACGACGCTATGCTTGCCGCCTTCGCTCGCCGAGCTGGAGCGCACCTTGCGACCCGAGCAGGCGGCGAGCCGGACCCCGACCTTGAGCCGGGCGCTGACCCCGGACGAACGATCGATCTTGTCGCAGTTGGTCGATGATCTCGCCCCGCTTGCCGAGGCCAAGCCTGATGCGTTCAGGTCGCTGAAGCAGGTCGCCAAGCTCCTTGCGGTGTTCCCCGCCGGCAACCTCAGCGAAGCGGTGATCGACGCCCGCTCGGAAGCCTACGAGATCGCCCTCGAAGACGTGCCTGCCTGGGCGGTCGAGGCGGCGGCCAAGCGCTGGATCAAGGGCGACGTGGCCTCCCTCGGCGACAGGCCGAATCTCTCCTTCCCGCCATCGCCGCCTCAGCTCCGCGCGCTGGCGCTCGATGAATGGGCGAAGGCACGCGCGGCGCTGTGGCGCTATCGGCGGCTTCTGGAGGGAAAGACCGAGCGGCTGGTGCCGCTCGAGGACCGGAGGCCTTTGCCGAAGGAGATGTTCCAGTGTCTGAAGGGCATGGCCTGATGAGTGGCCATCCCGCCCCGCTAACGAACCATTATCCAAAGAGAATCTGAAGGCGACCTTCAGAACTTGCGATTAGGTCGCAAGGGTGTTGGGGCCTATATTGAGGGCGTCAAAGAGAAGAGAGAAAGAGGCCGGAAGCCTCCGGTCAGGAAAAGGAAGATCCAAATGTTCGCCACCCTCAAGCGTACCGCCAAGCTCCTCCGCGTTCCCACCCAGGCCGAGCGCGACATGGCCTACCTCAACGAAGCCAGCGACCGTTACGACCTCGAAGTTCGCGAACGCAACCTCGACAACCGCAACCGTGGTTTCGCCCTCTGAGGACTGACCGGCATAAGGCCGACAATCCGACCACGACGTTGAGCGCTCGACCTGACCGGTTCGGGCGCTTTGTCGTTTCCGAGGTCTGGCCAACGAGAAGGCCGATACACAAAACCCCGCCGGTGAGGGCGGGGTTCTGGAATGTCGGGACCTTTGGGATCAGGTCAGGCGGAACGCTTGCGCTGCTGGCCAAGGCCCATCTGCTTGGCGAGATTCGAGCGCGCCTCGGCGTAGTTCGGCGCGACCATCGGGTAATCGTTCGGCAGGCTCCACTTCGCCCGGTACTCTTCGGGCGACATGTTGTAGTGGGTGCGAAGATGGCGCTTGAGCGACTTGAACTTCTTGCCGTCCTCAAGGCAGATGATGTAGTCGGCAGTCACCGACTTCTTGACCGGCACGGCCGGCTTGAGCGGCTCGGCGGCCGGCTCCTGGCTCTCGCCGGCGCTGCCGTCGCGAACCTGAACGATGGCGGCATGAACACTCGCGATGAGCGTCGGTAGTTCCGCGACTGGAAGGGAGTTGTTGCCGACATAGGCGGCAACAATGCTTGCAGCCAGATCGAGCGCGGTCACATCGTCGTATTCACTCACTGGAATAACTCCACGGGTAAGTAAGAAATTTCAAAAGAGGTCATACCCCTCTATGCAGTGGGCAGCAATCCGTTTGTTGTTGTTTGAAATATTTCGTACGCTTTAGTTGTGGGTTGGCGATACCTCAATCCTTTCGGACAAGTAATAGGAAGTTCCTGATCGCCGGACGCCGGGGCGAGGGGCACCGATCACCACTTGCGCGGCAAGCCTGACGCACATCGCTCGTGGGTTCACGCCTCGGTGTGCTCGACGACCTTCAGAATCTCGGCGTGATAAAAGGTGTGATAGTCCTTCTCCGGGTAGAAGTCGGCATCGACGGAGGGATCGAGGAAGCCTGTGGCGGTGAGCTCTCCGCGATAGAGCTTTCGTGCGATGACGGTGAGGTAGGCTTCCCTGAACGTCGGCACGCCGTCGATGAACTGTGGCGTCAGGCCGGCCGTCGCCACCTTGTCGCCGTCGCGTCCGGATTGGTTGCCCATGATCGACAAGGCACGCCTGTGCCCCTTGTAGAAGCTGACGGAGAAGGTTTCGAAGGTCTCGGTGAACTGGTGCGTGAAACGCGGCGGGCGCACCAGCACCGTCACGATCGGCCGCTGCCAGATGAAGCCGAGGCTGCCCCAACTGATCGTCATCGCGTTGAAGCGCTTCTCGTCGCCGGCGGCGAGCAGGGCCCATTCGTTGCCGATTGTCTGAAAGGCGCGGGTTACGGCATCCGTGGCGATCGGGTGGCCCATCGGTATCTCCCATGAAACGGTTTTGTCGGCGGCAATCCTATTGGGCCGGCAGGTATCGATCCATCGCGGGGTATCGCTGATGCCCCCAGTCTCACCACGGGCTCATGCCAGTACGGCTCCGCTAACGGACTTTTACCTATAGGAAATCTGAAAGCGGCCTTCAGAAGTTGCGATTAGGTGGCGGAAGGCTTCGGGCCTATATTGAGGGCGTCAATGAGAAGAGAGAAAGAGGCCGGAAACCTCCGGTCAGGAAAAGGAAAATCCAAATGTTCGCCACCCTCAAGCGTACCGCCAAGCTCCTCCGCGCTCCCACCCAGGCCGAGCGCGACATGGCCTACCTCAACGAAGCCGGCGACCGTTACGACCTCGAAGCCCGCGAGCGCAACCTCAACAACCGCGTTGCCAATCGGGGCCTTGGCCTCTGAGGAACTGACGGCATAAAGCCGACATGCCAAAGTACGACGTTGAACGCTCGACCTGACCGGTTCGGGCGCTTTGTCGTGTCTGTCCCCGGCCAAAAGAGTTCCGCGCCATTCCAGGGAACGGCGCGGCATGTCTTTGTCAGCTAACCCCGATCAGATCGAGCGGGCCACCTCGTAGGCGTCCCAGATCGCATACATGATGTTGGAGACCTGGCGGGCGTCGCCGAAGCTGTAGACCTCCGGCACCAGGTTGCGCACCTTGTCGTAGAGGCTACGCTCGGAGCGGTAGCCGATGGCGACGATGGCGCTGTCGGCCGGCACGATGGTTTCCTTGTCGCCAGTCTTCACCTTGAAGCCGCCGCTCACCGGCTCGGCCACGTAGCTCGACGTCATGATGTCGATCTTCTTGAAGATCAGGAGGTCGTGCAGCATGTCGTGGTTGGCGTGACAGAGCGGGCCGGCCAGCGCCAGGATCTTCGGCGCCAGCTCGACGATGGTCACCTTCTTTCCCTGGTCGTGCAGCCACAGTGCCGTCTCGCAGCCGACGAGGCCGGCACCGATGACGATGGTGCTGTCGCCGGCCGGCTTGACGCCGTTTAGCACGTCCTCGGCGGTGAAGACATTCTCGGCGTCGCCGATCTTCAGCGTCTTCGGCTGCGAGCCGGTGGCGACGATCAGCACGTCCGGTTTGGCAAGGCGAACCGTCTCCTCGGTGACTTCCTTGTTGAAGATCACCGGCACCTTGAGTTCGCGGAGCTCGCGCTCGTACCAGCGGATCAGGTCGTGGTCGTCTTCCTTGAAGTCGGGCACGCCGCCGGGGATGACGACGCCGCCGAGGCGGTCGGATTTCTCGTAGAGCGTGACGACATGGCCGCGCAGCGTGGCGACGCGGGCCGCCTCCATGCCGGCGATCCCGCCGCCGACGATCATCACCGACTTCTTCTCGAGCGCGGCTGTCAGGCCATACTCCGCTTCGCGGCCGCAGGCCGGGTTCACGGCGCAGGAGATCTGAGAGTACTTGGCGAGCCGGCCCATGCAGCCTTCCTGGCAGGATAGGCAGGGGCGAATGCGGTCGATCTTCTCGGCCCGCACCTTGTTCGGCAGTTGCGGGTCGGCCAGCAGCGGCCGGGCGAGGCCAACGAAGTCGGTCTTGCCGGAGACGATGGCGGCGGCGGCAAGATCAGGGTTGTCCAGGCGGCCGGCGGTGATCACCGGCACCTTCAGCACCTCTTTCAGGATCCTGTTGTAGGGCAGGTAGAGGCCCTTCTCCTGGTACATCGGCGGGTGGCTCCAGTACCAGCTGTCATACGATCCGACGTCGCCGTTGAAGGCGTCGTAGCCGGCGGCTTCCAGGATCTTTGCCGCCTCGATGCCCTCGGGAATGTCGCGGCCCATCTCGACGAACTCCTCGCCGGGCAGGCCGCCGCTCTTCCAGTCCTTGATGAAGCTCTTGATGGAGTAGCGCAGCGAGACGGGGTAGTCCTTGCCGCAGCGCTCCTTGATGGCCTCAACGATCTCCACGGCAAAGCGCAGACGGTTCTCCAGGCTGCCGCCGTATTCATCGGTGCGCTGGTTGAACATGGAAATGGCGAACTGGTCGAGCAGGTAGCCCTCGTGGACGGCGTGGATCTCGATGCCGTCGAAGCCGGCGCGCTGGGCGACTTCGGCGCTGTCGGCGAACTTGCGGACGTAGGTCTTGATTTCCTCGATGGTCAGGGCCCGGCAGGTCACGCCGTCGATCCAGCGGTGCGGAATCGGCGATGGCGCCACGGCCGTCCGTCCGACGATCGACGGCATCGACACGCGACCGAAACCGGCGGAGAGCTGCAGGAAGATGCGCGCGTCATAGGCGTGCACCCGCTCGGTCATGATCTTGCCGGTCTTGATGAAGTTGAGCGGGTTCAGCGTCGGGCAAGGCATCGAGGGCAGGGCGCACTTCTCGATCTCGTTCTCCACCATGGTGACGCCGGTCATCAGCAGGCCGGCACCGCCCTTGGCGCGCTCGACGTAATATTCGACGCCGCGATAGTTGTAGGTGCCGTCGGCATCGCACAGCCCGCCCGGTCCCATCGGCTCCATGACGTAGCGGTTCTTGATCTCGAGGCTGCCGATCTTCATCGGCTCGAACAGGATCTCGTGGTTCTGCTTCATGGCACTGCTCGCGGCTCGTGTCCGCGCCTTCGGCTACTGCGACTTCGGGCTGCCCGGCCGGGCAGGTTGTCCTCAGCCTAGGACCGGCGTTGCCATCCCTGCAAAGACTTGATAGGCCTGCTTCCCATGCTTGAGAGGTATGTACGCAATGGAGCTGAGGCACCTTCGCTATTTCGTGGCCGTGGCCGATGAGGGCAGCGTCAGCGCCGCCGCCCGGACGCGCCTGCACACGGCCCAGCCGTCGCTCAGCCGCCAACTCAAGGATCTGGAACGGGAATTGGGCGTCGAGCTGTTCGACCGGCGGGTGCGCGGCGTAGTCCTGACGCGCCCCGGCCAGTTGTTTCTCGGCCACGTCCGCCAGGTGCTGAAGCAGCTCGACGACGCGATCGACGTGGTGCGCAACGCTCCGATGATGATCCGTGTCGGTATTATTCCGGGGCTGGAGACCTTCATGCTGCCCGAGTTCCAGCGGCTCGCCCGCGACATCGCCGGCGAGGTGGACATCGAGGTGACCAGCGCCCCATCCACCGCGCTCATCCAGTATCTGAAAGACGGCAATCTGGATCTCGCCTTTGCCCGTCCATCGGTGACTGACCTCGACTTGCATTTCGAGCCGATCGATCGCCACCGCATCAGCGTGTTCCTGCAGGCCGCCCATCCTTTGGCACTGCGGCCCGAGCTGACCTTTGCCGATCTCGTCGGCTACACCTACGTCGCCGTCAACCAGCGCGTCGCGCCCTTCCTGCGTGGCGAAATCGACACCTGGGGGCAGCAGCGCGGTCTGGCCCTGTCGCCGACCCACGTCGCCGGCGACATCGCCTCGACCTTCTCGCTGATCATGGCCACCGACGGTTTCTCGCTGATGCCCGATTATGCCGAGCGACTGATGCCGGCCACCCTGACCATGCGACCGCTCGCCGATGGTCCGGCACCGCTGATGCTGGCCATCGCCTACCGTCCCCTGATCTCCTCGCCCGTCCAGACGCTGGTGTCGACGGTGGCGAGCGCCTGGCCGCGGGCCTGAGGCGAAGACGCTTGCCAAAGAGAATCTGAAGGCAACTTTCAGAACTTGCGATTAGGTCGCAAGGATGTTCGGGCCTATATTGAGGGCGTCAAAGAGAAGAGAGAAAGAGGCCGGAAACCTCCGGTCAGGAAAGAAGGAAAACCGAGATGTTCTCCACCCTCAAGCGTACCGCCAAGCTCCTCCGCGTTCCCACCCAGGCCGAGCGCGACATGGCCTACCTCAACGAAGCCGGCGACCGTTACGACCTCGAAGCCCGCGAGCGCAACCTCAACAACCGCAACCGTGGCTTCGCCCTCTGAGCAAGCCGATAGTTTGATCCCGACGTTGAGCGCTCGATACCTGACCGGTTCGGGCGCTTTGTCGTATCTCGTCAGTCCAAACGGCTCAATAATCGCAGTAGCCGCCGTCCAGACCGATCTGCTGTCCGTTGTCGTCGAACAGGACGCGCATTTCGCACTCCTCGGTGTCGGGAGCGGAGATCGGACCGGCGCAAATGGCATCGTCAGGCGTGTAGAGCTCCACATACCAGCGATGATGCACGTAGGTCTTGAAGCCGGCCGTCTCGTCCGGCTGGACCAGGGCGTATTCCTTGAGCCGCCCCTTGAAGTCTGCCCAGTAGATCCGCATCGCGTAGTGACTGTCGTTGGTGAAGCGAATGCCGGTTGGAATGTTCGTGCCGGGCGATGGAGGTTGTATCGCGCCACATCCTCCGGCCGCCGCCGGCAGGGCCGACAGCGTGAGCATCGATACAATGACGGCGCCCCAGAATTTCTTGAACATCACCCACCCCCGAGCCGAGTTCGCTGCTGACATGTCTGCACAAAAGCTACCCAATGGCAATGGGCTGTTATGTAGTTTTCCCGAGGGAGGCTATGGGGCTGCAAGCCGTTCCGTTCCTTGCGGGCGCGGTTGCCGATAGAAAAGCTGAAGACGACTTTCAGATCTTACAATTAGGTCCGAGGCGGCACTGGGCTTATATTGAGGGCGTCAAGAGAAATCAGAGAAAGAGACCGGAACCCTCTGGTCTGAAAGGAAAAACCGAAATGTTCGCCACTCTCAAGCGTGCTGCCAAGGCCCTCCGCGTTCCGACTGCCGAAGAGGTCGAGCTGGCCTACATCTACGAAGCCGGCGACCGTTACGATCTGGAAGCCCGCGAGCGCAATCTCAGCCGCCGCAACTTCAACCGGACCCTCGGTTTCTGAGGCCCGTAGCGATCCGGCTACTGTCACCACAGACGACGTCGAGCGCTCGATACCTGGCCGGTACGGGCGCTTTGTCGTTTGGGAGAAGCGCGGGAACAGGCTATGCACCGGCTCGATGCGGAGGGATGCCAATATACACTTCAAGTTGCATAATTCTGAATATTGCCGAAGACTTACGGAAACTTTAGAGTTCAGGCACTAGGCTTACCCACGGAAGGATCCATTGGCCGGACTCGTTCTGTCTGCCGGTCGATGATCGCAGAGGTCTGGTGATGGAAGAGAGTAGTGTTCCCTCGAAGCAAGAGGGCTATTTGACCTCCACATGTTCCTCATCAGAGTGCAGCCACATGCTGCTGCACTGTCCGACCAAGAACGAAACCCGCTGCATCATCTTCGACACCCTGTTCGGAACCAATTCCGCCCCGATCCTGCTGATCGACCCCGAAGACGACGGCGCGGTGGTCGATGCCAACAAGAAGGCTCTCGAGTTCTACGGCTATAGCCGCGAGGCCTTTCGCAAGCTGCACGTCTGGGACATCAATGCGCTGGGACGTTCGGTGCTGACCGTCATGCGCGAGATCTCGTCCTGGGGCGGCGGTCACTATCCGCAGCGTTTCCGCCACCTCATGGCCGATGGGACGACGCGCGACGTGCGGGTCTATGCCGGTCCGGTGGAAATGGTGGACCGCAAGTTGCTGCTGTGCATCGTTCAGGACATCACCGAGGTGATCGAGGCCGAGCATTTCAGCCAGCTGCTCCTGGAGAGCGTCAAGGTTGGCGTTTGCGGCATCGATCGCGAGGGAGCTTTCTCCTTCGTCAATCCCGAGGCGGTCAGGGCTTTCGGATTCCCCCACGAGAGCGAGGTCATCAAGCTCGGCATCCAGCGGTTTCTGGGACGGACCGAATTGGAGGCCGATGACGACGCCCGGCGGATCCTGCAGGCTGCCGCCGAGGGAACCGCGATCCACGGCTTCGAGTGCCAGATGCGGCGTGGCGATGGCACGCCCTTTCCCGTTCGACTGGTGATGAGCCCGATCCGCGTCGGCGACCAGGTGCAAGGCGCCGTTCTGACCTTTACCGACCTGACGAAGGAGCGTGAGCGAGAAGATGAGGTCGCCGACCTGATCAACTCGATCCCCGGCATCGTCTTTCAGGCTGTGATGAGCCCCGACGGGGATCTCAAGCCCACCTATTTCAACGCGGCGGCCAAAGGTTTTCTCGGTGTTCCCGAAGATGCCGATCTGATTTCCGAGGCGGCGCTGTCGCCCTTTCTGGTGCGGTCTGGCTGGGTCGGTCTGCTGCGCAGCCTGAAGACGGCGGGGCGCTCACTGCAGCCGTGGGAGCAGGAATTCCAGATCAACAGCAAGGACGGCCGCAAATGGCTGCTCGGCCGTGCCAAGACGCGGCCGATGCCCAACGGCAATGTCGCCTTCACCGGCGTGCTTCTCGACATCACCGACCGCAAGACCCTCGAAGCTCAACTGGAAGAGGCAGCGCTGACCGATTCACTCACCGGCCTCAAGAACCGGCGGCACTTCGAGCGGGTGCTGCAATGCTCGGCGGCGCGCCATTCCGCTTCGGGGCGATCCTATTCGCTGATGATCGTCGATATCGACCACTTCAAGCAGCTGAATGATCGCTATGGTCACGATGCCGGCGACGACATGCTCTGTCACGTCTCCCGCATCCTGCGACGCCGGGCTCGCGAGACCGATTGTGTCGCCCGCTGGGGTGGCGAGGAGTTTGCCGTGCTGCTGCCCGGGGCCTCGTTGGATTTCGCGTCGGATCTGGCAAGGGACGTGCGGCGCCTGGTCGAAGAGGCGAAGTCGCCGGCCGATCGGCTGACCATCAGCATCGGTGTCGGCGAGGTGAGCGCCCAGGAGGACCCGAGCACGTTCTTCCGACGCGTCGACGCAGCTCTCTATCGCGCCAAGGCAAACGGTCGGAACAGGGTGGAGCTGGCCTGAGGCGCTCTCGCGGTATCGCTGGAAGGCGTCCGGCAGCGCATGGCCGCCGGACGATGCCTGGTCAGCCCTTGGGATCGACCCAGCCGCCGGCCGGCTCGAAGCCGGCCATGGCTTCCTTCGGTCCCCAGGTCAGCGGCTTGTAGAAGGACGGGGCCGTGGGCGCCTCAAGCACCGGCTCGACGATCTGCCAGGCAAGTTCCGCCATGTCCTCGCGGGTAAACAATTGGCGACGGCCATTCATGGCGTCGCCGATCAGCCTTTCATAGGGCAGCATGTTGTCCATGTCGTCGCTGAAGGCCGTCAGCTCCACCGCCTCGCCGATCATGTTGCCGCCATTGGCCTTGCGACGGGCGCCGATGCCGATCGACACTTCGGGGCCGAGGCGGAACCGCATGAAGTTGGCTTCACCGGGCCGGATCGGGTCGAACACCTCGAGCGGCGGTCGCTTGAAGCGGACCACGACTTCGGTGGCGCGGACCGGCAGGTTCTTGCCGGCGCGGATGTAGAACGGCACGCCCTGCCAGCGCCAGGTATCGATGAACAGGCGGACCGCGACGAAGGTCTCGACGCGGGAGTTGGCGGCGACGCCGGGCTCGTTGCGGTAGCCCTCGAACTGTCCCCGGACGACATCGCGCTCCTCGAGCGGGCGGATGGCTTTCAGCACCTGCACCTTCTCGTCGATCAGGTCGTCGGAGAGGGCGTTGACCGGCGGCTCGGTGGCAAGCAGCAGCAGGATGTTGACGAGGTGGTTCTGCACCACGTCACGCAAGGCGCCGACTTCCTCGTAGAAGCGGCCACGACCTTCCACGCCGAAGTTCTCGGCCATGGTGATCTGGACGCTGTCGATGTAGTTGCGGTTCCAGAGCGGCTCGAGGAAGGAGTTGGCGAAGCGGAAATAGAGGAGATTCTGGATCGCTTCCTTGCCGAGATAGTGATCGATGCGGAAGAGGTCGTCTTCCTTGAAGACGGTATGCAGGACGCGGTTGAGCTCCTGCGCCGACTGCAGATCGCGGCCGAACGGCTTCTCCACCATCAGCCGTGCTCCGGCCGACAGGTTCGCCTGCTTGAGGCCGGCGGTGACCGAGGCGAACATCGATGGCGGAATGGCGAGGTAATAGAGGACGCGACGGCGGTCCGACAGCGCCTGTTCGAGGCGGTCGAACGTCGTCGGATCCTGGTAGTCGCCAGGAACGAAGCGCATCAGGCTGGCGAACTTTTCAAAGGTCTTCTCATCGACCTCGCCGGCGCTGGCGATGATGCTCTCGCGGGCGCGCTCGATCAGCTTCTCGACGCTCCAGCTGTCGCGCGCGACGCCGACGATCGGTTCGTTGAGGTTGCCGCGCCGCACCATCTGGTAGAGCGAGGGATAGATCATCTTGCGGGCGAGATCGCCGGTAGCGCCGAAGATGACGAGGGCATCGGAGCGGCCATTGCGGCCGTTTTCCTTGATGGTCTTGGGCATGTCAGCGACCTTCCTGGGGCTTGCTTTCGATGTGGCCGCCAAAAGCCTGGCGCATGGCTGAAAGAACCTTGTTGGCGAACTCGTCGTTGCCGCGCGAGGTGAAGCGGCTGAACAGGGCGGACGACAGCACCGGCACCGGCACGCTGGTGTCGATGGCCGCCTCCAGCGTCCAGCGACCCTCGCCGGAATCGGCGACGTGGCCCTGGTAGTTGGCGAGGTCAGGATCGGCCGCGAGCGCCCCGGCCGTCAGGTCGAGCAGCCACGAGCTGATGACGCTGGCGTGCCGCCACACCTCGGTGATGCCGGCCACGTCGAAGTCGTAGCGGTAATACTGGGGCTCATCGAGCGGGCTGGTCTCGGCGTCGGCCTTGCGGGCCACCGAGCCGGCGTTGGCCGATTTGAGGATATTGAGCCCCTCGGCGAAGGCGGCCATCATGCCGTACTCGATGCCGTTGTGGATCATCTTGACGAAGTGGCCGGCGCCAGCCGGGCCACAGTGGAGATAGCCGCGCTCGGCCGCGCTCAGCGAGGGGTCGCCGCCGGGGGCCAGCGTTGCGAAGATCGGGTCGAGCCGCGCCACGGCGCCGGTGTCGCCGCCGATCATCAGGCAGTAGCCGCGCTCCTTGCCCCAGACGCCGCCGGAGGTGCCGACATCGACGAAATGAATCCGAGCCGTCGACAGCTCGCCGGCGAGATCGACCGCCTTGCGGTAGTTGGAGTTGCCGCCGTCGACGATGATGTCGTCGGGGGAAAGACGCGTCGACAGGTCGCGAACGGCGCCTTCGGTGACGGCGGCCGGCAGCATCAGCCAGATGGCGCGCGGCGGCTTCAGGCGGGCGATCATGTCGTCCACCGAGGAAGCGGCAACGGCGCCCTGCGCCTCGAGCGCGGCAACGCTGTCGCGGTTGACGTCATAGGCCACCACCTCATGGCCGCCTGCCATGAGCCGGAGCGCCATGTTGTAGCCCATCCGGCCCAGTCCCATCATTCCGATCTGCATCTGTCATTCTCCGTGAGCCGTCGCGGACTTCGGGTGTCTGAGGGCAGGCCCAAAGGGAGCGTTGGGGCGATTGTCTGGTTGAAAGAGGGGAGTCCGGAGGTCTCAGGTCCCCAATGGGACGTCGAAGGACTGCGCTGTGGATCGGTGCTTCGACAAAGTCGCGTCAGCCATCGTTGACCTTCCTGAACTGCCAATATGTGTGCATTCAGATACGTATATTACCTAGGTCACGAGTAAATGGCCAATGCGATCACGTTCCAATGAGATTCCGGTGAATGCACGGCGATCAATCCGCGCCGGCGCCTCCCGCGTGCCTGAGGCGCGCGGGTTCCGGATCGGCTTTGGATTAAGACAGGATCCAGGCGACGGGGGCGAACTGGCGAGGCTTCAGCAACCGTGGGTACCGGTCTTGCGTCCGGACCTACGCCTTTACAAGGCTTTGAGAGACGGTCTCGCCGCTGGCGTCGAAAATCTGCCGCAGTTGATGGGGCGGCATCGGCTTTCCCATCAGGAAGCCCTGGATCTCGTCACAGCCGAAGCTCCGCAGGACCTCTCTCTGCTCGGCAGTTTCCACGCCTTCGGCCGTCGTCTTCAGGCCCTTGGCGTGGGCCATTGAGATCATGGCCCGGACGATCTCGGCGTCGCCCTTGGACTCGGTGATGTTCTTCACGAAGCTCTGGTCGATCTTGATGCGGTCGAAACTGATGTCCCGCAGCCGCTCGAAGGTGGAGGAGCCGGTGCCGAAGTCGTCGATGGCGATGGCAATGCCTCTGGAGTTCAGCGTCCTGATGTTGCTGATCCCCACCTCTTCCGAATCCGCGAAGTCGGTCTCCGTCATTTCGAGTTCGAGACGGCTGGCGGCAAACCCGGTTCGCGACAGCACGGCGAACACGGCCTCGGCAAATCCCGGTGCGCGCAGCTGGAGGGGAGAAACGTTGACCGCGAGATGATCCACCGGCCAGGCGATTGCCTCGCGGCAGGCCGTTTCCAGAACCCACAGGCCGAGGTCGCCGATCAGGTTCGCCTCCTCGGCGATGGGAATGAACACGGCCGGCGAGATCGCCCCCTGTTGCGGGTGCTGCCAGCGGACCAGCGCCTCCGCCCCCAGGATGCGACCGCATTGGCTGGCAAACTTCGGCTGATAGACGACGGACAGCCCGGTCTTGCTCTTCAAGGCTTCGCGGAGATCGGCTTCAATGGCGGCCCGGCTCTGGATGGCATCGTCCATCTGATTGCCGAAGATAGAGAAGCGGCGTCGGCCCGCCATCTTGGCATGGTAGAGGGCGACATCCGCCTTTCTGTGCAGCTCCTGTCGATCGGTGCCGTGTTGGGGAGCCATGGAAACGCCGATCGACACGCCGACGAAGACGCGCCGGCCGTCGATGTCCATGGGCTCCGCTACGCTGTCGATGATCTGGCCGCAGAGCGTCTCGATTTCTCGCTTGGTGCGGTTGGGGATGAGGACGGCGAACTCGTCGCCTCCCACGCGATAGACCGGCGCATTGTGCGGAAAGATTTCGGTTGCCCGCCGGGCGAACTCGACGAGGACGGCGTCGCCCACCTGATGCCCCAGGATGTCGTTGACCTGCTTGAACCTGTCGAGGTCCATGTAGAGAAAGGCGAGGGGCCCTGCCTGCTGTCGGCTCGTCAGCTGGTCGACCATTTCGTCCGCAGCCTGTTCATAGGCGGACCGATTGGGGAGCCTCGTGAGGATGTCATGGGAAGCCAGGTAGCGGATGTGCTCGTTGTTCCTGATGCGGTCCAGTTTCCGCCGATAGGAAGCCGAGGAGATGGCCAGGGTGCCGACCATCAGCGCGGATGCCACCAGGATCAGGACCGGTGACAGGGATGAGAGGAGGCGCTGCCCCGGCCGGTAGGGCGTCCATTGGAACTCGATGTCCACATTGCCCGCGTCGCTCCTCAGCGAGATCGACGCGGCCTCGGGATTGAGCGCTGCCGCCGGTACCCATTTCAGGTTTTGCAGAACATGCGCCTGACCAACCTTGTCGATGACGTCACCCTCCAAATACTGGATGGCCACGTGGACGCGGATCGTCGGGATCGGCTGATCGAGATCTCCCGAGTCGGAGACGATCGGCTTGATGCTCAAGACAGCCGGTCGCCCGGAAACGTAGATATAGTCGCTGACGCCGATGGACTGTTCGTGGGCCACCCTGGAGGGCGGCTCCCCGGCCGCAAGTTTGGCTCGTAGGGCCGCCAGATAGGGGCGCAGCAACGCTCGCCGATTTTCGAAGAACGACGGGGCCTTTATCTCTGTTCCGGCGAAGGCGTAGATCGGCAGGTCCTCGCCGTCCAGGACGTAGGCCTCATCGACGCCGAAGAACGCATGCATCCAGCTGCCGAGGTTGTCGTCGATCCATTGCTCGTTGCCGCCGGTGGCCGTCCGTTCGACGGCCTCGTCCCAGAACGTGGAGCTCTCCTGGTTATGGGACAGGTTGCTGCGAATCTCTTTCAGCGCGTAGCCGGCGATCTCGCCCTGTCGGCGGATGTCCTCGCGATCGACCGAGCCGGCCGCCCAGGCAAGAAAAGCGCCGATCGCTGTCAACGCCAGAGCCATTGCCAGTAATGACGAGACAACCCTGGACAGAAAAAGAGAGAGTGGCCGAGTCATCGAGACTTTCCGAAAATTCAATCAGCTCTCATATTCTGTGCTGGCTAAAATTCTCTTTCGTTGGCAACCTAAGAGGAAAGTCGTTTAAAAATACGTTATTTCTTCTGAACATGTTTATATTTGAGGTGGGCTGCGGTGCGTGAATGAGTTGTATTTAATTTTGCGTAATATTTAGCAGCGTCGGTGAGGCCGTCGCCGGCGATCGTGCCTGACCTCGTGAGAGCAGGGTGGGGCGTCCGGTCGGGATGGCCGAGGGCAGGGCACGCTCCGGGTGGACGAATGGGCTGCTCCAAGCTGTGCTGGTGAGGACGTCGCAGAGAGGCGATGGCCGTAGGCCGAACCTGTCGGCTGCCGACACGTTTCAATCCTCGCCATGGCGCCGAGTGGTGATCCTCAAATCCTGACGCTGCAAGTGATTTCCCTGATAGATGGCGAACCCGTCGGGGCTCGCATGCTCGACGATGTCGGCGGGTGCCGATGATCGCTTGGTTTAGCCGTCTGGTGGCCTTGAATTTTCAGGGAAAGCGGTCCATATGGCACAGCCTTGGCGCTGATTGCTCTTTGCGGGGAGAGCGGCGCCAATCAGGGCTTGAACCTTGCGTTAAAAGGCACTATTCGAGCCGCCGACCGGCCGCCCCGGTTCGGGGGCAAGCGCACGAAAAGGCCCCATCAAACCTTTCGAGAGAGACGAAGCGATGGCCAAGGAAAAGTTTTCGCGGACGAAGCCGCACTGCAACATCGGCACGATCGGTCACGTTGACCACGGCAAGACGTCGCTGACCGCGGCGATCACGAAGGTGCTCGCCGAGACCGGTGGCGCGACGTTCAAGGCCT
>JARKNW010000085.1 GCA_029976075.1 Pleomorphomonas sp.
GCCGCGCCGCCTTGAATCTCTTTCGCGCCGACAAATCCCGGGTCATGAGCTTGCCACGAAAAATCAAGACCGCTGCCTACAATCCAGCCTATTTGGCTGCCGCTTTGCAGCTACGGGAAATTTGATGCTCCGCCCCTGGAGGATGCAAGAGGAGGGTTCCCATTGCCAGCCACGCTTGATATAATCCGCCGCTCGCGTTTGTCGGGTTACTTGGCCGTGCCGCTGTAGCTCAGTCGGTAGAGCAGCGCATTCGTAATGCGAAGGTCGGCAGTTCGATTCCGCCCAGCGGCACCAATTAACCAGACATCACAAGCAGTTGAAAAAGCCGCCCACAAGCGGCTTTTTTGTTTTTTGCCCTCCTGCAACCGTTTTCCGCGAGTTGCGCTACACCCCCGAACTGATTGCATCTCGCCCCCGGCTTGCCACCCCGCCTTTTTTGCCCGAACATGCCGTCTTGATCCGACCACCACCGTAGCGAATCCGCCATGTCGCCCCTGCTTCGCCGCATCCTGATTTCCCTGCTCGTCCTTGCCGCCCTGGCAGCCGCTTTCTGGTGGTTCACCCGCCCCAAGCCCATCGCCGTCGTTGCCCGCGAAATCGATCGCGGCAAGGTCGAATCGAGTATCGCCAACACCCGCGCCGGAACGGTCGAAGCCTGTCAGCGAACGAAGCTGTCCACGATCATCGGCGGACGCATCGAGGTGTTGAACGTCAAGGAGGGCGACCGGGTCAAGAAGGGCCAGTTGCTGATGAAGCTGTGGAACGACGACCAGCAGGCGCAGAGCACGCTGGCACTGACGCAGGTCGCCACGGCGCGGCAACGCGTTGCCGAAGCGTGCGCCCAAGCTGCCAACGCCGAACGCGAGGCCGCGCGACAGACCTCGTTGCGCGAAAAGGGGTTTGTTTCCTCGTCGCGCGAGGAATCGGCTCGCACCGAGGCCGAAGCCCGGCGCGCCAGTTGCGACGCGGCCAAGGCCGACGTTGCGCAGTTCAAGGCCAAGGTCGATGCCACCCGCGTCGAACAAGGCAGAACCGTTCTCTATGCCCCGTTCGACGGCACCGTCGCCAAGATCGTCGGGGAAGTGGGCGAATACTCCACGCCGTCGCCGCCCGGTGTGCAGACGCCCCCGGCCATCGACCTGATCGACGATTCCTGCCTGTACATCAAGGCGCCGATGGACGAAGTCGATGCGCCGAAAATCACTGCCGGCCAGCCGGTACGCATCAGCCTGGACGCACTGCCCAGGAAGTCATTCGCCGGCACGGTGAAACGTGTCGCCCCCTATGTCTCCGCGGTCGAGAAGCAGGCGCGCACCGTCGACATCGAAGCCACCTTCGACAAGCCGGATGAACCCGGAAAGCTGCTCGTCGGCTACAGCGCAGACGTGGAAGTCATCCTCGCCGTGCGCGACAACGTGGTGCGCGTACCGACCGCCGCGCTGCTCGAAGGCGGACGCGTCCTCCTCGCCGCCAAGGACGGCAAGCTGCGAGAACGCAAGATCCGCACGGGCCTGGCCAACTGGGAATTCACCGAAGTGCTGGAGGGACTGGAAGCCGGCGAACGCGTCGTCACCTCACTCGAGAGAGCGGGCGTCAAGGACGGGATTGACTACACGCTCGAAGAAACCCCGCAGGGCCGATGATGAATGAACCGCTGATCGCGCTCTCCGGCGTCGAGCGCGTGTTCCAGTTGGGCGACAGCGAAGTGCATGCCCTGCACCAGCTCGATCTGCGGATCGATTCCGGCGAATACGTGGCGGTGATGGGTCCGTCGGGTTCCGGCAAATCGACCTTGCTCAACCTGCTCGGCTTGCTCGACCGCCCAAACGCAGGAACGTATCGTTTGGAAGGCCGCGATGTCACGACACTGTCGCCGGAAGAACAGGCGCGCGTGCGCAGCGAACGGATCGGTTTCGTCTTCCAGAGCTTTCACTTGGTGCCGCGCCTCACGGCGGCCGAAAACATCGCCCTGCCCATGGTTCTGGCCGGCACGGCCCCGTCCGAGCGCAGGAAACGTGTCGATCAGGCACTCAAGGACTATGGACTGACCAACCGTGCCGGTCACCGGCCGAACGAACTTTCCGGCGGGCAGCGCCAGCGCGTGGCCATTGCCCGCGCCACCATCATGCAGCCGGCCGTCATCCTGGCCGATGAGCCCACCGGCACCCTCGACCGCGCCACGGGCGAAGAGGTCATGCGGCTGCTCGAAGAGCTCAACGGCAAGGGCGTCACATTGATCGTCGTCACCCACGACGCTGCGCTCGGCGCCCGTGCGCAGCGGCAACTGCGCATGGAAGACGGCGAGTTGCGCCAGGACAGCCGCCAATGCGCGCCCCGGACCTGATCCGCTTCGCCCGCGACGCGGCGGCCGGCAATCCGCTGCGCACGGTCTTGCTGGTCCTGGCCATGTCCATTGGCGTGGCGTCGGTCGTCGTGCTCACGGCACTCGGCGACGGCGCCCGGCGCTACGTGGTCAACGAATTTTCCTCGCTCGGCACCAACCTGGTCATCGTTCTGCCGGGGAAATCGCAAACAGGCGGCTTCAATCCCGGCAATGCCATCACCAACACGCCGCGCGATCTGACCATCGACGACGCCCAGGCTTTGTTGCGCGCCAGTGCCGTGCGCCGTGTGGCGCCACTGGCCGTGGGAACGTCGGAAATCAGCGTCGGCGGCAAGTTGCGCGAAGTGATGGTCGCCGGCACCACTGCGCAATACATCGACGTGCGCCGTCTGCCACTGGCCCAGGGGCGATTCCTGGCCGAAGGCGACTGGCGGCGAGGGGCTTCGGAAGCGGTAATCGGCGCCAAGATCCGCGACGAACTGTTCGGGGCCAACCCCGCGCTCGGCCAGCTGGTGCGCATCGGCGATCGGCGCTTCCGCATCATCGGCATCATGGCCTCTACAGGCCAGGGGCTGGGCATGAACACCGACGAACTGGTGCTCGTCCCGGTCTCGCTGGCGCAAGCCATGTTCAACAGCAACACCCTGTTCCGGGTACTCGTCGAAGCCAACAGCCGGGAATCCATCGAACTGGCGAAATCGCAGGCCACCGCCATCCTCAAGGCACGCCACGAGGGTGAGGAGGACGTAACGGTCATTACGCAGGATGCCGTGCTGGCGACGTTCGACAGACTGCTCGGTACGCTGACGCTCGCCGTCGCCGGCATTGCCGCGATCAGCCTTGCCGTCGCCGGCATCCTGGTGATGAACGTGATGCTGGTATCGGTGACCCAACGCACCTCCGAGATCGGCCTGCTCAAGGCGCTCGGCGCGACTGGCGGCACCATCCGCACGGCCTTCCTGACTGAAGCAGCCATGCTCTCGCTGGCCGGTGCCGTGCTCGGCTTTCTTCTAGGCCACGCCGGTGCCGCCATCATCCGCCAGTTGTACCCGGTCTATCCGGCCTACCCCCCGGACTGGGCGGCAATCGCCGGGCTGGGCACAGCACTGGTCACCGGCATCTTGTTCGGCGTGCTGCCGGCCCGCCGTGCGGCGCGGCTCGATCCGGTCGAGTCACTGGCCAAGCGGTGACCTGCAATGATCCGCGTTTCCGACTCCATTCACCTTGCCTGGCGCGCCATCACCGCGCACCGGCTGCGCAGTTTCCTGACGCTGCTCGGGATTGCCGTGGGCATAGCCGCCGTCATACTGCTCACCTCGATCGGCGAGGGCATCCATCGTTTCGTGCTGTCGGAATTCACGCAGTTCGGTACCAACCTGATCAACGTAGCTCCGGGCAAGGTCAAGACCTCCGGCCCCAACCCCACCGGCATCCCCAGCTCCGTGCGCCCGCTGACGCTCGACGACGCCCGTGCGCTGGGCCGCCTGCCGCACGTCAAGGGAATCACCGCCGTCGTCTGGGGCAACACCGAGATCAAGGCCAATGGCCGCCTGCGTCGTTCCATCGTCTACGGCGAAAGCGCCGACATGCCGAACGTCTACCGTATGAAGGTCAGCAGCGGCCAGTTCCTGCCAGCGGATGAAACAGAGAGCGCCCGTGCCTTCGTCGTCCTGGGCGCCAAGCTCAAGACGGAACTGTTCGGCGCGGAAAGTGCGCTCGGCGCGCGTATCTCGATCGGCAACTTCCAGTTCCGGGTCATCGGAGTGATGGAACCCAAGGGGCAGTTCCTCGGCATCGACCTCGACGATTCGGCGTACATCCCGACGGCACGCGCGCTGGAACTGTTCAATCGCGACGGGCTGATGACCATCGACCTATCCTATGAGGAAGGCATACCGGCATCGCGCATCAGCGCGCTGGTCACCGCCACGCTCAAGTCCCGGCACGGCCGCGAAGACTTCACCATCACCACGCAGGAAGACATGCTGCGTACCCTGTCGAACATCCTCGACGTCCTGACCATGGCGGTCGGCGCGCTCGGCAGCATTTCCCTGCTGGTCGGGGGGGTCGGCATCGTGACCATCATGACCATCGCCGTTACCGAGCGCACCAGCGAGATCGGCCTGCTCGTCGCTCTTGGCGCACCCCGCCGCACCATCCTCGGCCTCTTCCTCGGTGAAGCCGTGGCCCTCTCGGCAATCGGCGGCCTCGTCGGGCTGGCGCTCGGCATCGGCCTCGCGCAACTGATCCACCTGTTCGTTCCGGCGCTCCCGGTGCACACGCCCGTGGCTTTCGTCGTCATCGCCGAGCTGATCGCCATGGGCATCGGCCTGCTCGCCGGCGTGCTCCCGGCCCGCCGTGCGGCACGGCTGGACCCGGTGGAAGCATTGCGGGCAGAATAATAACCGGAGGTTAACCATGAGTCAGATCGACATCGCGCATCTACGCACCTGGATCGGCAAAACACACGATGACGAGGACACTATTTCGCTGCGCCACGCCCGCCTGATGGCCGCAACAGTGGACTTTCCGAACCCCTCGCAAATCCGCGAAGGCAGCGCTCTGCCGCCCCTCTGGCACTGGATCTATTTCCTCGAGGGATTGCCGCCCGGGGAACTCGGGCGTGACGGACATCCGGCGCGTGGCGGCTTCCTGCCTCCGGTGCCTCTGCCCAACCGCATGTGGGCCGGAGGGCGCGTAACGTTTCTCGAGCCCGTGCCGATCGGATCTCGTATCCGCAAGGTATCGAGCATCCTGAAGGTGGATCACAAGGTCGGCCGCTCCGGGGATCTGGTGTTCGTCACGGTCCTGCACGAGTTGAAGTCGCTGGCCGACGAATTGCTCATCCGCGAGGAGCACGACATCGTCTACAAATCCGCAACCCGCCCGGCCGCACAGCAGGCGAACGTTGCCGAAGCCAGCCGTGCGCCGTTCAGCAAGGCCTTCACGCCGACTTCGACCACCCTGTTCCGCTATTCCGCGCTGACCTTCAACGGCCATCGCATCCATTACGATCTCGACTATTGCCGCAATATCGAGGGCTATTCGAACCTGGTGATTCACGGCCCGCTCAACGCAACGCTGCTCGCCGGTTTCGCCGAGGAAGTCACCGGCCGGACGGTGCGCGAGTTCAACTACCGCGGACTGTCGCCAGCCCTGCTCGGGGAAACGATCACGTTTTCGGCTTCGATCGACGCAAATCGCGTCCTGTTGGCCGCGACGCTTGGCTCGGGAGTACGGTCGATGGAAGCCGAAGCGCTGCTTGAACCATGATCGCTCTCCAGAAGTCTTAACTGCCGACTGACACCGGAACCAGGGCAATCGCATTTAGCTTCGAGGAATAAGGCCGAGCAATGAGGCACGGTAATCTGGAAGGCGTTCAGCGGTTTTGCGACGGGAACGCAAGCTGCGTTTGGGATACTGGGTATCCTGGCGCAGCAAGGCGAGAGCGAAC
>JARKNW010000088.1 GCA_029976075.1 Pleomorphomonas sp.
CGCGCCTTCGCGCAGGAACTCGGGGTTGGAGACGACGGCGACGTCGGCGTTGGGGTTGGTCTCGCGGATGATGCGCTCCACCTCGTCGCCGGTACCGACCGGCACGGTCGACTTGGTGACCACCACCGTGAAGCCCTTCACCGCCGCGGCGATCTCGCGGGCTGCCGCATAGACATAGGAGAGGTCGGCATGACCATCGCCACGTCTCGATGGCGTGCCGACGGCGATGAACACCACGTCGGCCTCGGCCACCGGACCGGCGAGCTCGGTGGCAAACGTCAGGCGCCCCGCCTTGACGTTGCCCTCGACCAGCGCGTCAAGGCCCGGCTCGTAAATGGGGATCTCGCCGCGCTTCAGCGCATCGATCTTCTCCACCGCCTTGTCCATGCAGACGACGTCATGGCCGAAATCGGCAAAACACGTCCCGGATACAAGGCCAACGTACCCAGACCCTATCATTACGATCTTCATGGTGAGCTCCCCGAAACAACGCGTCACCAAAGCCTCTCGCCCGGTCTTGACGCGGCTCAAACTCCAAACGGCATTGGTGCCGTCATTTCACGGCGGGCGGTCATTGTCGAGGGACTTTCAGGTACCGGACTTTGACCGATGAGGCAGTTTGACCAAACGCCGATGGCTGAAACGGACTGAAAGCTGTAGACAGCGATCATGGCAAGACGGTCCTGGCACAAGAGCGCCGATACGCGCGCCGAAATTCTCGACGAAGCCGAGCGCCAACTTCAGGCGCTGGGTTACGCAGACATGACCATTGGCTCTATTGCCAAGGCGCTTGGCATGTCGCCTGCGAACATCTTCAAGAACTTCGGCAACAAGGCCGGTTTGATCGACGCCGTGGCGTTGCGTTGGGTAATGGAGATCGACGTCGCCATCGACAAGACCGCGAACATCTCTCCGCCATCGCAGCGACTTCGAGCGATGGCTCACCTCATTCTCGAGACGCATCTGGCTCGTGGGGAAACTCCGGTTCGTCTCGCTGTCATGATCGGGCTCGACTCGAAGCCGCCGCCAAGTGCGGTCGCCTTTTTCCATCGCCTGCTGCAGCGGCTGGAAAAGCTGATCGACGATGGAATTGCGGCCGGGGAGTTCGTGCCGTGTGACGGACCGGTTACCGCCGCCGCTGTCTGCGACTGTCTGATCACCATTCTCGACCCTGCCGCCGTGCTGCGCGGTCGGTCGCTCTTCTCCACGGATGAGATGACGAGAAAGTGTGATCATCTGATTGATTTCGTGATCCGGGGACTTAGCCTGCGCGCTTGAAAAGTGATAGTTCGCCAAATATGGTACTTTTAGCTGACTCGGAAGGGTCGGTCGCAAGGCAAGGCTCTTTTCGTCTGTTCAATTTGTCATTCAGGCCTTGCTAGCGGATTGACTTTACGGGCTGTCGAACGTCTTCTCCGACTCCGCATGCAATCACGGCTTTTGGTCGCCTTGGCAGGTTGGCTGGAGTTTTCTTGGCCCTTCGGGCCAGGCGATCGGTCACAGGATCGTCTTTGGGTTGTGCTTTGACGGTTCAGGCGCATTCCCGTTGGATGGTGGACTTTTGGGGTGGGGGCTTTGATGACGCCGGCTCGGCTTGTTTCTCTTCTCCTGTCGGTGACGATGCTCGCCGGCTGCGCGGTTGGCCCTGACTTCGAGCGGCCCAAGCTGGATCCGGGCGCGGGATATCTCGGGTCGGGTGATGCTTCAGCCGGTCGTACGACCGGTACGAACATCGCTTATGGGACTGAGGTTCCGGGGCGCTGGTGGGAGCTGTTCCGCAACAAGGATCTCGACGCCTTGATGAAGCGGGCAATCGAGAATAATCCCAACATCGAGGCGGCGCGGGCAACTCTGAAGCAGGCCAACGAGACGGCGCTTGCTCAAAGTGGAAGCCTGTTCCCCAGCCTGTCGGTATCGAGCAACGCCACGCGCGCCGATTCGACCGGCTCGACCAACATCGGCCTTTATACGCTCTATAGCGTGACGCCGTCGCTTTCCTATCCGCTGGATATTTTTGGCGGTACCCGCCGATCCGTCGAAGCTGCAAAGGCTTCTGCCGAGGCCCAGGGCTTCACCGCCGAAGCGACCTATCTGACGGTGACATCCAGTCTGGCGCAGGCAGTCATTCAGGAAGCTTCCTATCGGGAGCAGATTGCTGCCTCGCAGGAGGTGATTGCTTCCTACAAGGAACTGCTCGGCGTTCTCAACAATCAGGTGAGCGTCGGCACGGCGGCGCGGGCGAATGTCCTGCAGCAGCAGGCAGCTCTCGCCCAGGCGCAAGCCTCGCTGCCGGCACTGCAGAAGGCGCTGGCAATCCAGCAGAACACCATTGCGGCGCTGATCGGCGATTTCCCCAATCAATATGCTTCGCGCAATTTCCGTATCGCCGGTCTGCAACTGCCACACGCCCTGCCACTCAGTGTGCCTTCGGCGCTGGTTGAACAACGCCCGGATATCCGGGCGGCCGAAGCGCAGCTTCATCGCGCGTCGGCGGAGATCGGCGTTGCAACTGCGGCGATGTTGCCTCAGCTGACGCTGACCGCCGCGCTCCCGACTTCGGCGGCCGAGCTTGGCGATCTATTTGCTTCCAATACCACGGGCTGGAACATTGCCGCGGGATTGGCTCAGCCGATCTTCAAGGGTGGCACGCTTGTTCACAACAAGCGGGCCGCAGAAGCGGCCTACGAGGCGGCCTTTGCCAATTATCGTTCGACAGTGCTGTCGGCTTTCAAGGATGTCGCCAATGCGTTGCGCGCCTTGCAGCATGACCGTCAGGCGCTCGCAGGGTATCTGGCCGCCGAAAAGGCGGCGAAGGAAAGCCTCGATCTGTCGCAGACGCTGTTCAAGGCCGGAACCGTTTCCTACACCGATGTGCTTTCGGCGCAGTCCACCTATCAGTCAGCGCGTCTTGCCCGCGCCTCGGCCGAGGCCTCGCGCTATCTCGACGCGGTGGCCCTGTTCGAGGCCTTGGGAGGCGGTTGGTGGAACCGACCTGATAACCTCGCCGTGCTCGCCAATACCGATCCTCAAAAAACGATGCCGTCCGTATCCGGAGATAAGAAGTGACGAACCTCAAGAAGCTGGCTGGTGGCGCATTGCTGCTCGCCGTTACGCTGCCGCTGATCTCCGGCTGTGAACAGGTAGGAGCAGTCCTCCACAAGGCTGGCGACATGCTCGGCGCCAAGAGTGGCGGAGCACCCGCTGGCGCGCCCGGCGGTGGCATGCCTGCCGGCATGCAGATGCCGACACCGGAAGTCGGCTTCATCGTCATCCATCCCACCTCGGTGCCGATCGTCGAAGATGTGGCTGGCCGTACCGCGGCTTCGGCGATCGCCGAGATCCGTCCTCAGGTCGGAGGCATCATCGAGAAGCGGGTGTTCGAGGAAGGCTCGCGGGTCAACGCCGGCGACGTTCTCTACCGGATCGATGCGAGGTCATACCAGGCGACGCTCGATGCCGCCAAAGCCGATCTCGAGCGCTATGAAGCGAGCGTGCCGAGCGCACAGGCAAAGTTCGATCGTTACCAGGAGCTCGCCAACGTCAACGGTGTTTCCAAGCAGGATATCGACGAGGCGCGTTCGGCACTTCTGCAGGCGAAGGCTGCCGCCGCCTCGGCTGCTTCGGCCGTTCGTACGGCGGAGATCAACCTCGGCTACACCCAGGTGAAGGCGCCGATCTCCGGCTTGATTGGCCGCTCCTCTGTTACCGAAGGTGCGCTCGTTACGGCGGGACAGGCAACGGCACTTGCCACCATTCGGCAGATTGACCCGATCTACATCGACCTCAGCGCGTCGAGCACCAGCATGAACCGCATGCGGCGAGCCATCGAGCAGGATGGCGTGAATGCTGGCAAGGAGGGCCCGAAGGTCACCATCCGGCTTGATGATGGTTCGACCTATGGAGAGGCCGGCCGCATTATTTCGACGGAAGCCAACGTCGACGAGACTACCGACACGGTGACCATCCGGTCGAGCTTCGCCAACCCGAAGATGCAGCTGCTTCCCGGCATGTATGTTCGTGCCGCCGTCGAGGTGGGCACTGAAGACAACGTCTTCCTGCTGCCGCAGAGAGCGGTGAGCCGGAGCGTAACGGGGCAGGCAACGGCCCTTTTCCTGACCCCCGACAACAAGGTCGAGGCGCGTGTCCTGAACGCCAATCGTGGCTATGGGTTCAGTTGGGTCGTGGAAAAGGATGTCGCCGATGGCGACCGGCTGATTGTCGAGGGCGTGCAGAAGGTTCGGCCCGGCATGGAGGTGAAGTTCGCCGAGGTGGAGCTCGGGGCCAATGGCCTCGTCAAACCCAAGGCGGCTGCCGCTGCGCCAGCCAAGACGACGCCCTGATCAATTCCAGGGGCCGGTTAGCGGCGGATGCCGCTCCGGCCTGACCACGGCGCACGCTGTGTGCCGACCGATTTTCGCTTCCGGATTCGCCCCGAACCGGCGGACCGACCTCGTCGAGGCAAGGCATGGCTCAATTTTTCATCAATCGTCCCGTCTTCGCCTGGGTGATCGCCATCACCATCATGCTGGCGGGTATCCTTGCCATATCGACGCTGTCGATTTCGCAATATCCCGAAATCGCTCCGCCAACAGTGCGCATCTCCGCCTCCTATCCCGGAGCGAGCGCCGAGACCGTCGAAAATGCCGTGACCAAGGTCATCGAGCAAAACATGAACGGTCTCGATCATCTCCAGTATATGGAGTCGTCCTCGACCTCTGACGGCTCGTCGTCGATCACGCTGACCTTTTCGAACAACGCCGACGCCGACATCGCCCAGATGCAGACACAGAACAAGCTGCAACTGGTCCAGTCGCTGTTGCCAGACGCGGTCATCGACCAAGGCATTACGGTTACCAAGTCGACCAGTTCGTTCCTGATGGCGGTCGGGCTTGTCTCGACCGATGGCAAGCTCAACGGGACGGATCTTGCGGACGTTGTTTCCACCCGTCTCGAGGATCAACTTCGTCGTGTGGAGGGTGTGGGCGACCTGATGACGTTCGGCAGCGGCTATGCCATGCGCATCTGGCTCGACCCGGACAAGCTCAACAAGTACACTCTGACGCCGAGCGACGTGGCGGGTGCCGTCAAGGCGCAGAACATGCAGGTGTCGGCAGGCCAGATCGGTGGTCGTCCGTCGGCTCCGGGCGCCCAGCTCAATGCGACCATCACCGCGCAGAGCCAACTGCAGACGCCTGAGCAGTTTCGCAACATCATCCTGAAAACGCAGCAGGACGGATCGATTGTCCGTCTTGGCGATGTGGCGCGGGTGGAAATCGGTTCCAAGAGCTATGCCGCCGACGCCTTCTACAATGGCAAGCCGGCCGCCGGTTTCGGCGTCAACTTGCAGAGCGGAGCCAATGCTCTTAGGACCGCCCAGAATGTGCGCACGACCCTCGACAGATTGAAGCCGTCGCTGCCGCAGAACGTCGACTATGTCTACGCCTACGACACCACGCCATTCGTTCAGCTCTCCATCGAGAAGGTGATCGAGACGCTGGTGGAAGCGGTCGTGCTCGTCTTCCTGGTCATGTATCTGTTCTTGCAGAATTTCAGGGCGACGCTGATCCCGGTCATCGCCGTGCCGGTGGTTCTGCTGGGTACATTCGGCGTTCTGGCCGTGATGGGGTATTCGATCAATACCCTGACGATGTTCGCCATGGTGCTGGCTATCGGCCTGTTGGTCGACGATGCCATCGTCGTGGTCGAAAATGTCGAGCGCATCATGACCGAGGAAAAGCTGCATCCCAAGGCGGCGACACAGAAGTCGATGCGCGAAATCACCAGCGCGCTGATCGGCATCGCGTTGGTGCTGTCGGCCGTGTTCGTTCCGATGGCCTTCATGGCCGGTTCGACGGGTATCATCTATCGGCAGTTCTCGGTCACCATCGTTTCGGCCATGTTGCTGTCGGTCATCGTCGCCCTGGTGCTGACGCCAGCGCTTTGCGCCACCATGCTGAAACCGAGCCACGGTGCCCATCGTGGGTTCTTCGGCTGGTTCAACCGCCGTTTCGATGACTCCTCGTCGCTTTTCCAGCGAACTGTGCGCGGCATCATTGGTCGTCCCGTCCGCATGCTGGTGATTTTCCTGGCTTTTGTCGGTGGCGCCGCGTTCATGTTCAACAAGCTGCCGAGTTCGTTCATCCCGCAAGAGGATCAGGGCGTGCTGCTTGCCTTGGTCCAACTGCCGTCTGGTGCGACCATGGAGCGCACCAAGCAGGTCACCGACCAGATGACCGACTATTTCCTGAAGAACGAGCCGGACGCGGTCGAAAGCGTCATGGGGATTACCGGCTTCTCTTTTGCCGGGTCCGGTCAGAATGCCGGCCTTGCCTTTATCCGGCTCAAGGACTTCAAGGAGCGGACCGATCCGCGGCTATCAGCGCAAGCGGTGGTCGGCCGCGCCATGGGGGCCATGTCGCAGATCAAGGATGCCATGATCTTCACGTTGCTGCCGCCAGCCATGCCGGGCCTCGGCATTTCCGGTGGCTTCGACATGTATCTTCAGGACAATGCCGGCAATGGTCGTGCCGCTTTGGAAGCGGTCCGCGATCAGATCCTGGCAAAGGCCAACCAGAATCCCAAGCTGGTGGCGGTGCGTGAGAACGCGCAAGCCAATCAGATGCAGCTGCACGTCAATATCAACCAGGAGAAGGCGACGGCGCTCGGCATCAGCTTGGCCGACATCAACTCGATCATCACCACCGCCTGGGCTGGTTCCTATGTCAACGACTTCATCGACCGCGGTGAAATCAAGTCCGTCTATCTGCAGGGAGACGCTCCGTTCCGCATGACGCCCAACGATTTCAATCGTTGGTACGCCCGCAACGGCTCGGGCGAGATGGTGCCTTTTTCGTCCTTTGTTGAAACAAGCTGGTCGTACGGTCCGCCGAAGCTCTCTCGCTTCAACGGCGTGTCGGCCATCAATATTCAGGGCAGCGCCAACGCTGCGGCCGGTGTGTCGTCCGGCGAAGCCATGGACCAGATGGAGTCCTTTGTCTCCAGCCAGGGTGGAGGATATACGACCGGTTGGATCGGGCTATCCTATCAGGAGCGTCTGTCCGGCGCCCAGGCCAACATGCTCTATGCGGTGTCCTTCCTGGTGGTGTTCCTGTGCCTGGCCGCGCTCTACGAAAGCTGGACCATTCCGTTCGCCGTCATGTTGTCGGTGCCGATCTCGGTGCTGGGCACGCTGCTGGCGGCCAAGCTGTTCGGCCAGTCCAACGACGTCTACCTCAAGGTTGGCTTGCTCACCACGATCGGTCTCGCTGCCAAGAATGCCATCTTGATCGTGGAATTTGCCCGTGACTTGCAGCGACAGGGCGAGAGCCTGATCGAGGCAGCCCTGCATGCGGCCCGCATCCGTCTTCGTCCGATCATCATGACGTCGCTGGCCTTCATTCTCGGTGTCACGCCGCTCGCCATAGCCAGGGGTGCCGGTTCGGCCGCGCAAAACGCCATCGGCATAGGCGTGATGGGTGGCATGATCGCCTCCACCACGGTCGGCCTGTTCTTTGTTCCGCTGCTGTTTTACATCGTCATGCGCACCAGCGAGCGGCTCGGATGGAAAAGCCGTCCGCCCGAGGACGAGGCGGCCGCCGAAATCTGAGACCTGCCAAACTTGCAAAAAGCCCCGGTTTTCCGGGGCTTTTTCGTAAGTCAAGACGGGGGAGTGTTCCAAGGGGCGTGATCTGTATGATAAATGATCATGTCGGGCCACTTCCGAAGCAAGCCGGAACTGCCTGACCCACCAAACAAGTCGGAGGACCTCATGGAATATCGCAAGCTCGGACCGAGCGGGACCGTTGTATCGGTTCATTGCCTTGGCACCATGACATTCGGTGCGGAGTCGGACGAAGCCACGTCGTTTCGGCTCATGGACGGTTTCTTCGCGGTGGGTGGTAACTTTGTGGATACTGCCGACGTCTATTCGGCCGGCGCATCGGAGCAGATCGTTGGTCGCTGGCTGAAGGCACGGCCAACGGAAGCTCGGCAGGCGGTCATCGCCACCAAGGGACGCTTTCCAATGGGGCCGGGGCCGAACGATCTGGGGCTCTCTCGGCGCCATCTCGGGGACGCCCTCGATGCTTCCCTGCAGCGGCTCGGGATCGAACGGATCGATCTTTATCAGATGCACGCGTGGGATGCCCTGACGCCCATCGAGGAGACTTTGCGCTTTCTTGATGATGCTGTCAGTGCCGGCAAGATCGCCTATTACGGCTTTTCCAACTACGTCGGCTGGCACGTCGCCAAGGCGTCTGAGATTGCCAAGGCGAGAGGTTACAGTCGGCCGGTAACGCTGCAGCCTCAATACAGCCTTCTGGTGCGCGATATCGAACTCGAGATTGTCGATGCCTGCCTTGATGCCGGCATCGGGCTCTTGCCTTGGTCACCGCTTGGCGGCGGGTGGCTCTCGGGCAAGTACAAGCGTGACGAACTTCCGTCGGGCTCAACCCGCCTGGGGGAAAATCCGAACCGGGGCATGGAAGCCTATGGCCCCCGCAACGCGGAGGCACGCACATGGTCCATCATCGGCGCGGTGGAAGACATAGCCAAGGGGCTCGGGGTGACAATGGCACAGGTGGCTCTTGCCTGGCTGGCGGCGCGTCCGGCTGTTACCTCGGTCATTCTTGGCGCACGCACGCCGACACAGCTCGCTGATAACCTTCGTGCCGCCGATCTCAAACTCGCCGATGACGCGATGGAGAGACTTACCACCGTCAGTGCTCCCACCCCGCCGGATTACCCTTACGGTGTCCAGGGTGTCGCTCAGCGCTTCCGTCGGCTGTCGGGTGGGCGCTGACAGGCACGAGCGCGTGAAACCGAGCTTGTCCCGGCGCGCCTCTCATGCCTCGCGGAGTGCCTCGGCTGCCTTGAGGGCTGCCGAGGACCGATTCTCCACGCCAAGCTTGGCGTAGATCTGCTCGAGATGTTTGTTGACGGTGCGCGGCGACAGACCGAGGATATCGCCGATATCCTTGTTGGTCTTGCCGCGACCGATCCAGAGCAACACCTCCGCTTCGCGTGCCGTCAGGGCAAATCGCGACCTCAAGAGATCGGCTTCGCCCGCCTCGCTTCGGCCAAGTCTGTAAAGGCGTTCGCCCGGACCGGAAGCACCGATCGGCGCCAGAAGAAGAGGCAGACCGCCGGGAACCGCCACTTCCAGCGGTCCGGGTTCGTCTGCCGCGACAGCTTCCATGGCTCCGGCGATTCCCAATTGGTCGATCAGGCGACTTGCCTGAGGCGTTGCCCAGACGATATGGCCATGTGCGTCCAAGGCGACGAGATGGCGCCCTGCGGCGTCGAGCGCAACCTGAGCGGAAAGGTTTGCGCGGGCGTTGGCGAGGTGGACGCGAATGCGGGCCCTGAGCTCATCAAGATCGATCGGCTTCGTAAGATAATCGACACCGCCGGAGGCCAATCCGCGAACGATATGTTCGGTCTCGCTCAATCCAGTCATGAAGATCACCGGTACGTGGGCGAGCGTCGGCATGGCTTTGAGAGATCGGCAAGTGTCAAAGCCGTCCATCTCGGGCATCATCGCGTCCATCAGAATCACGTCCGGAGTGACGCGGCTGGCAATGGAAAGCGCCTGGTGACCGGAAGTCGCGACCAGAACGGTGACGCCTTCCGCCTCCATGGCCTCGGTGAGAAAGCCGAGCGTCTCGGGGCTATCGTCTACGACGAGCACGGTGTCGCGGGTCTGAGTCATGGCGTTGCCATATCCTCGAGGGTCGTGGAGAAGCGGGTCAGGTCGAAAGCTGAAAGATGCGTGCGGAGTGCCGCGAGGGTAGCGGGATCGGTGCCAGCTTCCGCAAGCGCTGCAAGCTTGTTCTCAAGCCCTCGAACGTAGCCGATAGCCGCAAGCGATTTCAGTTCGGCGAGATCGGTCGCGGAAAGTGTTCCTGGCCGCATGGTTGGTCGCAAGTCGGATGGTTCGGCTTGGCCTGCCTCCGCTTCGACGAAGGTTATGGCGAGGTGGCGACCAAGCCGGTCGAGCAGGTCGGCAAGCGAAAATGGTTTGGCGAGAAGATCGTCGTGGCCCAGATCGCTTGCTGGCATGGCGCCATCGCCGATGTTGGCCGACAGCATGACGATGGGGGTTCTGACACCGTCGGTTCTGAGCCGACTGACGAGCTGCCAGCCATTCATGTCGGGCATCCGGATGTCGACGAACAGGATGTCTGGCCGCGCCGTTTCAAGCTGGGTGATGCAATCCTTTCCGCCCGCCGCGGTCAGCACCGTGAAGCCCAGTGGGGTGAGCATCTCCACCATCATCTCCCGATGCTCGGCATTGTCGTCCACCACCAGAACCGTGCGACGAGTGCCTGTATAGCCGGTGACCGGCCGGTCGCCATCGATGGCGGCGGCGCCGACCACGGCGCCCAACATCAGGCGGACTCGGAAACTGGTGCCGGTGCCAGGCGCTGATTCGATGGTGATGTCTCCCCCCATGGTTTCGACGAGGAGGCGTGTGATGGTGAGACCAAGCCCGAGGCCCGGGATGTTGGTGTTCGCCGCATGCCGGCCACGTTCGAAGGGTTCGAAGATGCGCCCGTGGTCGTCCTTTGCGATGCCGACGCCCGTGTCGGTCACCGTAAAACGTGCCACCTGATTCCTGTAGTCGACTGCAAGCGTCACGGCGCCCTTCGGCGTGAACTTGATGGCATTCGAGAGAAGATTGACCAGCACCTGACGCAGGCGCTTCTCGTCGGTGCGCACCACGGCCGGGAGGTCATGCGCGCGACTGGCATGGAAAGTCAGGCCCTTGGCTTCCGCCTGAAGGGCGAACATGCCTTCGATCTGGTCGAGAAGGTCATGAATACGCACGTCAGCCAGACGGATGCGGAAACGGCCGGCCTCGATGCGGGAAATATCCAGGAGGCCGTCGATCAGGCCCGACAGATGTTCAGCAGAGCGGCGAATCACCCCGACGGCGTTGCGTCGGCCATCGGCAATGGCTGGATCGCGTTCAAGGATCTGGGCGTATCCGAGCACTGCGTTGAGTGGCGTGCGAAGTTCATGACTGAGCCCGACGACGTAGCGGCTCTTGGCGTTGCTCGCTGCTTCGGCCTTCTCCTTCGCCTTCTGCAGTTCGGCGTCTGTTCGTTTGTGGGCGGCAATTTCCTGGAACAGTGCCTGCGTCTGCCGGGCGCTTTCTTCTTCCGCGACCCCTCGCGAATCACGAGCCAGCACGAAGAACCAGACGACGATGCCGATCACCACCGAGAACACGAAGAACACGACCGCGAGGGTTTGGCCGATCAGGGCCGCTTCGTTGGGGTGGCTCGCGGCGGCCTCGCGATAGACGAACCACATGATGAGGCCCGAGAAGGTGACCCACAGGCTGAGTTCCAGCAGATAGCGGCCGAGCCGGGTGTTGGCGACGTTGACGATTGCAGGTGGAAGCAAGCCGGCGAGAACCGCTCGTGCCTGAGCACCGAGGCGGGCCTTCGGCTTGCAGCGATCGTGGCAGCGGGCATCGAGCGAACAGCACAGCGAACAGATCGGCGCCTGATAGGCGGGGCAGTAGGACATGTCTTCGGCCTCGAAGTCGTGCTCGCATACCGAACAGGTCAACCGCGGTGCCAGGGCATAGCTTCGCCGGGGTTTGCGGGCGAGATAAAAGCGGCCGTCCGTGGCCCAGGCGATGACCGGCGCGACGACGAATGCGGTGGCGAGCGCCACGAAGGGTGCGAAAGCTTCCGCAATCTCGCCGGCGAGGCCGGCATGGGCCAGAAGACCCAAGATCGTCGCCGCTGCCATCGCGCCGACGCCGACCGGATTGATATCCCAAAGATGCGCGCGCTTGAACTCGATGCCCGGTGGGCTCAACCCCAGTGGCTTGTTGATCAGAAGATCGGCCGAAATGGTCGAGAGCCAGGCGACGGCGATGATGGCGAACACGGCCAGTGTTTGTTCCAGAGCCTGATAGATGCCGATTTCCATCAGCAACAGGGCGATGGAGACGTTGAATACCAGCCAGACGACGCGGCCGGGGTGACTATGCGTGAGGCGCGAGAAGAAGTTCGACCAGGCGAGTGACCCTGCGTAGGCGTTCATCACGTTGATCTTGAGCTGCGACACCACCACAAAGGTGGCGGTCAGCAGGTAGAGCCACATACCACTGGGAAGAACGTAGCCGAAGGCGACGGCATATATCCGGGCTGGCTCCGAGGCGTGTTCGATGGGTACGCCGCTTGAAAGCGCGAGAACCGCCAGGAAAGAACCGGCGATCATTTTCGGAACGCCGAGCACCACCCAGCCTGCACCGGCGAGGAACACCGCTATGCGCCGTCTCCGGCCCGAGCCCGGCAACCGCGCAGGCAGGAAGCGCAGGAAGTCCACTTGCTCGCCGATCTGGGCGGTGAGCGCCAGTATCACCGCAGAAGCCGCGCCGAAGGCAACGAGCTGAAAGCCACTGCCGGCGACTCCGTCCCGTCCGGGAAAGGCGGCCCAGTCGGAGAAGATGGCGCGGTCGGAAAAGGCGATGAAGACGAAGGGCAGAATGTTGAGGATGATCCAGATCGGCTGCGTCAGGATCTGGAAGCGGCTGATCCAGGCGATACCGTGGGTAACCAGCGGAATGACCAGCAAGGTCGAAACGACGTAGCCAACCCAGAGCGGCAGCCCGAGCGCCAGTTCGAGGGCCGTCGACATGATCGACGCTTCGATGGCGAACAGGATGAAGGTGAAGCTCGCATAGATGAGGGAGGTGACGGTCGAGCCGATGTAGCCGAACCCGGCACCGCGGGTGAGCAGGTCGATGTCGACGCCATGCCGGGCGGCTGTGCGGGCGATCGGCCAGCCGACGGCCAGCATGGCGAGACTGGCTGCGACGATGGCAGCGACGGCATTGACCGTGCCGTAGGAAAGCGTGATCGCACCGCCGATCGCCTCGAGCGCCAGGAAGGAGATGGCACCGATGGCCGTCTGGGCGACACGCTCCTGCGACCAGCGCCGGGCCGACTTGGCCGTAAAGCGCAGGGCATAGTCTTCCAGCGTCTCGTTGGCGACCCAGCGGTTGTACTGGCGCCGGATCGGAATGATGCGCTGCCGCGCCGCCATGCGCCTTGCCTCCCTTTTCTCGCCCCCGTATGCGGCAGACCGCTCGTTTTTCAGGCAAGCGGAACGGCGCGGCCGTGAACACGCCGCTCTTTTGCCGAGCCGAGGGCTGGTCGACCGCTTGTCCCAGATGATGCGTGCAGGGTTCGTGCCGGTTCGTCCGGGCGGTTACGTCAATCGACGTATAGGGTGTCCGGCCCGCTTGGTCGAAAGTCGAAGCGAGGACCAGACGGGGCAAGGGGCCTCGGCCTCCAGACAAAAACGGGGAACCAAGATGTCGCAGATCTTCGATCGGCGTCGCATGACGCTTGCTGCCGTTCTCGGCGGACTTCTCGCATCCACGGTGGCTGGTTACGCTGCCGACGACACCATCAAGGTCGGCGTGCTGCACTCGCTGTCAGGTACGATGGCCATTTCCGAGACCACCCTCAAGGATACGGTTCTCTATCTCATCGACGAGCAGAACAAGAAGGGTGGCATTCTCGGCAAGAAGCTCGAGGCAGTGGTCGTCGATCCGGCGTCCAACTGGCCGCTGTTTGCCGAAAAGGCGCGTGAGCTGATCTCGCAGGACAAGGTGTCGGTGGTGTTCGGCTGCTGGACGTCGGTCAGCCGCAAATCGGTGCTGCCGGTGTTCAAGGAGCTCAACTCGATCCTGTTCTATCCCGTTCAGTATGAGGGCGAGGAATCGGAGCGGAACGTCTTCTACACGGGCGCCGCCCCCAATCAGCAGGCCATTCCTGCGGTCGACTATCTGATGAAGGAAGAGGGCGTGCAGCGCTGGGTGCTGGCCGGCACCGACTATGTCTATCCGCGCACCACCAACAAGATCCTCGAGGCCTATCTCAAGGCCAAGGGCGTTCCCGCCGACGACATCATGATCAACTACACGCCGTTCGGTCATTCCGACTGGCAGTCGATCGTCGCCGATATCAAGAAGTTCGGCTCGGCTGGCAAGAAGACGGCTGTCGTCTCGACCATCAACGGCGATGCCAACGTTCCCTTCTACAAGGAGCTCGCCAACCAGGGCATCAAGGCCGAGGACATCCCGGTCGTCGCATTCTCGGTGGGTGAGGAGGAACTGGCGGGCATCGATACCAAGCCGCTGGTCGGTCATCTCGCCGCCTGGAACTACTTCGAATCGGTGGACAGCGAAGCCAACGCCGCCTTCATCGACGGCTGGCACAAGTTCATCAAGAACGACAAGCGCACCACCAACGACCCGATGGAAGCCACCTATATCGGCTTCAACGCCTGGGTGAAGGCGGTGGAAGCCGCCGGTACCACGAACACCGACACGGTGATCGATACGCTGGTCGGGACCACGGTGCCGAACCTCTCGGGCGGTTACGCCACCATCATGCCGAACCACCACATCACCAAGCCGGTGCTGATCGGCGAGATCCAGGATAACGGTCAGTTCGACATCGTGTCCAAGACCGCGCCGGTGGTTGGCGATGAGTGGTCCGACTACCTCGAAGGCTCGAAGGACCTGATCTCCGATTGGCGCAAGCCGTTGTCCTGCGGCAACTTCAACGTCGCCACGGGCAAGTGCGGCGGCAGTTCCTGACCTCCCGCACTCCCTCCGTCCGGGGCTGCCCCTGGCCCCGGACGGGCACCGACCCGACGCTCGTCGATCCGGCAGACTTTCCCGATCAGGCTCGGGCTCAAGCGGACCGAAACGGATTTGCCATGGCTTTCTTGCGCCTCCTTGCCTTGCTGCTCGCGTTTGCAGCTGGCTTTCAACCGGCCTTCGCCAACCGCGTTGCCGATGCAGATCTTTCGTCTCGCGTCACGGCTCTCGGCACCGGAAGCTTTGACGATCTGGAGAAGGCCATCGCCAATCTGGCATCCACCGGCGACGATCGGGTGCCGGCCATTCTCGATCGTCTTGGGAATGGCGAGCTGATGGTGCGTAAGGCCGATGGTGCGGTGTTTCTTGCCGAAAAGGCCGGTGCTGACTTCCGCCTTACCGATCCCGTGACCCGCACCGATGCCGGATCGGCACCCAAGGCCACGCTGGAGAAGGTCAAGGTCAACAACCGCATCCGCCGCGCGATTGCCTCTGCCGTCGGCGCGTTGACGCTGATGAGCCCCGATCCGGCGGTGCGTCGGGCCGCTGCCGAGGCAGTGATGAAGTCAGCCGACGCGTCCGCTCTTCCGGTGCTGCAACAGGCCATCGCGGCCGAAACCGTTGCCGATGTGCGGGCCGCCATGGTAGCCGCGCGGGCCACAGCGTTGCTTGCATCCGATGCTCCCGAGGCGGACAAGGTGGCATCGGTTGCCGCCCTTGCCGATCTCGGCAGTCGTGATGCCCTCGGTTTCCTGTCCGGGTATACGTCCGCAGATGGGGCGGTGGGTGAGGCGGCCCGCAAGGCAGCGACGGCCATCGAAAGCCGGCTGATGCTGTGGGATATCGGACAGAATCTCTGGTACGGCCTGTCGCTCGGCTCGGTCCTGCTGCTCGCCGCCATCGGCCTTGCCATCACCTTCGGCGTCATGGGCGTCATCAATATGGCGCATGGCGAGATGGTCATGCTCGGTGCCTATGCCACCTTCACCGTACAGGAAATCATTCGAACTTCCTGGCCGGGCCTGTTCGATTATTCGCTGCTGATCGCCTTGCCCGTTGCCTTCCTGACGGCTGCGCTTGCCGGCATCCTGATCGAGCGGCTGGTCATCCGCTGGCTATACGGTCGGCCGCTTGAAACACTACTTGCCACCTGGGGCGTATCATTGATCCTGCAGCAGGCGGTGCGTTCGCTCTACGGTGCCAACAATCGCGAGGTCGGTAACCCCGCGTGGATGTCTGGTTCCTTTGCTGTCGGCGACATACAGGTCACCTGGACGCGTCTTTGGATCATCCTGTTTGCGTTTGCGGTCTTCATGGCCCTGATCGCCGTGCTCAAACGCACCCGCCTCGGCCTCGAGATGCGTGCCGTGACGCAGAATCGGCAGATGGCGGCGGCTGTTGGTATCCGCACGCCGCTGGTCGATGCGCTCACCTTCGGCCTGGGATCGGGCATCGCGGGGCTTGCCGGAGTGGCACTCAGCCAGATCGACAACGTCTCGCCCAATCTCGGCCGCGGCTACATCATCGACAGCTTCATGGTCGTGGTGTTCGGCGGTGTCGGCAATCTTTGGGGCACGCTCGTCGGTGCCCTGACGCTCGGTGTCGCCAACAAGATGCTGGAGCCCTATGCCGGGGCGGTTCTGGGCAAGATCATCCTGCTGCTCGCCATCATCCTCTTCATCCAGAAGCGGCCTCGTGGTCTGTTCGCCCTGAAGGGCAGGGCGGTGGAAGCATGATCACGTCGCTTATCTTCAACAGCCTCGACCGCCGGGGCGCCATTGTGGTCGCCCTTCTGGTGGTGCTCGCCATTCTGGTGCCTGCCTGCAATCTCCTGGTGCCGGAAGCGAGCGTCTTCCATGTCTCCACCTACCAGCTGACCCTTTGCGGCAAGTATCTGACCTATGCCTTGCTTGCGCTTTCGGTCGATCTTGTCTGGGGATACTGCGGCATCCTGTCGCTCGGTCATGGCGCCTTCTTCGCGCTCGGTGGCTATGCCATGGGCATGTACCTGATGCGGCAGATCGGATCGCGAGGCGTCTATGCCGACCCGCTGTTGCCCGATTTCATGGTGTTCCTCAACTGGAAGGAACTGCCGTGGTTCTGGCACGGCTTCGACATGGCCTGGTACGCCTTCCTGATGGTTATCCTGGTGCCTGGCGTGCTCGCATTTCTGTTCGGCTGGCTGTCGTTCCGGAGCCGCGTCACCGGTGTTTATCTCTCCATCATTACCCAGGCGCTCACCTACGCTCTGCTGCTGGCCTTCTTCCGCAATGACATGGGTTTCGGTGGCAACAACGGCCTTACCGACTTCAAGGATATCCTCGGCTTTCCGATCCAGGCACCAGCTACTCGCGCCGCGTTGTTCGCCGCGTCGGCGCTGATGCTGGCGCTGGGGTTCGTCGTTGCATCCGCGGTGGTTCGCTCAAAACTGGGCAAGGTGCTGGTGGCTATCCGTGACGCCGAAAGCAGGACCCGTTTCATCGGCTATCGCGTCGAACACTACAAACTGTTCGTCTGGACGCTCTCGGCGATCATGGCTGGTGTTGCCGGTGCGCTCTATGTGCCGCAGGTCGGCATCATCAACCCTTCGGAGTTTGATCCTGCAGCGTCGATCGAAGCGGTCATCTGGGTGGCGGTGGGAGGACGCGGCACCCTCATCGGCCCGCTGATCGGTGCAGTCGCCGTCAACTTCGGCAAGACCTGGTTCACCGGCGTTCTGCCCGAAGTGTGGCTTTACGCACTTGGTGCGCTTTTTGTGGTGGTGACGCTGTTCCTGCCGCGCGGCATCGTCGGGCTGGGGAGCCAGATCGCCGGTCTACGCGTCAAGCCTGCCAAGGAGGCTGATGGTACCGAACCGCAAGCGGGAGAAGCGGCATGACCGACAAAGCTGAGGGCTCGCTGCTCTATCTCGACAATGTTTCGGTTTCCTTCGACGGCTTCCGGGCGATCAACCGGTTGTCGCTGGTTCTCGAGCCGGGCGAAATGCGGGCGATCATCGGCCCCAACGGTGCAGGCAAGACGACGATGATGGACATCATCACCGGCAAGACGCGGCCCGACACCGGCGATGTATTGTTCGATGGCTCCATCGATCTGACGCGTCTGGACGAAGCGGCGATCGCCAATCTCGGTATTGGTCGCAAGTTTCAGAAGCCGACGGTGTTCGAGTGTCACAGCGTCGAGGACAACATCGCGCTGGCGTTGAAAGGGCGGCGCGGTGCCCTTGCCGCGCTGTTCCACCGCCGCTCTATCGCCGAGCAGGAGCGCATCGACGCGCTGCTTGCCACCATCCGTCTTTCCGACAAGCGCGATCTCCTCGCGGCCCGACTGTCGCACGGCCAGAAGCAGTGGCTGGAAATCGGCATGTTGCTCGCCCAGGAGCCGCGCCTTCTCTTGGTCGACGAACCGGCCGCCGGCATGACAGACGCCGAGACGGAGGAGACGGCAATTCTTCTCAGGGAGATCGCCAGGACCCAATCGGTGGTGGTGGTCGAGCACGACATGACGTTCGTTCGCGCCCTCGGCGTAAAGGTAACGGTGCTGCACGAAGGCTCGGTTCTGGCCGAGGGCTCGCTGGACGCCGTGTCGAGCAATCCCAAGGTGATCGAGGTCTATCTAGGGCGGTGAAGGAACAGACCATGCTGAACGTCGAAGCCGTGGATCTCCATTACGGTGCCGCCCAAGCTCTCCGGAAAGTGTCGCTTTCTGCTTCCGCCGGACGCGTCACGGCGGTGCTTGGACGCAACGGGGTTGGCAAGACGTCGCTGATGCGCGCCATTGCCGGATTGCAGTCGATCTCCGGAGGCACCATTCGCCTCAATGGTAGTGATCTTGGAGGGCTTTCGCCTTACGAGCGGGTCCGTCGCGGCGTCGCCATCGTTCCGCAGGGGCGCGAAATCTTTCCCCTGCTGACGGTGGAAGAGAACCTCCAGACCGGCTTTGCCACGCTCAAACGGTCGGAGCGCTATGTGCCAGATATGGTCTACGATCTTTTTCCGGTGCTCAAGGACATGCTGCGTCGTCGCGGCGGCGATCTCTCTGGCGGCCAGCAGCAACAGCTCGCCATCGGCAGGGCACTGGTGACGCGACCGCGCCTCCTCGTTCTCGACGAGCCGACCGAGGGTATTCAGCCTTCGATCATCAAGGACATCGGCCACGCCATCACCTTCCTGCGCCGGCAGGGCAACATGGCCATCGTTCTGGTGGAGCAGTATTTCGACTTTGCCAAGGAACTCGCCGACGATTTCGTCGTCATGGAGCGAGGCGAAGTGGTCATGGCGGGCAGTCGCGACGACATGGACGAAGAGGCCGTTCGCGGTAAAATTGCGGTCTGACCGGGACGATTGGGGTGTTTGCCATGACCGGTTCGAGCCGCCGGTCTTGAAAAACAGCCTTAGGCATGCAATTTCCTCTCAAGGCATCCAGACGCAAGCGGAAGCCGTGGGGGGCGGTATGCGACTGACCAGCTATTCCAATTATTCGCTGCGCGTACTCCTGGCCGCATCTGCTCGCTCGCCACGCCTGACCACCATTCGCGAGGTTGCCGAGGCCTTCGATCTGCCGGAGTCACATCTCGTCAAGTGCGTCCACCAACTCGGTACCTGGGGATACCTGGAAACGGTGCGCGGCAACCGGGGGGGCTTCCGCCTCAACCGACCGGCGGAGTCGGTATCGATTGGCGAGATCGTGCGTCGCACCGAGGACGGTCTTTCGGTGGTGGAGTGCCTCGATCCCGAGACCAACACCTGCCCGCTGACCGAGCGCTGTCGCATGAGCCAGGTGTTGCGCCGCGCCACCGATGCGTTCCTCGATGTGCTTGATCGGCTGACGCTTGCCGACGTTGCCGGTAACGAGGCTGAGTTCCGGGCATTACTCGATGGCGTCACGCCAGCCCGTCAGATTTCGGTTGCGACTTGTGGCGGTGAAGCGCCGATCGCCCGGGCTTGATCGACCTCGGTTTCTATTCACACTGCCTTCTCGGGGATCAGGTGGTCTCAAGTGCGGGTGCGTGACCATGGTCGATGAGAATGTCGGCCACGGTGATCGCCGCCAACTCGTCGCGCATGGCGCGGTAGGCCTCGGTGCAGGCCCCTCCCAAGGGACAGTTCTGGCAGGCGCGAGCGTCGGAGCGGCCGCAGACCCGCATGTCATCTTCCGGCTCGAACAGGTCGATCACCGTCAGGACCGAAATTTCACTCGCCGACTTGCCGAGACGATAGCCACCGCCACGTCCACGACGGCCGACCAAAAGTCCGGCGCGCGCAAGAGCGTTGCAGGATCTGGTGACCCGCGCCTCCGGCATGCCGAGCCGGCTGGCCATTTCCGGCAGCGTCACCGCTTCGCCGTCGCCGCATATCATCAGAATGCGAAGGGCGCCGTGGGTCACGGCGTTGATTTTCATGGCGACCTTCCTCCAAAGGTATATTGACTGTATAGCTTTATATCGATAGTTCTGTCCATGTCGATTGCCGGGCGGGGAGCTGCTGGCGGTCTGCCGGCGTTGTAGCCGGTCACGGGGGTCGCAAAGATGATGGTCGTTCATGCCGTCGCTATCGGTGGTTGCCGCCGGAAGCGCACGGGTGACGCTGCCTGCCTGTCCTCCGAATCGACGAGTTCTGCCTCCCGCCGGCTTGCCGGCGCTACGGCGAGCCCTTGAGGAAGAACGTGGCGGTCCGAATGCGACAGGTGTTCGCGGCCCGCCTTCGCTGAGAGGATGTCGACCATCATGTTCGATCAGACATTCGTGGAGTTGTCGCGCTGGCAATTCGCTGCCACGGCAATGTACCACTTCATTTTCGTGCCGCTGACGCTGGGGCTTATCTGGCTGCTGGTCATCATGGAAACCGTCTATGTGATGACCGGCAAGGAAATTTACCGGGACATGACGAAGTTCTGGGGCAAGCTGTTCGGTATCAACTTTGCCCTGGGCGTTACCACCGGCCTGACCATGGAGTTCCAGTTCGGAACCAACTGGTCCTACTATTCTCATTATGTCGGTGACATCTTCGGTGCGCCTCTGGCCATCGAAGGCCTGATGGCTTTCTTCCTCGAATCGACCTTCATCGGTCTGTTCTTCCTCGGTTGGGAGAAGCTCACCAAGCGCCAGCATCTCGCTGTTACCTTCCTGACCGCGCTCGGTTCGAACCTGTCGGCTCTCTGGATCCTGGTTGCCAATGGCTGGATGCAGAACCCCGTGGGTTCGATGTTCTCGCCTGAGACGATGCGCATGGAGATGCACTCCTTCGCCGAAGTGCTGTTCAATCCTGTGGCTCAGGTGAAGTTCGTGCACACCGTCGCCGCCGGTTACACCACCGCTTCGATGTTCGTGCTCGGCGTCTCCTCGTGGTACCTGCTGAAGGGACGCGACGTGGCGTTCGCCAAGCGGTCGTTCGCTGTTGCCGCCGGCTTCGGCCTTGCAGCCTGCCTTTCCGTCATAGTGCTCGGCGATGAAAGCGGCTATGAGCTCGGCGACGTGCAGAAGGTCAAGCTTGCTGCGATCGAAGGCGAGTGGACGACCCAACCCGCCCCGGCTCCCTTCAATCTGATCGGCTTCCCCTCGCAGGAAGAGAAGACCACCAAGGGTGCGATCGAGATTCCCTATGCCTTGGGCCTCATCGCCACCCGGTCGCTCGACAAGCCGGTGCATGGCCTCAACGATCTGCGTGAAGAGCATCTGGCCCGCATCCGCTCGGGACAGGAAGGCTATGCGGCAATGCTGAAGATCCGCGCCGGTGACACAACGCCGGAAACGCGCGCCGTCTTCGATGCCCATGCCAAGGATATCGGCTTTGGTCTTCTGCTGAAGCAGTTCGTCGAGGATCCGGCAACCGCCACCGAACAGCAGATCCAGGCGGCCGCCGACAGCACCATTCCGAAGGTCTGGCCGCTGTTCTGGGCGTTCCGCTTCATGGTCGGTTTCGGCTTCATCATGCTGATCATCTTCGGCTCGGCCTTCTATGTCAGCGCCCGCCGCAGCCATGACAAGAATCGCTGGCTTCTCAAGGCAGCCCTGTTTGCCATTCCGCTGCCCTGGCTCTCCTGCGAGCTCGGTTGGTTCGTTGCGGAGTTCGGTCGTCAGCCTTGGGCAATCGGCGAGGTGCTGCCGACTTTCCTTGGTACGTCCAGCCTCACCACGACTGACTTGATCTTCTCGCTGACCGGCTTCCTGGTGCTCTACACAGGCCTGCTGGTGATCGAAGTCTACCTGATGTTCAAGTTTGCTCGCCTTGGCCCGAGTTCACTCGGTACCGGCCGCTATCACTTCGAAACGGCGTCGTCGATCCGCGCCGCGGCCGCAGAATGAGGAAACCGCCATGTTCGACTATGAAATTCTGAAGTTTATCTGGTGGATCCTTGTCGGCGCCTTGCTGATCGGCTTCGCCATCACAGACGGCATGGACATGGGCGTCGGCTCGCTGCTGCCCTTCGTCGCCAAAACCGATGCCGAACGGCGCATTGCGATCAACACCGTCGGTCCGCATTGGGACGGCAATCAGGTGTGGTTGATCACCGCCGGCGGCGCCATCTTTGCCGCGTGGCCAGCTGTCTATGCCGCGGCCTTCTCCGGCTTCTACATGGCCATGCTCCTGGTGCTGTTTGCGCTATTCTTCCGGCCGGTGGGTTTCGACTATCGGTCGAAACTCGATAGCCCGAAGTGGCGCAACGCCTGGGACTGGGGACTGTTCGCCGGCGGCGCCATTCCGGCACTGATCTTCGGCGTGGCCTTCGGCAACCTTCTGCAGGGCGTGCCTTTCCGCCTCGACGAACTTCTGCGGTCCCACTACCAGGGTTCGTTCATCTTCGCGCTTCTGCCGCTGCTCAACCCCTTCGCGCTGCTTGCCGGTATCATCTCGCTCGGCATGCTGACTGCCCACGGGGCCGTCTGGCTGCAACTGCGCGCTTCGGGTGAAGTTGCCGCGCGGTCCCGGGCGCTGGTGGTTCGGCTGGCGCCGGTAGTGACCGTTCTGTTTGCACTGGCTGGCGTCTGGGTCTGGCTTGGTATCGACGGCTACCGCATCGTGTCTCAGCCGCCGCTCGATGCCATGCCCAATCCGCTCGGCAAGCAGGTGGTGGTGGCTCCGGGTGCCTGGCTCGACATCTATACGACGATGCCGATCACCATCCTGGCACCGGTCATCGGCCTCCTCGGGCCGCTCCTGACCGCTCTGCTTGCCAAAGCCGACCGCCCAGGCTTCGCCTTCGTGACCTCGGCGCTTGGCATGGCCGGCATCATCGGCACGGCCGGTTTGTCGATGTTCCCGTTCGTGATGCCGTCGAGCCTCGACCCGAACTCCAGCCTGACGACTTGGGACGCCACGTCGAGCCATCTGACTCTCAATGTCATGTTCTGGGCTGTGGTGATCTTCCTGCCGATCGTGCTGGCCTACACCGTCTGGTGCTACTGGCGGATGTGGGGCCGTGTCACGGCAGAAGAGATCGATGCCCGGTCGCATTCGGCTTACTGACAGAGGAGAACGGACAATGTGGTATTTTGCCTGGATCCTTGGCGTCACCGCCGCCGCGGCGATCGGCGTGATCAACGTCATGTGGTTCGAGTTCCAGGACGGTCTCGACGTCGACGCGTCCAAATGATCGATCCGGCGCGGCGGTCATCCGCCGCGCCGCTTGAATGCTCGTTCATGCGTCCGTTTCGTGGTCGGCCTGATCTGGCCTGAGCGACGGGTGCTCCAAGGCCGGTCCAAGTCTTCCGCCGGCCTGTCAGAGTGGCCGACACGGTCGTCCCGCCCGCCGTGCCGGCCATCTCTTTTTCGATCGCGCTCAAGTGACGGAAACGACCCTTGCGGTTCCGATCGGCGCGTGGCAATCCGACTTGCCAAAACAGTGTCATCGGCCCATTCCCGCATGCGTAAAACCGAGACCCTTCTCGACGATCTTTCGGCCGGTGTTCGTAAGGAGACGGCTCTTCTTCTTGCCTCCGCCGTTGTCGAGGGCTTGCTGGGGGTCGTCGCTGCCTTCATCACCGCCCGCATCATTGATGCCGCCGTTTTCCGCGGCGCGGATTTGCAGGCTGTTTTCGTTTGGCTGATGCAGCTTCTCGGAATTGCCCTCCTCAGGGCGGTGGTCGGCTATGCCGGTGCCCAGGTCGGCTTCGAGGCGGCAGCGCGGGCGCGGCAGGGCTTGTTCGCTCGCCTGCTGGATCAGGCCGCTGCGCTCGGACCCATTCGCCTCTCAGGCACCGCCACGGGTGACCTTGCCACGACTTTCACCGACGCCGTCGCCGGGATCGAACCCTACTGGCGGCAGTGGCTGCCGGCTACGGCGGCCGTTGCGGTTCTGCCTCTCGCCATCCTGCTTGCCGTACTTCCCGTCGACTGGCGATCGGCTGTGATTTTCGCGGTGACGCTCCCGCTCCTACCCTTGTTCATGGTGCTGGCCGGTCGCTCGGCCGAGCGGGCCAATCAACGCCAGTGGGTCTCGATGGCCCGGCTCGGCGGCCATCTGCTGGATGCAGTTGCCGGCCTTGCCGATCTCGTCCTGCTCGGTGCCGCCAGACGGGAGGTGGCTCTGGTAGCAAAAACCGCTGACGAATACCGGCGCGAGACCATGAAAGTGCTTCGTCTCGCTTTCCTGTCGGCACTGGTGCTGGAGTTTTTTGCCACCGTCTCCATTGCCGTCACTGCGGTTCTGGTTGGCTTCCGTCTACTTTGGGGAGAGATTGCTTTCGTCGACGGGCTTACCGTGCTGCTGCTTGCCCCGCTGTTCTATGCGCCGCTTCGCACGCTTGGTACGGAGCGGCATGCTCGCATGGAAGCAGTGGCGGCCGCCGAGCGGCTCGCCGATTTCCTTTCCCGACCCGTAGCTCGAAAGACCGCAGGCGAGCGATTTTCGGCCGATGGCGCCATATCGGTCCGCTTCGACAATGTCTCGGCTGGCTATGGAAATGGTCGCCTTGCTCTCGATCATGTCAGCTTCGAGGTTCGAGCTGGCGAGCAGGTGGCGATCGTCGGTGAGAGCGGTGCCGGCAAGTCGACCGTCCTGTCGCTGATTGCCGGATTCCTGGAGCCATCGGACGGCAAGATCCTGATCAATGGCCAACCGCTTGCATCTCTCGACCTTGACGACGTCAGGCGTCATATCGCCTTCCTGCCTCAACGAGCTTTCCTGTTCGACGCCACGATTGCGGAGAATGTTGCGATGGGTCGAGCCGGCGATGTTGTCGCGGCGCTCAAGGCCGCCCGCGCCGATGACTTTGTTGCCCGGCTGCCCAAGGGAGTGGAAAGTCGCCTTGGGGAACGTGGCGCCGGCCTGTCCGGCGGCGAAGCGCAGCGTCTCATGCTGGCGCGTGCTTTTCTCTCCCCGGCGCCGCTTGTGCTGATGGACGAGCCGACTGCCCACCTCGACACCGCCACCGAGGCGGCGGTGGGCGAGGCAATTGCCGCGCTTTCCGCCGGCCGCACGCGCATGACCATCGCGCATCGTCTGCGCACCGTGGAGGCTGCCGATCGGGTGCTTGTCTTTGCGCGCGGGCGACTGATCGAAGAAGGAACGCCGGCCGCGCTCAAGGCGCGCGGTGGTGCATTTGCCGGCATGCTGGCGACATTGGAAGGTGGGGGGCTGGCGTGAAGGATTTGCTCCGTCTCCTCAGTCTCTATCGGCGGCATGTCGGCTGGATCCTGCTGTCGATGCTGGTGTCGCTCGCCGCAACGCTTGCCAATGTCGGGCTGATGGCGGTCTCTGGCTGGTTCATCACCGCCATGGCCGCCGCCGGGCTCGCCAGCATAACGATGAATTACTTCACGCCCGCCGCCATCATTCGGGGGTTGGCCATTCTGCGCACAGGTGGCCGCTACGTCGATCGAGTAATCGGTCACGAGGCGACTCTGAGGCTTCTTGCCGACACGCGTGCCCACCTGTTTGGCAGGATGGTGCCGCTCGCTCCGGCGGCTCTCGACGACCTCCGCTCGGGCGATCTGCTCGCCCGCCTCAAGGCCGACATCGATCGCCTGGAGCTGACCTTTTTGCGGCTCATCTCCCCGCTGGCCGTCGCCCTGTTGACGCTCGCCGCAGTGGGGCTCGTCCTGTTCCTTCACGATGGGTGGTTGGCAACAGGGGTGCTCGCGATCCTTGTCGGCTGCGGTCTTCTGGCTCCGGCGCTCGCGGCCATCGCGGCTTCGGGCCCCGGCAAGGCACTGACGGCTCACTCGGCGGATCTCCGCCGAGTGATTGTCGACGACCTCTCCGGTCTCTTGCCTCTCATCGCCACCGGCGCCTTCTCCAACCACCGAGATCGGCTCGTCGATGCGATGTGCTTGCTCGTCCAGGACGAACGCCGGCTGGCCCGTCGGGCCGCCTTTGGGCAAGCGCTTGGTCGCCTTTCCGGCGATCTGGGGCTGATCGTGGCGCTTGCCATCGGGGTGCCGCTCGTTGCCGCTGGACGTATGGCCGGCCCGGATCTGGCCATGGCGGCGCTTCTTTCGCTTTCGGCCGCCGAGGTCTTCATGGGCCTGCCGGCGGCTTTCCTTGGCGTATCGTCGACGCTTGCCTCGGCCCGACGGTTGTTCGCCATTCTCGATCGCAAGCCTCCGGTCATCGATCCTGCAAATCCCACGTCATTGCCAGCGGGGCGGGACTTGCATCTTGACGATGTGACGCTTCGCTACCCAGGATCCAGCCGACCGGCTCTTGATGGCGTCAGCCTCGACATTCCGTTCGGCAGCCATGTGGCGCTGGTTGGCGAAAGCGGGGCTGGCAAGTCTTCCATCGTTACCTTGCTCGCCCGCATCCGCGACCCCAGTGCCGGCGATGTCAGGCTCGGTGGCGTAGCGCTCACCGAACTCGCACTCGTCGATGTCCGCCGGGTCGTCGGCGTGGTGTCGCAGAAGCCGCATCTCTTCACCCTGACCCTCGAGGAAAATCTCCGTCTCGGCCGACCCTCGGCGACGGCGGGAGAGCTGGCTGCCGCGATCGAGGTGGCGGGCCTAGGCGATTTCGTTGCCCGGTTGCCGCAAGGTCTGGCAACGCCGGTTGGCGTCGCCGGTACCACGCTGTCGGGTGGCGAGGCGCGTCGCGTCGCTATTGCCCGCGTGTTGTTGCTAAATCCGGACATCCTCGTGCTTGATGAACCAGGCGAAGGGCTCGACCCCGAGACGGAAGCCGCCGTCCTCGACCGGGTGCTGGACCGGATGGCTGGCCGTACGGTGATTTTGGTCACCCATGCCCACGCTGCGCTTCATCGCATGGACCGGGTGGTTGGGCTGGACAGCGGCTGTATTGTGGCGAATCGCATGCCTTCCGCAGTCTGACGGAGGGCGGTGCCGCTTGTGCGCTCGCGGCCGTCATGCTAAGGGGCGTCGAACCTTTTGGGAGAGTTGCATGCTCCTCGGCCATGATCAGCGACGACGACGCGACGCACGCGCTCTTGAGCGCGCTTTCGCGTCTTCCTGCGCCTGATCAGCCGGTCCCCGGGGGACTGCGGATCGATGGCGCCGCACCCCAGTTTTCTACGGTTCGACATGACCGCCATCGATCTCTCGCTCGCCCGCTCCATCGAGACCTTTGCCCTCGAGGATGTTGTCTTCCGCCCCGAAGCGGCAGATGACGCCGCCGCCATCGACGCTATTCACGATGTGGCTTTCGGCCCAGGCCGTTACAGCCGCACCGCGTTTCGCTTGCGTGAAGGCCACGGGCCCGATGGTCCAACCAGTCTTGTTGCCGTCTATCGGGGCAATGTCATTGGCTCGGTGCGGCTGACGGCGATCACGATCGCAGAAACCCCGGCACTGTTGCTCGGGCCGCTCGCCGTGCTGCCGGCCCTCAAAAGTCTTGGTGTCGGCAAGGCGCTGATGCGGCTCTCCATGGAGGCGGCGCGGCAGCGGCATCATAGGCTGATCGTGCTGGTTGGCGATCTTCCCTATTACTGGCCGTTCGGCTTCCGCGTTGTGCCGGCCGGCCGGCTGGAGTTGCCGGGGCCGGTGGACCCGGCGCGGCTGCTGTGGGCGGAACTGGCGCCGGGTGCCAGCGATGCCGTGGCCGGTCCGGTGAGGGCCACCAGCCGATAAGGCTCAGCGGCTTTCTCGCCACCAGAGGCCGCCGACGGCCAACAGGAGCAACGCCGCAGCCAGAAGCCCAAGGTAGACCGGCACCGTCTCTATTCCGGCCACCTCGTAGGCTTCCGACGTCTTGAACCCGATCCAGCCGTCACCCCAATAGGTGCCGGAGGCCGATCTGCGCATCGCAACGGCGGGAATGGACAGCGGCCCGCCTGCGGTCGTCCTGAGACGCACGGCGGTGCCGCCAGTGGCCTCGGCGATCGGCTTCATCGGTTCGGTGGTCGAGACAAGGGCTCGGAACTCGCGCGGGTTTGCTGGACCGATGTGTGCAAGGGCCGTCAGGGTTCCGTCGGTTGCCTTGTAAAGGCCGGGCAGGGGCGCGGTTATCGTCGCTCCGAACCGACCGGGACCGAGTGGCGCGAGATTGGTGATCTTCTGTTCCGACCCGTCGGGAAAGCTGACCGTTACCGGCGCGGCCGCGTCTTTCAGGGTGCGTCGCTCGATGGTGAGCCGGCCACTTTCACCTGAAAGTCTCAGCGCTTCCTCTTCGAGTTCCGGCTCGCTCATCAGCCAGTGAGCGACATTGCGCAACAGTTCGGCGTGCGGACCGCCGCCCTCGAACCCACGCGCCCACAACCAGACCTGATCGCTGAGCAGCATGGCGACGCGGCCCTTGCCTTCGCGGGACAGCACGAGCAGCGGTTTTCCATCCGGACCCGCCATCAGCGTGTCGCCGCGGTTCTCGCGCGTTTCGACGAGACGGAACCAGCGCGACCATTGGGGTGGGTCGAGGTTCCCGCCTGGCAAGCTGGCCGTCACGGGATGGCGGGCGCCCAGGGTGGTCACGGTTGGCTTGTAAGGCGCCTCGATGATGTTGCCGTCCGGAATGGCGGGCAGCAGAGGAGCCAGCGGGCTGTCGTAAACGCTGTCCGCGTTGAGCGGGTCAGGCCCCGCGGCCATCAGCAGCGCGCCGCCGTCGGCGACGTAGCGGGCGATGTTGTCGAAGTAGAGGAGAGGCAGAACGCCGCGCTTCTCGTAGCGGTCGAAGATGATCAGGTCGAAGTCGTTGATCTTCTCGTCGAAGAGTTCGCGCGTCGGGAAGGCGATCAGAGACAGTTCGTCGATCGGAGTCCCGTCTTGTTTTTCGGGCGGCCGAAGGATGGTGAAGTGGACGAGATCGACGGAGGCGTCGGACTTCAGGAGATTGCGCCATGTTCGTTCGCCGGCGTGCGGCTCGCCGGAAACGAGCAGCACACGCAATGCCTGTCGGACACCGTCGATAACTGCGACTTCCGTATTGTTGATCGGCGAGATCTCACCCGGTAGCGGCGGCGCTACCACCTCCACGATGTTGTTGCCGGCATGCGGAATGGCAATATCGACCGAACGCTCCTCACCTGGCGCCATGGTCACCGTCGCGACGGTCTCCCCGTCGCGACGAACCATCACCGGCACCGCCATGTTGCTCGGAGACCGACCATCGTCGACGAGGCGGAAGCTGAGGCGCTGTGTGGAGCGGACGAGCGCGAACTTCGGACTGGAGGTCAGCTCGATGCGACGATCGTACTCACCGGGATCGCCGGTGATCAGCGCATGGACCGGTGCCGAAAAGCCGAGACCGGCAGCGGTCTTCGGTGCGTCGTGAACGCGGCCATCGGTGAGGAGAACGACCCCGCCGATCCGGTCGGCAGGCACGTCGGACAGGGCGCGACCAACGTCGGCAAAAAGGCGCGTCCCGTCGGAATTGTCGGTGGCGGCAGCCGGGATGTCACGCAGTTCGATTCCGGGAAGGCGCGCGAGACGCTCCTTGAGCGCGGCATAGGCAGCGTCGGTATCGGCTGGCCGGCCGGCCAGCGATTGTGATGCGCTGCGATCGGCAACCAGTGCCACCACGGACGGCAGAGCCTTGCGATCTTCGGCGACGAGTTCGGGTCTCGCAGCGCCGAGAAGAAGAAGAGCGAGCACCAGTGCCCTTAGGAGTACGCCGGGCCGGCGACGGAGCGCCATCAGAGCGAGAAGGGCAAGCGCGGCGATGCCGCCGCCGATCAGGACGGGAATGGGCAGGAACGGCGCGAAGGCGATCGACCAGTTCATGATGGGCTCACTGCCCCAACCGTTCGAGGAGAGCGGGCACATGCACCTGGTCGGCCTTGTAGCTGCCGGTCAGGACATACATGACGATGTTGAGGCCGGCGCGAAAGGCAAACTCTCGCTGGCGAGGGGACCCGGGCACCAGGGGATGGATGAAAGCGCCGCCTTCGTCGGCCGCCCAGGCGCCAGCAAGATCATTGCCGATAATCAGCAACGGCGAAACGCCATCGGCAGCCCGGACAGGTCGTGCCTCACCGGTGTCGTTGTCGCTTTCGTCATCGGGAGCCTCGACCCAAAGCGGAGAGCCTTCGGTGCGGCCGGCAAATGCATCGAGCAGGTAGAAGGACTTGGTGAGTACATGGTCCGACGGCACCGGTTTGAGCGGCGGTACGTCAATCATCGCCAGCATGTCTCGGAGGCGGGCGGTATTGGGAGAGGCGGCCGAAAAATCGGCGTCGTCCCGGCTGTCGAACAATACGGTGCCACCGTCCTTCATGAAGGCCTCGACGCGGGCCATGGCATCGGCCGATGGCATTGGCGCGGCGGCATCGATTGGCCAGTAAATGAGAGGAAAGACCGAGAGTTCGTCATGCTCCGGGTCGACCGCCATCGGCTCGCCCGGCTCAAGCGATGAATGGTTGGCGATGAAGCGGGACAGCGTCGAAAGACCGGCGCGACTGGTTTCGTCGACTTCGGCATTGCCCGTTTCGACATAGGCGAGCCGGGTGGCCGACAAGGCTTCCAAGAGGCGCGCGTCGTCGGCAGCGCGGGCAACGGGCGGCGCCAGAAGAAAGCCGAGGCCGACCACGATGGCGGCAGCTGCAGCAGACCGACGTCGTCTGAATCCGCCCGCCAGAGTGGTAACTGCCAGTCCGTCGGCGAGCAGCAAGAGGAAGGCTATTCCGAAACCGACGGGCGCGAGATCGATAGTCGCCTCGGTGACGAGGCCCATCCGTCGGACGCTGTTTGGCAAGCCCGACAGGTCGGGCGCCTCATAAGTCATATCCGGACGCAGCGGGTTGAGGGCGCGGAAGCCATCATCGCTGCCGTAAAGACCGGGAGGCGTGGAACGCGAGGGGGTGATCGTCGCGATGTCGGCCTCGCGGAGGCCTGTGACGCCGGCCGCCGGTGCGGAAGGGCGACCGTACCCGTCGAGAAGCGACAATGGGGGCAACAGGGCGTTGCCACCAGCATTTCGCATGTCGGAACCGGCCGAACCCAGGGCGACGGTTCGGCGCAGCATCTCCACGAAGACCCCGGAGATCGGAAGATTGGACCAGCGTGTGTCGGCGGTCACATGGAACAGCACGAGCCAGCCCGTGCCGACGTGGGTCGCCGTAACCAGCGGCGTTCCGTCGGACAGGCTTGCCCATGTCCGATCGGCCAGATCGACGCTAGGTTCGGCCAGCACCTGACGATTCACCGTCACATCGCTGGGAACGGCGAGGCCGGCATAAGGACCGTTTTCCGAGAAGCTTCCAAGCGTTTGCGGCTGGCTCCAGGAGAGCGAACCGCCGAGCGCGCGGTCTCCGCGCCGCAAGGGGGTTGGAACTTGGGTTTCATCCGAAGCAGCGAGTCGCGGGCCGGCAAAGCGGACCAGCACGCCGCCGCTTTCCATGAAGGCGCGGGCGAGCGCCGCTTCGCCCTGGCTGAGGCGGCCGGCATCGGCGACCAGAATGGCTGCCGGGTGTGTTTCGATGGCTTTCTTCAACGCGTCCGAGAGCGCGCCCTGACTTGAGACGGTCACCTCTGCAAAGGGAGCGAGCGCTTTCTCGAGGAAGTATTCCGGCGCGATCAAGGGGCGCGCCGCTTCGCTGCCGGTCGCCGTGACAATGGCGACCGAACGGCGCCGCCACCGGTCATCGAGCAGATGAACGCCAAGCGCCGAGTTGCCGCCTGCCACTTCGGCCCGGGCAATGTCGTTGCGGATCTCGAGTGGCAGTTCGAAGCGAACGTCGGTTCGAGTACTGCCCGCCGGCACGGCGAAAGTGCGCTCGTCGAGAAGCCGTCCCTTGCGATCGAGGAGGCGCAGGTTGCCTTCCGCTGACAAGTCGGGCGTTGGCCGTCGCAGATGGATGGTGACTGCCGCTCCATCTTGCTCGACACCGTCGATCGCTACGGGGGCCGACTGGCCCGATATGGCAAGTGTCGTCGGAACCGATCCGGCGATCCGGGCGAGGCCGGAGAAGAAATCCCGGGCGGTGCCGTTGTCGCCGGGTTCGGGCAGGGCGATGACTTCACCCGGCGGAGTGTCTTCGGCTGTATGGGCGAGAACGGGAAGAAGTGCCGCACGATCCGGCAGGACGGCGCGCGGCGTGATGGCATTGATGCGCCGGATCGCTTCGGCCGCCGTCGTCTGGGCGCCGATGGTGTCAGGTCCGTCGGCGGTGGCGGCCAGCAGCACCGGCCGTCCGGCTTCGCTGGCCTCGGAAAGAATGGCCGTTGCCGTGGCGCGACGCTCCGACCAACTGGCAGCGGCGGTGGCACCGTTATCCATGACGAGCCACAGCGGGCCGGCGCCACGGACAATACGCTCTTTGGGTTGCAGGATTGGTCCGGCCGTTGCCAACACGACCAGGCCGGCAATCAACAGGCGCAGGACGATCAGCCACCAGGGTGTGCGGACCGGAGTCTCTTCGTCACGCTTGGGGTGGACGATCAGCGCCAGCGGGGGAAAAAGGCGCGTGATTGGGCGCGGCGGGGTCGCCTTCAGAAGCCACCAGATGGCCGGGAGCGCCAGAAGGCCCAGAAGCGCCAGCGGGGCGGCAAAGGAAAGACCACTCATGCCCAGCCTCCCTCAGGTGCCGACAGCTGGCCGCACAGGGTGATCAACGTCTCGGTCGCCGGTCGATCGCTGCGGGCTAGCGTGTGGCTCCAGCCCGAGCGGCAGGCGGAAACCAAGCGCGCCCGATGTTCGGTCCGGCTGGCAAGATAGGTTTCGCGCCAAGCCTCGGCACGGCCGGCGGTGAGGTGAGCGTTGCTCTCCGGGTCGACAAAATCGACGCGGCCCGCAAAGGGAAACGTTTCTTCGATAGGATCGGCGATTTCCACGAGATGGACACGACTTTCGAGCGCGGCGAGGTTGGCAAAGAGCGCGTCACGCTCTGCTTGTGGTCCGAGGAAGTCGGAGATCAGCACGGCGTCGTCGCGACGACGCATGGTCGCCGGCGCACGACTTGCCTCGACGGGGCCGAGCCGGGCGATCTTCATGGCAATGACCTCTGCGCCATCCCGGCGGGTGGTTGGCTCGGCATCGCCGACCAGACCAACTCTTTCGCCGGCGCGTGCCAACAGCTCGGCAATCGCCAGCGCCAGGGTAAGCGCCAGATTGCGCTTGCTGGCGGCGGCGAGTTCGGATCGAAAGTCCATCGACGCCGTGAGATCTACCCACAGCCAGATGGTATGCGCGTTCTCGCGTTCGCGTTCGCGAACATAGAGCGCTTCGTCACGGGCCGACCGCCGCCAGTCGATTCCGCGCATGGATTCGCCGGAGACAAAAGGGCGAAACTGCCAGAAATCTTCGCCAGGGCCGGCCCGGCGACGGCCATGCCAACCCGCGGCGACGGTGCTCGCCACCCGTCGTGCCTCGACCAGCAGGTCGGGCAGGGCGGCTGCAAGCCCACGCGCTTCGGCAACGCCTTCCGGCGTCAGGGCGTCGTGCCCCGCCATGGCCTAGATTGCCTTTTCGAGGATGAGGCCGATCACATCGGCGACGGCACGGCGACGTGCGCGCGCTTCGAAGGTCAGTGCCATGCGATGCTTGAGTACCGGCACCGCCAGGGCGGCGACGTCGTCGAGTGATGGTGCATAGCGGCCGGTCAGGAGGGCGCGGGCGCGTACTGCCAGCATCAGCGACTGGGCGGCGCGGGGGCCCGGCCCCCATGCGATGTCGCGAGCGGCGTCCGGTGCAAGATCGGCACCCGGGCGGGCTCCGCGCACCAGATTGAGAATCGCTTCGATGACGCGGTCCCCAACCGGCATGCGACGGACCAGGGCCTGCAACTGCTGGAGCTCGTCGTCAGCAAGCAGCCGCTCGGCCGTTGCCTCGTCGCGGCCAGTGGTTTCGATGAGGATGCGGCGTTCGGTGTCCCTGTCAGGATAATCAATATCGATTTCGAGCAGGAAGCGGTCGAGCTGGGCTTCGGGCAGGGGATAGGTCCCTTCCTGTTCCAGCGGATTTTGTGTGGCGAGGACGTGGAATGGAGCCGGCAGATCATAACGGACGCCAGCGACGGTGACATGATGTTCCTGCATGGCCTGCAAGAGTGCCGACTGGGTGCGGGGGGAGGCGCGGTTGATCTCGTCGGCCATCACGAGTTGGGCGAATACCGGTCCACGGATGAAACGGAAGGAACGGCTGCCGTCGGCCGCTTGGTCCAGCACTTCCGAGCCGAGGATGTCGGACGGCATCAGGTCGGGGGTGAACTGGATGCGTCGCTCGCTGAGACCGAGCACGGTCGCGAGGGTTTCGACCAGTTTGGTTTTGGCAAGACCAGGTACGCCAACGATCAGACCATGTCCGCCGGACAACAAGGTCACCAACGCTGCTTCGATGGCCGCTTCCTGCCCGAATATGACGCGGGCGATGGCAGCGCGCACGGCCGAAAGCCGCGCGAAGGCGGCATCCGCCTCGGCGACCGCGTCGGTGGCCGTCTTCATGTCTGCGTCCATCGCGGCTTGCTCCTTCTTTCTTCCTCAATCGCCGGCGGGCTTCCGCCCCTGGCTTTCGCTTCGCGGGCGCCGTTTGTCGCCGGAGCCGCTCTCGCGGCTCTTCTTTCTTCCTCAATCGCCGGCGGGCTTCCGCCCTTGGCTTTCGCTTCGCGGGCGCCGTTTGGCGCCGGAGCCGCTTTCGCGGCTCTTCCTTCTTCCTCAACGCCGTCAGGCATCCAGCCCTTGGATGTCGCTTCGCGGTAGCCGTTTGGTGCTGAAACCGACATACGCGGTTTCTTGTTTCTACTTCATTGCCGGGGAGCCAGGCGCTCGTCGAGCGAGTTTGACATCTCCTGCCGTGCGGCGCATCACCTTTCGGCAAAGGTGCCAGATCTGGTTTCAACCCATGAGGCGAGCAAAATCAAGGCAGGCACGACCGGCCGGGAGGCGGGCGTGATCGCAGAGGAAGTGGGGCCGGCCGAAATTCTCGCCAGGGCCAACCGAATGCGACCTCTATCCACCGCTGGCGCGTTGCGCGCTTCCGGCGAGGGACGAGTGGCAGCCAGCCTTGCGGCATCCAGTGAACCTCTCAGGGATGCTGCCGTTCTGATTGGCCTCGTTGGGCGGAAGGACGCTCGCGGACTAGACCTCATCATGATCAGGCGTACCGAGGGGATGCGCGTTCACTCCGGCGAGGTTGCATTGCCGGGCGGCAAGATCGAGCCGGACGATGCCTCTCCGGTCGAGGCGGCTTTGCGTGAAGCCGAGGAGGAAGTCGGTCTGCTTTCGTCGGCGGTGGAGCCTGTGGGATTGCTCGCGCCCTATCCGACGCCGTCTGGCTTCCGCGTCTTCCCGGTCATCGGCCTTGTCGGTGGTTCGCCGGCGCTGGTGCCCAATCCCGGAGAGGTGGCGGAGGTCTTCTCGGTACCTCTCGATTTCGTTCTTGATCCCGGCAATCATCACGAAGAGTTCTTCGAGAACGCCACCGGCCGTCGGCATTATTTTTCGCTGCAATATGGTCGGCATCGCATCTGGGGCGTTACAGGCAATATTCTGCGTCGCTTCTATGAGGAAGTGTTCCGATGAACCTGCCAGTCTCGATTGCCGGCGCCCCTTTTTTGAGCGATCCCGCGTTTCGGCGCGTGATCGCGGCGGTCGAGCAGGATGGTGATCGCGCGCGCGTGGTCGGTGGCGCCGTCCGCAACACGTTGATCGGCGTGCCGGTCGATGACGTGGATATCGCAACGACGGCATCGCCCGAGACGGTTGCCGCCAGGGCATCCTCCGCCGGCCTCAAGGCTGTGCCAACGGGGATTGCGCATGGCACGGTGACGGTCGTCTCGTCCGGGCGGCCTTTTGAGGTGACGACTCTTAGAACCGACATCGAGACCGATGGGCGGCATGCTGTCGTCGCTTTCACGCGCGATTGGGAGGGCGATGCTCGCCGACGCGACTTTACCATGAACGCCGTTTACGCCGATGCCGATGGGGCTCTCCATGATCCTGTCACCGGCATCGCCGATGCGCTTGCCGGCCGCGTCCGCTTTATCGGCAGTCCCGCTGAACGGATACAGGAGGACTATCTCCGCATCCTGCGCTTTTTCCGCTTTCATGCCCACTATGGTCGCGGTCCGCTCGACGCGGCGGGGCTCGAGGCGGCCGTCAGGCTGCGGGAAGGGATCGACCAGCTGTCCCGAGAGCGAATCGGCGTCGAAATGCGCAAGCTGGTGGTGGCTGGCGGCGCTGTTCCTGCCGTTGCCGTCATGAACGAGGCGGGCATCCTCGACCGAATCTTGCCCGGCGGCGGCGTCCCGTTGCGATTCTCGTCCGTGGTCGATTTGTCCGCCCGCCTTGGTGTGCCGATCGGTCTTGAGGCACGCCTTGCCGCGTTGGCCATCGATCGGAAGGCGCTTGGCAAAGGGCTGCGGTTGTCGGGACGGGAAGGCAAGCGCGTTGCTGCCATCGTTCAGTGGACCGAAGAGTTTGCCGCCAGGTTGGATGAGGTCAATGTCCGCTTCGCGGTGCTCCGGGTCGGCAACGAAGTGGCGTGCGAGGCGCTGGTTCTGGCTGCCGCCGAAAAGGGGCTGGACCCTGACGCGGCTCTTGTCCGGCTTGCGCGCGATTTTCAGCCTCCCGAATCGCCGGTGACCGCGGCTCGCCTGATCGCGGAAGGCTATGCTCCTGGGCCGGCGTTGGGCGCCGAACTTCGTCGTCGCGAGGCCGCTTGGATTGCCGCTGGCTGTCCCGGCGAGTTCGGCGGCGACGTCTAAGGGGCTCGGGCGGGAGCTCGGATAGCCGCGAAGAAAATTTCTAGATTTTTTTCGCCATCAGCGGGCCTCGTGACGGTTTTTTGATCGTTTGGAAAACGACTAACTAACTGTAATTAATATCATATTATTGGATTACAAGCGGTTTTCCAGCCCCTGCAAGGACGGTGTTGACAAGGGGGGAATGCCCCCCTATAAGCACGTTCATCGACGGCGGCGCTGCGGCGACGTGGTGCCGGCGAGTTTCTGTTGCCTGGGCCTGGCGGTAAGCCGACGGGTTAGGGCGGTGGGTTAGAGGGGCTGAGTTCTCCTCCGTTCTTTGACAAGTGAATAGGAAGAAAGAGAAACGTGGCCGGCGCTTAGGGCGATCGGTACGTGACTGACCTCTCGGGGTTGGTTGGGTGCCAGGAAGAGCTAAGTCCGGAAGACACGTTTCTTGATAATAAGGACCGTTTCGGTCGTTCCTGTAAGGGGATGATTGGAATGGACCTCGTCAAGTGAACTTGTGATTTCGGGAAAGAACTCTTTGAACATGAGAGTTTGATCCTG
>JARKNW010000092.1 GCA_029976075.1 Pleomorphomonas sp.
AAGATGGACAAGCGTCGCGGCAACATCGTCGTGTCGCGTCGTGTCGTTCTCGAAGAGACCCGCGCCGAGCAGCGCTCCGAGCTGGTGTCGAGCCTCGAGGAAGGCCAGATCGTCGACGGCGTCGTCAAGAACATCACCGATTATGGTGCGTTCGTTGACCTCGGCGGCATCGACGGCCTGCTGCATGTCACCGACATCGCCTGGCGCCGTATCAACCACCCGTCCGAGGTGCTGTCGATCGGCCAGCAGGTCAAGGTGCAGATCGTTCGCGTCAATCAGGAGACGCATCGCATCAGCCTTGGCATGAAGCAGCTCGAGAACGATCCGTGGGATGCCATCGAGGCCAAGTACCCGGTCGGCGCCAAGTTCTCCGGTCGCGTCACCAACATCACCGATTACGGTGCGTTCGTGGAGCTGGAGCCGGGCATCGAAGGCCTGATCCATGTCTCCGAAATGAGCTGGACCAAGAAGAACGTCCATCCCGGCAAGATCGTTTCGACCAGCCAGGAAGTGGAAGTCATGGTTCTCGAGGTGGATTCGGTCAAGCGCCGCATCTCTCTCGGTCTCAAGCAGACGCTGCAGAACCCCTGGGAAGCCTTCCTCGAGAAGTATCCCGTCGGTTCGGTGGTCGAAGGCGAAGTCAAGAACAAGACCGAGTTCGGTCTGTTCATCGGCCTCGACGGCGACGTGGACGGCATGGTCCATCTCTCCGACCTCGACTGGAACCGTCCGGGCGAGCAGGTCATCGAAGAGTTCGGCAAGGGTGACGTCGTCAAGGCGGTCGTCCTGGACGTCGACGTCGAGAAGGAGCGCATCAGCCTCGGCATGAAGCAGCTCGGCGGCGACCCGATGGAGTCGGCTGGCGAGATCCGCCGCAACTCCGTGGTCACCTGTGAGGTGATCGAGGTCAAGGAAGCCGGTCTGGAAGTGCGGATCGTCGACACCGACATCACCGCCTTCATCCGTCGCGGCGACCTCGCTCGCGATCGCAACGACCAGCGCGCCGAGCGCTTCGCCGTCGGCGAGAAGTTCGACGCTCGCGTGACCCAGTTCGACAAGAAGACCCGCAAGGTCGGTCTGTCGATCAAGGCTCTCGAGATCGCCGAAGAGAAGGAAGCCGTTGCTCAGTTCGGCTCGTCCGACTCGGGTGCCTCGCTCGGCGACATCCTCGGTGCCGCCCTCAAGGCCCGCCAGGAAGGCGAATGAGATCTGACGTCTAGCGTCATTCTCTGACAACACGAAAGGCCCGCCCCGTGCGGGCCTTTTTTCTGGCTACGAATTATTACCATTACACCCAAGGTATCCTTGACGAACTCAAGCATTGGGACAATATTAGTAACTGTCCACTCGCTCCGAGTCCGGACGTCAAGAAGGGCCTCAACCTTCGAGGCTTGCCGACCTTAACTGATGCTTGCCATCACAAGGTCAGAAACGAGGGCGTCGCCGAACACGACGCCCTTTCTCTTTTCTCCACTGTATTTGAGTTCAATTAGACTTTGAATCACCTTTCCGGTGGTGCAGATCGGGTCGGTGAGGCCGGCTGTCGGTTTGTCTTGCCGGCCGGCCGATGGGCTGCTACCTCAAGGCGATCGAAACCGGCAAGCGGGGAGGCGCCTCATGACCCTTGAAGCGGACGCCATCGTAGAGCGGCGGCGGTTGAAGCGTCGGCTCTATTTCTGGCGAGGCATCACCCTTCTGCTGGCGATCGGTCTTGTGGTCGTTCTAGGGCTTTACGTAGGCGGCGACATCTCCAGCAAGACGAACCCGCATATCGCTCGCGTGACGGTTTCAGGCATGATCCTGTCTGACGCGGCGCAGCGCAAGATGCTGAAGGACATTGCATCCTCGGACGCCGTCAAGGCGGTCATCGTGTCGATCGACAGTCCGGGCGGCACCACGGTGGGCGGTGAGGAACTCTACGACGGTCTGCGCAGCCTTGCCGGTAAGAAGCCGGTGGTGGCCACCATGGGCACGCTGGCCACTTCTGCGGGCTACATGACAGCCATCGCCGCCGATAGGATTTTTGCCGAGAGAACGTCCATCACCGGCTCGATCGGTGTGCTATTCCAATACGGCAGCGTCGGCGCATTGATGCAGAAGATCGGCGTCGAAGTGAAGACGGTGAAATCGGCTCCTCTCAAGGCTGAGCCGTCGCCATTCACCTATCCCGAGCAACCCGGTGCCGCCGCCATGATCCAGCGACTCGTTGACGATACCTACGCGTGGTTCGTGGATATCGTCGCCGAACGTCGAGGGCTCGCCCGTCCCGATGCACTCAAGCTCGCCGATGGTTCCATCTACTCCGGTCGGCAGGCGCTCGACCTTCGGCTCGTCGACGAGATCGGCGGCGAGGATGCGGCGGTTGCCTGGCTGGAAACCTCCAAGGGTGTCGAAAAGGATCTCAAGGTGGTGGACTGGGCGCCTGAGCGGCCCTACGCCGGCTTCGGGATCGCCGACAGAGCCATGGCAGTGGTCGGTCGCCTGATCGGCGTCGATCTTTCGACATTGAACGGCGAAGGTCGGCTTGACGGCCTCGTGTCAGTTTGGCACCCTTAAGGCCCGACCCTTCAATGACTTTTTTCGTTCGCTCAGCCGGCAGGGAGCTTTTCGCCCATGATCAAGTCTGAACTGGTTGCGCGTATCGCGGCGCAGAATCCGCACCTCTATCAGCGCGACATCGAGAATATCGTCAACACAATCCTCGGCACCGTGGTCGACGCCATGAAGAGCGGCGATCGCGTGGAGCTCCGCGGTTTCGGCGCATTTTCCGTGAAGAGCCGGCCGGCCCGTACCGGGCGCAATCCGCGCACGGGTGAAAAGGTTCCGGTTTCCGAGAAATACGTGCCCTTCTTCAAGACGGGCAAGGAAATGCGCGAGCGCCTCAACGACGGCAAGGTAAGCTGACCTTTGGTCGGCACAGGAGTGACGCCCCCGTGAAGACCTTTCTCCGGATCGTCGTCCTCGGCCCGCTCGCCATCGTGGTAGTGGCGCTCGCCGTCGTCAACAATCAGCCGGTGACCCTGGTGCTCGACCCGTTCAACCCGTCGGCACCCTTCTTCTCGCTCACGGTGCCGCTCTACGTGGTGTTCTTCTCCGCGTTGGCGCTTGGCGTGCTGGTTGGGGGCGTCGGCTCATGGTTCGGCCAGGGCCATGTCCGGCGTGCCGCTCGGCAGAGCCGCCGCGAGGCCGCCCGTCTCAAGGCCGAGGTCGAACGCCATCGCGGCGGCGATGGCTCCGATACGCTCAGCATCGGTGGCCCGAAGGCGGCCTGATCTGGCGGACGGG